>CAVZSD010000022.1:0-65602 GCA_963777615.1 uncultured Bacteroidota bacterium | reverse complement strand
GCTGAAGCTTCACTTGTAAATGCACGGTCTGTATTGACAAAGATTCCGGAATCAAAATTTGAACTGCCGTTAGCTTTAGGAAAAACAATTAATGGTGATGTGTATATTACAGATTTAACGAAAATGCCCCACATGCTTATTGCCGGCTCAACCGGTTCAGGTAAAAGCGTGGGAATAAATATGATCATTGCCAGCATGCTTTATACAAAACATCCTTCCGAAGTGAAGCTGATAATGATTGACCCTAAAAAAATTGAATTGTCATTTTATAATAAGCTGCGCCGTCATTATCTGGCAGTCTCTCCTGATCTTGAGGAAGAAATAATTACCAATCCGCAAAACGCAGTTCTTCTGTTGAAGTCGGTTGAATATGAAATGGAAAAAAGATACGATAAGCTTGCAAAAGCAGGAGTTAGAAATTTAGTTGATTACAATAAAAAAGTTACCGACCCCAAAAAAAAACCTGCAGATACCGAAACAATGAAACATCATTTCCTTCCTTACTTAGTGGTAATAATTGATGAGCTTGCGGATTTGATGATTACCGCAGGTAAAGAAGTTGAAGAACCGATTACACGTCTTGCACAATTAGCACGAGCCGTAGGAATTCACTTAATACTTGCTACACAGCGCCCATCCGTTAATGTTATTACCGGAGTTATAAAAGCAAACTTCAGTGCAAGAGTAGCATATCAGGTTGCAACAAAAATTGATTCGCGCACAATATTAGATATGAATGGTGCTGAACAATTATTAGGCAAAGGAGATATGTTATTCCTTCCAACTGGGTTACCAAAACCAATTCGTATTCAAAATGCTTTTATTTCAACCGATGAAGTTGAAAGAATAACAAATTTTATTTATTCTCAGCAAGCCTATTCAAAGCCTTACTTTTTGCCTTCGCTTTATGATAAGAAGAAAGAAGCAATGGGAGGATTCTTATCTGACTTGGACCCAATGTTTGAAGATGCTGCAAGAGTTATTGTTCGACATCAGCAAGGTTCTGTCTCGCTTCTTCAAAGAAGATTAAAGCTGGGTTATTCACGTGCTGCCAGGATAGTCGATCAATTGGAAGAAGCCGGAGTTGTTGGGCCTAATGACGGAAGCAAAGCCCGAACAGTTTTAGTAGATAACGAAGAACAGCTTGAAACTATTTTGCGATCTCTTTAATCATTAAACATTTCATCTGCAATTAATCATTTAGAAATTTATAGCTGACAATTCTTAATTTAAGGGAATTTCTATGCTTATGGGAAGGGAGTTTGTTTAAAACAATACAATAGTAAGTTGAATAAAAATTATTTATTCAATAAGTATGAAGTTATTTATTTTAATTCTTCAATTCAATTATTCTTCAAAATCTTCGTAACAGCCAGATGCTGATTCTGGAACAGGAATATAAATAGCATCTTCTTCTACTAAAAGATTCCAAATTTTGTTTGAGATTTCTTTGGGGTTCAATAAGCCTTTATTTAGAGCTTTTTTATATTCAATCTCAATTATCTTCCCTATTTCTTGCCTTAGTTCTTCCATTGTTTCTCCTTTATTTCTATTTAATAGTTTTTATAAGAGTATGTAAAGACTAACTTTTATTAATACAAAATTACATAAAGTATGCCAGCGGAATATTAACTTAATATTATCTTTTTGCGCCAAAAAGAATAATAAATTGAGATGAAAATGTATAATATTAGATATTTGGTTCAGTATGAGAACTGGGTAATAAAAGTGCCAAATTATTGATACACAAAAAATTTTTTAACTGGCAGTTAGTCATTCTTAACTATAAACAAATTTTTTTCGATAATAAATTTTAAGTAAGAAATATTTCTTTATTAAATACTTGTTAATTGTTTATTACAAGTATTATTCAATTTATTTTCCCCAATAGTTTATTTATTCAATCACCATCCAAATTTTATCTGCCCATAATAAGAATATGTCTGAACGTATTCATCATAAGCATAAGCAGCATCGATTTGAAAAACCCGGAAAATATTGAATCCTAAACCGCCAGTAAATCTGCTGTCAGCTAAACCTACACGGAACGCAACTCCAAAATTATTAGCAGTTTCTAATCGATATTCAGAGCCAATCCTGATTCTATTTTCATAAAAATTATATCTAGTATCTTGGTCAGCAGCATCCGCTAATTCAAAAGATACATCCCAATTTCTATTTATTGAATAATTAGCTCCTAAATTAATAAGTATTGGCAGCTTCAAATCAAATGGCAAAAATATATTTGCATTTCTGGTTACAACCTGGATAACCGTATCACGATTATTATCAAGAGTAATATTTCCATTCTGGTCTCGTTTGTAATCAAAACCTGATTGAACAATTTTCGCATTCATTGTTGATGTTAAAGTCTGCAGCGGTATTAAATTTTGGACAGACAATCCAACTCTGAAGCCAAAATTAAAATCATATAAAGCCCCGATATCTATGGTTAAGCCTGTTTTATTTGCATCAAAATCTTTTTTGAGAACATTTAGTATTTCATTAAAATCCTGTGTAACTATTCTTTTAGCTGAAAACCGTCTATTAATAATTTTCAAATTAGCACCAAAGTTTAGATGAGGTGTAAGCTTCATTCCATATCCTGCAGCAGCGACGATATCTATATATGAAATCGAATAGGTAACTGGGAAAGCATCAAGACTTATATTACCCGAAGCATCTACAAGAGTTTGAAGCAAACCGGCAATACTACTAACTGCGCTTATTACCTCCTGAGAATTGTTCAAATCATTTGGAATATGTGTATCTAATAACATATCGATTACAGGATTTTGTTGAACAATAAATCCAGATTGTCCAACTGCATAAATAGAGAATCCAAAGTTCTGAGTTTGCAAAGAAATGCCAGGGATAACCTTTAATCCATGAGTTAATGGGGAATCACTGCTTCCAACAACTTTGTCTAATAAATCACGTGGAAATTTTAAGCCGTTTTGAATTCTTTGTAAAGCAGCCAATTGCTGTTGAACAGAATTTGCAGCTTTAAAATCATTAACACCATTCCAGACTTCTTTTAAAGATACAGCTTGTTTGAATTCCTCAATATTACCATTTAAAAAATTTGCTGCGGTAAATGTTTCCGGCGGAAGGCTGGCTTGAACACTAAAGGCTTCAAGTGAAAATTTTTTAGTTCCAAGAAATGCTGGATTACTCATCATCGCATTATATCTTTTACCATTTGCAACTTGAGTTTTTCCTATTCCGATTGATTTTACATCTTCTTTTTCGTCCGGGATATAAAGCTTTGTTGATTCAATACTTAAATTAACATCATCTAATTTTTTGATTTCAGAATCAAGCACATATCCCCCTTGAGCCTTCAAAGGAATTAAGTATAAAATGCAAAAAAGAAACCCTATAAAAATTTTAATCATAAATTATTTTTAATGAATAAAAAATTTTGCTGATAAATATTTTTTTTACATAAAATGCTGCATCACTGATTAGTATATGTATTAATCATCGTTGAAGCGAAATGAGAGCCCATTCATTCCAGAAAATCAAATATTTTTTGATATAAAATAAATAAAAACATTACTATAATAAATTTAGCAATCATTATATTTTTTTATTTTAAGCCTTAGCTCGTAATAATTATAATTGAAAATAAGAGAAGGTTGAATAAAAATCCGGGAATTTATCCCGATTCAAATTTTAAACATTCTTCTGATAAAGTCCAATTGTGTTTCCATCTGAATCATTTATTAATGCAAAATAACCCATAGCCGGGATAGTGGTTTTATCTCTAAAAACTTTTCCCCCGGCTTCAACAGTGTTTTTAAGCATAGTTACAATATCATCAACTTTTACATGAAAGATGGTCGAATCACCTGTAACTATTTCTTTTACATTTCTTAATCCGACTGTAAAGCCTTTATGAGTATTGAAAAGAAGGTAGCCATTGCCGAAGGGTTTAAATTCCCATCCAAACAGCTTATGAAAAAATTCTTTTGACTTTTCCAAATCTTTTGAAGGAATCTCAACATGCGCAATTAAATCTGATGCCATACTAAACCTCGTTTAATGAATAAATTACTAATGAAGATATAATATTTATAAACCTCTCACAAATTTTAAAATAAATAATTATTAAGTAAATAGAAGAGATAATAAAATGAAGTAATTTTTATTGACTAATATTGAGGTCAATAATTTATTTAGCTTTAAAATAAAAAACCCGTCATCAAAATGACGGGTTATAAAATAGAATTTAAATTATTCAGCCGATCCTTTAAATGTTAACCTATCTTGACCATTTGGCCCACTTGTATTTATAAATATGGTTACAGGCCGTGGTTTAAAGGTAGAATCTTGCTCTGCTGCTGTGAATGAAAACTGTGTCCAAATTTTGCTTTGTGTATCCGGCATATTTATAGCAACATCGCCAGATAATTTTACCTGGCCGTCATCTGAAGTAACAGTGATATTTGTTCCTGGAGCTAAAGGATTTCCATTTTGGTCCATTAGTGTATATGTAAAATCCTGATTTCCTAAATTAGGAAGACTAAAAGTAGTTGGCCCACCTTGAAGAATAGGTATCCCCGAAAACAGTATAATTATAGATTTATAGATCATATTTGAATTTTCATCGGCAGTAGAAGCTGTAATAGTTGCAAATCCAGCTCCAAAAAATGTATGAAATGGTTGAGGTGCAGAAGAAATAAGTTCAACAGAGCCAATTCCCTGATCATCTGTCTGTGTATTTCCTTCAATAACTCCACCAGTTGTTGTGAAATATACTGCTGTATTAGCTCTTACCGGGTTTGCATATTTATCACCTACATAAGCAGATATTACATCTTTTATTCCATAGATATTATAACCTGCAAAATTATGGTATTGTGGTGCAATGCTGAAATGAATACTATCCGGTAATCCACCGTGAATTGATATTCCTACTGGTAAGGAAATAATTTTTTTATCTTTTAATTGAATCTCAGCTATTATCTGAACTGCTCCGGCTTTTGTACCGGCAGTTAAATTTACGGCTGCTTCCCCATTATTATTGGTTTTAACTGTAGTTGGGGTTAATTCTTCACCACCATTAGGCTGTGCACCAAACTTGAAATTAACGTCAACTGTATGATCAAGGTCAATTGGTGTTCCGGCAGAATCTTGAACCACGAATGTAATTCGAGCAGTTTCTTCAGAACCGCTTGCTCTTACGCCAATGAAATCAGATGTCTGCTCTGCTAAAAATATACTAACAGGATCTCCTGATGGAATTGTTCCAGTATTGTTAGGAACTAATTCTACTCTATCAATTGATTTATCTTTTCCTGCTATGATAAATGCAGTTAACGAATCAGTTATAAAACCACTTTTAGAAACAACAACTACTATGTTTATATTTGATGTAAGTACTAAATCAGCGGTGTATTTACCTTGAGTATCCGTGGCTAACTCTTGAACGTCTGTGTTGGCGAATATCAGAACATCAGCATCTTCAAGTGGAGAGCCTGTTAGATTATTTATAACTTGTCCGGAAATTGTAGAATTATATGTTTGGGTTGTATTGTCATTGTTGCCGGTGGTTCCTTCATCTACAACAACCTGTGAGGAATCATTTTTACATGAAAAGAAAAGAATTGAAGATAGCAACAGCGTTAATATTAATGCGAAATTTTTTTGTCTGGTAGTCCTCTCCATAATATTTTCTCTAATTATTTTATAAAGTTTTAGTTTGCCAAATGAGAATACGAAAAATTGGTTTTGTGGTGAGTTTCATCAACTATTGTACCGTTATTAATAATCCTTAAAATTTATTGATTTTATAATGGTTTATAAGTTTTTGTAATTTCTACTCGAAATGGAAATCGCCTTTAGTAAAAACTACTCATTAGGCAACAATATTTAAGAAGTTATGAGAATAGAGAAAAATTTTATTATGAATATTAAGAAAAGATATGCTTGAAAGAATTAAATTCCTTTTGTATCCCGCTTAAGCATTTGCCAGATGGTGAGGAGAATTATTTGAATATCCAATCCGAATGACCAGTTTTCGATATACCAGATATCATAGTCAATCCGCTTTTGAGTTCTTCTTTTGTTCTCTTCAATATCAACTACATCCCCTCTGTAACCGTGGATTTGAGCCCATCCTGTAATGCCTGGCTTAACCCAGCTTCTAAGTTTCAACTCGTTAACCATCTCTTTATACAAGTTATTGAAGACAATTGTATGCGGCCTTGGGCCAACTATTGACATTTCACCTTTTAACACATTAATAAATTGAGGCAGTTCGTCAAAATTTGATCTTCGTAGAAATTTACCAAACTTTGTTATTCTTGGATCATTTTCAACAACCGGATGAAACGTACCTTTATCATTTTCTTCTCTCATTGTTGTGAATTTATAACATCTAAACATTTCATCATCATTACCGACTCTTTCCTGTATAAAAAAAACAGAACCAGAAGAAGTTAATTTTATAATAACCGCAAGAATTGGAAACAACCATGATAATATGAGTACTCCAATTACCGCCGAAACAAAAATGTCAAATGATCTTTTAATAAATCTCCAATAAGTCTCTGCTAAGGGTTCGTCTCTTACAGAAATTATAGGAAGATTCCCAATCATATTAATTTTAAATTTTTTAGATAAGAAGCGAATATAATCAGGAATAATATTTACTCTTACTGCATGCCGGTTACAAGTTTTTAAAATATTGTCAAGTAAATTTGAAGCATAAAAAGGGAGAGCAATTACTACTTCATCAACAAGGTTATTTTTCAATATAGAATCCAATTCATCAATTTTTCCTAAAAACTTTTGTCCAATTTTAACTTCATCATCAACAAATCCTATAAAATTATAGCCAAGTCCAAGATTGCTTTTAATCATATTAGAAAAAGTTTGTCCGACTTCACCAGAGCCTATAATAATTAAATTTTTGTTGTTTTGTTGTCTTCCACTTCGTTTGTAAATAATTATTTTAAGAATTTCTATGCGCAGACTAACCAATATAATCAGAAGAAAAGTATAATAAAGAATAAAGTTTCTTGTAAATAAATCTTCTTTCAGAATAAATATGAAAACGACAGAAGCCATTGCCTGGACAATTACAACCTTAAGTATATTCGTGAATTGAAATGAATATAACCGTGATCCAAAATCTTCATAAAAGCCAACAACATTCGAAGTGAAGTACCATAAAAAATTTAAAGCCATCATAAGTACAAACATGTGTGTTCTTGATAAAAGGATATCGAAAGGCTGGGCTAATGCTGCTGCAATTATAAAGCTTATATTCAGGAGAGCAAGATCCAAAAATAATCGTAAATAATAAATTGATTTTCGATTAGCTATCATTAGGATGTTTATCCGTAAAATTCTTTAGCTTTTTTATTAACAAAGTTTTGAATTTGCTGTTCAAAAGATTTTCTGTCATATTTCTTTGCGCTTCTGCTTATTGAGTTCGAATCAAACTTATCTTCAATTTTTTCAAATTTACTTATTGCTTGAATAATATCTTCAACAGTTTGATTGTTAAAATGAATTCCGTTTTGTAAATCAATTATTGTTTCTGCTGTTCCGCCTTTGTTTAAAGCAATTACTGGGGTTCCGCAAGATAAAGCTTCAACAACCATTATCCCAAAATCCTCTTCGGCAGCAAATACAAAGGCTTTTGCTTTTTGCATGTAGTTTGCAAGTATTTGTCCCGTTTGATAACCAAGAAATTCTATATTTTTTCCTGCTCTATTTTTTATTTTTTCGGAATCAGGGCCATCTCCAATGACAATTAATTTTTTATCCGGCATTCTTGTAAATGATTCAACAATCAGATCTATTTTTTTGTAAGGGACAAAACGCGATGCAGTTATGTAATAATTTTCTTTATTAATTTCGCAGCTAAATTTTTCTGTATCAACAGGAGGATAAATAACTTCAGAATCACGATTATATATTTTCTTTATACGTTTTGCAATATAGTTTGAGTTAGCAATAAAATGATCGACTCTACTTACGGAAGAAATATCCCACATTCTTATATAATGAAGAACCAATTTAACAATTAATCCTTTTACGCCTTTGGTAAGATTAGACTCTTTCAAATATTGATGGGTTAAATCCCAGGCATATCTAATTGGTGTATGGCAATAACAAATGTGAAGCTGATTAGAATTTGTTAAAACACCTTTAGATACTGCATGGGAGCTTGAAAGAACAAGATCATAACTTGAAAGATCAAATTGCTCAATTGCATAAGGAAATAACGGGAGATAATTGCGGTGATTACTTTTTACCCATGGTAATCTTTGAATAAAAGATGTGGCAGCTTCTTTATTTTTTAATATTATTTTTCTTTCTTCAACATTTAGAAAGTTAATCAAAGTAAAAATATCAGAATCCGGGAATAGATTAACAAAAGATTCTAAACATCTTTCTGAGCCTGCATAAGTTACTAACCAATCATGTATTAAAGCTGTTTTCAATCTCTGTATTAATTTATGAAAAAATATGTTTATAAAATTTAATTATTTTTATTATCAATTAAGTAGTGAGAAAAGAAGTTCTTCATACTTTCTTATAAATTCTGCAAGGCTAAATTTTTCTTCTATTGTTTTACGCGCATTTTGACTAATTGAATTTAGTGCTCTTGAATATAATTCATTAACTACAAATTCCAACTTACTTTTAAGTGAATAAGTGTTATTCGGTTCAACTAAAAACCCATTTTTATCTTCTGTAATAATTTCTTTTGGCCCACCTATGTTTGGAGCTATTACAATTTTTCCATAGGCCATTGCTTCGAGAACAGAATAAGGAAATGCTTCAGGGATAACAGTATAATTTATGACTAAGTCCAAAGAATTGTAAATTTTAGCCTTATCATTTTCATAACCCATGAAATGAATTCTATTTCCTAAATCATTTGACCTTACTTTAGTGATTAACTCTTGATTATATTTAGCTGAATCATCCTGGTTGTTCGGTGAGCCATAGATATACAAATGAACTTTTGCATGTGAGTTAAGCATATCAATTAAAGAATCAATTACTAAATCAATTCCCTTTATACGAATAATTGAACCAACAATTCCTATTTTGATTTTGTCATCAATTTGTGTTGAATCGATTTTCTCAATGCCAGTTAATTCAATTCCATTGTGAATGACTTCAATTTTATTACTATAATTATTGCCTACGACGGATAAAATATTGTCTTTAACAGCATTTGAAACACAAATAAATCTATCTGAAAATCTAATAATAATTTTAAGCAATTTAGCTTCAAGAGAATCCGTATTATAAATTAAATGCTGTATGACAAGAAGTTTTTTCCTCATGATGATAGATGGAAATATTGAAAATAAGGCGGCAAAATTTCCGTTAGCAATTAAAAGATTAATTTTGTCTTTATAGATAATAGCAGATAATGAAAAAGCTGTAAGCTTAATTTTGATAATGCTCTTTAAAATAGAAGTTAATGGCCACTTTGCATTTGACTTATAAATTTTTGAAAGTTGATTTTTTGAAATTACATTCAATTTATTCTTTTTAAATATCTCTGATGCTTCACCATTTGGAGACGCAATAATAAAATTATATTTTTTAATATTTTTACAAACTTTTAAAATAAATTCTTCACCGCCGCCCCAGCTTTGCATTACAGTAACCAATAAAATATTATTTGTTTTTATTTTCACGTTAGTTAATATTCGTAAAGGAAAGAAATGTAATTCAAATTACGAATGAATTTTCTCTTGTTTTAATAAATAAAATATTCCATGCAGATAACCTTTTAACTGCGCAAAATTAAGCATACAAAATGTTTTTAATAGAATACCTAAAATTGTCCATGAATGTAATATATATGCCAATTTGGTTTTATTTCTAATTTTTAAGAATAAATGATGATTTAATATATCATAAAAAGCTACATGACTCATTTTATCGCGCGAAACTTTTGATTGATGATGTTTTACTTTTAACAATGGATTTACAAGCAATTTTCCTGATAAACCTGCCTTAAATGAAAGGTAGACATCTTCGCCAATACTATAATTATTTAGCCAGCTAACGGGTTGTAAATCAGATATAACATCTTTTTTGAATGACATATTACAACCGGATAAAAATTCAGTATAAAATTTATCTTTGTGCTTATACCAATACTGCATCGATTCACCATAGCCAGTTAACGAGAGTTTCCCCGGATCCATCGATTTTAATAGAAAAATTACATGAAACATCTTAGCAAAAAAAGAAGGCTTAGGCATTAAAATATCAATTCCGCAAATTCCCACAATACTGGATTGAAATGAATATGTTTTTAATAGTACATCAAAATAATTCATCTTCTATTTCAACATCATCATCTAAGAAAAGAATAATATTACTATTTGCTACTGACACAGCAAATATTCTAGATAAAAATAATCCAGGACATTCTTTTTTGTAATACTTGAATTCAAATTTTGAAAGTTTACTAACAAATTCATTTTTTATTTCATTGGATAGTTGACCATCATCAATAATCAAAACTTCAATTTGAAATTCAGTATCAATTTTTTGTCTTGAAATAGATTCAATACACCTTTTTAATTCAACTGGTCTATTTCTAGTGCAAATTACGACTGATAAGTTATTTTCTGATTTCACATTTAATTAAATTTTTGTCATTTCAAGAATTCCACATCCATAGTTGCACTTAAAATTATTCTTAATGTTTTGAGGATTTAATTCAACGTTCTCGTATAAAATATTTTTATCATCTATATAAGAAAAAGAATTTATTAAATATTTCCCTTCAAATATTGCTAAAAGATATTTCAAGGAAAAGACTCTGTGTGCATCGAACTCAATTCGCTGTGGGCCTATTGGAGTTGAAAAAAAGAATTTCCCATTTGTTTTTAACAACTTATAAATATTATTCAATCCTTTTAAGTGTCCGTTTATATCGATATTATCCCCATATCTTCCTAGTCCAAAATGTTCAATTGCATGCAAACACGATACTGAATCAGTGTAATCAGAAAATGAAAAATTTTCATCCATCAAATCAGCTTGAACGAATTTCACATTTTTAATATGGTTATCCAATTTCCTAATATCAAATACTTCAATTTCCCGAAAGGATGCGACATGAGCCACAAACCCATCCACTCTTGAGCCAATGTCAATATGTGTACTTGGTTTAATATTAAAAATTTTATTTGCAATAAAAAGATCCTGATGAAAATAATGAAAGGGGATTGAGCCGGCAGTGTCATAGCGATCATCAAGACAAGGATGAAATTTGCTAATCTTAAAATATTTATTCGGAATATATTTCTCTTTTTATTTCAAGATAGTTTTTTATAAAGGGTAAAATACCCCGTATTGAATTGATAAATCTTTTAGGATAAAATCCAAAAAGATTAAAGTAATAGTTTATAGTTTTAATAAACAATTTCTATGATACAACTCTTGTTATTAAATTTTTTAAATAGTTTTGAGCCGAATGATCTTTTATCGATCTTTCATATCCTTTTTCAGCTATTGTGCTTCGAAGTATCATCATCCTTTAAATAAAATTTAACTGCATCAGGAATATATTTTATGTCTTCGTAAACAGCAATTTCTTTGTCAATTTCATAAGCAAGGTTAAGCCCTGGAATAAAATAACTCAACTGAAATCCTCCGCAGCCATTTATCTCATAATGCCTGCCTTTAACCTGTTCCTTTATTTTTTTTAAAAAATATAGCTGCTTTATGTTCTTAAGTGATTTCGCAGACCAAAATAAAAATTTTATATCATTATAAACTGCATTTGAAAGATTCAAATTTATTTTTGATTGATTAAATACTTCAACAACTTGCTCTTGTGAAATCCATTTTGCCCCATTTCCCCAGCCTCTTCCAAATACCTTAATTTTTAATCCTTCATCTTTTAAATTTTTTATTATCCATTTTCTTAAAGGACTGTAACCACCAACAAAGCTGACATCATAAATTTTTTATCCAATCTAATTTTTTATAAAATGATGAATTGTATCCGAACGGAGTAAAAAAAACATTAGTTATATTTTCTAATTGGTAACTGCGGTACATGTAATAATCCGGAGTAGAAAAATAATTAAAATATTTTATCCAATGCCTAACAAATTTTTGTCTCCATGGATCATCAAAAAAATAAACAAGTGTTTTTGTTTTTTGCTTTTAATGATTCAATAATATTTTCATCAAATTCATTTTCAAATAAACAGAAAAAAGCACAATCAGGCTTTTCACTAATAATTAATTCTTTAAGCTTATGGTTCATCGCCAATTTACCTGAACTTTTAAACTCGGAATAGAAATCAAAGAGAAGTATATTATTCTCTCCAAACACATCACACAAAGGTAAATATATATTATAATATTCAAACGAATAACCGCGTTCTTTTACACCATAATCATATTTCATTATTGCTACAATGATTTTCATTTGTTATTTCATATTCCTACTGATCTGGATGATAAAATAATTTTGTTAACCAACGCAATATATAAAACGTAAATGAAGCCAATAATTATTATTGTATAAGCAATTCCACTTAATCCAAACTGATTGATGAGAATTATATTTAATACGACTGAAAAAATACCGATACTAATCTTTGGAAGTATATATTTATCGGGTTTGTTTAATGCTAAGCCTAAGACGGTTTGAGCCTGCCCTGTAAGAAATAAACCTGAACCCAGACAAATTAGCGGAAGCAAACTCCAATAAAGCGTATATGAATCATTGCTAATTAATATAATAATTTGTTTGCCCCAAAGATATGTTATTAAAGTCGAAGTCATTGAAATCAAAAATACTAAAAGCATATTTATTCTTATATATAATTTGCCTGTCAATACCTTTTCTTTATTATTTAGATCAGAAAATTGCTGATAGATTATTGGTATTGCAAATTCATTTATAATATTGTTTGGAACTACAACCAATGCATTAACAATTGCTATCATTATTGCATAAATACCAACGTCAGAAGTTGAAAGATAATTAGCAATAATCCACTTCTCACCGTTTTGTTGAAGCCATCCGGCTAAACCCCATAGTAAAAAAGGTAAAATATATTTGAATACTTTAGAACGTATTTCTGATTGAGATTCTTTAACTGATTTATTATCATAGATGTTTTTCTCCCGGAATGATATTTTTTAAAAAATAAATACTTAATAACAGAAAAAATAAATGTTACAGAAATTAGTATAATCAACACATTAACGAGAGTTAAATATTTATTCATCAATAATAAAAATAACGAATGCTAATGAAATTATTTTTTCAGCGCCTTGGAGCAGAGAATTCTCTTTTCTTTTCCGAAGTAAGATTTAATGCTGAGTTAAAAAATTCATTTATTTTAAAAGTAAAAACATAAATCCCGGTTAAAAAAAATAGTAAGACATATTCAGATAGGTGAAGTAAGTTTGTAATTATCAGTGAAAGTATAGATAAAATTAAAAGTATACTTGCAGATAGCAGCAAAATCTTATAAGTAAGATTGACAAATATCAAGGTTTTATTTTTCTCGGCATAATCGTAATAAAATCTTAAAAAACCCTGTTGAATTGGACCATAAAATATCAATCCAAAAAAAGCAATTACAGTTAATATCAAAGAATAAATTCCAAAATCAGATGTTCCCATTTTTGAAAGTATTTTCAAAATTGCAAATCCAAATCCAACAGTTAAGATCTGTCCTAAAAATACCCATCCCATTTCAGTTGCAGAATTAGTGTTTATTTTAGACCGATGCTTTGGTATATTTCTTGAAAATGATTCATCAACTAATTTGTAAGATATTGAAATATGATTGAAGTGAATATGAGACTGGTACGTGATTTTGAAATCAGTTTTTTTTAAGATGAAACTCATGTAAGATTATTTATAATTATTTTAGTCAAATATAGATAAAATTATTTTGAATTTATACTCATTGAATTATTGTTCAAATTGGCAATGAGCCGGTAATCTTTAATAAATTTAATGTTGTATTTATTATTTCTTGGAACATTTTGTAAAAAGACAAATGAAACTCTCCTCAATTATAATCGCAAAAAATGAAGAGACAAATATTGAGCGATGTATCAAAAGCCAATTGACATGTATTGATGAAATTAGTTGTTCTTGTTGATAAAGATTCTAATGACAGAACTTTGGAAATAGTTAAAAATTTTGAAAATGTGAAATATGAAATTGCCGAATGGATGGGTTATGCTAAAACAAAACAATATGCAGTAGAACTAACTTCAAATGATTGGGTTCTCTGGATTGATGCTGATGAAGCCGTAACAAATAATTTATCAGAAGAATTAAATCAATTTAAAAACAGCAACCCAAAACATCTTGCATATTCAATTCCGCGCAAAGCATTTTTTCTCGGTAAATGGATTAAACACAGCGGATGGTATCCTGGCAGAGTTGTTCGGCTTTTTAATAAAAATGAAGTAAAATTTGATGAACATGATGTCCACGAACAATTAATTTTTAAAGGCGAGAGCGGACAATTAAAAAATGATCTTGAACATTATACTGATCCAAACATTTTTCATTATTTTGAAAAGTTTAACAGATATACTTCTTTAGCTGCAAAAGAATTATCTGAAAGTAACTACTCTTTTTCTTTTGCCGATTTATTATTACGGCCGTTTTCAATTTTTATTAAAATGTTTTTTATAAAAAGAGGATTTCTTGACGGTATTCATGGATTTGTGTTGGCAGTTTTTTCATCTTTATATGTTTTTACAAAATATGCAAAACTTTGGGAGCTAAAATTAAAAAAGGAGGGGTAATATGGAAACAAAGGATAATAATTCCTTATTGTTTATTCAGTTGATTAATCAGAACCAGCATATAGCATTAATGTCGATGGGAAAGATTGAAAACCCGGTTTCAAAAAAATCTGAAAAAAATATTGAATATGCAAAGTTTGCCATTGACACTTTGGATATGCTTCACATCAAAACTAAAGGAAACCTTAGCGAATATGAAGAGAAATATATACAGGAAACTATTAATGAATTAAAACTAATTTATATTGAAGCATTTAAAAATAGTCAAAAGTTGTTCATAAATCTTAAAAGTTTATTCTGAATTTAAAGGGCGGTTAATATGAAAATTGGAATTATTGCAAATACAAATAAAGAAAATGCTATATATGTTGTTTCAACTCTTGTGGAGAAGCTAAAAAAATCCGGCTTTGATTTTTTCCTGGGCATCTCGCTTGAAGACTCATAAAAAAGATATTCCGAATGAAATTAAACTTACATCCTTCATTACAAATGAAAAGCTTGCTGAAAAAAGTGATATGATAATTTCTATTGGCGGAGATGGAACGATGCTCGCTTCTGCTAATCTTGCACAATTAAATGATAAACCGATACTTGGTGTTAATCTTGGTAAGCTTGGTTTTCTTGCAGAAGTTAATATAAACGAAATGGATTATTTGATTGATGATATTAAAAATAATAATTATTCAATTGAAGAAAGAATGTTAATTGAAGCAGAATGTGTTGCTCACAAAGTTGAAACACTTTACGCAATAAATGATATTGTTATTGATAAAGACGGCTGGCCGAAGATGATTGAAATTACAATTAAAGTTGACGGGGAATTAGTGACAACTTTATCGGCAGATGGTATTATTGCGGCCACTCCTACCGGTTCAACAGGTTATTCAATTTCATGCGGCGGTCCAATTGTAAGTCCCAAAGGCAAATGTGATTACACTTTCCCCAATTTCTCCTCACAGCTTAACAATGCGTCCGCTTGTTTTGCCCGGCGACCAGGAAATTATTATCAGGGCGGATTCACTTCACGATAAAGTTCAAATTAATTGTGATGGGCAAAGAGTATTTGGTTTTGCTCCGCCGCTTGAATTAAAAATCAAAAAATGCAAACGTTCTTTAAAAACAATTCATACTTCTAATGCAAGTTACTTCGAAACTTTAAGAAACAAGCTGCTTTGGGGTGTTGACCTTAGAAAACATTCGCTTAGTAAATAGGAAAAACTATGAAAATAAAATTTATCATCGCAATTTTCTTTTAAGTGCAATCAATTTATTTGCTCAAACAGAAGCTGATACTCTAAATGTAAATAAAAAAATAATTGACGAAAATTCCGGCAAGCCAATGCTAATTGGTTATACTACACGTGAAGCCTTTACCGATACTTCTTTTTCATGGTGGTATAATTCCGAATATAAAAATTACGATGTTGATGTTGATGCATTAAAGCCTTTGTTTGAAGATACCACTCTTACTTACCGATGTAAATATTACAATAGTTATGGGAAGCTGGTGCAGCGACAGCAGAAGGGAAGTTCCGCGCTTTTTGAAGATTATAGACGGATTAAATATTCCCGGAAGAAAACTTATCAATTTATTGTGTTGATAGAAATTTAAGTACTGAGGATGACTGAAATTGACGACTTAAATAATAAAAGCTGTCCCTACTTTTATTTTTTTCAAAGAATAATATTGAACTTGGAAGAATTGTAGAAGCTACCAACTGAAAGTTTAGAAATAGATATGGTTAAAATTCTTACCGGTGATACAAAACCGAAAGTTGAAAAAGACTTAGAGAAGGAATAATTACAAAGTTTAGAATGATTTTAAACAAAAAATGCCGGAATAAAATCCGGCATTAATTAGCTTATCTAAATAATAATTTAATTCTCTACTTCTTCCAATTCATGTACAACACTTTTTTTACTAACTTTTGTTACTCTTGGTTTGGAAACTTTATCTGCCGTAGATATCTTCTTTAGTTTTCCGTTAGTCTTTGGCGGATTGAGTTTATCCTTATAATTTTTATAAGAATAAATTTTCTTCTGATAGTTCCTTAATATAATTTTATCTTCATCCTGATGTAATACGTAATTAGGAAGTAGAGGAATTTTACCGCCGCCGCCGGGCGCATCAATTACAAAATGAGGAATTGCTAATCCGCTGGTATGTCCGCGAAGGTTTTCAACAATATTTAAACCGGTTTCAATTGAGGTGCGGAAATGATTAGCGCCTTTTGTCTCATCAGCCATATACATGTAATAAGGTCGAACTCTAATCCTAAGTAGCTTCTGCATTAATTCTTTAACGATTGCCGGTTCATCATTTACACCTTTCATTAACACCATCTGATTTCCAACGGGTACGCCGGCGTTTGCAAGCATTTCACATGCTTTGCTGCTTTCGGGTGTAATTTCCCACGGATGATTAAAGTGCGTATTTAAATAAATGGGATGATACTTCTTCAACATATTGCAAAGGTTTTCTGTAATTCTATGAGGAAGAACGCATGGCATTTTTGATCCAAGCCTTATTATTTCGATATGAGGAATGTCTCTTAAGCGTTTTAATATTTTTTCCAGCATAATATCTGTCAGCATCAATGGGTCGCCGCCGGATAATATTACATCTCTTATTTCCGTATGCTGTTCAAGATATTTGAATGCACTTTCCAACCCTTTCATAGAAATTTTTTCGTAGTCACCGACTTTTCTTTTCCTTGTACAGAAGCGGCAGTATAAACCGCATTGACTGGTAACTAAAAATAATGCGCGATCTGGATAGCGATGAGTAATATTTGGAACAGGGCTCATAGCATCTTCCATCAACGGATCTTCTTCAGAATCAATATCATCTAATTCAGCTTTATCCGGTACACATTGCCGCCAAATGGGATCGCCTGGATGGCGAATAAGGCTCATGTAATAAGGGTTGATTCGTGCTTGAAAAAATTCATCGAGATCTTCAGCTATCTTTCTGTCAATCCCGAATTTTTCAACAAGCTCATCAACCGAATGAACGCTGTCTCTTACCATTTGCTGCCACAGTTCCATGATTAACCCTCTGTTTGTTTTATATTAGCTAGATATTTACCGAATGTTATTAGGCTGTCGCCTAATGAGTAAAAATCATTAATCTGGGTTACTATTGAGTATTTATTTCTCAAGTAAAAATTTCTTGTTTTAGTGTAACTTTCTTTTGAAGATGTCTCTGCCAAAATCCATCTTCCTTTTTTTTCTTCAACAAACTTTTCTGCATGATCCAGAAGACATTTACCAATTCCTTTTGCCTGCACATTTGGATCAACAACAATCCAGTATAAATCATAAACTCCATCAGTCAAAGGTCGCCGCCCTATACAATGGTATCCGAATATTTTATTGTCGTCTTCATAATATAAAAATGTTATAATCATTCTGCGCTTGGTTAAACGCTGCAATCTCTATTAACTCCATTGCCACATTAACTTCTTCATCTGAGAAGTTAGGAACTCTATTTAAAATTTCTTTAAGCGCTGAAACGTCAGCTTGCTTTATTTTTCGTATCATTCAATTTTCTTGCCAAAGCAAAATTTGCAATTGTAAAAAGAAGATCACTGTAAGTTAATCCTGATGCTGAAGCAGCACGTGCAAAACCTGAGTCGGTAGAAATATCAGGATTAGGATTAACTTCGATGACATAAGGAACATTATTTTTACTCAACCTAATATCAACGCGTGCATAGTCTCTGCAATTCATTGCTTGAAAAGCGGAGATGGCAATTTGTTCAATTTTAATTTTAACAGCCGGAGATATTTTTGCCGGACAGCTTGGTTTTGTATTCTGATAGTAAACACTGCCTTCAACCCATTTGCCGTCATAAGTAACAATCTTCGGCAGTCCTTTTGGTAATCCGGTGAACTTAATTTCAGAGATTGGCAGTGTATTACCTCCTAATATTGCTACATTTAGTTCACGGCCGGTTATATATTCCTCAACAATTACATCTTGCTTATAAGTATTAAATAAAAATTTAATTCTTTCTTTAACAGATTTAAAATCATTAACTACGGAAAATTCAGAGATGCCAATGCTTGCATCTTCATTTAATGGTTTTAGAATTACAGGGAATTTTAAATTAAATTCTTCCTCCGCGACGGTTTCTTTATTCCTGACAATTAATGATTTAGGTGTATTGATTCCGAAGGAACGTAAAATATTTTTTGTTCTCTCTTTATTAAGGCAGTTGCCAAGGCAGGAAGGAATATTCCCGGTATACTGATATCCTAACAACTCATACACACCGGCAACGCAATACTCGTAAGAAGCAACTCCTTCAACTGATTCCACAAAGTTAAAAATTACATCAGGATTAAATTCGGTAATTTTTGCAATTGATTTTTCTATATTACCGGAAATTGGGAGTGAACCAACATCTAAGAAGCTTTCTTTCAAACTGCGGGTAACTATCCCCAACTCTTTCGTAAAACCATTTTCAGAAAGATCTTTAGAACTCAAACTACTTTTATCCGACTTCCCGTTGTAGACGGAAAAGATACTAACCGGAGAATTGTAGCAAACCAAAATTTTTGAGTTTGTCTTCATAATAATTTATATCTTTTAGCCGCTGCTAAAAGAACTGTGTTTATCATATCATTATAGTTTAACCCTGCCGTACGCGCCGCTTTTGGAAAACATGAGTTCTCTTCCGGGTTAGGAAGAATGCCAGGAAGAGGATTTACTTCAATAATGTTCGGCTCATTATCGGAATCCAATCGAACGTCAATCCTGCTCCAATCTTTACAGCGAAGAATATTGTATGCTCTTAATACTGTATCTTTTATTTTTGATTCGAGTGAAGAATCAATTCTTGCAGGGCAGGAAAAAACATCCAACGGATTTTCTATTGTATCTAAAATCCATTTTGCTTCGTAAGAGTATATCGGGATAAAGTCATCCGGGAAATCTTTATAATTTATCTCAACTATCGGAAGAACTTGTGCTTCATTCCCATTTCCGATAACTGCAACTGTAAATTCTTTTCCCGGCAGGAACTCTTCTATTAAAGCAGGTTGATTGTATTCGTTTAGTATTCTCTCCACTTCGCTTGTGAGTTCGTTAACATCCTTAACAAATGAAGAGGAGAAAATCCCTTTGCTTGAACCCTCGGAAATTGGTTTAACAATCAACGGGAATTTTAAATATAAATCTGAGACTTGATTTAAACTATCTGCAATAAAAAATTTGGCGTTGGGAACTTTATGATAAGATAAAATTTCTTTGGTTCGTGCTTTATCAAGACAAATAGCCAAAGTTAAAGGATCTGACCCGGTGTAAGGTATTTGAAGCATATCTAAGATAGCAGGTATTTGTGCTTCTCGGCTTACACCGTTGTAACCTTCGGCTATGTTAAAAACTATATCTGGTTTTAAATCTTTTAATTTTTGAAAAGCTGAATGGTCTGCTTCAATCAATGTGACGTTATGAAAACATTCAATTGCATCTTTAACTGCATTGATAGTACTCCATGT
Organism: uncultured Bacteroidota bacterium; assembly: GCA_963777615.1. GTDB lineage: Bacteria > Bacteroidota > Ignavibacteria > Ignavibacteriales > Ignavibacteriaceae > CAVSWT01. Next base: position 45,304 of record CAVZSD010000022.1, on the reverse strand, counting down.
ATCCCACTCGGCATACGTATCTACCTGTGTTTGTGATTGTCCTTTGGGATTGTTTGGGAAAGAGGGTACTTCTTCAGGGAAAGTTTCACTTTCAGGTTTTACATTGAAGGTTAATGCAACGTTCAGTCTTAAACTAAACAAAGAAGATAAAATGTTTTCTCCTTTAAAAATTTTTTTACAAATATAACTATTATAAATTCTAAGTCAACAACTTTTAAAGATCAAACAAAAAAAATTTTAAAACTTTTTTAAATATTAATAAAAAATATTTTTTTTATAACAATAAAATTTTTTTTGCACACGAAATTAAAACTAAAAAAAAATATTAATCAACTTTATTTAAAAATAAATTTTTGTTTAAAATATTTTAAAACACAAAATATTCTAAGCAAAAAAAATTATGCGATGTTTGCGAACTTTAAATTGTCTTTGTAATGTTCGGTGAGATTTTTTCTTATTACGAAATTGTGTTGGTTTGTTAGATGAGGATCGGCTTGAATAATTTTAAAAGCTGTTTCCTTCGCATCAATTATAATTTCTGTATCATTAATAACATCTGCATACTTCAATTCAGGAAAGCCGCTCTGCTTTGTGCCGAAAATATCTCCCGGCCCGCGCAGCTTCAAATCAATTTCCGCAACTTTGAACCCGTCAATATGCTTTACCATTGTCTGCATACGTATTGAAGCTTTGTGCTTATATAATTGAGCGGGAGATAAGTATTCGAAATCAAAGCTAAGCCTGTTGTTAATAGCTGCGAACTCATCTTTTGTCACCAGGATACAATAAGCCTGCTTGTTCCCGCGCCCAACTCTTCCTCTTAATTGATGAAGTTGTGATAGTCCGAATCTTTCAGCATTGTTGATTAAAATTATATTTGCATCAGGAATATCAATTCCGACTTCAATAACTGTAGTTGAAATTAAAACATCAAATTCTTTATTGAGAAATTGAAACATTACGGTTTCTTTTTCCTGCCAGGACATTCTTCCGTGAATTAACCCAACTTTAATATCTTTTAAAAAAGTTTTTGATAAATCTTCATAAAAAGTTTGTGCTGCTTTAAGCTCAAGCTTTTCCGATTCTTCAACGAGAGGATAGACCATAAATGTTTGGTAACCTTCTTTTGATTTATCAGTAATAAATTTATAAATGTCAGGTAATTTTGTTTCACCGCGTAAAATAGTTTTAATTGGAATTCTATTCAGCGGCATTTCATCAATTATCGAAACATCAAGGTCTCCATAAATTGTAAGCGAGAGAGTCCGCGGAATTGGTGTAGCACTCATCACAATTACATCAGGAGTAATCCCTTTGCTCAATAACTTTGCTCTTTGTGCAACTCCAAATCTATGCTGCTCATCGACAATGACCAAGCCAAGTTGTTTGAATTTAACTTTCTCTTCAAACAAAGCATGTGTTCCGATAACAATATCCGCTTCATGAAGTTCAATGTTTTCAAGATTTATCTCTTTAACTGATTTTTTTTGTCCGCCGATAAGCAAGCTGACTCTTATTTCTCTATTAGAAATATTTTTTATAAGCTTGGAAATATTTTTTGCATGCTGGTCTGCTAAAATTTCTGTAGGAGCCATAAGAACTGCTTGATAGCCATTGTCAACTGCAATTAACATTGCAATCAAGGCAACGATTGTTTTACCGCTTCCAACATCCCCCTGAAGCAGTCTATTCATCGGATAAGGAGATTCCATGTCCATTCTTATTTCATGAAGAACCTTTAATTGCGCTTTTGTTAAATCAAACGGTAGCGTTTTTAAGAAATCATTTACTAAAGAAGATTTTACTTTTAATGATAGCCCCTTTTGCTTTGTCTTATAATTATTTTTCTTTAGCGCCACTAAAATTTCAAGGTAAAATAACTCTTCAAATTTAAATCTGTACTTAGCATCATGGAATTTATTTTTATCATCAGGGAAATGATAGTTTTTAACTGCTTCAACCAGCCCAATCAATTTTTTTTCTTTTAAAATAAATTCAGGCAAAGTTTCTTCAAGGACAATCACCATATTGTTCAACCGCGATATTAATTATTCTTCTTAAGCTGAGGTCGCCGATATTTTTTTCTTTTAATTCTTTTGGAATGCTATAGAACGGAATTATTTTTCCTGTATTTAAATAGCTTTGCGATTCATCTTCAGTAATTCTATCATAATCCGGATGAGTAAATTGCAGATTATTATATTTTGAAAGCTGAGGCTTACCGGATATGGCAAAAATATTATCTTCATTGAAAACCGTATAAAAATATTTTACAGCATGAAACCAGATACATTCAAAGAACCCTGTTTGATCTCTGAATTGAACTTTTAAAAATTCTTTTCTTCCATAATGGATTTTTTCTTTATCATATACTTTAGCAACTATTGTTATTTCGCCTTCATATCCATTCATAACAAAGCCATATGCTTTCGCTGCGGTTAAAGTAGTTGTGCGGTCTAAATGCCTATAAGGAAAATAAAAAAGCAAATCGCGGATAGTTTCAATCCCGACTTTTTTAAAAGACAAAGCTCGCTTTGGCCCGACGGATTTTAAATATTGAATAGACGAATTTAATTTTTTGTCATTTGAAGATTTCATTAACTGTTAAATTAATCTAACCGGTTTGCTTTTACAACTGTTTAAAATACAAGAGGATGCCTTTTCAAAATTCTTTATTATCTTTGATAAAAAAATATATAAATGTTTGAACTTGCTACTGACCGATTAAAAATAATCCCGCTCAATGTGCATCAGCTTGAGTTGCTTAAAGAAGATGAAACAGCTTTCGCAAAAAGTTTGGGCTTAAATACTAACAGCCAGGAAAAATTCGATGAAAAAATAGAGAAAGAAATAAATGATGCCTGGAAATTCTGGATTGAAGGAATTAAAAAGAATCCTTTCAACTATACCTGGTTTACTCGTTGGGAAATAATCTTAAAGGATGAAAATAAAATTATCGGCTCCTGCGGATTTAAAGGTTTGCCGAATAATAGAGCGGAAGTTGAAATTGGTTATATGATAAAACCAAGTTTTCAAAATAAAGGTTATATGACTGAAGCAGTAAAAGAATTGGTGCGGTTTTCATTTATGCATCAAAGAGTAAAATATGTATTAGCTGAAACTCCGCAAGATAATTTCCCTTCACATAAAGTCTTGATAAAAAACGGCTTTGTTAATATTTAAAGAAAAAGACGACAACTTTTGGTGGAAGAAAAGTAAATAAAGAATACTTTTATAAAGTAGTTATAGAATAAAGGAGAAAATTTTGGATTGGCAACAACTCTTATCAAAAAGATTGTTAGGAGAATCTAAACATAAATTAACTTTAACACAGGACGGAAGAAGTCCGTTCCAGAGAGACTTTGATAGAATTGTGTTTTCATCAGCATTCAGAAGGCTGCAGGATAAAACTCAAGTTTTTCCTTTACCCGAAAGTGATTTTGTCCATACAAGACTAACACATAGTTTGGAAGTATCCTGCGTGGGGCGTTCTTTAGGTAATTTTGTTGGGGCAGAAATTATTAAAAGAAATTCTAGATTAAAAAAGAATTATTCTGCATTTCATTTTGGGGAAATTGTTTCTGCTGCATGCCTGGCTCATGATATCGGCAATCCTCCATTCGGGCATTCTGGTGAAGATGCAATTTCGGAATATTTTAAGAACGGCAGTGGAAAAGAATTTGAATCAACAATTAATAACAAAAAAAAGTGGAATGATTTAACCAGGTTTGAAGGCAATGCACAAGGTTTTAGGATAATTACAAAACTTCAAAATCCTAAAATAACAGGGGGTTTAAGATTAACTCATTCAACACTCTCGGCATTTACAAAATATCCTAAGGAATCCTTAATCAGTGATGATTTAACAGTTCATCAAATAAAGAAAAAATTATACAAAAAGTTCGGGTTCTTTCAATCTGAAAAAAACATTTTTGAGGAAGTAGCCGATGAAACAGGATTAATAAATAAAGGAGATAAAAATAATTTTCATTGGTGTAGGCACCCACTTGCGTATCTTGTGGAAGCCGCAGATGATATTTGTTATAGAATAATGGATTTGGAAGATGGATTTAGGCTTGGGCTATTAACTTTTAGCCAAACCGAAAATCTTTTAATGCCTCTATTAACAAATAAAAAATTAAATGCTTATGAATCCAGAGATGAAAATGATAAAATTGGTTACTTGAGGGCAAAAGTTATTAATGATGTTCTTAATGAAACTGCATCGGTATTTTTGGATGAAGAAAAAAATATTTTATCCGGTAAATTTGGAAATGATTTAGTCTCAATAATTCAAAAAGCAAAACAGTTGGATGAAATTAAAAAAATATCGATTGAAAAAATTTATTCATACAGAAGCGTTGTTGAAAGAGAAGCTGCGGGCTATGAAGTGCTTGGCGGATTGCTTGATGTTTTTATTACGGCTGTTAATGAGCAAGCCGAAAGAAATGTCGCTTCTAAAAATAAAACGATACTAAAGCTGCTGCCAAAACAATTTTTACAAAATGACAATTCACAAATTGATTTGTATTCACGCCTATTAAAAATTACGGATTTTATTTCGGGTATGACTGATTCGTATGCAGTCTCTTTGTATAGAAAAATTAAGGGGATAAGTTTACCGAACAGGTGAAAAAAGATTATTCCATTTTCATATCGCGGGTCATCAAATCTGTTGTAGCTTTTACCGGGTCTTTTCCTTCGAATAAAATATTATAAACTTCAGTTGTAATCGGGGTTTCAACTTTCAATTTTTTTGCAAGCTGTGAAGCTGAACGTGAAGTTTCAACTCCTTCTGCAACCATCTCCATCGATTTTAAAACTTGCTTTAAAGTTTTTCCTTTACCTATTTCTTCACCGACAAATCTATTTCTACTATGCCGGCTCATGCAAGTTACGATTAAATCTCCCATACCTGACAACCCAGAAAAAGTTTCTGCTTCAGCTCCAAGTGCTTGCCCGAGTCTTGAGATTTCTGCAATACCGCGGGTCATGATTGCCGCTTTTGTGTTGTCGCCGAATTTTGCGCCGTCAATTATTCCTGCTCCAATTGCAATTACATTTTTAAAAGCGCCGCCAAGTTCTACGCCTAAAATATCTGTTGAGCCGTAAACTCTAAAGTATGAAGTAATAAATGCAGCTTGAATTGTTTTGGAAGTTTCCTTACTTGTTGATGCAGCAACAACAGCGGTTGGAATTCTTCTGCTAACTTCTTCGGCATGGCTTGGCCCCGAGATTACTCCAATCTGGTCCTTATCAACTGATTCATATTCATCCCTTAACACTTGAGACATAGTCATTAAGGAATTTATTTCAATTCCTTTTGCAACACTTACTAAAATTGAATTTTTAATATCGGAAAACTTTACATCTTTAATAACATTTCTTAAAAATTGAGAAGGCACAGCTAATACAATTAGATTTTGATTAGTAGTTGCTTCTTCTAGATCGTGAGTAATATTTATTTCGTTCGGAATTTTAATTCCAGGAAGATAAATTTTATTTAATCTTGTTTTTCGAATTGTTCGAGCGTATAGAGATTTGTATTCCCAGAGAGTAACATTTGTCCGTTATAGTGAAGCAGAATAGCTAAGGTTGTACCCCAGCCGCCTGCGCCTAAGACAGATATTTTCATTATTTAAGAGGATTTCTTTTTCGCAAAACTTAATTTGTTTTCGTTACCATTTATTAATCGCACCACATTTTTTCGATGTGTAAAAATAACAAGCAAAGCAACAGCAATTAAAAAAGGCAATAGTGTGTGATAGCCTGGTATATCAACATTAAAAATGTTTTCTCTAATAATTAAGCGTAAGCGGAACAGCGATTGCACCTAAAATTGATCCCAGAGAAACGTAGCGAGAAAATGTAACAACTAAAACAAATACTCCAACGGCTATAAGCATATCAGTTGTAACAATCATTAATAGCATTCCTAAAGCAGTTGCAATTCCTTTACCGCCTTTAAAGCCTGCAAAAACTGTCCAGATGTGGCCTATAACGGCAGAGAGCCCAGCAATAATTTGAACTAAAGTAAAATCGTCGAATGGTGTTAAGTTTTGAAAGGGTATGGTTCCATAATGTAATCGTGCAACAACAATTACAGCAAAACACCTTTAAGTGCATCAAGAATTATAACAAAAACACCATGTTTCCATCCAAGTACACGCATAACATTTGTTCCGCCTGCATTTCCGCTGCCGTGTTCTCTAATATCAATCCCTTTTGCAAGTTTGCTTACAATAATGCTGGTCGGAATAGAGCCAATAAGATATGATAAGACTATTATTGTTGCTAAAAGAAACATACTTTCCATTTTTTAAATCAACGAGTTGTTAAACTAAGAATATAACCTAAACTTGCAATTAAAAAATAATTGCAAACTAAACCAGTCGTGACAGGAATTGTACCATATAATATTATCGATGGGCTTTTTGGTTTATTAAGAGGTTTGAAAATCTATTTCAGCAATTTTTTGAATATTTGTAAATCTTCTTTTGTGGTTACTTTGAAATTTAACGGCGAGCCTTCAACTATATTAATCTTTTTTCCCGATTTTTCTTATTAAAATTGACTCATCTGTCCCGTAAAATTTACTTTCGTACGCAAAATTCATGGCATCCATTAAATCATAATATCGAAAAATTTGTGGGGTTTGGACGTTATAAATTTCATTTCTGTTTAAATAATTTTTTACAATTTTGTTACCATTAATTAATGTATCCCTTGCTTTCAAACAGACTAATGCATTTCCTTTACTTTTAGCGGTGTTTATTGCTTCTGTTAGAACATCTTGCGGCAATAATGGTCGTAGCAGCATCATGAACGGCAATTAAATCATTTTTTTTTGCATGAAATTGATTTCAAAGCATTGAATACAGAATCCTGTCTTTCTTTTCCCCCTTCAACAATTCGGGTGAGTTTTGTAAGTCCGTATCTTATTTTAAGCTTTTGAATTAATGAAAAGTAAGCAGGAGAGGCAGCAGCAATTATTTCGTCAACTAATTTATTTTTTTGGAATACTTCAAGTGTGTATACTATTAATTCTTTTCCGTTAAATTTTAGATATTGCTTAGGAGCGGAAGACCGCTCCTAATACCTTTTCCGCCTGCCGGAATAATAGCATAAGTTTTCATTATAAAATCAGCATTGCATCACCGTAGCTGAAAAACCTGTAATTTTCTTTTAAAGCTTTCTTATAAGCCTTATTTATAAAATCAACGTCGGCAAAAGCGGCGACTAACATTAATAATGTAGATTCCGGCATGTGAAAATTGGTAATTAATTTATCCGTGATCTTAAAATCATAAGTTGGATATATAAATTTATCTGTCCAGCCTCTACCGGGTTTAACTAAACCATCAGCAGTGACGCTTGTTTCCAAAGCTCTGCATGTACTTGTTCCAACTACAAAAACGTTGTGTTTGCCTGCTAATGGTTTTATTAATCGCATCAGAAGACTTTTGTGTGATTTCAAAAAATTCGGAATCCATTTTATGCTTTGTTAAATCTTCAACTTCTACAGGGCGAAAAGTTCCCAAACCTATATGAAGAATAACCGGAATAATTTGTATGCCTTTTTTTTCAATTTTATGCTAATAGCTTTGTCAGTGAAATGAAGGCCTGCAGTTGGTGCTGCAACAGCCCCATCAATTTTTGCATAAACGGTTTGATAATCTTCCTTATCTCTTGCTTCCGCATCTCTTTTAATATAAGGAGGAAGGGGAGTTTGCCCGATTTTTTCAACAGCTTTAAAAACATTACCCGGCTGGTTAAATCTTACGGTTCTGCCGCGTGAAGTTGTATTATCAATAACTTCACACCACAGCTTATCATTAAAATAAATTTTGTTACCTATTCTTACTTTGCGCGCAGGATCAACAATTACATCCCAGATGCATTCATCGGCATTCAATTCTCTAAGTAAAAAGACTTCAATTTTAGCATTGGTTTTTTCCTTCTTACCATACAGCCTTGCTTGAAAAACCCTTGTTTCATTAACAACAAGTGAATCACCTTTTTCCATATAATCTATTACATCGGCGAAAGTTTTATTTTCTATTTCCTGAGTTTCTCTGTTTAGAACCATTAATTTTGCCTTATCCCTCGGCGACACCGGATGTTTTGCAATTACAGTTTTGGGATAATTGTATTTGAAGTCTGATAATTTCATTCTTCATTACCTCTTTTAATTAAACTAAATATTATCACGGGGAGTTAATTAAAACTCCCCGGTAATCGTTATTTATTTTTTCTTTTTAGAAACAGCTTTTTTCTTATTAGCACTTTTAGATTTTTTTTGTTTTCCGTTTGCCATTTCCTTAACAACAGCTCTTGCTGCTGCTAATCGTGCAATGGAAACTCTAAAAGGAGAACAGCTAACATAGTTCAATCCAGTTCTATGGCAGAACTCAACTGAAGAAGGTTCACCGCCGTGCTCGCCGCAGATTCCAACTTTCAAATCGGGGCGTGTTGATCTTCCTCTTTCGGTACCAAGTTTTACTAATTGGCCAACGCCGTTTTGATCAAGAACTTCAAAAGGATCATTTGGCAAAATTTCTTCCTGAACGTAAAGCGGAAGGAACTTACCTGCATCATCTCTTGATAATCCGAATGTAGTTTGTGTAAGATCGTTTGTTCCGAAACTGAAGAACTCAGCATTTTTTGCTATTTCATTTGCAGTAACGCAAGCACGAGGTAATTCAATCATAGTTCCAACCATGTAAGAAACTTTTTTACCTTTTTCTTTGAATACGTCAGCGGCAACTCGCCTAACAATACTTTCCTGCATTTTGAATTCGTTCAAGTCACTAACAAGAGGAATCATAATTTCAGGTTTAACTTTTATTCCATCTTTAGCTGCGTCGCAAGCTGCTTCAATAATTGCTCTTGCCTGCATTTCTGTAATTTCAGGATACAATAGTTCCTAAACGACATCCTCTGAATCCAAGCATGGGGTTGAATTCATGCAAGTTATTTATCTTTTCAATTACTTTTGCCTCCGAAACGTTTAAAACTTCAGCCATTTCTTTGATATCTTTTTCAGAACTTGGCAAAAATTCATGAAGCGGTGGATCCAGGGTTCTTATTGTCACTGGTAGTCCGTGCATTGCTTTGAATATTCCATAAAAGTCCCCACGTTGGAGAGGTAATAATTCATTCAAAGCTGATTTTCTATCTTCTACTGTATCCGCTAATATCATTTTACGGACAGACATAATTCTATCGCCGCCAAAGAACATGTGTTCTGTCCGGCAAAGCCCGATTCCTTCGGCTCCAAATGCTATTGCATTTGCTGCTTGATCAGGTTGATCTGCATTAGTTCTAACATTTAATCGTCTGAAGCTATCAGCCCATTTCATCAAGCTTTCGTAAGTTTGATAAATAGGGGATTCCTTTGCATCCATAGTTTTTGAAATTAATACTTGAATAACTTCTGATGGTTTAGTTTCCAATTTACCTGCAATTACTTCACCTGTTGTTCCATCAATTGAAATATATTCACCTTCTTTTACAACTATATCTTTGCCTTCTACTCTTATTTCACGATTCTTATAATTGATTTTTAAAGCACCGCAGCCGGCAACACAAACTTTACCCATTTGCCTTGCAACCAAAGCTGCATGTGAAGTCATTCCGCCTCTTGCAGTTAAAATACCTTCGGAAGCGTTCATACCTTTTATGTCCTCAGGTGAAGTTTCGATTCTAACAAGTATAACTGGCTCACCGCCTTTAGCCATCTCTTCAGCATCCTGGGCACTTAGCGCAACTTTACCGGAAGCAGCACCAGGACCCGCATTCAATCCTTTTGCTAATAATCTTCCTTCATCAATAGCTTTCTTCTTTTGTGTAAGATCGAAGATTGGCCTTAACAATTGATTTAGTTGATTTGGCTCAATCCGTAGAATCGCATCTTCTTTTACAATTAATTTTTCTTTAACCATATCAACAGCCATTTTAACAGCCGCAAAACCTGTACGCTTTCCAACACGGCACTGAAGCATCCACAATTTACCTTGTTGAATTGTGAATTCAATATCCATCATATCTTTATAATGTTTTTCAAGAATATTTCTGATGCCATCAAGCTTCTTATATATTTGAGGGTTATCTTCTTTCAAATCTGCAATTGGATGCGGGGTTCTAATTCCGGCAACAACGTCTTCACCTTGAGCATTGAACAGATATTCACCGTAAAAAATATTTTCTCCTGAAGCAGGATCGCGTGTGAAAGCAACACCGGTTCCAGAATCATCGCCCATATTTCCAAATACCATTGATTGAATGTTAACTGCTGTACCCCAGCTAGCTGGAATTCCATTGAGTTTTCTATAAACTATTGCACGGTCATTCATCCATGAACCAAATACGGCACCAACTGCGCCCCATAATTGGTCAATTGGATTTTCCGGAAAATCAAACCCGGTTTTTTCTTGAATAGCTAATTTGAATTCCTGAACTAATTCTTTTAGATCATCAGCACTTAATTCAGTATCTTGTTTATATCCGTGTTCTTCTTTTTTTGCATGAAGAATTTTTTCAAAGGGATCTTCATCATGCTTTTCAACCGGACGTAAGCCAAGAACAACATCACCATACATCTGAACAAATCTACGGTAAGAATCGTAAGCGAATCTTGGATTATTAGTTTTTTCAATTAATCCAAGAACTGTTAAATCATTTAAGCCAAGATTTAAAACAGTATCCATCATTCCAGGCATAGAAGCTCTTGCGCCACTTCTTACAGAAACCAATAAAGGATTGGTTGGGTCGCCAAATTTTGCACCCATCTCAACTTCAACTTTTTTCAAGGCGCTAAGAATCTGCTCCTTTAATTCTTTTGGATATTTGTTTTTATTTTCATAAAAGTAAGTGCACACTTCTGTGGTTATTGAAAACCCGGCAGGTACCGGCAGCCCGATATTCACCATCTCTGCAAGGTTAGCCCCTTTTCCTCCGAGCAAGTTTTTCATCTCTGCTTTACCTTCAGCTTTTTTTCCTCCGAAGAAGTAAACATATTTCTTCTGCTTTGCCATATTTATATTTCCTCCTGATTATTAGTAAGCATAGCTTTTTGTTTATTATATTTTTTTTGTACCAAGCTATGCCGTTTATTGTTATTAATTTAGTTTACTTAAAATGAATTCTTTGAATTCTTCTTTTTCTTCAACATCCAATTCAATTTTCAAATAAAAGATATCAAGATCATCAAGCTCTTTTGAATACCTTGACAATTTTACAGCATCTTTATGCGTTGTTAAAACCGAATATGAATTTGTTGAATAAAACTTTTTTCTTATTTCCTCGACCTCTTTAATAGTATAATCTTTATGGTCTTTAAAAATCATTTTGTTTTGAGTATCTATTTTTGATTGACTTAAAACATTTATAAATGAATATGGATTTGCTATACCCGACACCAGCAAACTTTTCTGTCCTGTGAATTCTTCAACGGCATACCCAATGTTTTTTATTACATCCACAAAATTAATCGTTTTATACTTAGCATGAAAAATCTTTTTGTTCTCAAAGTAATTTTTTAGCTCACCTGGAATTTCTTCAGCTTCCGAAAATTTCCTGTTAATAATAACTGCATCAGCACGGCTTAGCGATTTAAAAGGTTCACGCATATTACCAGCCGGAAGCAAGGTTCTCATTAAATTATTTTTGTCTATTAAAAATTTTTGTTCGCAAATAACCAGGTCAATATCTCTTTTAATCCATCTATGCTGAAAAGCATCATCCAAAACAATTGTATTTATTTTTGTATCTTTTATAAATTTTTTTGCTCCTTCAAAACGGTTTTCTGAAACCGCTCCGGGAACCATACATTCATTCACTGTTAAAAAAATTTCGTCTCCGCAATCATCAACAGATGTTAAAATATTTTTGCCGTCTGAAACAAGCAAATATCCTTTTGTTTTTCTTCCATAGCCGCGGCTTAAAACTCCAATATTTTTTCCTTCTTTTTTTAAAAGATTAAGAAGATATATAACCGTAGGAGTTTTTCCTGAACCGCCAACTGTAAGATTACCAATTGAAATTACACTTGCAGAAACTTTATTTGCTTTAAATATATTTTTTTCAAACAGCCAGTTCCTAATATTAATCGCTATTGCATAAATAGGAATTAACGGATATAATATTTTTCTAAATAAATTCATCTAAAATGTTTCTGCTTCATCCTGAAGCTGAGTCAATATAAATTCACATTCATCAATCTTTTTTGAAGTATCTTCAAAGCTTAAATTGCTGTCTATATAGATTGCATCTGAATAAACAATTTTTACTTTTGAAAACAATTTTGGAATTTCAAACTTATCCCAGCTTTTCAAAATTTTTTTATTGCTTACTCCAATTCCCATCAGCACTAATGGCACATTGCTTTTTTTGGCTGTAATAACTGCACCAGGTTTCAACCTGTGAATTGGGCCTTTTGGCCCGTCAGGTGTTATAGCAATGCTGCATTTATTTTTAGCATAATCAACCATAATTCCGAGTGCAATGTTTCCGCCTTTGCTGCTTGAACCTCTAACAACAACATAATTCCAATGCTTCAATAAATTGGCGAGCATATCGCCGTCTTTACTTTTGCTGGTTAAAGCAACAAATTTTTTATTGCGGTGAATATACCAGGGGATTATCATTGTCCCATGCCAAAAGGCTAAAACAAAATTTTTCTTTTCGGCATCAAGCTTTTTTATGACATCACTGTTGATGAATTTAAATTTCAAAGTTTTACAAAGAACACCAACCAAAACAACAAGCAGATGATTACCAAAAAATCTTAATACTTCTCTTCTTAAATCTTTAGCCTTTCGCATAGTGATCAATTCTGACATTCATCATTGCAATAATTGAATCGGCTGCTCTTCCGGATGCACCGATTGTACCCAGTTTTGTTTTTATATTTTTTAATTTATCTTTTATTGAGCTGTACAGACCTTCATTTGAAAGTATTTTTTTACATTCAGAATAAATTAAATCTTTAGTAACATCATTCTGAATCAACTCCGGCAAAACTCTTTCGCCGGAAATAATATTTGCCATGGCAATATCTTTTATCTTAATCAAATTCTTGCCAATCAGGTAACTTAAATAGCTTGTTCTATAGACGATCACCGACGGCAATTCAAACAAGCCGGCTTCAAGAGTTGAGGTGCCGGATTTAATAATTCCTATTTTTGCCAGTCTCATTAAATCGTAAGTATAACCTTTAATAATTTTATAGCTGCCGGGTAAATTTAAATTCTTAAAAATCTCATCATCAATATTTTCCGAACCGGCAATTATAATTTGAAGACTAAATTCTTCAGACAATTTCTTTGCAGCTTCAAATACTTCAGGCAAAATTTTTATTACTTCATTATTCCTGCTGCCGGGGAGAATCAATAAAATTTCCTTTGATTCATCTAAATTAAATTTTTTAAAGAATTTTTCTTTGCTTAAAAATTTATATTCGCTGATTCTTTCGAGTAAAGGATGCCCTACAAATTCAACATTAATATTTTCTTTTTTATACATCTCTTCTTCAAAAGGGAAGAGGACAATCATTTTATCTACCAGCTTTTTAATTTTTTTTATTCTACCTGCACCCCAAGCCCAAATTTGAGGTGAAATGTAGTAAATAACTTTAACGTTTAAATCTTTTAATTTTTTTGCAAAATTTAGATTGAATCCAGGATAATCAATTAGTACAACGTCTTTAATATTTTTTTCTTTTATAATATTTATCAAATCACTTTGCACACGTTTAACAAAAGGTATATGTTTAACAACTTCAGCAAAACCGAGAAACGCCATTTTATTAATGTGATAAATAATTTCCATCCCGGCATTTTTCATTTTGTCGCCGCCGATTCCATAAATAGAAATATTTTTATTCCTTTTTTTCAGCTCGCTAATTAAAGAAGCACCATGCAAATCACCTGAAACTTCACCGGCAATAATCATAAGTTTATCATTCATCTTTGTTTAAAATCTTCTTACTACCCACAATAAAATTATTATTACAGTAATTATACTGAACGCCTGCAAGCTTCTTCTTTCAGATTTTAATCCCGCATTAATATTAAAAGGCGGCTGCTGAATTTTATTTGCCGGCGTGTATTTAGTTAAACGAGGAAAAAACCTTGGCACATTTTTAAGATATTCCGAATATTCACTGCTGAATGCTTTCTTTAAATAACCTTCTTCTTCGTTAACAATAAAATTATACTGAACATAAAAAAATATTAAAGCTACTATCTGCAAGTAAGGGAAAATTGCGAACGACATGACACCAACGCCAAGGTAAAGCAAAATATTTCCTACATACAAAGGGTTGCGCACATGTCCAAACGGGCCGCTTATAATTAAAAAAGTTCCACCTACACCGCCAGTGGTACGAGTTTCGCTGCCTGCCCAGCTTACACCCCATAGACGTATCAACTCGCCGGAAAGTGCTATTAAAAACCCGGCAATCAAGCTCCAGATATTTGAATTTGCAAAAAATACCATTACAACCAAAAATGGAATTGGAGTATAACTTCTATATTTAAAAAACTGTGAGGCAATGTTTGACATTAAGTTACTCCTGCATATAGGCTTCTTTTCTTTTTAAATCAGCCTGGTGTCTTTTTTTCAATCTCTTTTTTGATTTTAAACTTTCCAATCTTTCCACAACATTATCAAAGTTTTTAAAGGGAAAAAAGAAATTCGTTCCAGCTCACAAAATTTTAACAAACCGTCTTTAGCAAAAATGAAATCACAAAATTGAGCAGCGAATCTATCTGAGTTTCCATCGCCGATATAAACTGTATAATCATCATCCGAGCTTAAATTAATTATATGATTCCTTTTACAGTTTGCCGAACTTCTGCAGTTTTCATGTTCATAAGGAAATGAAGGCTTTAATCTGTTATCTTCTGTAACAATTAATTTATTGGCAAAATATTTTAAGTGATTTAAATTTTCTCTTTCAAATATTCGTTTGATGTAATAATCAAAACCATCGCTTAAAACAAATACCTCAAAATTATTTTGATCACAAAAATTTACAAGCCGGTGAAATGATTCTTCAATATTTTAAAGAATCAATAAATGAATCCAGTTTATCCTTTTTAATATTCCCGATTGAATCACAAAGTTGAATCCAGCACTGCTTGGCAGAAATTTCATCGCTTAACAGGCCGTCAATTATTTTATTAACTTTTTCATGTTCGCCAAATTCTAAAAATACACTTTCACCGATATCCTGGCTGCTAATTGTTCCATCGAAGTCGACAAATATTTTAAATACCTTATCCATTAATTTGTAATAACCATTTTTTTCACATCTACAAAATCACCAGACTTAAGCCTATAAAAATAAATTCCCGGCTCTAAATCCTTAGCGTGAAACACAATTTGATTCTGTCCGGCTGGATAGGCCTTATTTTCTATTTCACTAATAGTCTCTATCTTGCTGTTAAAAAACTCCACTGATACCTTTGCTTTTTCAGGAAGATAAAAACTGATTAATGTTGAATCGGTAAATGGATTTGGAAAATTCTGAGCTACGATTATTTCCGAAGAACCAACAAAATAATTTATGTTTGCAGCTTTTACTGCCGATACATAATTGTTTTTATATTTTTGAACAACTCTTAATTGAAGTGTACCTTTTTTATCAGGCTTAAATAAATATTTATAACTATTATTTGACTTTGAAGTATCCGTATAAAAAGTTTTAACTGTTTCCCAATTGGGGTCCGGAATATCTGTTTGAACTGCAAACTGAATATCATAAGTTGTTCCGGCTTTTTCATTAAATGCATTCCAGCTTACCGAAACGGAATCATTTTTTAATGCTGATTTAAAATTTAATATTTGCGAAATGTAGGTTCCACTGCTGAAAATCTTTTGAGCAAAAATTCCGGGTTTGTTATTTCTTCTTCCTTTGAAAAAAACAATTACTCCGCCGTTGTAATCGGTAATTGTGGTTAAATAGCTTTTTTCAGAATTATCATATACGCTTGTAGGTATGCCCCTAACATTCCACATCAATTCACCAAAAGCAGAAATTTTTTGTGAATAAATATTTCCGCGTTTTCCTACTATTCTTCTATCCAGCCAGGAGATTATCGCTCCGCCTTTATTATTGCCGATAATTTTTTGCCCGAACTGGTCTTCTGTTTCCCCGGCAATAAGAAGGCCGTTTTCTTTCCAGAGCTGCTTTCCGCTAACATTAAATTTTTGTGCAAAAATATTTTCATCTTTATTTATTTCGTTTGTCCAGCATAGGAATAAGGAAGAATCAACAACACTAACCTGCGGGTAATATTGATTCCCTTTTAAGGCAGTTGCCAGAACACCGCCGCTGCGCCACAAAGGTTTTTCCTGGGGTGAAATTAATTGATGATAGATATCTTTATCAGGTTTTTGTATTTGCCAGGAAATATAGACTTTTGAATTAACAGTAATATCAACAGAATATGAGATAACACTTTGGGAAGTATTTGAAATTGATACAGGCGAATCAATCCAAAGCGGAGTGCACAATGAATCAACACGCATGGAATAAATTATACTTTTGAAATTTTTATCTTCAACCCAAAAAACAAAAGCGCCGCCCTTTTTATCGGACAATATTGAAGGAAGATTTTTTCTATTTGGGGAAATAAATAACAAATTATCTTCTTTGCTGCTGATCAATTTACCTTTTGGAGAAATTTTTTGAATTCTCAAACTAAAACTATCCGCGATGCTTTTTGAGTAAGATATAAAACAAAAGCATTTCCTTTTTTATCGGAACAAACATCATAACCAAAAATAATATTATCACCTTTAGTTATTTGAATGCTTGAATCTTTCCATCCAAAACTACCATTCGAAACAACTTTTTGAGCATACAAATTTGAATGAATACTATCTCTCATTTGCTTCCATAAGACAATTGCAGTTCCGGGCAGACTTGCAGTCGAAACCGGGTTGATTTTATTAGCAGTGTTAATCGAAACTAATTTTCCGTCTGCTCTAAAACTTTTATTTCCATCCGCATCTACATGCATAAAATAAATATCGCTTATGTTATCCGGCAGCTGCCGGATTTTATTATCTTCCCAAAAAATAAATGCGCCGCCGTTTTGGTCTGGGGCAGTTGAAATATTTATTGGGTCTTTTGTATCAATTGCTAATTTTGTATTTACAGCTGGGTCATTTACCCATTGTGCTTTGGTTAAATGAAAGAAAGCTGTAAAGATTAAAATGAAATTAATTTTTAGCAGTGAACTATAAATAAAATTTCTTTTAATGAACATTGTCCGGCAGCTTCTCATAAGAGTTAACTTAAGACAAAACAATGTAAATAATTTTTAAACACAATCATTAAATCAAAAAATTTGTGACAGATTTAAAAATGTTTAGTTACCATTGACAATAAGTCTCGCCCTTTTAAGGGAGAGATTAGAGAGGGTTAAAAAAATTCAACTAACTAAAGAACCATCCCAACCCTTCCCTTGAAAATGGAAGGGCTTATTGGTAGAATTGACTTTAACGTTATTGTTCTGTCAACTCATTTGTTATATAAGAACCCATAACTTAAAAAGTTAAAATTACATTAATGCTTATTGCTGCCGCTGTATTCAATCCTATGAAACAAAGTCCAGGTCCTCATTAAAACGAACACTCACAAGCTTTGAAATACCTTCGTCCTGCATTGTAACGCCGTAAAGCGTGCTTGCTGCCTCCATGGTTCTTTTATTATGTGTAACGACAATAAACTGAGTTTCGTTACTGAAGTCACTTATAATTTTTGTAAACCTGTCAATGTTTGCATCGTCAAGCGGCGCATCAATTTCATCAAGAATACAAAACGGGCTTGGTTTTACAAGATAAATTGCAAACAGTAATGCAATTGCAGTTAAAGTTTTTTCACCGCCGGAAAGCAATTCAATTGAAGTAGGACGCTTACCTTTTGGCTTTGCGACAATTTCAATTTTTGCTTCAAGCGGGTCAACATTTTCTTCCAAACGTAAATCTGCTTCATCACCGGGATTAAATAATCCCCGGAAGATTTCTATAAAATGTCCGCGTATTTTTTCAAATGTTTCTGTGAATAAAGATTGTGCTGTAGTGTTAATTTCTTCAATGGTTTTTACAACATCCTTTTCGGATTCGAGTAAATCATTTCTTTGTTTTACTAAAAAATCGAATCGCTGTTTTTCTTCTTCGAATTCAGAATAAGCGAGAAGATTTATTGGCCCAAGATTCCTAACCTGCTGCTTTAAAGCATGAACTTCTCCAGTCCTTTGCTTGAAATCAAATTCTTTTAAATCATCAAAAGATTTTAGTTCAAGTGTTAAACTGTAATTTTCTTTAATCGCCTCAAGAAGATTGTTAGTTTTTATTCCAAGCTCATTCAATGTCATTTCTGCATGATGAATTTCATCCGATACAATGTCTCTTTCTGTCCTAAAATTCTTTTGATTTGTTTCCAACTCATTTATTTGAGAACGAATTACTTTATATTCTTCATCAAGCTGGTTTTCTTCTTTTAGTAAAGCTTCTTTTTGGGCTTCTAATTCATTTTGTTGATTTTTGTCTTCATCAATTAATTTCCTAAGTGATGCTGTTTCTTCACCGGAAGTCGAAATATCAATTTCTCTTTTCGAAATTGAATTTTGAATGTTATCAATAGAATCTTTCGCATGCTGTATAGAATTTTCAATATTTTTCTTTTCGCCGACAAATGCTGTTAAGTCCACATTTATTTTGTTTAAGCCGGTGACAACAGAATTATAATTTTCTTCAAAGCTTTTGAAGTCATTTTCAAGCGACAGCTTTTCAGCATCGGCTTTTTCTTTCTCACTTTTTTCCTTTGAAAGAATAATTTCGAGTTTTGCTCTTTCAGTATCAATTTTATTCGACTGTGTGGCTAAATCTTGAATTTCAGTTCTTGCTTTTTCAATTTCGTCGACAGCTTTTTTCTTTTCAAATTCAAATTGAGCAATCTGTTTTTCAACATTTGCCAGGTCATTAACTAAAAGCCTTCCACGTTCGGATAAAACCTTTAAATCAATGCCGTTTATTTTTTCTTCTACTGATTCGATTTTTTCTTTTAACTTGCTCAGCTGCTGTTCGCGCTGCGGGTATTCATCTTTTAAATTTTCAAGAAGTTTCTTCCTTCCGAATAAAGAATCATCCAGCTTTGGTGCAGAGCCGCTTTCGATAATTCCTTCTTTGTCAAGATAATCACCGGATAAAGCTGCGAAATTAAATTCTTTATATTTCTCAGATAAGCTCAAAGCGGATTCAAGCGTGTCAACAATTACAGTCCTATATAAAATTTTATCAAAAAATAATTTCCACTTTTCATCAGTTTGGACAGCATCTTTTGCGAAAGTAATAAATCCTTTTTCTCCAGGAATCTTTTTTAATTTCCTGTTTATAGAAAAATCATAAATCTTTTCCGCTAAACTCTTTCTGTTGGTTCCATTCAAATTGGGAACAAGAAATGAAGCTCTGCCAAGTTCATTTGATTTTAAATATTCAATTCCGTTCTTTAAATCATTAAGCGTCTCAACAAGAATATTATTTAGATTATTTTTTAGTGCTGCTTCAACAGCAAGTCTTTGCTCATCAGATGAATTACCGATATGAGCGAGAAGTGTTTTATCTCCGGAAGACCAATCATCATTTTCAAGCAATGCTTTTGCGCCTTTTGAAACTCCTTCAAGATTATCAATTAAGGTTTGGATAAAATTTATTTTATCTTTTATGTCGTTAATGATTCCGCGCTCTTCCAGCTCTTTTGTTCGAAGCGAATTTAATTCTCGCTCTAAATTTTCTTTCTCTTTTTGCTTTTCAACATAAAGCTTTTCAGCTTCTTCAATATTTTTTTCTGCTTCTACTTTTTCTTCTTCAAGCTGCTCGATAAATCCTACTGTCTTTGCAATGTTCCCGGTTAATGATTGAATCTTATCATTAAGTTTGGCAATAGCAGAGTTCTTTTCGTTTAAGGATTTTTCAAGATTGGAATAGTCATTTTCATGATTTGTAATTTCTTTAAATCTATTGAGAAGATTTTCAGACTGAACCTTTAAAAATTCTCTTTTGTCTTCAAGCTCAATTTTAAATTATCTACTGAAATTTCCGTCGAACCTTTTTCTGCTTCCTTTAATAATATCTTTTGCGAAATTTCATGAACATCTGTCCCGCCTTCAACAATAAGTTTTTCAGCTTCGGCTAATTGAACATTTAATTCTTCAAGCTCTTGCTTGTATCGTTCAATGTTTTTAGTTAGAGAGTTTTTTCTTTCTTCATTAACTGAAATATTTTTTTGAATGTTATAAATCTTTTCTGTTTGAAGTGTAACTTCTGCGCGTTTATCTTTTAATGAATTCTCTTTCCCGGAAAGTTCTTCTTTTATTTTTTTAATTTCTTCATCAAGCTTGGCAAGTTCAGATTCAATTAAAACTTTTCTTTTAAAGTTTTCCTCTCTTTTCAGCTTAGCTTCATTTTTTTGGAAATTGAAAAGGGCATATTCTCTTTCGGATAAATCGAGTTCAAGTTCTCTCAATGTTGTTGAAAGCTTGTTATATTTATCTGCTTTTTTGGCCTGACGTTCAAGTGAATTAACTTTCTTTTCAACTTCGGAGACAATATCGTTAACTCTATTTAAATCTGTTTTAACTTCATCAAGCTTTCTAAGAGCAAGCCTTCTACGCAGCTTGTATTTATTGACTCCAGCGGCTTCTTCAAACATTGTGCGGCGTTCTTCTGCTTTACTGCTAAGAATAGTTTCAACCATTTTTAATTCAATAACGGAATAAGCATTGGCTCCAATTCCGGTATCCATAAATAAATTGGTAATATCTTTTAAACGGCATAAATTTTTGTTGAGAAGATATTCGCTTTCACCGGAACGGAATATTCTTCTGGTAATTGTTACTTCGGAATATTCGGTAGGAAGGATGCCTTTGTTATTTTCAATAGTTAATGAAACTTCCGCCATGCCCATGGGCTTTTTATTAGCGGTTCCATTGAAAATAACATTTTCCATTTTATCGCTTCGCAGTGCACCGCTTTTTTGTTCACCAAGGCACCATCGTATAGCATCAACAATATTTGTTTTGCCGCATCCATTTGGGCCGACGATGGAAGTTACGCCCTGATTAAATGAAATGTTCGTCTTCTGAGCAAATGATTTAAAGCCAAGTATTTCGAGTTTTGATAAATACAATTCTTAATCTATCCGAACAAATTATATTGATTGAAAGTTAATTGAAGATATTCAAATACAGAGTTATTCAATTCGAAGTAAATGAAGATACCGGAAACAATGACCAGTATGAAAAGAATGCTGTAAAGATAAACGCTTCCCGCGTTAACATCAAAAATAACGTAGATGCCTTTCATCAAGCGGTAAAAAATCCAGGTATTAAACAAGATGAGAATTATAAAAATGTATAAGTTTCCAACCTGTGCATTTAATATTCTATAAAGAATAATTCCCACCGGGATTAAAAGCACTAACGGCAGGAAAGACCACACAACCGTAAAAGATGAACTTGAAAAATAAACTTTGTTCCGGACAAAAAATGAAGCAAATTGTACTATCACTATAAATGCTATTAACACTACAGCAGTAACAGCTGAAAGCCACAAGATTGATGAGAATGGATTCCAAGCTAAATAGCTGACGGCCTTCATCAAATTTTCACTGCCGAAAGAAAGAAGAACTCTTTCAAATCCAACATGGTCTTTGAAGTAATAAAATAAATTGCTTAACAAAAGTCCGCTTACAAGTGATGTGATAATTAAAAGTAATGTCGAATGGTAGCCGGAAATTATTCTTTGGTCACGTATATCAGCATAAAAATTATAAGGGCGTAAAAGTGCGCGCGATGCATCTTCTCTGAATTTTCTGCCTGAGTTAACAAGTATGCCGATTAATATTGCAAGCACAATCCCGAAAACAATAAATATCATTGGCGCATCAGCTTTTTTGCTGCCGATTGGAATAGTAACATTCTCCGAGTTGTGCAACATAGAGGAAATTACTTTGTAGCTAAGCCTGTCGGTTTCCCTGTCTTCACCAAGAATTCCAACCTTGTATAAATTTTCCTTATTGTAACCGCCGATTATCGAAGTAAAATCACCGCGGTAATCAAACATTGAATTAATGAAATAGCCTGATAAATTATTTTTATTTGAATAATCAATTACATCCTGGAAAAATTTAGCCTGTGCTTCATAAGAATGTGTATTAACATATCCATCGGAGTTGCCAATACTGGCAATATAAGTAGCGCTGCTGATAAAAATTCTTCCATTGCCTAAGGTCTGCTGGTCTTTTTTTATTTCTTCAGTTTCAATTGGTGTGGGAAGATTATTTAATAATTCAATTCCGTAAAAATCTAAACCGGGAATTTCTCTTAACTTTGCATTATTAAATGAAGCGTAAGTCAACCCGTTAAAATTTTCTTTGGTAGTATTAATCAAAGACTGAATGAATGAAACATGAGCGTCAACATCAGGTAGATAAGAGCCGCCCAATCCAATTGCCGCAACGGAAGAATATTCTTTAAATCCTTTAATAAAATTTTTTAAATAATTTTTACTCCGCGCAATAAAATTTTGATTTTGTGTTAACGATTTTGGTATTGAGTTAAGCGGGATTTCAATAAAAGCCAGCAAGCCGTAACGCTCACACAATTCCAAATAATATGGATGAGGAACAAAATCAGCAAAACGCACGACATTAAATCCGGTTTCCTTAATAATTTTAATATCGCGTTCCATCTGATTATATGAAACAAGATTTCCATAATCGTAAAAAGAAGGAACATAAGTAACACCGTTAAGCTTAAAAGGATTATCATTAAGTGTAAGTGTGTTTTTATCAAAGTTTAAATAATAAATTTGAACTTTTTTATTTGTAACATCTAATAATTGTTCGCCCTGCCAAAGTTCGTATTTGGCTGTGTATGCTTCGGGGCTTTCTGTACTCCAATACGTTGGAGAACTGGATTCCAAGCTTAATGAAGATTCTTTTTTCTGGTTTATATCCAAGCGAAATTTTTCTTCAGGGGTTAGATGAAAGGCTGAACCATCCGGCGCATACATTGTTACTCTTATTTTATATGGATCTTTGCTGATAAGAGAATCCGGGAATTTTCTAAATTCTTTATTTTCTATTTTAGAATTAAGCTTAAAAGTAACCTTATTCTTATGGGAGTCTATATCATAACCAACATTGACATCGGCAATGGAAATATTCGGAATTAAATGAATATAAACATCTCTAAATATTCCGCCGAAATTCCTGGGGAATAAAAATCTTTGTTTAACGGGAATTGTATTTTCAGCATCCAATTCGTAATAGAGCTTAACCGAAAGCAGATTGCCTGTACCTTCTTTTAAAATATCTCTTGGCAAGTCAAGGCTGAATGGAAACTCACCGCCGGAATGCCTATAAATAATTTGATTGTTTATTGAAATATCTGCCGTGTAATTCAGTCCCAGGAAAAACAATTTCATTTTGTAGTTATTTATTTCAACTTTTGACAGAGAAAAACTCTTTTCAAAAATTAATACTCCGTCTCCTTCAAATTCAGACGGAACATTTACTAAAACTTTTTTAACCTCTTTATCTTTTGATGAATATACCTGCCATTGGCCGTTAAGTGGAATTATTTTTCTGGTTGGAGTTATGTCGAAGAAAAGGCTGTCTGTGGTTCTAATTTTATAATTGGGGAGCTCTTTAAAAACAATTTGTCCGTAATTTTTTGAAAAACTTGATAGGATTATTAAAGCGATAGCAAAACATAGATAATTACGGAAACCCATCCGGTATCAGCGTTCCTAAATTGTTGAAAATAAACCCACAAATATAGTAAAGAAAGGAGGGGAAATCAATCTGCGAATTGGAAGAGAAAAGTGGACTTGAGTCAAATCAAATCCACCGTAATTAATTACGAACTAAGGCTTTACGCAGCTTTGATAATTCCCATAAAAGAATCAGCTTTTAAGCAGGCACCGCCAACCAAAGCACCGTCAATATCCTTTTGATGAAGAAGCTCTTTTGCATTATCCGGCTTTACGCTGCCGCCGTATTGGATAATTAAATTTTCAGCAGAATCATTTCCGTATTCAACTTCAATTAAATCTCGAATAAATTCATGAACTTCTTGTGCTTGATGCCGGAGTTGCTGTTTTGCCGGTACCGATTGCCCAAACAGGTTCATAAGCAATAATTATTTTTGCCAACTCTTCTTTTGAAACATAGTTCGAGTCCTTTTATTATCTGTCTTTTAATCACATCTTTAGTTATATCTTTTTCTCTTTCTTCTAAAGTCTCTCCTACACAAAAGATTGGCTTTAACTCTTTTTCCAAAGCCTTCTTAATTTTTTTGTTAATCAGTTCATCGGATTCTTTGTAAATTGCTCTTCTTTCGCTATGGCCAAGAATTACAAATTCGCATCCAACACTTTTTAACATTTGTGCTGAGACTTCGCCTGTAAAAGCACCGCTGTCGTTTTCATTCATATTTTGTGCGCCAAGCTTAATAGCAGTTCCTTTAATTAACGAATTTGCTTCACTTAAGGAAGTGAAAGGCGGGCAAATGATAATATCGCAATTTATTTTTTCGCTCGATAGTGCTGAAGTTAATTTAGAAATTAAATTTTGAGTTTCTGTAATATCATTATTCATCTTCCAATTCCCGGCAATTACTTTTTTACGCATGTCTTTCCCTCTGTTTAAGAATTAATAAATAAGTCAAAGTTGAGTTCAAAAATAACAAAGGTGTGCTATTACATCAAATTTAATTTTATGTTGATGTGATTTTTATTCTTAGTGTTTCTTGGTGCTCTAAGTGCCTTAGTGGTTAAGCTTTCTTTTTTTACCACTTAGACATCCAGCACACTAAGTTACACTTAGATTTAGAACTAAATCAATTTGATTCAAAATAAATAATTCACATTTAATTATTTCTCTCCTATTTTTAAGCATCTAATTTTCCCAAAACTTTTTTATGAAACTCAAACAAATTCCAAAGCAGGTTATATTCCTTGGCTTAATAAGTCTGTTTACAGATATGGCAAGCGAAATGCTTTATCCAATCACCCCATTATTTTTAACAACAGTGCTTGGTGCTTCAATGGCTGTGGTTGGAATGATTGAAGGCCTTGCGGAATTCACCGCCGGGATTTTAAAAGGATATTTTGGAAGAGTTTCAGATAAAAAAGGGAAGCGTTCAATCTTTGTCACTTTGGGATACTGCTTATCTGCTTTATCAAAACCGCTGCCCGGGATTTTTCCATTTATATCAACTGTTGTTTTTTCAAGGGTAACAGACAGAATAGGAAAAGGAATTAGAACAGCTCCGCGTGATGCATTATTAGCTTCTTATTCAAATGAGAAAAACACCGGGGCGATTTTCGGTTTTCACAGAGGGATGGATACACTTGGTGCAGCGCTTGGCCCGGTTGCAGCTTTGGTGCTGCTTCATTTTTATCCAAATGATTTTACATTAATTTTTCTTGTTGCTTTCATTCCTTCCATTACGGCAGTTTCATTTACTTTTTTAATAAAAGATAAGCCGGTTGAGAAAAAAGAAAAATTAAAAAGTAGTTATAAAGATTTTTGGATTACAGCACCGGCACAATATAAATCGATGATAGTTTTAATAACAATATTTTCTCTCGTAAATAGCAGCGATGTATTTTTAATTTTAAAATCACAAAATATTTCTCATTCAAATTTTCTCGCCATTCTCGGGTATATATTTTACAATCTTGTTTATGCTTTTTCTTCTTATCCTATGGGAAAGCTGTCTGATAAATTCGGGAAACGAAATATTTTTATTATTGGATTGTTTGTTTTTTCTTTAGTGTACATTGGCTTCGCTTTTTCATCAAGCTTTTATCTTGTATGGGTTTTGTTCGCTTTGTATGGAATTTATGCCGCAGCAACAGAAGGAGTTGCAAAAGCCTGGGTATCTGATTTAATTCCTGATAAAGTAAGAGGAACCGGGATTGGGCTTTTAACTATGCTGTCAAGTATCGCAATGATGATTGGTTCTTTCATCGCAGGATTTTTGTGGGACCAATTTGGCGCGCAAGTTCCATTTCTTATTTCTTCAGTGGTGAGTTGTTTGATTGCAATAATTTTTTTGGTTAAGAAAAATTAATTACTTGTTCTAAATTTGATTAAAATTAATGAAAGTAATTTTAGCGCATAAGGATTAATAACTTATATATAAAAGCAAATGTCATTTCGACCGAAGGGAGAAATCTAATTCGCAAAAAATGTTAAAGATTTCTCACTCGAAGACTCGTTCGAAATGACAATCCTAAAGAATTCCGAAGATAGTTTAATACCTAAAATGCTTTATCTGCTCTCCTTTTTTCCCGATGTCTGTCATTGCTTCAATCCCAATATCAAGATGAATTTGTGAATATTTTTCTGTTACAACCAAATCAGATTCTTCTGTTTTAATTCCTTCAGGAACCATAGGCATATCGGATACAAGCAGCAACGCACCGCGTGGGATTTCGTTTACGAGTCCCACAATAAAAATTGTAGCAGTTTCCATGTCAATACCGATTGCAGAAAGTTTCTGAAGATATTTTTTAAATGCGTTATCCCATTCCCAGACTCTTCTATTTGTAGTGTAAACAACACCAGTTCTGTATTCCAAGTTTCTAGCAAGAATTTTTTCGGAAACAAATTTGTGAAGTTTGAACGAAGGCATTGCCGGAACTTCTGCAGGCATGTAATCAAGACTTGTTCCTTCCCCTCGAATTGCGGCTGTAGGTAAAATAAAATACCCAAGTTCAGTTGATTTTTTTAGTCCGCCGCATTTACCGAGAAATAAAACTCCTTTTGGCTTTTTAGCTACAAGCAAATCCATAATGGTTGCGGCATTAGCTGAACCCATTCCAAAATTTATAATCGTTAAGCCGTTGGAATTAGTTGCAGTTTGCATTGGCCTGCCGATTCCATTAATGTTGCATTTAAATTTCTCTGCAAAGTTGGTGACGTAATTATGGAAGTTTGTTAGGAGTAAGTATTCTCCAAAATCATCCAGGTTAGTTGCGGTATATCTTGGAAGCCAGTTTTTTGCAATATCAAGTTTTGTTTTAAGCATATTATTTTTGTGGAATTTGTATGAAATCAATTTGAAAAAAATAATTAAATATGAGATGATTAAAAAATAATATCAAAAATAAGAATAACCCTTCTTTAGAATTCTATTTTTAACAATTAAGTTTTAAATTATAATTGATAATAATAAACCATTTTATTCTTAATAATTTTTTCAATAAATGAATTCAACTGTAGAACCTTCAAAAACAAAAACTTCAAATCGGATTTTATCTAAAATCGATATCCAAGTTTTCATTTCATTTTTATTAATAATAATAGGGACAACATCTTTTATAATTATTGCAAATAAAGTTTCTGAAGGAACCACAAAACATTTTGATAATTGGGCATTGGAACTATTCCGCCAGACAAATAATCCTGTTCAATCAATCGGCGCAGAATGGGTTACAAGTTCGGTAAGAGATGTTACTGCTTTAGGCAGCGGAACGTATAATTGTTATTTTCACTCTTGCCGTATTAGGATTTCTTCTATTTCAAAAAAAATATAATATGGTTTATCTTATTTTAGGTGCAACTATCGGAGGCGGGGTATTGGGACTTTTACTAAAAGAAATTTTTGGAAGGCCACGTCCCGGATGTAATTTATCATTTAATGCCGCAACATCTTTAAGCTTCCCAAGCGGACATTCAATGATGTCCATGGTTTTGTATCTTTCATTTGCAGCTTTGCTGATTCGAATTCCTTATAAAAGATCAATTAAAATTTATATCATTTCAATTGCACTTTTTTTATCAATAATTATTGGAATAAGTAGAATATATCTTGGTGTGCATTATGCAACAGATGTTCTTGCCGGCTGGTCAATTGGATTAGCATGGGCTTCTTTCTGCTGGCTGTTTGCTCATTATCTGGAACAAAGAAAAAATAAAAAAGAATTTTAGTTTGATAATTAATGACAGAAGACAAACAAAAAATATTTAATGCATTTATTATCCCTGGTACATTTGTACTTTTAATGTGGATTGTAAAATTAGTAGAAGTAATTTTTAATTTAAATTTTACAACTTATGGAATTCTTCCCCGCAGCATTGCTAATCTTCCCGGAATAATTTTTTCGCCATTAATTCATGCCGGATTTACTCATTTATTTTCAAATACAATCCCAATGATTTTTTTAGGATGGGGAGTTGTATTTTTTTATAAGAATGCTTCCGTAAAAGTATTCCTTTCAATTTATTTTTTCACAGGGATATTAGTCTGGTTATTTGCGCGAGAAGCTTATCATATTGGGGCAAGCGGAATAATATATGGGCTTGTTACATTTCTATTCTTCAGCGGAATAATTCGCCGTGATAACAGGTCAATTGCTTTGGCTTTAGTTGTTACATTTTTATACGGAAGCTTAATTTGGGGAGTACTGCCTGTGGATAATGGTATTTCCTGGGAATCACATTTATTTGGTGCTTTGGTTGGAATTGCATTAGCGTTCCTTCTAAGAAAAAGCGACCCGTATAAAAGATACGATTGGGAAGATGAAGATTACGAGGGAGATAAAAGAAATCTTGAAATATCTTACGACGATAAAAATCCTTTTGAATAAATCTTAGACGTACGTTACGAGAGGCTGTCTTAAAAGTTTAGATTTGCCAATCAGGGCTTGTCGAAGACTAACATCTTAAAATAAATTCACACTTCGATAAACTCAGTGTGACAAAGTAAAGTAATTTTGAGACAACATCTTGTACAATGATGTGCGGTACAAACCTGGTTTATAAATGAGCGCGTAATTTCATAAAAGCCTTGGAGGTTTGTCTGACGAAGGTTTTTTGAATTTTGACCTTTGATATTTGACTTAAGCAATTCAGCGCTTTGTCGCAGCATACCAAATAGCAGCCAAAAAACCAAAACCAAAAATTGCATAAAGATAAACTGGAGAGTTGCTTTCGAATAGAATTTTATTTACAGAGGTTATTTCTGAAACAGGTATCTTTTGGTAACTCCCGTCAACCAAAGTACCATCTAAAAAATCACCTTCAACTCGAAGTAATCTTTCTTGATAAATGAAATTATATTTGTTGCCCTGCTTGGTGATTATAGTAGTAACTTTAAATTTGTCCCTATCAATCTGCCTTTGAATTAAATCATTTTTTGTATAGCAGCCTGAGATTAACAAAACTAATAATATAGCAATGGACAATTGAATAATTTTCATTAAATGAAATTTAAATAAAATTTATTTTTTAGTGAAAATTAATGTTGAGATAAAAGATTTAATACTTACTCCAAAATTAATATTGGCGTCAACTCCAAATGTTGAAGACTGAATATTTGGCAAAGAAAAATAAATGATAAAATTTAGAACAAGTATGTTCATCATTGATTGGTGTCTAAATATATTGTCAATAATATGATTCTCACTCTCCAGTTGAAAAGAAGTTATTCAGAGAAGAGTCTCAATTTATTACTGTTTAATTTCAATTAATTAATGAACAATCTTTGAAATATACCTAAAAAATTGGTTTTACTTAATTATTGATCAATTAAATTCTTGGCAAAAAAATTGTTATTTGACTGAATGCACATAAAAATCCTGGCCTATACTATAATTCAATTTATAATATGCTTTTATAATGTAATGGGATTTGAGATGCAATATTATATTAACACTAAAAAATTGTAAATTTGCTCAACCTAAAAATATTAATGCTAAAATAAGAATGCCCGATTTTATTATTTACTTAAAAAAGATACTAGCCGACAAACAAAAGCTTGAGAAGATGACTTTTCTTCTTGCAGGCTTTAGTTTTTTAATTGCTGTATTGGATAATTATAATTCAGACAGCAGGATATTTGACGGCCTGGATTATATATATAATGCTGTAATGCTTGTCGCAGGAATTGTAAATATAATTTATGGTTTTCTGTTTAACACCATAAAAGACAGTTCACAAAAAGAATTAATAACCAGGCTGCTGCTTTTCTTAACCGGTATTATTTTAATTATTGATGGGCTTCATAAAATTCTACTTGGACATAATCTTATTCAATATTTTCTCATTGCTGCCGGACTTCTTTATATTTCACTTGGTGTTTTTTATAAGCAATTTCAAAAATTAAATCTGTGAAATTAAATAAAGAAGGAATTTCATGGCGGACTTCTCCTTTCTTAAAACATACATTTTTTTGGAATGACATTTCTTCTATGTATCTTGAAGAAAAACGAATGACTATTACTCTTCTAAATAAAAAAAATTATAAGATAAATTTATCCTCTGTTAACGATGATGATCATGACGAACTTGTAAAAAAAGTAAAGGAATTTTCCAATTTCGGTAACAGCGAGCTCACAGCAAGCAGAATTTTCATGAATTAATGCTAAATGCAAAATGTTATAATTTTGTGATGAATTCCCTTTTTGCTTTTCGTAATTAACTTTCATAAATCTCTTAATTATTAATATTATATCTTCATTTTAGGAATACTTAATGAGAAAAGTATATGCGGGCGCTATTTTATTTTTTGTTTTAACAATTACTCTGACAGCGCAGGAAACAAATTTTAAAATTAAAACAATTGATAATTCACAAGTTGAATTGAAAGAACCTATATTCAAAAGGAGCCGTGCTGGTAAATTTCTGGGCACTGTGGTGCGAACCGTGCCGTGCAGAAATGAAATATCTAAATGCAATTTATGAAAAATATAAAGATAAAGGATTCACGATATTAGGAATAAATCAAGATTCACCTAAAAGTGTTTCAAAAGTTAGATCATATATTTCTTCGCAAAAGATAAGCTACCCGATTGCTTTAGATCCTAATGCACAGTATTTGCAAAAGTTAAATGGGCAGTCGGTTCCTTATTCGCTTTTATATGATTCAAATGGAAAATTAGTTTACAAGCATAGCGGCTTTTTACCGGGAGATGAAGCTGAAATTGAAAAACATATTGAAGAAACTCTTTCGGGAAAAAATTGAATAAATATAAAATAGCAACAATAATTTTAGTAATGCTAATGTTGGTTGACAATTTATCTGCACAGGAAATAATTCCATCTGTATCAAATGTTTTGAGATACGGAAGCGGAAAAAGAATTTATGGAATGGTTGGAGAGTCGTTTAATTATTTTGAAAACTTAACCGACTTAAGAATTTCATTGCCGGAAAATTTTGTAGTAGGCGCAAGATTTCTTTATGATAACCCGCCGGAAGTTGGTTCTGTATTTAAAGGAATAAAAAGAAGATTTGTGGAATACAATTCAGATAATTTTTATTTGCGTGCTGGTAATTCCTCAACTTTATTCGGCAGAGGATTAGCTTTAAATTTATTTGAAAACCGCGGGCTTGCTTATGACACCTGGATGGATGGAATTAAAGCATCTTATACAAACGATTATGTTAAAGCAACTATTATCGGCGGCACAATTGACTTTCGTGATTCAATTACTTTTGTGAGAAATGAAACTTATAATATTAAAGGAGGGAATGTGGAAGTTACACCAATAAATCAAATTACTTTTGGTACAACTTTTATCTCAGCAGATGGAAATATTCCAACAGGAGTTGATCCAACAATTACGCCTCCTAAAAATATTAATGCAGAAATTCCTGAGTTATATCTTTCGTTAAATTTTAGCGCATTTCAGTTTTATTTTGATTGGTCGCATAAATGGACAAATGTTTTAACCGATGAATCATCATCAAATGGTTCTGGTGTTTATTCGGCATTTTCATACTTGGGCAGCGGGTATGGAATTACAATCGATTATAAAAATTATATGTTTGATGAACGTAATCCTTTTGAAAGAAATGATTTTACCCGTGCAACCCGGATGCTGCCGTTTCAAAATCCTCCTATTGTTATGAAAGAACATAGTTCAATTCTTTTATCACGTGCAATTCATCAAGTTGATTTCAATGATGAAGTCGGATTTCAAATAGAAGGATATTATTCGTTTGATGATAATACAACCTTAAATGTAAACACAAGTTTGGCAAGCAGGCATGACTTATATGTTTTTGATCCGATGAATTTTTCTTTTTCACTTCAAAAGAGAAACATATAATTTCCTTCCTTCGTCTAAACATCAGTATTCACCTTATTGGGAATTTTTAACTGAAGTAGAACATTACTTTGATTATACAACTATGTTACGAATTGGATTTGCAAGAAGAACTAAAACTATTTATGAAGATTTTTCCGGAATAAGCGGAAGCAATATAATTTTATCTACTGTTATTCCTTCATTATTTCAATATTCTTTTAATCAAGATTATTCATTTGTTTTTCAGTATGAATATGAATCGGTGAATAACAATTATAATTCTGATCAGCCGAAATATTATAACCAATTTATATCACTGACAAATTCCTTTTTCTCGAAATATTCTGCGGCAATCAGATATGAATTCACTAGATAATAATTATGATTTATCCGGCAAAAAAAATTGGGTAACATTTGAGGCAGGATACAGAATAGATCAATCAAATACAGTAACATTGTCTTATGGAAGTGAAAGAGGCGGAGAAACTTGTTCAAATGGAGTGTGCAGATACATACTTCCATTTAAAGGGTTTAGATTATCAATATTAAGTACAATTTGAGGAGGAAAGAAATGAAAAGAATTTTAACGAATACGATACTTAATTTTATTAGTTTTTTCATTGATTAACTTTGCCACTGATAAAAATGTTTTAGTGGAGATTTTTACAAATTCACATTGCCCACTTTGCCCGCCTGCACATGAGCTATAAATTCTTATCTATCAAACAGCCCGAATGCTTCGAAAATAAATTATATTTTTTATCACATGGTTTTTCCATATCCGACTGATCAATTGAATATAGATAATCCTGCTGATCCCGCAGCTAGAAATAATTATTATGGACCTTATCATTCAACGCCGGATGGTTTTTTTAATGGAGTTACGCAATCATATAGTTATTCAAGCTGGGGAAGTTCATTGGATGCATTGTCATCAGAACAAAGTCCGCTTGAAATTATGCTAAGTGGTCTAAAGGATTCAAGTTCACAATTTTACTGTTAAAGCAAATATTACTAGAACCGGAGATATTGCAGACAATGATCTTGTAATTCATTTTGTGGTAGTAGAAAATGTAAAATACCAGGGACAAAATGGAATATCAAATCATATACATGTAATGAGACAAATGGTTGGCTCACCTGATGGTGATTCTTTTTCAATAAATGAAAATGAAACAAAAGAGATTGATAAAAAAGTTATTATAGATTCGAAATGGATTCCCGACAGTCTTGCGGTGGTTGTATTTATCCAAAGCAAAGGCAGTAAAAAAGTCTATCAATCGGAAACAATTAATTACAAGCAATTAGTTGTAACAGATGTAAAAGATAAAGCTTCTTCACCCAAATCTTTTAAGCTGGAGCAAAACTATCCTAATCCATTTAATCCAAGCACAAAGATAAGCTGGCAGACACCGGTTGCAGGTTTTCAGACTTTGAAGGTATATGATATTTTAGGAAATGAAGTAGGAACTCTTGTAAATGAATATAAGCCTGCCGGAAAATATGAAATAACTTTTAGTGCATCTAATAATCAGGATCACACATCATTGCCAAGTGGATTTTATATTTATCAATTGAAGGTTGGAAATTATGTTCAAACCAGGAAGATGATTCTTTTAAAGTAAATTAGATTTAATTCTGAATTAAAAATTAACCTCCTAAGTTTCTTATATAAAAAATTTTGGAGGTTTTTTATATTAAAATTTATTTATTTTATCCACATTTATTGAGGTAAAAATATAAGTTACTTTGAAAATCGAACGACTTATTTTTTTTACAAATCAGCGTTTTATTACAAAAGATTTAAAGCCATTCTCAATAATTTTATACCGTTCATATAATTTAAATACGCTTCAAACTAAATTTTTTACAGGTTGTGATGTTTTTTATTAGCTTAACACGATTTAAAAATAAGTGTATTAAAAGAATCACAAACTAATTCCTTTCAAAAATTTTGAATCACTTTTCCTTAAAACTTAAAATAAATAGAGGTTCCAATGAAAATAATTCTAACCGGATTCTTTTTCCTGTTATTAGGTTCTCTTGTGCTTGCGCAAGTGGATGCCAGAATGTTAAAGTACCCTGATGTCTCTGCTAAATATATTACATTTGAATACGGCGGTGATATTTGGATCGTCCCTAAAGAAGGGGGAATTGCTAATAGATTGAGCTCTCCCAAAGGTGAAGAAGCTTTACCTAAATTTTCTCCCGACGGTTCGAAGATTGCATACAGCGCTAATTATGATGGTAATGTAGATGTATTTGTAATCCCAACTTTAGGCGGAATGCCAGTTAGGTTAACTCACAATGGAATGACTGACAGAATAGTTGATTGGTATTCTGACGGGCAGAGCATATTATATGCGTCTTCAATGGAAAGTGGAAAGCAAAGATTTAGTCAGTTCTATAAAGAATCAATTAAAGGCGGCCTGCCCGAAAAGCTTCTTATTCCAATGGCTGAATTCGGATCGTTTTCGCCTGACGGCAAAAAAATTGCATATACTCCAATGACAAGAAGCTTTAGAACTTGGAAAAGATATCGAGGCGGATGGGCAGCTGATATTTGGATTTTCGATCTTGAAAAATTGACTGCTGAAAATATAACTAATAATCCTGCTAATGATGAATTTCCTATGTGGCATAATAACACGATTTATTTTTTATCGGATAGAGATGCTAATGAAAGAAATAATATTTGGTCTTATGATATGAACACAAAAACATTTAAACAAATTACTAACTTTACAGATTTTGATGTTCATTTTCCATCAATTGGACCGGATGATATAGTTTTTGAAGCAGGCGGAAGCTTATATCTTCTTGATCTTGCCACCGAAAAATATCACGAAGTAAAAATTGATGTTGTTTCCGATGTTTCTACTTTAATGCCTAAGTCTGAAAAAGTTGATAAATATATAAAAGATTATTGGCCTTCTCCTGATGGCAAAAGAGCCGTGTTTGAAGCGAGAGGGGATTTGTTTTCGGTACCTGCGGAAAACGGAAATGTTTATGATTTAACAAACACTTCAGGTTATGCAGAAAGATTTCCTTCCTGGGCTCCCGATGGGAGATATATTGCATACTGGAGCGATAAATCCGGTGAGTATGAATTGACTATAAAAGATATGGAAAAACCAAATGAAGAAAAGAATCTAACATCATACGGCCCGGGTTACCGCTATCAAATCTTCTGGTCACCCAATTGTAAAATGCTTTCTTTTATCGATAAGGCAATGAAGATATTTGTTTACGATGTTGATAAAGATAAGACAACCCAGATTGACAAAGCTGAATATAAATACGAAGGCGGACTTGAAAGTTTTAAAATGAGCTGGTCATCCGACAGCAGATATGTGGCATACAGCCGCGAGGTTGAAAATACTCATGGAGCTGAATTTGTTTATGATACTAAAGAAAATGAAGTTCATCAGTTAACTTCAGGGTATTATGATGATGGACAACCGTTTTTTGATCCTGATGGAAAGTATCTTTATTATTTGACAAACAGATCATTCAATCCGGTTTACGGCGATTATGATGGAACATTTGTTTATCCTAATACAACAAATATTGCTGCAGTAGCTTTAGTTAAAGATACTCTGTCGCCGATGGCTCCTAAAAATGATTTAAGTGAAATCAAAAAAGAAGAAAAGAAGGAAAGCGATCAAGAGGATAAGAAAAAAGAAGAGGCAACAAAGAAAGAAGAGAAGACAAAAGAAAAAACCAAAGAAATCAAAATCGATTTTACTGGTTTTGAAGAAAGAGCAGTAATCTTACCGCCTGAAGGAGGAAATTATAATAGTTTGTCAGCTATTTCCGGGAAAATAATTTATCAAAGAATGCCAAACAGCGGATCTGAATCTAAAAAGAAACCGATTGATTATTATGATCTTGAAAAAAGAGAAGAAAAAAATATAGTAGATGATGCAGATAGTTACCAGTTGACAGCAAATAATAAAAAGATTTTGATTGCTTTAAAAGGCTCATTTTATATAACTGATATTGCGCCTGAACAAAAACTTGAAAAGAAGATGCCCGTTGGTGAGATGAAAATGACAATAGTTCCCAGAGAAGAATGGCGTCAAATATTTAATGACACCTGGAGATTTGAAAGAGACTTTTTCTATGATCCGAATATGCACGGAGTTAATTGGAATCAGATGAGGGAACTTTACGGAAAATTAGTTGATTATGCAGTTACTCGATGGGATTTGAATTATATTTTAGGTGAATTAATTGGTGAATTGAATTCCTCGCACACATATAAAATCGGCGGCGATGTGGAGGAACCTGAAAAGAAAGGCGTTGGTTATTTAGGCGTTGACTGGGAATTAGCAAATGGTGCATATAGAATTAAAAAAATAATTAGAGGAGCAGAATGGGATGCTGAAGTAAGATCCCCGCTGGATGAATCCGGTGTAAATGTAAAAGAGGGAGATTATATTCTTGCGGTAAATGATGTCCCGATTGATGTAACAAAAGATCCCTGGGCTGCTTTCGAAGGGCTGGATGATCAAACCGTTGTATTAACTGTGAATAACAAACCAACAATGGATGGAGTAAGAAAGGTTACAGTTAAAACTTTAAAAGATGAAACAAGGCTTCGTAACCTTGCATGGATTGAAGCTAACAGACAAAGAGTTGATAAGGCAACAGATGGGAAAATCGGATACATTTATGTTCCTGATACTGGTATTAACGGTCAGACTGAATTAGTACGCCAGTTTTTTGCGCAATACAAAAAGCAAGGTTTAATTATTGATGAAAGGTTTAATAGTGGCGGGCAAATCCCGGATAGATTTGTAGAAATGCTGAACAGGAAACCTTTAGCTTTCTTTGCGGTGAGAGATGGGATAAATTTGCAAGTACCTTATGTTGCTAATTTTGGTCCTAAAGTAATGATTATTAACGGATGGAGTGGTTCGGGTGGAGATGCTTTCCCTGACTTTTTCAAAAAAGAAGGCGTTGGCCCCTTGGTTGGAAAAAGAACCTGGGGAGGTTTAATTGGAATATCTGGAGCACCATCTTTAATAGATGGAGGAAATATAACGGTACCAACATTTAGACAATATAATCCTGATGGAACCTGGTTTGCTGAAGGGCATGGAGTTGATCCGAATTACGAAGTAGAGGAAGATCCCGGGCAGCTTGCAAAAGGTATCGATACCCAATTGGAAAAGACTATTAGTGTTGAAATGGATTTACTAAAAAAGAATCCTCCTATCAATCCTAAACAGCCTTCTTACCAAAACAGAACCCCTGGTGGTAACTAACTCAATTAAATTTCATTTATTAAAATACTGCATCCTTAAATTGTATAAGGATGCAGTATTCCTAATAATACAATTTTAAGATTCAAATCACTTAACAGATTTTTTACACCTTTATAAAATTTATAATTTAATTTTAAAACTGCTTGACAAAAAAGTTAAGCATACTTAACTTTACATCAAAAGTCTACTTAATAATATCATTTACTCATGCAAAACATTTCCAAAGAAGATTATCTCGGGTAATTTATAAGTATAAAGATGAAAACGGTGAGACAAAAGCAAATGTTATTGCTGAAAAGCTTAATGTATCAAATTCAGCAGTTACGGATATGCTTAGGAAATTATCTAAAGAAAAGTATATTAAATATCAGCCGTACAAAGGGATTAAACTGACTACAAGTGGTGAAGACTATGCACGGAATATTGTCAGAAGGCATAGAATATGGGAAGTTTTTCTTAATCAAATTGTTG
The DNA here is from genome assembly GCA_963777615.1 of uncultured Bacteroidota bacterium. Classification (GTDB taxonomy): domain Bacteria; phylum Bacteroidota; class Ignavibacteria; order Ignavibacteriales; family Ignavibacteriaceae; genus CAVSWT01. The sequence continues at coordinate 7,441 of CAVZSD010000022.1, read as the reverse complement.
GTATTCCGTGGGATAAAGTTCATGACGAAGCTCATAACCTTGAACATTCTGCATCGGATGAATTAATAAATAGAATGGAAGAGATGCTTAACTTTCCAGAATTTGATCCGCATGGTGACCCTATTCCTGCGAAAGATGGTACTTTCCCTATTCTAAAAAAAACTGTATCACTTTCCAAATTAAAAAAAGGAGATACCGGGATTGTTATTCGTGTAAATGATTTTGATAATGATTTTTTGAATTACTTATCTAAAATAGGTGTGGATTTAAAGAAGGAAATAATAATCAAAGATGTACTTGAATTCGATCATTCATTGCTGGTAAAAATTAATGGAAAGAATATTAATATTAGCAATACTATCGCTACGAACATTTTTGTTGAAGTAAAAAAGAAATAAGAGCGGCAAACTGTTTTAACAATTCAATGCTGGAGTTGGAGTAAAGTGAAATGCAGTGCGTTTCAATTTAAGTACTTAATTATAATTTTTGAATTTTAAACTTGTATAGGGATTGTGAATGAATAAAGATAAATCAGGAGAGGGGTCGAAAGAAAATACACATAAGCTTAAAAAAGGTGACAATAATAAAGACTCCGGAAATCATGTTTCTTTAGAAGGAGTTCATGGTACAATAAAAGTCCCTCATCATACCGCTGGATTTTGGAAAAATTGGAAGGCATTTGTAGGACCTGCTTTGCTCGTAAGCGTGGGATATATGGATCCCGGTAACTGGGGAACCGACCTAATGGGAGGCGCACAATTTAAATATGATTTACTCTGGGTAGTCGCTCTCGCAAGTTTGATGGCAATATTTATGCAGGTGATTGCCGCTCGACTCGGAGTAGTTACGGGCAAAGACCTTGCGCAATGCTGCCGTGATTGGTACCCAAAGTGGACACGGTATCCAAACTGGATATTTACGGAAATAGCAATTGCTGCTTGTGATTTAGCAGAAGTATTAGGAAGTGCTGTTGCCCTTAACTTGTTATTTCATATCCCAATCTTGTGGGCGGTAATCATAACAGGATTTGATGTATTAATACTTTTAGGTTTGCAGCGTTTTGGAATGCGTACTATTGAAGCAATAGTTCTCATACTTGTAGCTACAATTGGAGTGTGCTACTTTATTGAGATATTTGTACTTCCTCAAACACAGCCGAGTTTTGTAGAAATGGGTAAAGCCCTCATATCACCTGGCTTTCGTCAAGTTGGGATGATGTACATTGCAATTGGTATTGTCGGGGCAACGGTTATGCCACATAATTTATATCTGCATTCCGGGTTGGTTCAAAGCAGAAAATTTCAGAAGGATAAATCATCCATTAAAAAAGCGATTCGATTTAACACCATAGATTCGGTTGTTGCTTTAACCATTGCTTTTTTTGTTAATGCAGCAATTCTTGTTCTTGCGGCAATGGTATTTTTCGGTAAAACAAGTGTAACTATTCCAGGAGGAGAGATAGTAAAGTTCTCCGCTGACAGCGATTGGATTCAGGTGGCTTATTTGACCCTTGCCCCTTTGTTAGGGGTAACTATTGCAAGCACCTTATTTGCCGTTGCGCTTTTAGCAAGCGGCCAAAGCAGTACTATTACTGGCACTCTCGCTGGACAGATTGTTATGGAAGGATTTATGCATTGGCGAATTAAACCCTGGGTACGCCGTTTAATTACCCGCGCTTTAGCAATTATTCCTGCAGTTTTGATTATTGGTATCCGGGGTGACAGCAGCGTTACAGATCTCCTAACACTAAGTCAAGTTGTGCTGGCAATTCAGCTTCCTTTCGCAATGTTTCCGATGCTGCAATTCACAAGTTCTCGTAAAAGAATGGGCGAATGGAAAATAGGTTGGTTTCTAAAGATTGCAGCCTGGACTAGCGCAATACTCATCACCTTGATGGATATTTATGGCTTGCCAGACTCGCTTTCTGTGGCCTGGAGAGTTATCTTTGGTGGGTAAACTTTCATTAAAAAAGGAATTAAAATGTACAAGACAATCCTTGTGACTCTAGATGGTACCCCAACTGATAGAGGCATTATAGAACATATAAAGCAACTTGCCAAGATAGCAAACAGCAAGGTCGTATTGTTACATGTCGCGGATGGGTGGGCAGCACGGACTTTTGGACCGGATGCTGTGGGTCCGGAAATTGAAGAAGATACAAAGTATCTAAATAATGTTAGAATAGAATTTCTTTCGGATAATATTCCCGCCGAAGCTCAAATTTCGTTTGGTGAGCCTGCAGATGAAATAATAAAATGGGCTCAAAGTGAAAATTGTGACCTTATAGCTATGAGTACTCATGGACATAGATTTCTATCTGATTTATTTCTTGGGTCAACTGCAACTCGTGTTAGGCATAGTATTAATATTCCAATCCTTCTGCTTAAAGCAAAATAATTCATTGTTAAAATGAGAATGAATAAAAATAAATTTTTAGCATTACTTCTCTTTATTATTATTTTAATTTCATTTGAAAATAATTTATTTGCTCAAGAATTAATAACTGATAGGCCAGATATAACTGAATCAGCTGTAACTATTCCGCTTAACGATGTCCAAATTGAAGATGGATTTTTATTTGAAAGTATGAATCAAGATAATAATGGGATAAATTTTAAAACTCACAACTACACTTTTTCCAGTTCCTTATTTAGAATAGGAATATTAAATAATTGTGAATTAAGAATTGGCTGTGACTATTTATATCAAACAAGTAATACTTACAATTATAAAACAGAAATATCAGGATTCAATAATGTATTAATTGGTTCCAAATTTCAATTTATGAATGAAGATTCGGATGGTCAGGATTTGGGTTTGCTATTGCAATTTTATTTGCCGGTTGGAATGGAAGCAATTAAACCGAGAGGATTAGAGCCGGAATTAATTTTTGCTTATGGAAAAGAGCTTACAGAAAGAGTTTCTTTATCTGCAAATATTGGGAGTCATTGGAATAGTTATGATGAAAACTTTACTCTTATGTATAGCGCTTCTTTTGAAATAGGTTTAGCTGGCAACTTGGATTCATTTTTTGAGCTGTATGGAGAAAAACCTAAAAGCGATAAAGCTAGCTTCAGTTTTGATTTTGGTTTATCTTATCTTCTAATAAATAATCTTCAATTTGATATTTCAACATGAACAATATCATTTTTGAATTTAGATGATTGCTCTATGGGAATAGGTTTTTCAGTAAGATTACCAAATTGAAAATTAATTTTATGAAAATATAGGATTTTTTAATTTCTATTATGACTAAAGAAATCGTAGATAAAAAAACAATACAAATCTGGCATTTTCATTTACAAGACGAAATTGACGCAGCATATTTATATAGAACTCTTGCAAGCTTAGTTCCGGATCCAAAACGAAATAAAATTTATTTACAGCTTGCAGAAGTTGAAGATAAGCATGTTGCTATCTGGAAAGAGCAATTAGAAAAATATGATCAAAAAATAAATGCATTAAATCCAACATCAAAAGCTAAATTTGTTTCGTGGTTTTCTAAAAAATTCGGGCCGGCTTTATTAACCCGAATGATGCTGAAGGAAGAAGCAACCGAAGTAAAATCATATCTCGGATTATATAATTCTACTCAAGTAGATTCAACAAAATCAATTGCTTTAAAGTTAGCCCGTGATTCAGCCCAGCATGCGAATAAACTAATGAAAACCGATGGCGTTTCCGAAGAACCATGGCACAGCACTGAATCGGGAGGTATGCTTAGAAATGTGGTATATGGATTTAATGACGGTTTAACAGCAAACTTCGGATTAATTGCCGGAATGATTGGAGCAACCGCTGCACCGCATATTATATTAATGACCGGCCTTGCCGGAATGATTGCCGATTCTTTATCAATGGGCTCATCCGGATATTTGGCAGCAGTAAGTGAAAAAGAAGTTTTTGATTATGAAAAGAAAATGGAAGCTGAAGAAATTAAATTAATGCCTGAATTGGAAACAGAAGAACTGGCATTGATCTATGAATCAAAAGGAATGGAAACTGGTGAAGCAAGAAGATTAGCAGTGGAAGCAATGAAAAATCCTGAGCAAGTTTTGGAAGACAAAGTTAGGGAAGAGCTTGGCATTTCAGAAAGTTTGCAAAGTCCATTAAAGGAAGGCTGGATAACTGGAACAGCAACTGCCGTTGGTGCTTTGATTCCGATTTTCCCATTTTTCTTTTTAAGCGGAAGCTATGCAATATGGACTTCATTTATTATTTCAATGTTAGCACACTTTGGTGTTGGCGCAGCAAGAAGCTTTTTTACCGGCAGAGGAATCTTTAGAAGCGGCTTTGATATGTTTGTAGTTGGTTTCGGTGTTGCTGCTGTGGGTTATTTAATCGGTGAATTGATTCTAAAGTTTTTGTAAAAATAATAATAGGATTACGATAAAGTGAGGCTCACCTTTGAGGTGAACCTCACTTTTTTTAAAAAAGTTTCCTTAAAGCCTTCCCTTTGGGGAGGTTGGGAGGGGCATCTATTTTGTAAAAATCATTTTTCTTGTTTGTATATATGAGCCGATTCTAAGCTGATAGAAGTAAACTCCAGAAGACAAATTTTTCCCATCAATAGAAGAATTAAATTCAACTTGATAATTGCCTGACGGTCTATATTCATTTACAAGAGTAGCAACTTCATTTCCTAAAATATCATAAACTTTTAATGACTGCCATCCTGCAACAGGAGACTGCCAGCTAATCTTCGTAGATGGATTAAATGGGTTAGGATAGTTCTGGTCAAGCTGAAAAGATGCTATTTTATTAGCAGGTTCTTTTACAGACGTAGCATTATCGCTTAGTGAAATATCATCAATATAGAAAACAGAACCGGCATGTGGAATCCCGGAAGTATCATTACCCATAATTATAGTTATTAAACAAGAATCGGCTGTTGCTTTTTGGTCTGTATATACTATTGGAAGGCTAAAATTGGTGTAACTTGCCGCTGCATAGAATTTTTGATACCAGCCTGCAATACCATTTCCTTTACTAAAAAGAGCTACTGTTACAATCATATTATCACCATGTACGGATGAACTCAATTTATAAAAACCACTTAACGTAACATAATTTTGAGAAATAGGGAAGCCATGTGTATTTAAGTTACCTGCTATTATAAGTGGGGAAAAGACTGCGCCACTACTATTGATTGCTTCTCCTTTTAATGCAGAAGTTCCACTGTGAGCATCAGATGATTGTGTTACTGTAATTATGTTAATCTCGGGATATATTATCTGCGTACCATCCATCCGGTTTACCGTTAGTCCACTGCTCAAAACCACCATTTGGAACTTGTGAAAATGCTTGTGTGAAAAAAAATAATAATGCAAAAATTGAAAACGATAAACGTAAATTCATTAATGTACCCTCCAGAAGATTAATATCATCATTCCCGGGAAACATAAAAAAATATTTCCCGCTCATTTAATTATTAGATTTTTAACTTTTTAAGTGGCCAACAAGTATTTTCAAAGTGCAACATTAATAATGTGAATGTAGAGCCAATTCAGTTAATCATTGATTTAGTTTTTACATTTGTAAGTAACATGACAACCTACAATTAATTAATCTTATTTCGTTAAAATCATTTTTCTTGTTTGTATATATGAGCCGATTCTAAGTTGATAAAAGTAAACTCCCGAAGACAAATTATTTCCTTCCGCTGCGGAATTAAATTCAACTTGATAATTACCTGCTGATCTATATTCATTTACAAGAGTAGCCACTTGATTTCCTAAAATATCATAAACTTTTAATGACTGCCATCCTGCAACTGGTGATTCCCAGCTAATTTTTGTAGATGGATTAAATGGGTTAGGATAATTTTGTTCAAGCTTGAAAAGATGCTATTTTATTAGCTGGTTCTTTTACAGATGTAGCATTACCGCTTAATGAAAGATCATCAATGTAGAAAACGGAGCCGGCGTGAACGGTTCGGGCAGTATCATTTACAAAAGAAATGATTATTTGACATGTATCGGCTGCACCGCTCGATTGAAATAATTTATTGGAATTTTGAAATTGGTATATCCTGATGCTGCAGGTAATTCTTTTGTCCCGATTGCAATTCCATCACCGTTACTCAAGATAACTACTATTATACCCAATTTATCTCCCTGAACTGAATTCAATTTATAATAACCACTGATTGAAGCATAATTTTGTGAGATAGAGAATCCGTTTGCCCCTCCAAATTTACCCGCAGTAAGAATAGAAGAATAAACTCCATTGTTATAATTTATTACTTCACCTCTTAGCGATGAAGATCCGCTGTGAGCATCGGATGATTGTGTTACAGTAACCAGGTTAACCACGTTAGCAATGACAAGATTGTTAGAGAACCATCCATCCGGTTCGCCGTTAGTCCATTGTTCAAAACTGTTGTTTGGAACTTGTGAAAATACTTGAGTGAAAAAAAATAAAAAGACAAAAATTGACAACTGATAAACGTAAATTCATATATATTCCCTCCAGAACAATAATATTTGATGGGGGAAATATTATCAAACATTTCCCGCTCAATTAAGTTATAATTATTTAGCTTTTTGAAAGGCTAGTTAGCAAATTCAAGATATGATTTTGACTTAAAGAATAGCAAGCTTATTTATTATATTTTAGATTAACATTTCATTAATTTTTATTAATGATTGTCTGATGAGAATTGTCTAATCAAAATATAAAATACTAATAATGTAACAGCAAAGAAATAAACTCCTTTATTTTTATAGAAATGTCTTATAAAAATAAATTTGTTTTGCCTGCTCCTATTCATGTGAGATTTCTATTTAGTTAGAATCATTTTTTTCGTTTGGATGAATGAACCAGCTTTTAATTGATAAAAATAAATCCCGCTTGCAAGACTAATTCCATTCAGGGAATTGCTGGCATTAAAAGTTGCTGTATACATACCGGGCGATTTTATCTCGTTTACTAAAGTAGCAACTTCTCTTCCAAGCATATCATAAATCTTTAGTGAAGTATGACTGTTTGTTGCTACGACATATCTAATCTTTGTACTTGGATTAAATGGATTAGGAAAATTTTGTTCAAGGTTAAATTCAGATATTTTAACTTCATTATCAACGGAAGTGACATCACCTTCTAAAGTAATATCATCAATATAAAAAGCAGAGCCGGCATGTACTTTTGTTGTATCGTTTCCTGTTGTAATATTATCTGACATGAATCGGGTATGTCAGGTAAATTATTATAATAAATTGGCACCACAAAATTTGTATAACTTGATACCGAAGGAAATTGAAGGCCACCAACCCCAAGAAATTTTCCATTTCCATACATACTCGCTAATATTGAAATTTTATCGCCGCTAACTGAGGTTAGTTTATAATAACCATTAAGGCTCGCATATTTTTTAGATATGGGAAATCCTTTTTTCCCAATTTCACCTGAGATTATTATTGCGTAAACCAGCAAGTTATTA
>CAVZSD010000021.1:0-32732 GCA_963777615.1 uncultured Bacteroidota bacterium | reverse complement strand
CATAGTAGTCATAAAAGATAAAATTTCCTTTGGATGTTTTTCTAAAAGATATAGCATTAATTCTTCAAACTTTATTTGTTTCATAGACTTTGAAAAATCTCTCTTCAACATAAAAATCAAAGAAGTAATAAAATTATTAATAAACTCATCTTTTGGGAATGAAATATATTGTTCTGTATTAGCTTTAAATTTAGACTTTAGTCGATTAATCAACTTGTCGTATTTTACCTGGAAAGAAGTAAGTACGCTCTCATCAAAAAACATTAATATACTCTTAAACTCTTTTTGTTTTGATAAATCAATTGACGCAATGCAATTTCCGGCAGAAAGCAGATGTATTTCATTATCATTTACAAAGACCTTCTTTTCTGTAAACTGCATTGTTTTTTGCCCTGATAATACTAGGCTAAAAGCGTTTTTATTTAGAATACATCGGCCCTTAAAAAAATCTGTCATTGCTGTGTAGTTATAAATAATTATTTCGTCAGAATTATTATCAGTGTTTGTAGAAATTTCTTCAGGTAATTGTAATACGTTATCTCTTATTTCAGTTTTTTCATATTTCAATATAAATTATCCATAATAAATAACATTCTTAAAATTCTGCATGCTTATTCAAGCAATTTATAATTATTCCAAATATACATTTTAAAACTCATCAAAATAAATGCAATACTACTATATATAAATGAACACACCATGTTTGTTTCTTAGTCATACTTTTTCAAGATATATACTATCGTTAAATTGCTTACAAAATAATAAACGTAATGCGTATAACAAGATATCTTTAGATTATCATGAATAGCGCATCGGATCAATATATTTTAAAAAATCTTTTTCATTTCTATTTCATCAAACTACAATTTTTTTATTATAATCTAAAATATTTGTATAGCTGATAACGGTGTTGCGGCTAAAGCGCAGCCCGGTATACCTACCAAAATTTTAGTGCAAGTAGTAATAACAAAGCCGAACTTATTAATAATTTTTATAATTAAAAACATGTCTGCCTTTGGCTGAATCTTTCACAGTAGGAAAACCTTAGGTGAGATTGCCGATACGGAACAACTAACTTTATAATTTATAAAATGCCAAATGCGAAAACACTTTCGGCTTGAGGAACGGTTTAGAGCACTCTCTTTAAAATGGACTTAACTTATTGTCGTTTTTCATAAGATAAAACCTTGTCCAAGAATCAAACAAAAAACAATAAACAGAATAAAGACAATTATATTGAAACTAAGCCTCGATTTAGTTTCGTAAGCATCAACCTTTATTCTATCTCTGGAAACTATAAATAAAATTGGGAGTGATGCAATCATTTCAAGTGCTCCTTCTCGTGCAGCAGTTGCCCTGTCAGGTGCAAAAAATAACCCGGCAATCACTGCTGCAATTAAAGCAGCAAAGTATGAATAATAGATAGATTGTCTTAGTGGAAATTCTGAAAAATATAATTTGATTTTAATAAATTGTGCTTTGATTAGTTTGATAGAAAAATAATAAGCTGTTATGCTGGCAAGTATCAAAAGTGCTTTCTCAAACATTCCAATATTTAATTGGTTCATAGTATAAGTCCAATCGCCCATTTTACTAAAACTTGATTGCAATATCGTTCCAGAAAACCAATAAAAATTGTAAGACATTGTAAGTAAAAATAAAAGTCTGTATAGAACTGATAAATCTTTACTTCGCTTTAGAATATAAAATATCAAAATGCTAAAGAGTAAATTAGATAATGGTCCGCCAAGATCAATTATAAAATTACCAGGGACACTTCTAAAATAGACCGAAGTTAAAAGAGTGATTTTATTACCAAGCATTAAACTCGTACCACTATGACCTATTACTTCATGGATTATATCCGTAAACATAAAAGCTGAAACTCCAATTAAGGAAAAGGTAATTATGTTTTTAATTTTTGCATTCATGAATTATATCTCTAATTGTTTCATGTTACTTACTATATGAATAGTGATTTAATTATTAATTAAACTGCAGTAATCGTATCCAAATAGGAATGTTATTTTTCAATTCTTGCAGCAATTATTGAATGCTAATGTGCAATAAAAAATTAAATTTTACTTAGGAGTTCATTTGCTGCTAATTCGTTTTGTTCAATTTAGCATTTCCATAATTTTACTATAAACTTCATCAACAGTAATTTCTCTCATGCAGTGTGAACCAAACATTTCACCTTCGGGAATTTTGTCACTGCATTCGCCTTTATTGCAGAATGCGCATTCTTTTGTTGATTGAATTGTAGCTGTAAAATTATTTTCAGGATAAACTTTCCACGCTTTGTCATGAAATTTTCTAAACAAAGTTAGGTTTGGAACATTCAATGCAGCAGATAAATGTCGCGGCCCGGAATCATTTGTAATTGTCAATTCACAAATTTGTAATATTGCTGCAAGCTTATTTAAATCATTCTGAGTATTTATAAATATTATTTTTGATTCAACATTATTAAATAAATTCTTCCTTATTTGTTCAATGACAATTAAATCAGTTTTCTCCATAACACAGAATAATTTTTGTATTTTCAATTTCATTTAACCGCTGAATTAGGGACGCAAAATTATCCGGCGGCCAAATTTTATAATCACCGCTTGCGCCAGGATGAATGGCAACTAACTTTTTATTATTTAAGCCATTTTCATTAACAAATTGCTCAAACCATTCTTTAGAGTTCTTATCTATATAATATTCTGTTTTGTTTGAATTAGACATTGCTCCAATTGATTTTACCATCTCCAGGTAATAATTCAATACTCCTATATCTTCCTTTTTTGTGTTTATCTTATTAGTTAAAAGAAAGGAAAAGGATTGATTACTTTCTCCAATTCTAATTTTAGCTCCTGAAGCAAAAGCCCAAAAAATAAATCGATCATGAGGGAAAGTGCATATCACGGCATCAAATTTTTTTTGTCTTATTAAATTAATTACCTGAAACTCAAGCTTTATTTTTTTCAATCCTTTTAATGCTCTCATTGCATTATGGTTTATCACGATAATGTCATCAACATTTGGATTGCTAATAAGCGGATTAGTACTATTATCAATCAACACATCTTTAATAGAATTTATCTGAGCTGCATTAAATTTATTATTTCTTCTTTGGATAATTAATAATGAAATAGAAGATTGAGGAAAAGTTTTTTTTATTGACCTAATCGCAGGCATTAAAAGCAGCAAATCTCCTAATTGTCCTTCGGCAATGAATAAAATATTTTTTATCCTCATAGTCAATTAAAATGTACTTATGTAGTCGGTATTTAAATATAATATAACTTTAGTTAAGCTTTATAAAATTACATTGGTTCAAGAGAAAAAAATAGTTAGTAAAGCTTAACCAAAAGTTACAATCAAAAACACAGTTTTGAAATTAGTTATAGATAACACTAAATATTTATAATGAATAAATAAATGAAGTGATTATACAAGGTAATTATGTTTGAGGCTTCTGAAAAATTATCTATAATAATGTTATAATTTCAAACTAAGCCTGCCTGTCGGCTGACAGGCTTGTTGAAGTTTATTTTATTTCTAAATTTGTCAAACATCGATAGACTCAGCTTTACTTGATTAATTTTTCAGAAGTCTTTGTTTGTTAATACCTGTTCGCTATAGATATATTTATAAAAGACTTGCAACGTGCCGGTAGTAACAATAAATCTTTCAAATAATGTGCTTAATTAATTCGCCTGATTTAGTTTCATTCCGATAGATCGCGAAGCAGCAATGGCATTATTATTTTTTTACAATTTATCTATTTCTCTAATTTCTACATTTCCCCCCATTTTTAAAACTGGGCAGTCTTTTGCTATTTCAACGGCCTCTTCGTAAGAATCAACATTTATAATTGAATAACCACCGACAGATTCTTTAATTTCTGTATAAGGGCCATCGGTAATTGTTTTGTTGGATCTAATAACTTTTCCACTTTGAGTTAACCGGTTTCCTCTATTTGATAATTTATTTTGTGCAGCAATTCCGCCAACCCAGTCCATCCATTTTTTTGTGGTTGCTTGCGCTTCTTCTTGAGAAAATTTTGGCAATGCACTGAAATTGTTTCTAAATATTAATAAGAATTCTTTCATTTTAAACTCCTTGATTTAATTTTTCGTTTTTTATTTTAATAATAAAAGTCTTGCTTCAAAGAAGAAATAACATTTTAAAAACCCAATCCGATAGAAGCCGGATTGGGTTTATCAAATCTATGATATTTATTTCTGCAACTCAGCGTGCTGTCCAACTTCGTAAGAACCAGCTGGAGTACGAAAGGCAACATTAAGTCGATTCCAACAATTAATCGCATTTACTGCCATAGTTAAATCAATTAATTCTTCTTCAGAAAATTGTTCTCTAGCTTGTTCATAAACTTTATCCGACACGCGATTCTCACTTACTAAAGTCACAGCTTCTGCCCAAGTGAGCGCTGCTCGTTCACGCTCAGAATAGAAAGGAGCTTCGCGCCATGCATCCATAACATAAAGGCGTTGAGCATTTTCTCCTTCAGCAAGTAAATCTTTTGAGTGCATATCAAGACAATAAGCACATCCATTTATTTGTGATACTCTAAAATCAATCAAATCTAAAAGCGATTTTTCAATTGAAGATTTAAATAGATACGCCCCTAAACTAAACAATGGTCTTATGGCGTTAAATCCTTTTTCAGCGAAATTTATTCTTTGTTCCATAACTTTACCTATAATTTTATTTTAATTATTAATCAGTTAATTATTTTTATATTCCCCTAATTTTATAAACTTATTTTAACTTTGGGTTTAATAAACCACGATCTCTCTAATTTCCACATTACCACCAGTAGAAAGAACCGGACATTCTTTTGATAACTCTGCGGCTTCTTCAATTGATTCTGCTTTTATTCTACAAAAGCTCATCAGCACTTCTTTTGTTTCAGTATAAGGCCCATCAGTAATTACCTCATTTGTTTTCACTACTTTCCCGGCAGGATTCAATTGTAAACCGTCAGCAACCCACTTGCCCTGTGCAATTATTTTATCTTTCCAGTCCTTCCATTTTTTAGCTAAGACCTTAAATTCACCGGGATTACCTTGCGGTATTTTTTCATAATCGCCTCTAAACACTAACATGAATTCTTTCATTTTGTTTTTCCTTTTTTATAAAATATTTAATTACACTTATATAACAAATGAACTAATGAGAATTTGGACATTACTAAAAATTATCTTAACGAATATTATCGGTCTTATAAATTTTTCTAACCTCAACACTATTTCCATCACCTTGTAAAACCGGACTGCCTTTAGCAAATTCAACTGCTTCTTCAACAGAGTCTGCTTTTACAATTATGTAGCCGCCAATTGTTTCTTTTATATCTCCAAAAGGACCATCAGTTACAACGTTATTGTGCCACACAACTTTTGAATCACCGAATGGTAAACCATTACTTCCGACAAATTTATTTTTTGCGGCAATTCCTTTTATCCATTCCATAGTTTGCTTCATCCATTTTTCTAATTGTTCAGGCGAAGCAACTTTGTTTCCGTCTTCATGCCTGAAGATTAACATAAATTCGTTCATCTTTCCCTCCTATTTTTATTTATTAAATTTTTTGTTTTTCAATTTAATAACAAATGAGTTTTGCACGATTGGACATGAATTTAAAGATAATATAAAATATTTTTTAGTTGAATGGGTTATCTGAAATCAAAATATATTTTAGAAGGTAATAGGAGAGAGTATTATAAAATTAAATAAATTGAAGGAAAGCTTTCGCTTTCCCTCTTAACTTAGCAATTAATCGTTTAATGCATTTAATATTTCCTCAATTTCTACACGGTTTCGATAATCTCCGCCCTCCGTTTTAGCAAAGGTTATTATACCTTTCTGATTAATAATAATAACAGCAGGCACAGGAATTTCTCTGGAATCATCTCCATAAAATGAATTAAAATCATAACCAAGTTCTTTAAGTATATCGAAACCGGCATCCGAAAATCGAAAAACTTTTGTGTACTGGCGAGTAACTTTATTTCCAACATCACTTAAGACTTCAAATTTTAATTCATTCTTTTCTGCCATATTCAATGAATTGTCGGGCGTCTGCGGAGATACGGCAACAAGTAATGCCCCTAATTTTTCAATTTCATCAAGAGATTTTTGGTAAAGATTCAGTTGAAGATTGCAGTATGGACACCAATTCCCTCTATAAAAAACAAGTACAACTTTTCCTTTTTGCAAAAGACTATTAAGAGTCACTTCTTTATTCAATGCGTTAGGTAAACTGAATTCCGGAGCCTTATCACCTGCTTTAACTTTTAGGATAGATTGATAAGTATTCTGCATTTCATTTGCTTCTTTATCGAATGTGTCCAACACTTTAGTGGGCAGCATTCCTTGAAGCTGCTTATTTAATTCAATCAGATTTTCCTGATATGATGTTACTGTTGTTTCAGCCATTTTATTTCCTTTCATTTTAAAAAATAGTTTGTGTGATTTTTACAAAGCAAAAATTAGAGATAGAATGGCTTCAGGGTTAGGAGAGAACTTATATTCTTCGGTATTTTTCGGACATCGAATCTTTAAACTCACTTGGTGTGAGCCCGGACTCTTTTTTAAATAATTTTGTGAAATAAGAACTGTCAAATAATCGTAACTGGGCTGCGATTTCGGAAATAGAATAATCCGAAAATGTTAAAAGTCTTTTAGCTTCCAAAATAATTCTGGCCCTAATTACATCGGTAGTTGTATTTCCGGTAACTTCTTTTACTGCATGGTTAAGGTGGTGTGCGGTTATATTTAAAGACGATGCATATTCATTCACAGTAAGGTTGTTTAAAAAGTTTTCTTCGATTAGATTTTTAAATTGCTTATAGATTATTATATATTTTTTGGGAACTATCTTATTAACATTTGAATCTATGCTTCTCTGAATTTGTAAAAGAAGAATATGAAGCAGCGACTGCAATATAAATTGATTGCTGTCATTTCTATTTCTTTCTTCTATCAATAGATCAATGATATTTCTTATCTGTTGGAAGTCAGTTTTAGATAATTTTAAATTAGGATTTGAATAGATATTATCAAGAAAACTAAGCTCAAACAATTTATCCTTATTTTGCTGGTTCAAAAGAAAAAAATGTTCTGTAAATAGGATCGTTCCACCTTGTAATGATTGCCACTCTTCAAATTGATGCGTTTGGCCGGGCGAAATAAAAAATAAACTTTGTTCATTCAGTTTATAAGTTTTATAATCAACTTTATGTTTGCTTTGTCCTTTGTCAACCCATAGGATTTCGTAAAAAGAGTGCCTATGAATATCAGCAACATCGGGTTCGTCCATTGAATCAAAAAGGGTAATTTCAAATTCAGTTTTTTTGTTCGGCTGATTTATAAATTGTTGTATTGTATAAGAAGGAAATGATTTTTTCATTTACGGATACTTAAACTTATCTATTCATCATCAATCAGATTTTTAATTACAGTTCAATATACATTATTTTTTCTGTTCTTTTCAAAGCTTCCATTTGAGGTTGAGCTTCTTTGTACTTGTATCCGAGTTTATAATAAAGTTTATTCCTGCATCTTTATAAACTTTATCCCCGCTTGTTTACATTTTCTCGTATATTCTTCTAAAACGGGAACCACCTGCTAAATAATCAAGTTTTTTAATTATATCATTCATATTAATTTTATTTTATAAAAGCATTTTTTATAAAATCAAAACGAAAGATTAATTAGTAAATAAATTGTTTCGCCTTTACTAATTAATTCTGGAATTAGGTTTGTCCAATTATCGATAATTAAACCATAGCCCAGTAAAAGCGAAACACTTCATTTGCTAATTTCAGAATTATCTCACTTACTGCCATATTTTTTTACAATTAAAGTATCAATACTAAATGACATTGGGCCAGCAATTAGAATTACAGTTGCAATAACAAAGAAAACAAATGGATAAGCTGCTCCATTTGGTGCAAGAAAACCGGCTGGCAAAGTTATGATAGTGGCAACGATAAAGTTTATAGCTATTGCAAAAGCTGCAGGCCTGGTTAACAATCCGATAGTTAATAATAATCCTCCAAGAAATTCTGTGTAGATGCTTAAGTAAGCAAGCGGCAGTGCAATTCCCATTTGAGTATAAAAACCTAAAGTAGCATCCAAACCATAACCACCAAACCAACCGAAAACTTTTCCTGCTCCAACTACAAATAAAATAATTCCAATCGTACTACGAAGTAACAACATACCGGCACTTATTGTTTTGGAATTTGTTTGTGTTAAAGCATTAGCAATATTATTAACGGCTGCTTCATTGTTATAAGCAAAACTGGAGTAAGTATTAATAGCTTCCATTGCATGTACCTTTCTGTTTTTGTTAAATGTTTTTGATTATAAATTCTGTCGTAAACATACGGTTGACTAAAAGTTTTTGAAAGGTGCAGGTACGGCAATTGTAATGGTCAATTGTGCCAAATAATATTACGATTGCATAAAACTTTCCTTTTATGAAAAAATCGTAAAAAATATTGCAATTTAAATTTGTTTCAAATTAATAGTTAAAACAATAAATCCAATTCCTTAAAGAATTTGGGTTTATTAAAATGTCATTACTTGCTGCTATTATTTTTGCCCATGCCATAAGTCACTTTTAAATAGACCCAAATAAAATTGTTCTAAAATAACTTGCGTTAGTATTTTCCTATCTTTATATTCGTAACCATTCGGTTACATAAATTTATATTAGAACATAAAATGAGAAGAGATGTCTTTCAGGCGATTGCGGACCCGACACGCAGAGAAATTTTAAGCCTCCTTACCAGAAAAGATTTAAAATTAAATGACGTGGCAGATAAATTTAGAATAAGCAGGCCGGCAATTTCTAAACATATAAAAATCTTAAATGAATGCGGGCTGTTAAAAATCAATCAACAGGGAAGGGAGCGTTATTGCAGTATTAATCCAGAACCACTGAAAGAAGTTTATAATTGGGTTCAGTTCTTCGATAAGTTCTGGGATGAGAAATTAAGTTCATTAAAAAACTTTTTGGAGAATAATAATGCTTAAAGAAAAACAACCAGACGATAGAATTAAAACAAATCCTATTATAAAAGAAATAATAATAAATGCATCTGTTGAAAAAGTCTGGAAAGCAATTACTGATAAAGATGAATTGAAGCAATGGTATTTTGAAATTGCCGAATTTAAACCTGAGGTTGGCTTCGAATTTACGTTTTCACCTGAAATGGATGGCAAAAAGTGGCTTCACTTATGCAAAATTGTTGAAGTCATTCATGAAAAAAAATTATCTTATAGCTGGCGTTATGATGGATATGCCGGTGATTCATTAGTCACTTTTGAACTATCCAGAGAAGGTGATAGAACCAAATTAAGATTAACTCATGAAGGTATTGAAACATTTTCTTCCGACTTCCCTTATTCAAAAGAAAAATTCAAGGAAGGTTGGGAGCAATTAATTGGTGTTAGTTTAAAAGGATTTTTAGAGTTAGAATAAGTCAACAGGTACTTAAAATAGTTCTTGAATGAAAGGAGTTTACATTATGGCCCAACCAATACATCACCAGGTTGAATTCAATACTAAATCTGAACAGATTATATAGCCTACTTACCGATGCAAAGAAATTCAGTGAACTTAGCGGTGGTATTCCTACTGAAATTAGTCCGGAACCGGAGGCATATTTTCATGTTTCGGCGGAATGATTGTGGGCCGAAATATTGAATTAATTCCGAATGAAAGAATAGTGAGGCTGGCGTGTCAAGACATGGGAGCCAGGGGTTTATTCCATAGCTAAATTCGAGCTTAAAAATGAAGTGAATAAAACTCGATTAGTTTTTGATCATACCGGGTTCCCGGAAAATGAACGTGATCATCTTGACAGCGGATGGCATTCTAATTATTGGGAGCCTATTAAAAAATTTTTGAACCAATAACGTTTAAACTTTAGTTGTTATGAAGTAAAAAGAAAAACATAAATCAAAATTAAATAAATGACAAAATATGAATTCACAACCTATAGTAATAGAAGTTACCATTGATACTCCTGCTAAAAAAGTTTGGAAAGCAATTACAGACAAAGATGACATGAAGCAGTGGTATTTTGATTTAGCTGAATTTAAGCTTGAAGTTGGATTTGAGTTTCAATTTTACGCGGGGGATGAAAAAAAACAATGGCTGCATTTGTGTAAAATAACAGAAATAGTAAAAGAGAAAAAACTAACTTATAGCTGGAAATATGACGGATATACCGGTATTTCTTATGTAACATTCGAATTGTTTCCTGAAGGCAATGCAACTCGATTAAAATTAACTCATGCTGGATTAGAATCATTTCCTGGGGACACTGTTCCCGAGCTAAGAAAAGAAAACTTTGTACAGGGATGGAACCAAATTATTGGTATATCATTAAAAGGATATTTCGAAAGTAGCAAATCAACAACTTGATATAATGTAATTGTTTATGAATTAAGAAGAATAAAACTTTCTGACAATGTTTATAATAAAATTGTAGTTGAATAATTATTTTTCATGTATATTCACTTCGAATTCCCCAAACAATAATTAATCAGAGAGGTTTTTATGAACTTTTATAAGCTGTTCTTATTAACTTTTTTACTTTTGTTAAATACAAGTTTTATCCTAGCTCAATCAGATGAAAAAATGGAAAGCAGCTCTTCGTTCAGTACTGATTATATGAAAGAAATAGATGCCGCAAAAGAAAAGCTTCTTGCATTAGCCGATGCAATGCCGCAGGATAAATTCAGCTGGAGGCCGGAAGAAGGAGTTAGGTCTGTTAGTGAAGTTTTTATGCACGTTGTTGGAGCTAATTATTATCTTTTATCATTTGCCGGTGAAAAAATGCCGGAAGGTTTCAAGCAGGATATGGAGAAAACCGTGACAGATAAGAAAGAGATTATCGGGTATTTAAAAGATTCATACGACAATGTTAAAAATTTTATGTCGTCATTAGATGAAAATACTTTGGATGACCCGGTAGAATTTTTTGGAATGAAAAGTACGAAAAGGCATCTCTTATTTATTTTATTGGATCATAGTCACGAGCATTTAGGCCAATCAATTGCTTATGCAAGAACGAATGGAATAACTCCGCCCTGGTCAATAAAAAAATAGATTGGAATGTTTATATAATTTTTAAAACGAGGAGTGATTTCTGCATAAATAATATAACTCCGCAGAAAAACTCCTCCTGTATGATAAACATAATTAAGTTTTAGAATTTGCTCTTCATCACCAAAAGAGAAATGAGTTTTTTCCAATTGATCATTCAAATTCATTTTCAACTTTTCGCGGAATTGTGATAACATATTCCAAACCGTCATTTTGATTTATTTCCATTTTACCATCTATCTGACTTACAAATGATTTTAACAATTGCATTCCTAGCGTAGTAGTTGTTGTGAAGTCAAAATTCTTTGGAATGCCGACTCCGTTGTCACCGTATAACAATTTTGCAGTTCCCTCTTTTTCATTTTTTAGGTTTAACGAAATAACACCACTTGCCCTATTTACAAAAGCGTACTTAAGAGAGTTTGTACAAAGCTCATTAACAATTAAACCTAAATTAATTGCAGTTTTTGAATCCATTTCAAAGTTATTAATATCTATTTTCAATTCAATGTTGACAGAATTTGATTTATAAGTTTTTATCAATTCCTCAAGCAAATCTGTGATATAATCCTTCATGTTGACATAAGAAAGGCTTTTAGATTTATAAAGTTTCTCATGAATTAATGAAATAGACTTAATCCTATTTTTACTTTCATTTAGATGAAAATGTATTTGCTCATTATCTGTCTGCATGGACTGTAAATTTAAAAGGCTGCTTACTAGCTGAAGATTATTTTTAATCCTGTGGTGAGTTTCTTTAATTAAAACATCTTTTTCTTTTAATGATTCCAATATTCTTTCATTGTCCTTTTTCAGCCTTATTGCAACCCAAATAATAATAGATAAAATAATTACACCGACAAATCGATTATACAAAGCGAAATTGAAATCTATACCTTCAGGCGAAAGAAAAAAACCAAGAAAAAGAAATATGATACTTGCAATCCCAACAATTACAATTTGATTTTTGTTTATCCTGATGGAAAGATATAATAACAAAATAATGTAGAAGACCCAATCTAAATGCCCCCTTGGTGTGAATGTATCAAAAATAAAAATAACAATTACCGCAATAATTGCAATAAAAATATTTTTGTTTAGAATAGAATTATTTTCTTTCATACATTTTTTTTGATTGATGAATTCACTTAAATCAATATTTTCATAACTCTTAAATAGATACTATTCAAATATAAAATATCGGCAGCTAAACTCTATTTAGATAAAGGCAGTCGTTAAAAGTTCCGGCATATTAATTTTATTTTTGCCCATATAATTTATTCTACTTCTTTTACTTTTGTTAAAACAAGATTTTTAGAAATAATTATTATTTAAGCAGAAATTTTGTACAAATTATGAAAAAATTAAAATTCAATAGAAGGAAAGTATTAAATAAAGATTATTATCATTTTAATCAATAAGAAGAGATTCTAGTCCACTTAAGCTTGAAATAAGTTAATTATTTAAGGCATGCTTAATTTATACAATTTGGTGATAAATTATTTCCAATTTCAATCGATTATTAATGTAAGTTCTATTTATCATTCAATTAAAGGAAGAAAAAATGAACTGCTGGGAATTCAAAAAATGCGGTAGGGAACCGGGCGGAGCTAAAGCCAAAGAATTAGGTGTTTGCCCTGTTTATCCTGATCATGGTAAAAATTGTGCAATGGTTGCAGGAACATTTTGCGGTGGAAAAGTTCAAGGAACATTTGCTTCAAAGCTGGTGAACTGTATGAAGTGCGATTATTTTAAAAGTCCATATTATATTGCAACTAAAAAAAATTAAAACAATATAATTTTAATCTTCACCACCATACAATTTTTTTTGACACTTTGAATTATTCAAGTTATTTTTAAGCATCCTATAATCAAAAAGACCATAACTGCTAAGTGCCTTTTGTCATTTTTGGTTTTAAATATTAAGTCTAATGCCTGGTGACGAAAGGGGAGGTTCAATTAACATCAAGATAGTTATTTTATTTCGTTATTAATTTATTTTTGTCTCTTTTGTTATGGATCTTATTCATATTATACTATTAGTGTTAGTTTCTGCTTTAGTCAGTTCATTTGGAACAGTGGTTGGTTTTGGGGGCGGCGTATTTATGATTCCTATCCTCATGATCTTTTTTAATATTCCTATCAATATTGCTGTCGGTTCTGTAATATTTGCACTTTTTCCTGCGGCAGTCATTTCATCTTACTTCAATATAAAAGAACACAAAGTAGATTATCAGGCAGCAATAATTTTAGAAATACCAACCATAGTTGGAACCGTGATAGGGGCAATGTTAACCTCTATTTTACCTTTAAGATTAGTTGAAATCGGGTTTTCAATTATTATTTGTGTGATAGGTATTTTTAATGTAGTAAATTCAAAACCGGTTCACCATATCGATAGAAGGAAATCTATTTTTCATAAGCTAAATTCAGTTGGCCCGGCTATAATACGACGTACAGATTATGGGGCTTATAAAATAAGCGTTTTACTAAGCTCAATATTTGGATTAATCTCAGGAACCATTGCCGGGTTTTTAGGTATCGGCGGAGGATTTATGAAAACTCCAATCATGGTTAACGTCTTTAATTTAAATCCTATAATCGCTACTGCAACAGCTTTATTTATGATAATGTTTACAAGCCTTACAGGAACAATAAGCCATTATTTACTTGGGAATATACATTTTGATTTTGCTGCGCCTATCATTGCTGGTTTCGTAATTGGGGCATTCGCAGGAAATTTTTTCGGTATAAAATTAAATGCAAAAATGTTAAAGATTTTTATAGGGATAGGTTTAATACTTGCGGCTTTGTCTGTTTTATTCTATTCAATCAAATAAATCATTCCAATGAAAAAGTTTTTCTTATTTCATTAATACTTTTGGGTTTCCCGATTATTGTTAACTTATCATTTAAATTAAGAATTGTATCTCCCTTTGGTATTATCATATTTCCATCTCTATTTATTAAAGCAACTAATGAATCTTTCGGCAGAGTAATTTCCTTTAAAGCTTTTCCGGCTAACAGAGAAGTTTCATTATTCTTATTTAACATTAAAGATAAAAATCTTTCATTATGTAAAAGAGTTTCTTTTAATTCCTGTTCATTCTTTGCATCATACCATTCCTGCATGAAATCTTCATCATCTACTCTTCCTGCTATCTGCGCTAAA
This sequence comes from uncultured Bacteroidota bacterium, assembly GCA_963777615.1. Lineage (GTDB taxonomy): Bacteria > Bacteroidota > Ignavibacteria > Ignavibacteriales > Ignavibacteriaceae > CAVSWT01. The sequence continues at coordinate 18,423 of CAVZSD010000021.1, read as the reverse complement.
ATTCTTAAATGCTGCGAAGGGTTTTCTTCGGGACTGATTAAGAAAAATATTGCGTTTACAATTTCAGTATTTTCTTCCTGCTGGGTTAAAGGATTATATACTTTAATGTTAATTCCCGGTATCGATCTTACCAAAACCATCACAGCTTCAGTGATTCCTTGTGTACGAAAGTGGGGGAGTGCAACCCCATGAATTACGGGAGTGGCGCCGATTCTTGTGCCTTCCATAATTTGAGCGGAAATCTCTTTTGGATCAAACGGTATTACTTTCGATACCAATATAGAAACATCTTCAACAACATCTTCAAATTCAGCTATATTCATTTAAATCCATAGTAAGGCTTCGTGTAACAGTTTCATCAAATGGATCTTCTTTCCGTAAACCTTTTTCTTTAAGAATTCCTCTCAATTCGCTGTCGAGACCTTCATATCTTTGCTGGCCAAGCCTTTCAAAAACATGAAAGATTGCACCGCTTCTTATTACTTTTTCTTTGGCGTAATATTTAAACCATAAAAGCCCTACAATAATTAATCCTACAGTAAACAAAATTGGTACCCAGCCCATTTCAAAAATCAAAATCAATGGAGCTATAATTCCCAAAATTTGCATCCATGGATAGAATGGAGATTTATAGCCTGGATCATAGGATTGAATTCTACTTTCCCTCATTACAATCACCGCAAAGCAAGCCAAAGCAAACATTAATAATTGAAATGAACTGGCAAGTTTTGCAATCCTGGTTGGATCAAAAAATAATAAAACTAAAATTATTAATACTACTGTAACGACTATTGAAACGACCGGTATTCTATTTTTATTAAGCTTGCGAAAATATTTAGGAAGAATATGATCCCTGCTCATTGCCAACGGATATCTTGAAGCACTTAAAGTTCCTGCGTTGGCCACTGAAATGAATGCAAATAAAGCAGCAATAGAAAGAAGAATGACTCCAATTTCACCGTAAAAAACTTTTGCTGAGGATGCGACAGGAGTTAAGTTTCCTTTTAGTTCATTAAGCGGTAAAACACCAACCATAATAACAGTTCCCACAACATAAATTATTGTTGTGGTTATCAAGGAAAGAAAAACTCCTATTGGAATATTTCGTTCCGGGTTCTGAACTTCTTCAGATAAGCTTGCTACTTTTGTTATCCCAATATAGCTTATATAAACTAAACCGGCTGTTGATAATATAGAAGAGAATTCAACATCAAAAATTCCGTTGAAATGATCAGGGTGAATATTAAGAATCCCACCGACACAATAAAATATTAATAAAACTAATAATCCGATCACAAGTAAAATTTGGAAACTTCCGCTTTTTTTGCTTCCAAATAAATTTACAATACCAATCAAAATTGAAATTGCATATTGCAATTGGAATAATTGGAATGTTTGGTAAGAAAAGATCTAAATAGGCTCCTATTCCTATAAGAGCAAAAGCTACTTTTAACAATAATGCCAACCAGGTTCCTAAGCCGCCGATAGTTCCAAATGCGGGGCCAAGAGTTCTATCTAAAAAATAATACATTCCTCCGGCTCGCGGCATTGCAGTGGCAAGTTCAATGATACTGAATATAGCTGGAATTAACGGGATCGCCGCAATTACATACGCTAAAACCATTGCCTGGCCTGCTTGTATGGCTGCTAAACCAGGCAGCAAAAATAAGCCGCCGCTTAATGTTGTGCCAGTAGCAATTGCGTAAACATCAAGAAGCTTTAATTCTTTTTTTAAAGATTTCGTTTTTTTTATTGACGGCATAAAAAATTTGAAGATTGTTTATTATTTAGAAATTAGTCCCGCCCAACAGAAAATGCAGCAGTAAGTTAATATTTCAATATACAATGTCAAAATTATTAAAAGGCAGGGTTTATTATATTATGAAAGATCACTTACCAGCTAACTTCAAGGTTTATACAATAATAAAGAATAAATAAATATTATTATGTGATAATAAAATATGATTCTGTTTGAAGAAACCTGGAGGGTTTTCATACAGTAATTTTCACACTTTATACGAAGCAAACCCCAGAGGTTTTTTAAATTGTGATTTGACACAGATCAAATGTATAATATTTAAAATTGTTTTTTAGAAAGTATAGTATTACATTTTTAATGCCTGATTCATTAATTAAATATCACTTTTAGTGAATCACTTCAAGCCCGGTAACCCTCCACCGGGCTTACTTATTTTAAAATTTAATTTCAGTTCGATATAGAATTTTTAATAATAATAAATTACTTTTCTTTTTAAGTTATAAATTGTGTATATAGCATTTTTAATAATTGAAAACTTTGAGAGGTTCCGCCATGCAAGAAATAAAAGTAGAAACGAAAAATAGAACCGAAAAGATTACGATCCCTCAAAACCCGGGATTCGGTAGACTTTTTGCAGATCACATTTTTGAAATGGATTACGCTCCCAATACGGGATGGCACAATGCGAGAATTAAACCATTGGATAATTTATCAATTCATCCTGCTATGATGTTTATTCATTATGGACAGGCAATATTTGAAGGAATGAAAGCATTCAAAACTGTTGATGGCGAACCTGCAATGTTCAGGCCTGAAAAGCATATTAAAAGATTTAATAATTCTGCTAAAAGATTATGTATGCCTGAAATTGATGAAGAATTATTTATGAAAGCTTTGACAGAATTAATATCTGTTGAAAGAGATTGGATATCCTGAACGTGAAGGCGAATCCTTATATATTCGTCCATTCATGTATGCCTCGGACCCTTTCCTTGGTGTACGTCCATCAATGACATATAAAATGATAATTCTTTTATCTCCTGTAGGAGCTTATTATCCTGAAGGATTCAAGCCTGTTAAAATATTAATTCAAGATGAATATGTTAGAGCAGTGCGTAAAGGTATTGGCGAATGCAAAACTGCAGGCAATTATGCAGGCAGCCTTCTTGCTGCAGAAGAAGCAAAGAAACGCGGATTTACACAAGTGCTTTGGCTGGATGCTATTGAACAAAAGTATATTGAAGAAGTCGGCACGATGAATATTTTTGTTCGATTCAAAAATGAAATCGCTACACCTAAATTAAACGGAAGTATTCTTCGCGGGGTAACACGTGATTCAGTTCTCCAAATTTTGAAAGAATGGGGAGAGAATGTAACTGAAAGATTAATTAGTGTCGATGAAGTAGTTGAAGAATATAAAAAAGGAAACGTTCTGGAAATATTTGGAACCGGGACTGCAGCAATAATATCTGCAGTAGGTTGGCTCCGATTTAAGGATTTTGAAATGGTTATTAATAATGGTGAAGCCGGAGAGTTAGCATTGAAATTATTTAATGAGATAACTGCGATCCAAACTGGTAAAACCGAAGACACACATAACTGGCTAACTCATATTGACAAAAAGGGTGTTGAAGTTTGATTAAGTACAGACGCTTCGCTGAAGCGTCTTTATATCTATTACATTTCATTATATAATAAATTTCCTTTTTATTTGAGATTTCAATTTAGACGCCTCACCCACATTGTGGCAGGCGAGGCGTCTCTACAATTTCATTTAGAGCTTTCCATTATTTCCTAATTATCTAACCTAAATAATTTTGTAAAAATGATATTAAAAATTGTTGATAATATGTCTACAACAAACAAAACAAATCGCGATTATAATACAATTAGTCCTTCTGCAAAATTATTACTATTAATGAAAGGCTTAACAAATATTTCTATTAAAAAGAGATTGTATTCTTTTGATTAAATATTTAAACGAGAAAACAAAAAATGAGTATTCAAAGCGCATATAATAATTGGTCAGACACTTATGATGAAGATAAAAATCTTACACGTGACCTCGATAGAATTATAACAGAGAAAAATCTTGGCAAGCTGCATTTCAAATCTATATTAGAAATCGGCTGCGGGACAGGAAAGAATACAAATCTATTTTCAAGTATTGCTGAAATGGTTTTTGCTGTGGATTTTTCTGAAGGAATGATTAACAAGGCTAAAGAAAAAAATGAAGCAAACAATGTAACATTCATCGCTTCTGATATTACAAAGAAATGGCCGGCTGAAATTCCATTAGTTGATTTAGTTGCCTGCAATTTGATTTTAGAGCATATCGAATATTTAAATTTCATCTTTACCGAAGTATCAAAAAAATTGTTTAATGGCGGGAAATTCTATATAAGTGAATTACATCCTTTCAGGCAATATCAAGGAAAGAAAGCACGATTTGACAGGGAAGGAGAGACAACTCATATTAATGCTTTTATTCATAACATCTCTGATTTTATTAAGGCTGCGGATTCAAATAATTTTAAACTATTGAAGTTGAAAGAATGGTGGCATGTAGAAGATGTAAACAAAGCTCCAAGATTAATTACTTTCTTATTTGAAAAATAATTTTAGAACAATAGGCCACGCCTGCGTGCCGGAACAATACCTTGTAATGCACTTCGGCGTGCAGGCACGGATTTACGGATTAGACGGATATTCTCTGATCTGCGGTAATCAGTCGCATCCGTGTAATCCGTGAGCTTTTATTGAATTTATATTTACTAATAGAAATCAATTCTAAAACTAATTATATTATTTGTATCAATTTAAAAATTAAATGTGAGGGGATTATGAAAAACATTTTGCATAATTCAACTTTAATAAAAATTCTTTTTGTTATTTTCTCAGTTACACTTCTAAGCGGCTGCGCTGATGCAATACCAATACAATATTCAAAGGATATTGAGCAGGTTGGTTTTTGGTACGGGCTGTGGCATGGTTTAATTGCTCCATTTAGTTTTATAATTTCTTTGTTCAGTGATAAAGTTGCAATTTATGCTGTGTACAATAACGGCGGATGGTACAACTTCGGATATTTATTTGGATTGAGCATTATACTTGGCGGTGGTTCAAAAGCTTCTAATAAGAAGCGCAAATAAAATTTATATAAAAGTGTCAGTGAATTTTCATTAACTTCTATCAAGTATTGAACAATATTTTAATTTAATGTGGGCTTATGGATAATAATCTTAAAGAAATAATCTGGAATCAATTTGGAGCTGCAATTGATATGATTGAAAATGCAGTGAATCTTTGTCCTAACAATCTGTGGGGTAACCGCTCACAGCAGCCTGAGTTTTGGTATTTAGTTTATCATACTTTATTCTGGCTGGATTTTTATTTAACAGCAACCGGAGATAAATTTCTTCCGCCCTTACCATTTACTCTTTCAGAACTTGACCCGGAAGGAATTTTACCAGAAAGAGTTTATACAAAAGATGAAATGCTTAAATATTTAGAGTTTGGCAGAAAGGAATGTAAGGAAACAATTAAATCTTTAGATGAAGAAAAATCTAAAGTGCAGTTTGTTTATGGCTCAATAAATTTAAATTTTGTTGAACTGCTTTTTTATAATATGAGGCATGTTCAGCATCATTCTGCACAATTAAATTTAATGCTTCGTCAAAAAATTGATGATGCACCGAGGTGGGTTAAACAAGCTAAGGAAAAAATGTTTTAACAAAAATTTTTATTATTTCTCTTTCTGCATTTGATTCATTTCTTCCACACCGGTAATACATACGCCTAAATCTTTAAGTATTCCATCTTAATGTTGTATATCCAGCCGTGTACAGTTAATTCTTGTTTGGCTTGCCATGCTTTTTGGACAATTGTAGTGTGACAAACATTTGCAACTTGCTCGATAACATTGAATTCACATAGTAAGTTTAGCTTATCCATTTTATCTGGAACAGCATCAATTTGAATTTGATGATAACGGTAAACATCTTTAATATTTTGCAGCCAATTGTCAATTAATCCATGATCTTTATGTTCCATTGATGCTTGAATGCCGCCGCAGCCATAATGCCCGCATACAATTATGTGTTTTACTTTTAATACTTCAACTGCGTATTGAATAACGGAAAGACAATTTAAGTCGGTGTGGACAACTACGTTGGCAATATTTCTGTGTACAAAAACTTCGCCGGGGGGTAAATCGATAATCTGGTTTGCAGGAACACGGCTGTCGGAACAGCCTATCCATAAATATTGGGGAGATTGCTGTTTGGAAAGGTCTAAGAAAAAATCGGGATTGGATTCCTTAACTTTATCTGCCCATTTTTTATTTCGTTCAAAAAGATCTTTTAAGACTCGCATATCAGTTAGAATTTTTTAGAATATAAACAGGGCTATAATACTAACTTTTGAATTAAAATTGAAAAAGATTTTTAAATTGAAGGTAAAATTTTATCTGAAATAAAAACTCAATTCTTTAGCATGTAGGAGATGCAGATCTGCATTCCCTACACCAATGAATATTTTTAATCAAGCCCTGATTCCAGCAATGGACATTCTTTTATTTTTATGCTTCCATAACTTTCCGGCACCAGGCTTATTTTAAGTTCATTTGTATTTGATTCTTTTGATGCGCATTCAATATAATATGATTTACCTGCATCAGCTTTAAATACTAATTGTGAAGAATCTGCCATAGCAAGATCAAGGAGTCCTGTAGCAAAAAATTTAAATTGAACAAAAGACTTTACAACAACTTTGCCTTCGTTAACCAGGTAAGGGAAGTATCCGTTATTTTCTAATACACAAACTTCTTTGTTATTACAGGTGATAAGGAATTCCGAATTTACTCTATTATTCGAGCGGAATAAATAGATAACGCTTTGATGAGACGGGATATTAGTAACTTTTTTAAAGAGCGAGCCTTGACTCGAAGAGCAGCTTAAATAAACGAGTGAAATAAAAAACAGTATTAAAAATTTGAGTACGTGCTTAACAGAGAACATGTTAATGCTCCTTAACAAAAAAGGCAATCCCTTTTCCTATGATCAAATAATAAAAGGAATTTAGGAATTACCCGATTTGATTTTAGATAATTAAAAATTCAGATGATATGAAACTGCAACTCCACCTCTTGCAGTTGTTCCAATATTAATATTTTTTAAAATAGAAGCATCATCTTTGCTGTAAATTGTATCCCAGCTTTCAATTGAAGCCCCAATTAGGTATCCCCCTAAAGTTCCCACAAGTGTAAAAACATAAATAGGCCAGGTTTGAATAGTGGTTTCTTCAAGGAAGCCAGTTGTTTTTGTTTCTTTAGTTCCAAGTGCAACAACTACACCTAATGTTATACCTACTGCTCCCCCAAGCCACATTCCTGTAGTCCCGTAATTACCATTATATTGCTGCACCTCATTTATTTGCCCAAGGTGAAGTGCATTTCGAATCTGTGAATTTTCTTTATAGTATTCTAATGAGTCTTTTGAAAATACAATATATTGGCCTTCAAGAATTTGATTATCTGCGGTAAAAATTTTACCACGGTTTACTGCTGTGCCTTCCATATTTTGCTGTCCAAAAATAGGAGCAACAAATGCAACGACGAAAAATATTAGCACTCTCTTACTCATGACGAACCTCCCTTAAGATTTATGATGTGTTATTAGTTTATGAATTACAGCTAAATTGATTTTCTATAATAATAATTGCTTTTGTTTTTTTTTGTGGAAGTAGATCCTAAATTATATCAATTTCAAATACCGGCTTTTTATAAATACTTTAAAAATATTCATAATGAGCTTTCCCCTTTGTTATAAAAAAGAAGAGTTTCTATTAAAATAATTACTTAAAATTTAGAGAAGGAATTTATTATATGTACTCGGGTTCTATAATAACCCGGATATAAGTTTAGGTGTGATGTAAATGAAGAAACCCCAAAAAGCTATGACGATTTTCAATAATTACATTATCGCCATGAAAGATTTAAAGAGGAATAAATTTAATATTTAAAGCTGATTAAAATAGAAGATTTGGTTTACGATTGGATTACTTACTACTTCGTTAAGTCACTCACATGACAAACAAATAAAATTTAGATATAAAATTTCCCGGATAGATGTATTACGATGGCTCACCTTAATTACAAACTCACAACACAAGTTGTAGATTTTACTATGGCAAATTAAACTAATTATAAATACATGTGCAATGATTATTTATACAACATACCATATTATACAATATGGATGATGTGTTGATCTTAATTTAGGAAATGCCGGCAGCCTATATTTTATATTTCAATACTAAGTAGGATTTTATTTCGTAGTAATCATACGTGGAAAATTTGTACAATAATGGATGAGAAGTAGTGCATAAGATTTGTGTTAATTGGCCTGCTAAATGTATTTTTAAAATAACTTTTTTTATTGGTCTTTTTGAAAGGCAGAATTCTATTAACCAAATTTGTGAATTTAATTAAGTCAAGCGGCTTAAGGAAAAACTCGGAGTTCGGGAAAGACTTAAGTTTTTTTAATATCTCCGGGAGAAAAATAGAACTGATAACTGCAAGTGGTATTTCCGGCTGGTATTCAAATAACTTTTCAAGAATATTTAAAGAAATTTCCTCATCTAACAAAGCTACATCAATTACTATAAAATCCGGTTCAAATCTTTTTAAAGTCGAAATAATTTCAAAAGTATTATTAATATGAGTAACATTTTCAATATTTATTTTCGCAAAAATATTATTGTAGTATTGAGAAGTAAGTCTTTCAGCTTCAATTATTAATACAAAGGGCTTTAACATCGTGATCGAATCCAAAAAAATATAACATAATGTGCAATGAATATGTGATTTATTCAGGAAATATTTGGTGATGAATTGTACATCCTCCATAATTATTTCTTATAAAAACTAAATCCTATTGAAGTACTATCCGTTTATTGTGCTCAAATGATAAATTTTTAAGAGGGCAACAATTTATAAACGCTGCCTGCAAATTGAATAATATCAAGTGGTTTAACAAATGATTCAGATTTCGGGTATGATCTTAACCTTCTTTTAATTTCAAAATTCAGAGATTTGCTAACAGTTATTACTGGAATTTTATTTTCAGATAGCTCCAGGCTATCCAGAATTTTTAATGCTCTGGATTCATCAGGCCCGGATACATCAATAATAATTAAATCAGGTGAAGAACTTTTTACGGCAGGTGGAATTTCTAAAAGATTATTTATGGTTTTAATATTATTAATATTTAGTCTGTTAAAAACATTTTTATATAAAGAAGAAGTATTCTTTTCTTCCTCAATAAATAATATAGATGGATCTTTTATCATTGGGTTCTCATTATTTCAAATTAATACAATCTGACAATTACAAATAAATAACAATACCTAGATTCACATCACTCTAAAAAATAATTTAGTTTTAAATAATGGGCGTAAGAAAAAAAAATTAAAAGAACACCATTAATTTGCGGGAAAACTAAATTTTAATTTATCCAACTTACACCCAAAGTGTTTGAATAATTACGTCAATTAATTATCGGAAAATATAAGGATTAGTTTAAAGAGAATAGTAAATTTGATTTATCAAGCTGTATTTAATAAATAAAGTGGTAAAACTTAATCCCCATTTAAGTTTGTAAAAGTATCTTTCAATAATTGCAATGTTTTTGTTCACCAAGATTAAATGAGCGACAGGCAAAAATTATTTGTGGATTTTCATCACAAGGAAAGATCATTAAATACTGGATAAAACCCATTCAATAGCTGCTTCAACCGTATTAAAAGGTTTTGTTGAATAGCCATTATCTTTGGATTTAAACAACATTAAGATTGCAACATCTCTTGGCAATTCACTGATTATTCCAATTTTAAGGCCTTGGAAAATTGCAAGGTGACTTTTATAATAATCAGAGATTTTTACATACTCTCTAATATCAAAATCAAAAGTGGCATGTCGATAATCTAATATATAGCCTTTGGTATTTTTAGGAATAATTTTATTGTCTATTGCAAAATCCCAGGATGAATAAATTTCCTCTAAAGATATTTTACCATAATAATATTTGTAAAGAATGCCAGTTGAATCGTCAAAAATATATTTAAACTTTTCCTGAATTTAATATTGGATTAATGTTGGTTGATTTATTATTAGATGGTGTCACCAAAAGGTCTCCTCATTTCTAAAGCAATTCTAATATGTTACGTTTAGTTCATTTAAATAAAATACTGTGGTATTAACAATAGATTATTAAATATCTATCTTAAAAATATGGTAATCCTATTATTATTATCGAATTAATTAATTAAAGGTTTAATTTCATAATATCACCGGGAGCCTGGCAATTCTTCTTAAAAATTAATTAATTTTTATCTTGACAAGTGCACATTTGTTCACTATAATTGTAGTGAACATTTGACCACTATATTTAGGTTAAAATTAAAAATGAAAATTCAAGTAACAGAGCGTCAGCAGGAAATACTCACCTTTATTCAGCAGTATAAAGATGAAAACGGATTTCCACCCACTCTTCGTGAAATAGGTAAACAGTTTGGGATTTCTTCTACTTTCGGAGTTAAACGCCACCTCGATGCGTTGGTCAAAAAAGGTTATTTGAATATTGAAAGCAATTCCAGCCGGGCAATTTCTTTTGTAAAAAATTTGTCGGTTGATAAGGAAGTTGTCCTTGAAAGGAATGAACTCTTTACAAAAATACCGGTTATAGGTAGAGTTGCCGCCGGTACACCTATTACTGCTATTGAAAATATTGAAGGAAACATAATAGTTGATTCTTCTTTCATCAAAAAAACGCAGGATTCTTTTGCTTTAAAAGTTAAAGGCGATAGTATGATTAATGCTGGTATTTTTGAAGGTGATGTTGTAATAGTTTCACCCACTGCAGAGGCTTTTAACGGGCAAACAGTGGTTGCAATGATTGATGACGAAGTTACTGTGAAAGTTTTTCAGAAAAAAAATAATAAAATATTGTTAGTTCCTGAAAACGATAAGTATAAGCCCATTGAAGTTGAGAAGACTAAAGATTTCAAACTTGTTGGCAAAGTTGTTGGCCTGGTAAGAAGGATAAATTAAACGGAGCGAATTATGAAAACAGAAATTTTTTCATCAGCAATAAACAGCAGAACTTCAATAAGATTTTTATACAGTCTGAATGAAGTTACGATTGACCCTTATTATATATCACTCGAAAAGAGCGGAAAAAAAGTTATTTATGGAAAAATTAGGAATTCAAGTGAGATAAAGAAATTTGAATTCGATAAAATAGTTAATATAAAGATATTGGGTAGAGATAGGTTTTCACCTGTTATCCCTATTTTATCTATTGTTAACTAGAAAAGGATGGTGAAGTAATGGATTCAACAAGAAGAAAATATATTGATCTGTTAGTCGAAGAGTTTTGGAAACAAGGCTACCTAACTGTGAGTCGCAAGTATGGAACATATTTACCTGAGCCTGCAAAAGTTGGTGAATTTGATGTGGATATTGTAGCTCGATATAAAAAAAATTATGCAATTGGAATTACTCTTTCTGAAGAAGATTTAAATGACTCTCATTTGATAAATAAAATAAAATTCTTGGCAACTAGGCAGACAAAATTTACTAATAAAAGAGTTTTGCTATTTATTGGTGTAGAATCCGAATTTTATAAAAACGCCAAAACGCTTATTGAATTATTTGATCACGATATAAAGAAAAATATTAAGCTGTTCCAGATAGTTGAAAAAGCAATGCCTTCTGTTAGGCGTCATGGAAATAGGGATAAAATTTTATTCTCATAATAAATGTTTTGAAAATAAGACACTTGAGATTCGGACTTGTTTATTGATAGACAAGTCCGGGTCCAATTTTTTCCTCCATTTTTACCTTTCATAATTTAATTTTCCTATATAAATTTTTACTGCAGATTATTTATGTCTTTTAGTAATACTACTACAGAGGACTTACCTTGACATTAAATAGTACGAAAGTTAATTTTACACGCTTTATCAATTTTAGGACAGAATTTGGGAAAAATACATTCGGAATCGGATGAAAAGCTCCAGCAGGATCTAAAAAAATCTGGAGAAATTCCCGTACATATTGCGATAATTATGGATGGCAACGGAAGATGGGCACATAAAAGAGGCCTCCCTAGGGCTGCCGGACATAAGGTAGGTGTTGATTCTGTAAAAGATATTGTTAAAGCCTGCGCACAAATAGGTGTTAAGCATTTAACCCTTTATACTTTTTCCACAGAAAATTGGAAGAGGCCAAAAGATGAAGTTTCAACATTGATGAGGCTTCTAGTAAGCAGCTTAAGAAAAGAATCAAATGAATTAAATGAAAATGATGTTAAATTAACTACAATTGGGGATGTTCAAACCCTTCCTAATGAAGTACAAAAAGAATTAAATGATGCCGTTGAGAGGACTAAAAATAATAAAACAATGAATTTGAATCTTGCCTTAAGCTATAGCGGAAGGTGGGAAATTTTGGAAGCTATCAAAAAAATTGCCGAAGATGTTTCAAACCGAGGTTTGAAAATTATCGACATAAATGAAAATTGTATAGCAAATCATTTAACAACAAAAAATATTCCTGATCCGGATTTATTAATTAGAACCAGCGGTGAATTTAGAGTAAGTAATTTTCTGCTTTGGCAAATTGCTTATTCTGAATTTTTTATTACTGATGATTATTGGCCGGATTTCAGAAGAAAAAATTTATATGAAGCAATTAGAAATTTTCAGAAACGCGAGCGTAGATTCGGTAAAGTTAGTGAACAAATAAAAAAGGTAACAAAGGCTTAAAGAATGGTTCAAACTCTTCATAATAATTGTTTAAAAATCTTTTACTTTTCTTTATTATTATTTCACAGTTGCATATTTCTCAAACAGGCAATAATCTAGTTATAAAATTTTAGGAATTTCTGTCGAAGGAAATAAATCGGCCGATGTTAATACGATTATTGCCAACAGTGGTTTGAAAATTGGTGATGAAATTCAAATTCCCGGTGATCAAACTTTAAATGCAATTAAACAATTATATGTCTTAAATATTTTTTCAGATATTGAAATTACTAAAAGATAAACAAGTTGGGAACGGAATCTTCTTAACTATTAGGTGTAAAGGAATATCCACGTTTTGAAAAATATGTGGTAGAAGGGAATGATGATTTGAGTGATGACGATATTGAGAAAAAAGTTTTTTGATTCAGCGGGCAAATTTTAAAACCTCAGGAAATTCAAAGTATTAAAAACAGCTTGATGAATGAATATGATGAAGATGGATATTTAAATGCTGAAATTAATATAAAAGAATTTGTTTATAGTTCAGCAGATACTACAGAGGAAGCAATAAATGTTACCTGGAAAAACCAAAATGATCTTTCCGATGAATATACAACTGAGTATGAAAGCGATAATATTACTTACTATGATTTAATTAGCCAAATTAAAGATAGAATTTTATTAAACTGGATATTGATGAACAATGATAAAGTAACTGTCAGTCAATTGAATTTACGGGCAATAAAGCTTTTAACGATGGTGATTTAAGAGGTGAAATGGATGAAATACTGAAGAAGCAAAATGGTGGAAATTTTGGAGCAGTGCAAAATTTAAGAATGATAAATTTGAAGAAGATAAAAAATGATTGAAAAGTTTTTATGAAGAACATGGTTATAGAGATGCTGAAATTCTTTCTGATTCTTTAATCTATTCTAATGATAAAAAAGATTTAAAAATTATAATTAATGTTTATGAAGGCCCGCAATATAAAATTCAGAAATATTACATGGGAAGGAAATACAATTTATCCGGATGCAGTTTTAGATGAAAGATTGGATTTTAAAAAGGGAGATATATTTAATTATGAAAAATTTGAACAAAATCTTCAGTGGAAATGAAAACCAATCGTATATTTCAGCATTATATCTAGAATAATGGATATTTAACTTTTAATTTGCAACCCACTGAAACAAAAGTTGATGACGATTCAATTGATTTTAATATTAGATTGATGAAAGAAATCAATTTAAAATTGGGAAGGTTAAGTATTATTGGTAATGATAAAACTAAAGATAAAGTAATTAGAAGAGAACTTTATACAATTCCCGGAGATTATTTTAATCGGTCATTATTGCTTAGAAGTGTTCAGCAGTTTGCTAACCTTCAATATTTTAATGTTGAAAAACTTTATGGGCCGGAAGGGCTTGATTATAATTTAGCAAATGACAGTACAGTTAATGTTACTTTTAATGTTGAAGAAAAATCGAGTGATTATCTAAATGCTTCTGTTGGATACAGCGGTGCTTATGGATTTAGCGGTGCTGTTGGTGTTACATTAACTAATTTCTCTATTGCCGAACCTTTTTCTCTTGGCGGCGGGCAGATTTTAAGTTTTAACTGGCAGTTTGGGGTTGGAAATTATTATAGAACTTTTACTTTAGGATTTACAGAACCATGGTTTATGAATACTCCAACCTTAGTTGGTGCTGAAGTTTTTGATACACGCCAGCAATATTATTATGATTTAAGCCAACATGGTGGAACATTACGAGTTAGGAAGAAGGTTAAAATGGCCGGATGATTTTTTTAATGTACAAGGCTTTTTTAGATATCAGTATAATAATGTTATTGATGGACAGGGTTATTATTCTGAAGGAACTACGAATCAATTTACTCTCGGTGCAACAATCAGCCGGAAGAGATATTGATAACCCTATATTTCCATCAAGAGGATCTAATGTAGAACTTAACGGACAAATATCAGGAGGCCCGTTTTTACCGGGAGATATTGATTATTTTAAAATTGATTTTACATCGGAATGGTACAAAAGTTTATTTAATTCCAGCAGATTGGTTTTATATACTGCTTCTAACTTAGGCTATTTGCGTGAATTAAATGAAGCTACGAAAACAAGAATAAATCCTTATGAAAAATATTTTATGGGCGGCAATGGATTGGTAATTGCTACAACGCCTTTAAGAGGATATGATGATCGTAGTATTGGCCCAACTGTTAGTGGAAATCCAATAGGCGGAAGAGTGATGGCAAGGTTTACAACCGAATTGAGGCTAGCTGTAACACTTGAACCTATTCCATTATATTTATTAACTTTTGCGGAAGCAGGTAATGTATTTGATAGTTTTGAATCTTCAGACATTTTTGATTTGAGAAGTTCCGTGGGTGTTGGAGCTAGAATTTTAATTAATCCTATTGGATTGATTGGTTTCGATTTAGGCTACGGATTTGACAGGAAAGAAGTAAATGGAAAAGATCCTACATGGCTTTTCCATTTTCAATTTGGTAAAGGATTCTAATATTTTCTTTAATAATAAATTACAGAGGTAATAATAGTGAAAAAATATCTATTAGTTCTTGCTGCATTTCTTTTTGCAGCCGTTCTTATACAGGCACAAACACAACAGAAATTAGGCTATGTCGATTCGCAGGTAATTCTAACTCAATTTCCTGAAGCAATAAAAGCTCAAGGTGATTTAGATGCGCTAACAAGTAGATGGTCAAATCAATTGGACAGCATGACTCAAGCATATCAGGGTGCACTTAAATGATTATAAAAAACAAGAAAACACGATGCCTGAAGATAAAAAATTAAGTTTCCAGCAATCAATTATTCAGCAGGAACAAAGTATAAGGGATTTTCAGAAACAAAAATTCGGTCAACAGACGGGCGAAATTTATAAAAAACAAGAAGAGATTTTTAATCCCGTAAAGCAAAAAATTTATAAAGCTATCCAGGAAGTCGCTAAAGAAGAAAATATGCAGTTTGTATTTGATAAAAGCGGTGATATAATTTTATTGTATGCTGATACTGCGTTTGATATTACTTATAAAGTTCTTGATAAATTAAAAAGAGGCAAATAAGCTTACTTCAGTTAATAAGTTAGATAAAGGTTCCCTTGTTTTTAGATGAGGGAACCATATTTTTTATATGAGGGTATTATTGATTTTTTTTACTATTTAATTTTTCAAATATTTAGTATAGATAATAGGAGTTCAAATGAAAAAAATAATATTGTCCCTCGCTATAAGTTTAACTTTATTTAGCGGATTTTCTTTTGCCCAGCTAAATATAGGTTATGTTGATTCTGATGCAATTATGGATAATCTCCCGGATGCACAGGATGCAAAACAAAAATTGAATTCTTTGGTTCAGGAATGGCAGACTGAATTATCAAACATTGAAAATAAGTGGAAAACAAAATACGATGATTATGATAAAAGAAAACTTATTATGACTGACCAAACCAGGGCTGAAACTGAAGCAGAATTGGTAAAGCTTGAACAGCAAGTTACTGATTACCGTGAGAAAAAATTCGGTACCAATGGAGAAGTATTTCAAAAGCAGGATGAGCTGATGAAACCGGTACAGAACAAAGTATTTAATGCTATACAAGATGTGGCCAAGGAAGAAGACCTTGATTTTGTTTTTGATAAAAGTGGTGATGTTCTTCTACTTTATGCAAAAGATCAATATGACATTACAACCAAAGTAATGGATAAATTAAAATTATAGTACAATTGTTTGATGAAAATATTATTAAAAGATATTGCCGGTTTTGTAAATGGAAAAGTTTTCGGGGATGAAAATTTAGAAATTAAAAAGTCCAGGGAAAATTGAAGAAGCAAAACCGGGTAATATAACATTTCTTTATCATGCATCTTATGAAAAGTATTTCCCATCAACTCAAGCTTCAGCATTATTAGTTAAGACAGGTTTCAACAGAACCAGGAATGATATATCTTATATTGAAGTTGATGATCCATCAAAAGCTTTTTATAAAGTTGTAATAAAATATTTTTCGCCTGAATTTAAACTTAGAAGGAATAGACAAAACAGCATTTGTCCATTCTACAGCAGTAATTGGTGAAAATGTTTCATTGGGGAAAAATGTTGTTATTTCTGCAGGATGTAAAATTGGTAACAACGTAAAGATATTTCACAACACTGTATTGCTTAATGATGTTGAAATTGGAGATGACACTTTAATTTTTCAAAATGTTAGTGTAAGGGAAGAATGCAAAATTGGAAAACGGGTTATTATTCATCCTAATACCGTAATTGGTTCCGATGGCTTTGGATTTTTTACTGACGAAAATGGAGTTTATCATAAAATTCCGCAGATAGGGAATGTTGTTATAGAAGATGATGTTGAATTAGGTTCCAATGTTTCAATTGATAGAGCAGCACTTGGCTCTACTTTAATTAAACGCGGAGTGAAAATAGATAACCTTGCTCAGATAGCGCATAATGTTCAGATTGGTGAAGATACTATTATATCTTCTCAATGCGGAATTTCGGGAAGTACAAAAATTGGGGCACATTGTATATTGCTTGGGCAAACGGGTTTGATTGGCCATATTGAAGTTGCAGACAATGTTATTTTAATTGCTCAATCAGGTGTATCAAAAGGAATTCCCAAACCAGGAAAATATTTTGGATCGCCAGCTAAAGAATTTAGCGTGGCTTTAAGACAGGAAGCACATATCAGAAATTTACCGCAATATGCAGAAAAAATTAAGAAGCTTGAAGATCAATTGAAGGCTTTACTAGAAGAATTAAAAACTAATAATTACAAATAAGTTCTGCTTAATTTGTTGATTACTATCATTTTCCTTTCAATTCAAACAGCAGTTCAATGATTGTATTTCATAACTCATCTTGCTATTTTGACATTCATTTTTATTCAAAAAAAGCTTAAGCTTAATAAAATTTAGGATATTTAAATGTTAGAGCTACAAAGAACTATCGCTAAGCCAGTTTCATTGTCTGGCATTGGTTTGCATACCGGAACTATCATGTACGATGACATTCAAACCGGCCAAAGAAAATTACGGAATTAGATTTGTTCGTACTGATCTTGGCGGCAACCCTGAAATTCCAGCCATTGCTGATAATGTGATTGATATTTCCAGGGGTACAACTCTTGGTATCGGCGAAGCAAAAGTACATACCGTTGAGCATGTTCTTGCTGCCGTTGTTGGGCTTCAAATTGATAACTTGATTATTGAGCTTGATGGAATTGAACCGCCTGTGATAGACGGCAGTGCGATTTCTTATGTTGAAAAGCTAACTGAAGCCGGCCTTGTTCAGCAGGATGCTCCTAAAGATTATTTGATAATTGATGAAACAGTTGTTTTCATGAAGATGAAAATCAAATTGACATTGTAGCTTTTCCTCTGGACGGTTATAGATTACTGTGATGGTTGATTATCAAAACCCCGCGCTAGGAAGCCAGCACACAGGACTTTTTGATCTTGAAAAAGAATTTGTTTCAGAATTTGCTCCGGCAAGAACTTTTTGTTTTTTAAGTGAAGTTGAAGATCTTGGCCAACAGCGGATTAATTAAAGGTGGCGATATTGATAATGCTGTTGTTATTGTTGATAAAAAAGCTACAAACGAAGAACTGAAATTACTTAAAGATAAATTAAAAATTGAAAAAGATATCTTAATTGGAACAAACGGAATATTAAATAATAAAGAACTAAGTTATAAAAACGAACCTGTTCGTCATAAGCTGCTTGATTTACTTGGTGATTTTGCTTTAATTGGTGTGCCAATAAAAGCACAAATATTAGCTGCAAGGCCTGGGCATAGAGCAAACGTGGAATTTGCTAAAC
>CAVZSD010000020.1:0-30397 GCA_963777615.1 uncultured Bacteroidota bacterium | reverse complement strand
CATTCGGTTAATTCACTTCATAATATTGTAATATATCGTAAAAGCATCTGTAAAATTTGTAATAAAATTTTTGAAGTTTACGATGAGGATGGTATAAAATGAAGGTGTATGAAAGTTGCCATCGAACAAATAAGGATTTTAAAAAAGTACCTCAAATAAAAATCAAAAATGAAAATTTGCGAAATACTGGGTTTGAAGTAGGTAAAGAATTTGCCGTTTTATATCAGCCTGGTAAAATTACTCTTGTTCTTGTTGCAAGAAAAGAAAACAATATTTAAGTTTATATAAACAATGCTTAAATTAACTAACAATATTAATCAATCAAAAATAAAATTGGAAAGTAACTACAAAAAGTCGGTACAAAGTCGGTACATCAGTCCCTACTATAATCAGAGGGATTTTCAGAACTGCTTTAAAATAAAAAATGCGAAAACAATCTTTTTTCGCATCTTTTTGAGCTGGTGATGGGACTCGAACCCGCAACCTGCTGATTACAAATCAGCTGCTCTGCCAATTGAGCTACACCAGCAATTTTTTGAGTTTCAAAGCTAATATATTTTCATTTGCGAAGCAAGATTTTGATTATTGTAGTTCGCCATTTAAAGATTGACTGTCCAATATTTCTAAATCATCAACCCAGAAAAGTTCACAAGCTCCACCGCCAGTATCATCCCTGGATAATGAGCTTTTCCAATGCCATCCGTTATCTTTATGAATCTCGACTAAATATCCTCTCATTTCTATTAGACTGCCCTTGCACAAATCATCAATTTTATCTTTGATAGAATCATCTTTTGGAATTATGTGAACATTGGCACTGCTTTTTGAAATTACCGAAGATGGAATAGGAAAGGATTCTGTTTGCCAATGATACCACCTATTACTTTGCGTTATTTCAATTTGATTAAGTATTTTTTGATCAGACATTTGACCCCATCCAAGAGCTAAATCAACTGGCGAAAGTTTACTTTCATCTCCCAATGAATAAAAATTCATACCTAAGAATTCTTGCTTTAATATCATATTGTGCAAGTGCTTTTATTTTATATTCACCAACCTGCCATTCTTTGGGATATGTTAACTTTGTTTGAATGGGAGTTTCAGGGATCAAAACCCCGGCAGGATAATCAATACTTTTCTCAGGCCAGAATTTATATGTGCAAAAAATGACGAATGGAATGAATATAATTAATTTTTTCATACGGCTGCTCATATTTTTCTCTTATAATTTCAAATCAAGTGCCACTAGAAAACAACAATTATTGCGGCATTTTTAGTTGTATTTGTACATTAAATTTTACCGAGCATTAATTTTTACTTATGAGAATTGTCTTCTTTAGGCCTCTCAATAAATATGCCTTCTATAGCATGTACTCTAAATTGAACCATCTTCTGGCGGATTTTTTTAATTAATTCAAAACGAAGATTTTCATATTCCAGCATCTCGCCGGTATTTAAAATCTTACCTGTCTTTTCAGAAATAAACCCTGCAATGGTATTGTATTCATCAGATTTGGGCAGTTCAACGTTAAAGATTTCATTAAAGTCGTCAATAGACATTGAACCAAGAATATAAAATTTACCATCCGGCAAACGGTAAAATTCTTTTACTTCAATTTCAGATTTATCTTTAAACTCTCCAACGATCTCTTCAAGAATATCTTCCATAGTAATCAAACCTTCCGTACCTCCATACTCATCTGTAACTACAGCAAGCCGCTCTCCCCTATTCTGCATCTCTTTTAAAATTTCGGAAATTAATTTTGTTTCGGGAATAAAATAAACCGGTCTCAATAAACTTTTTAATTCAACATTTTTATTCTCAATAATTGTTTTCATAACATCTTTTGTATGAAGCACACCGATAATGTTGTCAATCGATTCTTCATATACAGGAATAAGCGAATGCCCTGTTTTGATTATTTCATCTGTAATTTCATGTCCATTTTCATTTATTTCCAAAGCCACCATCTCAGTGCGAGGAATCATAACTTCATTTGCTCTTAAGTCATTGAACTCAAAAATATTTTCAATAATTTCTTTTTCTGTTTCATTTAAAGTACCGGTTTCTACACTGTCGGATATAATTAATCTTATTTCATCTTCTGAAAATCTTGTTTGAGTAAAACTTGTTTTTTCTTTAAACGGTGTCAATAATAAGTTACTTATAGACGTAATAAAATTAACAGGATGTTTTAATGTTGATGTAAGAATTAATAAAACACGAACTGATTTTCTACCTATTGATTCGGCATACTTAAATCCAATTGCCTTTGGAATAAGTATGCAAAAAATTAATATGAATAGTGAAACAATGATAACTGAAAATACAAACGTAATTAATATCGCTGATACATCAAGAAAGCCGGCGTGAACATTACTTAGAAAAGGATAAAATAATTTTGTTGAAAGATGAAATGCGATAATAGCTGAAGACATCAAAGAGACAGTAGAAATTATTTGGATGGTTCCGAAAAATGTATCAGGATTCTTTTGTATCTTTTCGAATACAGGCGCCATCAGATCTTCTTTATCCTTTAGTTCTACTATCTTATTTTGACCGAAAGACGCAATCGCAATTTCAGCAGCAGCCAAAAATGCAGCTATAATAATTAATATTACAAAGAATATAATTTCAAGAATTAGCATATCCATTTCTATTATTTTATATCATTATCAGTTTAGATTTAATCACAAAGTTAAAGAATAAAAAGGGGAAAAATTATTTTTGAATCTATCATTTAATGATATTCCAATCCCTTTCAAAAGACTAAAGAATTTAAAATTTGATAATACATATTTTTTAATTAAAATTAACATCATAAATATATTATTAAACTAAGAATTTTATGAATGCTAAACAGATTAAAATTAAAGATAAATCAAAGCTTTTTATTAAGTGGGATAATGAAAGTGAGACAGAAATCTCTCTGAAATACCTTCGTGATGAATGCCCGTGTGCTAACTGCAAAGGCGAAACAGTTCTTTTAAAAACCTACAGGCCTGCAAAGAAAAGTAACGATAATCCGGAAATGTATAAAATAAAAAATATCGAAGCAGTCGGAGGCTATGCAATAGTTATCACCTGGAAAGATGGGCACAATACCGGGATTTATTCCTGGGAATATTTGAAGAAGCTTGAAGAAAGTGAAAAATCGGGCGGGACACAAAACTACACTTCAATTTTATGAGCATTATCAAATAACGAATTAAAATATTATTCATCTCTTCTTGTTAAAAAATTTCGTGATGAAGAAAATAAATTTATTGCTGAAGGTAAAAAAATTGTTGAAGAAGGGCTAAACAGTAATTTCGAATTAGAGAAATTATTTGTTACTAATGAATTTGCAGCAGAAGATTCTACCTATTTGAATAAACTCACTTCAATGCAAATTCAATACTTAATATTAAATAACCAAGAATTCAAAAAATTATCTGATACAAAAACTCCACAAGGTATAGCAGCAGTTTTTCACAAACTAAAATTAAATCAAGATGAAAACTATTTGGAAAATTTTATTGTCTGTTTAGATAATATTTCAGACCCGGGAAATGTTGGAACTATAATAAGAAATTGTGATTGGTTTGGAGTGAAAGAAATTTTATTAAGTGAAGGGTGTGCTGATATTTCTAATCCGAAAACAATACGTGCAAGTATGGGTTCAGCTTTTCATGTGAAATTTTTTGAAAATAGAATTTTACAATCCACTCTTCAAAAATTAAAATCAAAAGGATATAAAATTTTATGTTCTGACCTTGAAGGGGAAAATATTTTTAATTTTAAATCTTCTCTAAAGCAAGTGGTTATTTTTTCAAATGAAGCAAACGGGCCTTCAAAAGAAGTAAAAGAGTTTACAGATGCAAAAATTACAATTCCTAAATTCGGTAAAGCCGAATCACTTAATGTGGCAAGTGCTTCGGCTATAATTCTATCAGTATTGAAAAAATAAAATTCAATACCATTTTTTAATAAATTTTAATTTTTAGATTAAAATTGAGCTGTCATTTTGTTAAAATCATCTTTCGAGTTTGAACAAAATTAATACCATCACCCGGCGTAGAAGATACCCGCAATTGATAAAAATAAATTCCACTGGCAAAAGATGAGGCATTAAATTCAACTTCATATCTACCAGGCTTTTGTTCTTTACTAACTAAAGTTGATATTTCATTACCGAGTATATCATAGATTTTTAATTGTACTGATGAAGCAAGTTTTGCTTGAATAGGTATAGAATATTCAATTTTAGTTGAAGGATTAAATGGATTTGGATAGTTCTGTTCCAATGAAAATTTATCCGGTATATTATTTCCTAATTTTATTTCATTACTATAAGTAAAGCTGCCGTTAAAATCTATTTGCTTAAGCCTGTAAAACATTATTGAACTTGTATAATCTTTATCTATAAATATGTAATCTGCGGCATTATTAGAATTTCCCTTTCCATTTACAAAACCAATTTTCTCCCATTTATTATCTCCTCCATAAACACTTCTTTGAACTTCAAAACCAAAATTATTCAGTTCTGATTGAGTTGTCCATTTCAAAACCACTTGATTATTTGTTGAATAACCGGTGAATAAAGATAATTCAACAGGTAAAGGATTTGCGGCAGCACTAATATCATCTATACCTAATGAAGCTTCAATTACTTCCCCGGTAAATGCCCCGCTGCTGCTATGTATAATTCTAAATTGATTAACACCACTTAATGTAGAACTAACACTAGTTCCGCTTCCGGATAAATGCATACTATCAATTATAAATGAAGCAACTTCCCAATCACTCCCTGCTAAAACTAATACCGGGTTCGCAGACCAGAAATCGCCTCCGCTTCCTCTTATTGCAATTCTCAAAGACAATTCCGTGGAGCCGAAATTCTTAACGTACATGCTTATAACATTAACACCTGCTGATTTAAAATCACCGCTCCATTGTGCTGTATTAAAAACAACCAATCTTCCTCCGGCAGTAAGCGAACCATTTGATGATATGGATAAATATTTATCACCATCACCTTCCGGGCCGCCATTATCAACTATAACAGGAGGGTTTGGGTTTGGAATCCCGCTCCCCCAACTTTGGGTGGTTCCATCTTGAAATGTATCGAATTGATTATTTTCTACTGCAAAAACAGTTGAAAAAATCATTAAGTGAATAAATATAATTCCAGCGAACTTATTTTGTACGAATTTTATCATTTAGCCCTCCTGATGAATTGATGTGATATTTTACTGCTCCGGTAATTAGAGGATTAGTAAAAATAAAATTAAAATAGTGACAAACTAAACATGAAATTTTATTTTTTTTTAAAACACTATAAATTTAAATCAGTGCCTTATAAAATCTTTAAATGTATTTATTCCAACATAGTGGAATTGGAATGATAATCTTAATTTATTTCAGCTAATAAAAATTTTACTTCATTTATTCTATTTTTTCAAGACGACAAAAGTCATTTCAAAAGGAGCATTTTTTTTGTGTTAATGAATGACCCGATTCTAATAGTATAAAAATAAATCCCGCTGGCAAAGTTGTTTCCATTAAAAGTTACTTCATAATTACCTGGCTGCTGCTGTTTGTTCACAAGTGTAGTAATTTGTCGACCCATTATATCATAAATTTTAAGCTGCACTAAAGCTTCCCCATTGAGGAGGTTTGAAGCGGACGGGATTGAATATTTTATATTAGTTGTTGGATTAAATGGATTCGGATAATTTTGTTCCAGTGAAAAGTTAGTTGGAATATTTTCATTTAGATTTTGTACTGTTTCAACACCTGTTAAAATACCATCTTCCGGAGTTGGGAGTTTTTCAGTTGTATAGATATGGAATTCCCCGGGTTTGAGAGAAATAGTTGAAGAAGTGTTAACAACATTTAAAGAATCACCGGAAAAATAATCAAACCAGTATCCGGTTTTGCTGAAATTTGGGTTTTCATCTTTTTGAACAACATCAAAATTTCCTATGATTGAAACATCCATTGTAGAATCATAAAGATTTATTCTTTTTACGGAATTTACTAAATCAAATAATGCGCTATCAGTTTTAAATGCATTGTATTTTTTAAGTTCGATCAGAGCTTGAAATGTTTTATATAGATTTAGTCTTGCGGGGTCCATATAATAATCCCATTTTATTGGTTTATTTCCTATTCTTCCATTGAAATCTATTGAAACATCATAACCCAATTCACCAAACTGCCAAATCATTTTAGGGCCGGGTATAGTTATATAAAATGCACCTGCCATCTTTACTCTATTAAGTGCTGTTCCCAAATTTTTAACATTGTAATCGCCATTTGAATTACCAAACTGGATATTTTTATACATTAGTCTTTCTTCATCATGACTTTCCATATAGGAAACAAGGTTTGGTATATGCCAGCCTCTTGATTTATAAGAAGCTCCAAATAAATTAGATTGACCGCCATTGTTATAGCCCATAGTGGCTTCATTATAACTTGAATTCATATTCCCCCATAGCATCATTCCATAATTCGCCAATATAGTTTCTTCATTATTCGGGGCGAAATGTTCTAAAATAACATAAGCCGATGAATCAACATCCCAAATTTTGTCAGCCATTCTTTCAAGAATATTAATACGTGATTGATCAAATGCACTTCCATCACCAGAAGTATTTGTAAAACCTTTTGTAAAATCAAATCTGTAGCCGTCAATATGATAATTTGTTAACCAGTAGCTTGTAACTCTGTCAACAAATATTTGAGTTGCATTTTTTTCATGGTTAAAATCGTAGCCAAATGAAAAAACCGGGTTAGGAGATACAGTATTAAAGTAAAAATTATTTGAAGCCGGTCTATTATTGACTGCATCCCACCATAATCTGACCAAAGGTGATTGTCCATATTGATGATTTAAAACTATATCTAGTATTACAGCAATTCCCATTTGATGGGCAGAATCAATAAACTCTTTAAGATCATTTGATGGCCCATAATATTTATCTGCAGCAATCATGAAATCCGGGTTATATCCCCAACTTTCATTTCCTTCAAATTCCATTACAGGCATTAATTCGATAGCATTTATTCCTAATCTTTTAAGATAACTTAAAGTGTCGGTTAAAGTTTTGTAGTTATGTTCAGTTACAAAATCTCTAATCAGTAATTCATAAATTACCAAGTCTCCTTTTGCCGGACGAACAAAATTTGTATTAACCCATGGATAAGGAGTCTGGTCAGTTTGAATTACTGTAGCAATCTGTGATGTTTTTCCAGCCGGATATTGAATCAAATCCGGATATGTCGAATTACTTATATATCCATCATCCGAAGGATTACTGATTTTTTCAGAATATGGATCTGCAATTTTTAAATTTTCATCAACAAGATATTGACAAATATATTCCTTCTTAGGAATTAGGCCATCTACTTTTATCCAATAAGTAAAATGATCTGGCGTAAGCTTCATTTTATATTTTGGATCTACTTCCCAATTAGTAAAGTCTCCTATTAAATAAACATTTTGATGTTCAGGCGCAAACAAAGAAAAAGTAACGGATGTATTGCTCGTATAGTTTATTCCATTTTTTATTCCTAAAGGTTGTGCCTCAATCAATTCCGGCGACCTTACAATAATATAAGTTGAATCGAGAGAGTGTATCGCCTCAAATACTGCTTCGGCTTTTATCTTTTTCTTGTCATAATTATCTGCTTTTAAATAATATTCAAGTGTATCATTCATTACGGAAGACACAAGTGAATCATTAACAAATAAATTTAAATCTATTGCTCCGGAAGAAATAGCAAGGACTCTTACGCTATCATTTAAATTCACAAAGAGGGGTTTTGAGTCCGGTAAAACAATTGCAACATTTAAACCAGCTTGTGATATTGGAATAAAGATATCAGGCCTGGTTTGCTTTGAAGCATCTGCACTTCTGAACACAACAGCAATCTCATTTATCTTTTCATTTGAATCTATGACGCCATAAAATTGTTTGGGATAGCCAATAGTTAATTTGTATAGATTTGTAGATAATCTTGTTAATGATGGCTGAGTCTGATTATCTCCCCAATTTCCAATCACATGTTGCCAGTCTCCTTTTGAGGTATTTAATCCAGTGTGAGCATAAATAGTCCCAGAGTAATTCAATAGCTCTTCAGCGCCAGTTTGAGTTGCATCTAAAATTACTACGATAGAATCATCTTCTGTTGCAAATGCGGGCTGCAATTGGACAACCTGTGAATAAGAAAGCTGAAGAGATAGAAACACTAAAAGTAAGACAAGTTTCTTCATATATTTTCCAAAAATTATCTGTGTTTAGTTAAACATTTTGTAGTCAGGTTTGCCGGCATCAACCCAGGCAGAATATATCAGAGAAGCAACATCTTCAGAAGCTTTAGTTAATTGAATTGTAGTTATGTAATTAGTCTTAAACCAAAGAAGCCTATAGTACTCATCACTATCATGATTTTTTGCTGAATTATGTGCAAAATTATCTGCATCAAGAATAACATTACAAACTGAATTAGAGTTTGAAATATATTTAAAAATAAAATCCAAAGGATCATTAATGTATGCTACTTTTTCAGGAGAGATTGAAGTTACAATTTGATCGTAATATTTTTCAATCATATCTATTTCATATCTGCCGTGAACCCCTTTTTGATTTGTCAGCTGTCCATTATAATTCATTACTGTATGAAATGGTTGGTGACCATCAGCAGCATAATGAGCCAGATCAGAAGCATAAATTAGAGCTTTATCTCTATTCTTTTCTTTAAATGCTTCTATTAAATTATTAAATGAATCCATAGTTGCCCAGGGTAGTAAACCAATTTCTTTTAAGGTACTGTCTCCATAAATTGTTGTCAACTGCTGCCTATCATATATCATTCTACCGCTATTAAATTCTTTGTAGAAATCTATATCGATATAATGTTTGGGAGATTCCGTTTTATCAAACTTTTTTCTATCATCAGCATCAACTGCGTGTTCAACAATATAATTTTGCCATCCTTTAAATGCTATCATCTCAGGCGGTAAAATATCTAAAGCTTCTTTATTTATAAGCTTATGGCCAGTTTTCCCCCAGGGGTAATTTTTAGGAGCTAAAAATAAAATTGTAAAAAAAACAAAAGTTAGAATTAATTTAAATCTCATTAACTATTTTTCCTTCATTCCGGTTAATTGAACTGTAATTTTTCTTTTTCTTGATCTATTATCAAAATCAACTAAAATAATTTGCTGCCAGGTTCCTATCAATAAATTTTTATCTTTAAATGGAACCGTAAACGAAGCCCCTTGTAACGCCGCCCTAACATGTGCATGTCCATTTTCATCATGCCAGGTATCATTATGATGATATTGAGCATTGGAAGGAATAATTTTTTCAAAAAAGGCTGGATAATCTTGAAGCAAACCAGGCTCATATTCTATAGTTGTAATGCCTGCTGTTGCGCCCCCTATAAAAACCAATGCACTTCCTTCTAAAAAATCAGAAGATGAAATAATTGTTCTAATTTCATCTGTAATATCAATTATATCGTTGTTACCCTTTGAATTAACGGAAAAGAAATGGGTTTCAACGTCAAATTTGGTCATTTTTCTCATTCCAAATTTATTATCTGAACGAGAATAAACATACTTAAGGCTTAATGAATATTCAAGAGAATTGTTACTCTAATTAGTTACGCTTGATTTGGAAATTATATAAATTTGGGGCTCAAAAATCTAACTAAAGAACTTTGAAATTTTATACTAGTATTTCAGTTCTCCGGAACTGAACATAAATCATATCCTCTCATGACTGAAGTCATGAGCTACGAGATTTTTTCTTAAATATTTTGTATTAAATATCTAAAAAGCAATAATAAGAGGAATATATGTCAGCTAAGGAATTCATTGAACTTGAAAGCAAATATGGTGCTCATAACTATCACCCTTTAGATGTTGTAATAAGCGATGCAAAAGGAGTTTGGGTTTATGATGTAGAAGGTAAAAAATATCTCGATTGTTTAGCAGCTTATTCTGCTGTAAATCAAGGGCATTGTCATCCAAGAATAGTTAATGCTTTAAAAATCCAGGCAGAAAAAGTCACTTTAACATCCCGGGCTTTCAGGAATGATCAGCTTCCGCTTTTATATAAGGAACTGTGTGAATTAACCGGTTATGAAATGGTGCTTCCTATGAACTCTGGTGCAGAAGCTGTAGAAACAGCTTTGAAGGCTGCACGTAAATGGGGTTACAAAGTAAAAGGAATTAAAAACGATTCGGCTGAAATAATTGCCTGCTCAAATAATTTTGCCGGAAGAACAATCAGCATTATAAGCTTTTCAACAGAGCAGCAATATAAAGATGGATTTGGGCCATTGACT
Organism: uncultured Bacteroidota bacterium; assembly: GCA_963777615.1. GTDB lineage: Bacteria > Bacteroidota > Ignavibacteria > Ignavibacteriales > Ignavibacteriaceae > CAVSWT01. The sequence goes on along the minus strand of CAVZSD010000020.1, from coordinate 20,052 downwards.
CCTGGATTTAAAATAATTCCTTATGGCGATGCAAGTGAATTACAAAAAGCAATAACAAAAAATACAGCTGCATTTATTGTTGAACCAATTCAAGGTGAAGGCGGAGTAATTGTTCCGCCAAAGGGTTTTTTAAAGGAGGCTTTTGATATATGCAAAAAAAATAATGTACTTTTCATTGCTGATGAAATTCAATCCGGGTTAGGAAGAAGCGGGAAATTATTTGCTTTTGAGTATGAAGAAATAAAGCCTGATGCTGTAATTATCGGGAAAGCATTATCAGGCGGCTGTTACCCTGTATCAGCAGTTTTATCTAATAAAGAAGTTTTGGGGGTATTTAATCCGGGAGACCACGGTTCAACTTTCGGAGGGAATCCTTTAGCTGCGGCAATTGCCCGCGAAAGCCTAAAAGTATTAGTTGAAGAAAAATTAGTTGAAAAATCCTTTGAACTTGGAAATTATTTTAGAGACAAATTAAATAAAATAAATTCTCCTCATATTAAAGAAGTTCGAGGGAAAGGACTTTTTATTGGAGTTGAATTAAAACCGGAAGCAAAAGGTGCAAGAAGATTTTGTGAGGCATTAATGAATGAAGGGATTTTATGTAAAGAAACTCATGAAAATGTTATTCGATTTGCTCCTCCATTGGTTATAACAAAAGAAGAAATTGATTGGGCATTTGAAAGAGTTGAAAAAGTACTTATGATGAAGTAACGAAAATTTTATTAACAGGTAATTAAATAAAAAAAAAACCTCCTGGCTTCCTTGACATAGTCACGGCTATGTTGTAAACCACGGAGGTTTATTTTTGAAGTAACTTATAAATTAATTTGATAAAGCTTTAGATTCTTTTAAGTAATCCCTTAAAAGCTGCTTTGTTTCCTCAACAGCCTGGTTTAGTTTTACCAGCCTGCTAATTGCATTATCAAGGTCATGATGTTTCCCGGATATTTCAATACCTAAAGCTTCATCACCCACTTTAGTAGCGCCCACCGAATAGCTTGCGCCTTTAATTGTATGTGCTTCTTTAACTATCTTGGTTAGATTTCTTTCGGCAATATAAATTTCAAGCTTGTTAAATCTGTCCGTAACATCTTCTACATAACTAAGAATTAAATCAGTTTGAAATGATACATCTCCGAGACTCATTTTTTGCAGATGGGAAAAATCAAATAAGCTTTCATGATTGTTAGAATCTTCACTCTCATTTTCATCCATTTTATTTTCAACCGGTTTTACTTTTAAATATTCATCTATAGTTCTGATTAGTTCATCTGTATTCACAGGCTTGCTGATATAATCATTCATCCCGGAATTTAAGCATTTTTCTTTATCCCCTTTTAATGCATGAGCTGTAATAGCTATAATAGGAATTTCTCTTTTTGAGTTGCCCAAAGCCCTAATTTTTTCGGTGGCAGTTAAGCCGTCCATTTCCGGCATTTGTACGTCCATCAAAATTAAACTGTAATGATTTAGCTTCACGTAGCTGTATGCTTCCAGGCCATTGCCTACAGCATCATATTCATAACCAGCTTCTTTTAAAGTTCTAAGGATTACCTTTTGGTTTATTAAATTATCTTCAGCTAAAAGAATCTTGTGCTGGTGACGGGATAATTTCAAATTTTCATTTCCAAATGGAGTGCTGTTTTTTTGCAGATTAGAAAAATCATAAGATTTTTTTAATTGCTTATGAGGGGCGATTTCTTTTAATCCTTTTTGAGGCTTTAACCTAATTGTAAAATAGAATTTGCTTCCCATACCTTCTTCACTCGCAACTCCAATTTCACCACCCATCATGTTTACAAATTCTTTGCAGATAACAAGGCCTAAACCAGTTCCGCCAAACCTGCTGGAATGTGAAGCATCTAATTGAGAGAAATGACGGAATAAATAATCATGTCTTTCTTTAGGAATACCAATCCCGGTATCTTGTACCGACATATAGATAACAACAGATTTTTGATCAATGGTAACTGGTTTAGCTTCGATTTTAACTTCACCGGTTTCCGTAAATTTCACCGCATTACTTATAAGATTTACAATTATTTGCCTGATTCTTGTAGAATCGCCATTTAAATAAAGCGGAGTATCCTCGGAAATCTCTTTTGATACTCTCAATTCTTTTTCATTTATCTTGGCCGATAGCATTGAGATAGATTCATCGATAATCTCATCCAAATTAAAATTAACTGAATCAAGTTCCATCTTACCAGATTCAATTTTTGATATATCCAGGATATCATTAATTATATCCAATAGACTTTCTGCAGATTGCTTGGCCGATAAAGATAATTGTTTCATTTCTTCCTGGTCTCTATATGCTCCTTTTTCTATCAAGGATAAAAATCCAATTACACCATTCATAGGTGTACGAATCTCATGACTCATGTTTGCCAGAAACTGACTTTTATTCATATTTAAATGATTTGCCTCTTCAGCTAATTTATCAGCTTTGGCTTTTTCCAATTTTAATTCTTCTAATACTAACCGCTTTTCCTTATCAGAACGAATTTTTTCGCTAATGTCTTGCAGACTTCCTTCAAGGTAAAATTTTTCTGTAATTGAATCTTCAACCATCATTAAATTTAAACGTACATCAACTTCAGATAAACCTTTTTTTAGAAGTACAGTTTCGTAATTCTCAATTTTTCTTTTCAACCTTAATTCTTTAAAAACTCTTTCTCTTTCAAGAATATCTTTAAATACTAATTTGCCTTCAGCAGAATTTAGTAATTCTTCTTCACAGCTATAACCCAATATTTTTAATAAAGCTGAATTAACAGTTGTAAAATTACCATCTAAATTTGATTGAAATATTCCAACAACAGAATTATTAACTATTGAACGATATTTTTTTTCAGACTCTTCCACATCAAAGGTTTTTTCAATTAACTCCAATCTTAGCTTAAAATTAACTGCGCTTCCGATTACTGAAATTAAGCTTAAAAATATTACGAAAATCACTGATTCATAAACATTAGGAAGAAAATAAATTTTTGAATCGCTAAAAAGAATTGCTGCTGCGAAAACAAGATTATAATAGATAGCGACAACTATCTGATTTTTAACTTCCCAGCTAAAGAACAGAGCCGTTAAGAAAATCATTAGTCCAACAATCTGTGCATTTACAACAAGAGTCGTTGGCATTAAATAAATCATAATACCTGACGAAACTATAATTGTCAGCAATAATGAATGAATCAATGTGACTGGATGTTTCATTCCTAATTTATGTGTGCTTAGAACTAAAATTATAAATGCAATTAAAGTTGCTGTTAAGCGAGTAAAATAAACTTCTTTAGCAAAGTCACTAAAGTATTTCACCTCAAAGTACATTGCGAATAATCCGGAAAGAGCAATAAGCAAGGACAGTACTTTCAGGGGTGTAATTAAAATCCTATTTGAAGAAGAAATTAAAAAGTCGTAATGACTTTTTGAAAAGCTAAAACTATTGTTAAAAATATTTTTAAGTGTAAGGTTTTTTGATTTTGACATTTTATTTCACGTAATAAATTAAGTTGTACTTTAATAAAATAATCAAAGCAACGAGTAAAAAACTCATTTATTATTTTTTTTAATTTATTTTGACATCTGACATAAATTGGCTGTGTTACTATATTCAAAAACCGTGCAAAGTTTTTCGGTATTTTTTTCATTTCAAAATCATCCAAAAATGGTTAATAAATATTTTTTTTATAGATTAGCAGAACATTTTACCATTTAAATTACGGAAACATGGTAGATTTTTTATACTCAATCGACCTTTCAATTTTTTATTTTTTTAACCATACTTTGTCGAATGGGATTTTCGATAAATTATTTTCGATCATAACAAGTGTTAATAATTGGTATATCGCTTATGTAATTTTATTGCTAATTAGCTTTATCAAGGGAGGAACAAAAGGCAAATTAGCTGTGCTCGGAGTAATCCTTCTGATCGTGGTTACCGATCAAACCGGATACAAGATATTAAAAGAGTTTTTTCAAAGGATTAGGCCATGCAATGCTTTGCTTGATGCTGTAACTCCATTAGGCTGCACAGGTTCATTCTCTTTCCCGTCAAATCATGCTGTTAATAACTTTGCTGCGGCTGTATTTTTTTACAGACTGTTTCCGAATTTGAAATATCCGCTCTTTATAACTGCGTCTCTTGTAGCCATTTCAAGGGTTTATTTAGGATTGCATTACCCTTCCGATATTTTAGGCGGGGCAATTATTGGATCTGTCTTTGGTTATTTATTCGCTTTGATTGTATTATTTGCCGATAATAAAATTAAATTAACTAATGAAACTAAATCAAAAGAATTAATTGGCGAAAATAAGAAATAGGTTACAATGACAAATATAACAGACACAATTAAAATTAGATTTGCAACTGAAAGTGATATTAAAACCATTTTAGAATTAATTAAAGAATTAGCTCATTATGAAAAACTTTCGAATGAAGTTTCTGCCGATGAAATTAAATTAAAAAACACTCTTTTCGGTAAAACTAAATATGCTGAGGTTTTATTAGCAGAATATAATGGAGAACCGGTTGGACATGCTTTATTTTTTTATAATTATTCTACATTTCTTGCTAAACCCGGAATATATCTGGAAGATCTTTTTGTTAAGCCTGAATTTCGCGGAAAAGGAATTGGAAAACATTTGCTGGACAAATTAATCCAAATTGCAAAAGAAAAAAATTGCGGCAGAGTTGAATGGGCTGTTTTAGATTGGAATGAATCTGCAATCCGTTTCTACGAAAATTTAGGCGCGAAAATGATGAAAGAATGGAAAGTATTTAGGCTTACGGAAGATAAATTTTAATTGCTACAGTTATTCCTCAAAGTTAAAAATCATTAAGATATTTTAATAAAAATTTTTATCTTAACGGCTACATTTTTTAATTTCTAAATAAAAAATTAAAACTAAAGTATATAAGGATGAATAATGAATCAAAATGAAAATAAGAGAGTTGTTATTACAGGTATTGGTGCAGTTACACCTATTGGACTTACGGTTGATGAATTCTGGCAAAGTATGATGGAAGGAAAAAGCGGTGCTGCTGAAATTAAATCATTTGATACATCTAAACTTGATACAAAATTTGCCTGCGAACTAAAAGACTTTGACCCTACAAAATATATTGATAAAAAAACCGTAAGAAGATTAGACCCTTATGCACAATACGCACTTGCTTCAGCCACACAGGCAATTGCAGATAGTAATTTAAATCCATCCGGAAATGAGTGAATACGAAAAATCAAGAGTCGGTGTTATTTTCGGAAGCGGTATTGGCGGAATACAAACTTTTTATGGCCAATCCGTTATTAATCATACTGAAGGGCCTAAGAGAGTTTCACCTTTTTTTATTCCTATGCTTATTCCTGATATGGCATCCGGTTATATTTCAATTAATTATGGATTTAGAGGACCAAACTACTGCATTGTATCAGCCTGTGCCACAGCAAATAATAATATGATAGATGCATATATGCTGATTAAAAATGGAATCTCTGATGTCATTATTTCAGGCGGAAGTGAAGCATCAATTAATGAAATTGGTATTGCAGGGTTTAATGCATCAAGAGCATTATCGACAAGAAATGAATCTCCCGAAACAGCAAGCCGCCCTTTTGATTCTACAAGAGATGGCTTTGTAATGGGAGAAGGGGGCGGAACAGTAATTCTTGAAGAACTGGAACATGCTAAAAATAGAGGTGCAAAAATTTATGCGGAAGTAATTGGAATGGGATTATCAGCTGACGCATATCATATAACCGCTCCGCATCCGGAAGGAACAGGTGCTATCCTGTCTATGGAAATGGCTTTAAATAATGCAGGCATTAAACCAGGAAGATATTGATTATATAAATATGCATGGAACTTCTACCGGCTTGGCGATATTGCAGAAACAAAAGCAATTAAAAAAGTTTTTGGTGAACATGCTTATAAGATGAATGTTTCATCTACTAAAAGTATGACCGGACATTTACTTGGTGCTGCCGGTGCTGTTGAAGCCATTGCATCAATACTTGCAATAAAAAATGATATGATTCCTCCAACAATTAATTTTGAGCATGCCAGATCCTGAATGCGATTTAAATTATACATTCAACAAACCTCAGAAAAGAAATGTAAATATTGCTTTAAGCAATGCATTTGGTTTTGGCGGCCATAATACATCTGTTATTTTCAAAAAGTTTGAAGAATAAAAAAAATTGCTTAGCTGTTTGAAAATCGTTTTAGCATATTTTTTTTGAATTTTGATTTTTAACTTTTCACTTCACAAAAGTAAACATCTTAATACATTTTAACTATACAAAAGAACAAACCAGCACTAATCAAAATAAAGATTAGTGCATTTGTTCTATTGTTACTCCGCTCTTAAAAAAATAGTTTTCCAACGTCAAGATTAAAAAATAATGTTTCTGTTAACAAGATAAGGATTTTGCATTATGGCTTGTATTATTTTTAAGGACATTAGTTTTAATTACAACTCTCCCGAAGCTGAATTATTCGAAAACCTATCTCTAACTATCTCAACAAACTGGAAAACCGGAATAACAGGCGGTTCAAAATTGCTTCGCACGTCATTCTTAAAATTAATGAATCAAGAAATTGAACCTATTAAAGGCAGCATAACTTATTGTGAAAATATTTCTTATTTCCCAAACTTTCCTTCTGACAGCAATGTTCAAACAATTGATTTAATAAAAAATTTAGTTGCTCCTTTCGATGAGTGGAAAAAAGAGATGCAAGAAATTATAAACGATGGAGATGAGTCAAAACGAAGAAGATATTTTGAATTGGTATTTAAATATGAAGAAGCAGAAGGCTATACAATTGAGGAAAATATAATTGCTGAAGCTTTAAAATTAGGTATAAAAAAAGAACTTTTATATAAAAATTTCAAACACTTATCTAAAAGTGAAAAAACTCTAATACTCATAATTCCTATGTTTTTGAAAAAAGATACTATCCCGGTTTGAAATGATCCCACTGAGTATTTAGATTTCAAAAGCAAAAACTTACTTGCAAATTTCTTATCAATGACATCAAAAGGATTTATATTATCTTCCGATGATCAAACTTTTTTAGATTCATGCATAAATCACGTATTATATTTTGATAATAATGAAGTCCAGCTAAGTCGCGGTAATTTTTCAGTATTAAGGCTTCAAAGAAGATTAGAAGAAAATTATCCTAATAACTTTAACCAATACAATAACTCTAAAATATTCTTTAGTAATGATATTGTAATGTCTAATAATGAATTTGAAGAATAGGTTCAATTTTTACTAATTACATTTCCAAATTTTCTTCCGGTATTTTGGATATGTATTTAAAATCCACATAGATAATATAACATTTCACATCTCAAAAATTGCTTTTTTCAATGATTAAAATTAGTTTGCGCCACTTCCAATATTAATTTTCAGAGAGCGTAAATTGAAACAAAAAAATGAATCCAATGATTCAGTTTTTCGGAGTCATTTAATAACTTTGATAACTGCCGAACAAGCTCATATTAAATCTTGAGGGAGCTTTAGACGGATTAAAAAAAGAAAATAGAAATAAGCAGCCTTCAAAAAATGTTCATTCGGTTTGGGAAGAGGTTGAACATATAAGGATTTCACAAGAGGATATTTTAAACTATATAGTCGATCCCAAATGGGTATCTCCTCATTGGCCGCATGAATATTGGCCTGAAAAATCAAGTCAGGTCCCGGATAATATTTGGCTGGCTTCAATTGATAAAATATTTTCTGACCAGGAGAAATTCATACAAATAATAAAAGATGAATCCATTGATTTAACTGAAATTATCCCGCATACAAAATCTCATACCTATTTACGTGAGATACTCCTTAATGTCGACCACAATTCTTATCATCTTGGACAAATAATTATTGTTAGAAAATTGTTAGGCGATTGGAAATATTAAATAATAATACTTTTTAGAGAGTTCTAAAAAATTCATCGGATGTCATCCAGAGTTTATCGAAGGATGACAAATCAAGAAACTTTCCAACTTGGATAGGCTCAGTTTGACATTCTTTACTAATCAGAATTAATTTTTCAGAAATCTTTTTTAGTTATTAGTACTAAATCAGCTTGTTAGTCCAGCCAAGTTTCGAAATCTCGCTTTATGAAGCGTTTGGATGCTGAAATGTATTCAGTATAACAATTATAGCGCTTTCAATAAATATATCTATAGTTTAATAAATTCTTGAAACCATAAAAATCTTTCTTCATCATATGTTAATTAAAAATTGTTTGAATTGGTTTAAATGAAAAAAAGTAAATCATTAAAAAGAAATTTTATTGAATGGGGAATTATATTAGGAGTTGCAGGGTTCCTATATTTAACAGGACTCTATACAGAGGTTATCGGTGGAGTACAAAGAATTGTTTTAAGTACTGGATTGATGAAACCCAATATCCTTTCCGAAGATGAGCAATTTGATGCAGATTACAATTTCATTTTACATTCCTTTCAGGGTAAAGATTTGTATTTCAGTGAATTCAGAGGAAAAACAATTTTATTAAATTTATGGGCATCATGGTGTCCGCCTTGCAGAGCAGAAATGCCTACAATTCAAAATTTATATGATGAAGTTAAAAAAGATACAAATATAGTGTTCGTTTTAATTTCTTTGGACGATAATAAAACTAAAGCAGAACAATTTGTTAATGATAAAAATTTCAATCTTCCTTTTTATTTTTTAGAAGATGGGATTCCGGCAGTATTTTCTACCAGCACAATTCCAACCACATTCGTCATCTCCCCTGGCGGAAAAATTATTTCAAAAGAAACGGGTATGGCTAAATATGACTCTGATAATTTCCATGATTTTCTAATTAATTCTGCCAAAAATTGACGACAGGCTTTATGAGGATGTAAAAAAAAATATATGTCTTTATTTTTGAAAGTTTTGTATGTTTACGGAGTTATATCGAAAATATTTACAAATATCTGAGTCAGATAAATCTTGATAAAATTTTTAAATCAAAAAAAAACTTCTGCAGTTTTTCTCTTTTTTTCCTCTTTTACTCTTTTTCTTTTGCGCAAATTAAAACCCATCCATATTCTGGAACTTTAGTTTTGTCCTTAGAAGGTTTAGCATCAAGTTCAAAAACGGATTATGCAAGATCAGAAACCGGGTTTGGGGCCAGAGGACTAGCCGAATATTTTTTCCCGACTACGACAAGGAGTAATTTTGGCGTTAGACTCTATGGAGCTACTTTTAATATTATAGGCAGCGATGATAAAAAGGATTTACAAAAATTTAAAACAGATTTGTATTCTGTCGGAAGCGGAGTATCTTATGCTTATTCTGTTGAAGATCGATTTTTCCCTTATATATACGGCGGGCCAGCGTTTCTTTTATTTTATCCTAGGGATGAATTGGGAAGAACAGCACCCAATGCTGCCAAAAAACTTTATACCCAAAATCTAGTTGAACTGGACGGCGAAATAGGCTTTCGTTTAAATCTTCAAGATAACATTAATTTAAATGCTAATGTTGCATATCATCTTACTCCTACCGATTATCTAGATGATATTGCTTTAGGTGCCAGTAATGATGGATATGTGACAGCTTCACTTGGAATATCCGTTTCTTTATTCGGCAGAAATGATTCAGATGGAGATGGAATTGAAGATTCAAAAGATAAATGCCCAAATGAGCCGGAAGATTTTGATGGCTTTCAGGATGACGATGGCTGCCCGGATCCCGATAATGACCACGATGGTATTCTTGATGTAAATGATAAATGCCCCAATGTGGCTGAAGACCTTGATGGATTTGAAGATGAAGACGGATGCCCGGATCCTGATAATGATCATGATGGTATTTTAGATGTAAATGATAGATGTCCGAATGTGGCTGAAGACCTTGATGGATTTCAAGACGACGACGGCTGCCCGGATGTTGATAATGACCAAGATGGAATTCTAGATGTAAATGATAAATGCCCGAATGCCCCTGAAGATATTGATGGTTTTCAGGATGATGATGGCTGTCCGGATATTGATAATGATAAAGATGGGATTTTGGATGTAAATGATAAATGCCCTAACGAGCCAGAAGATTTTGATGGCTTTAAGGATGAGGATGGCTGCCCTGATTATGATAATGATGGCGACGGCATTCCGGATTCACTTGATAAATGCCCAAATGACCCTGAAACTGTGAACGGATATATGGATGATGATGGGTGCCCGGATGTAGCGCCTAAAGATAGAGTTAAAATTAAGAGTAACAATAGTACATCAACAAAACCTCCAAAAATTACTGTTCCTCCAATTAAAACGCCTGACGTAAAGACAAATAAAACAGAAGATAACAATAACACGGCACAGAATACTCCTGCTTTAAAAGATATACCAAATAAGTTTTTGTTATACGGAGTTTTAACATTTAAAGATGAAGAATCTGAAATAAAATCTAGCGGTTTTAAAGAATTAGATAGAATAGCGGATATCATAAAACAATTCCCTCAAACTAAATGGCGGATTGAAGGTTATATGGATAATGAGGGTTCTGAATATAGAATTAAAACTTTATCAACAAATAGAGCAAAAGCTGTTTTAAATTACTTTGTTTCCAAAGGTCTGCCTTACAAACAATTTGAAGCTGTGGGTATGGGAGATTCAAACCCCATAGAAAGTAATGATAAGCCATTCGGCAGGTCAAAAAATAGGCGGGTTGAAATTAAAATGATTCAGTAGAGTTATATTTGAGGCTTTTGAAAAATTACTCATGTCATGCTGAGTTGATTGGAGTATGACAAATTTAGAAAAGAAATAAATTTCGACAAGTTTAGTTTTAAATCATATCTTTATTAAATTAAATTTTTCAGAATTCTCATTAAGTAATAAACATACATACGATAAACCCGGTTTCATTAATGGCCAGGTTTTATTTTTTATCTTCAAAAATTTTATCTGAAATACCTTTATTAACTTTATAGTCTGTGTAAGTTATAAATACTCTCCCGGTTGTGTTTTTAGGTTTCTTATCTTTATCATTTCCACTTTCAATTTCTCCGCTTATTCCTCTAGGAATATTCATCCTATCGATGTTGAAAGAAAAAATCATTTCTGAAGGTAAAGGATAAGTTAGCATATTAACATATTTGAGTTCTATAGTAAATGTTCCATTAATTTTTGTTGTTGATTCTGCTTTTCGAATAATATTTTTATTTTGGTCAATCCACAATGTAGTTAAGACAATATCGCTTTTTTCATCAAGGGGAATTACTTTTATTACGGAAGTTTTTATACCGTTAACAGTATCTTCTTTCAGGTAAATTGCAGAATATTTTTCTTTCAGCAATCCAACAGGAGAAATGTCTAATCCTTCTTTAGGAAGCATAGCAAATCTATCTGATTCAAAATGAATTTTATCCGGCTGCTTGAAATAAATTTTTGCGATTGTTTCAGGAATTTTTAAAAATTCAACATCAACTTTAATATTTACATTTACTTCATAATCCCTTACCGAACTAAATTCTTTTTTTACATTATTTAAAATTTCATCAGGATCTTTTGTTTGGGCATTCAGCGAAATAAAAATAAATGCAATTAATAAAACAACTTTAAACATTTTAGATCCTTTAAATCTAAATTTATTATTCAAGTTAGTATATCCTTCTTTTTAAATATGATTAAAGCCGCACTAAAAAATAATATTATATGTCCAAGCAAAATTATAGTAGATTTTAATATTTCAGAAAAATCAACCGGCTTATCAAATAATAACCTCCATGACTGCATGTATGTTGTAAATAAATAAGGTTTTATGTTTTGAAAAAAATCTATATTAATTGCGGAAATTATTATAAATACAATTATAATTGCCATAGTTGTAACAATTGGCCCAATTGAATTTTCAACCAGAGAAGAAAATAAAAATGCCAACGAGGTAACCACCATCATGCTTAATGCAGCAAATCCATATCCCAATAAAAATCTCCAGAAAACATCGTCGCGAGCAAATATAATTATAGTGCTGCTTTTAATAACCATAAGTTCTCCAACTCCAAACATTATTAAACCCATAACAAGACTAATAACGGCGAGCCAAAGAACTAATAGATTAGTGTAGATGGCACCTGCAATAAATTTTGAAGTTACAATTTTAAAGCGTGAAACAGGCCTTGTGACTAGCATTCTGTATGTTCCGGCAGTTGCTTCACCTGCTAACAAATCCCCGGCCACAAGTGCTATTAAAAATGGGATATGAATTGTTAATGCATTTAAAATTATATATGAAATTAGATATCCATTTAATAAGTTTCCAACAAAAACAAATGACTGCTGAAGGTTGCGGGTCATAAAATCTAATGATCGTGCACCTTCCAAAAGCATTGCCACTTGAATTATGGGAACAAGCACAGCTATTGCAATAAAGCCGATATATGTTCGCCATTTTTTAAATATTTTGTATAATTCTATTCTTACCAGCGTTACCATCAACTTTCTTTCTCAGTAATTTGCAGAAAATATTCTTCAAGAGAGCGCATGGGAACAACAGCGCTTACATCAATATTATTTTCAACCAATAATTTATTTAACGGTGCAATTTCCTCTGATCGCAGAGAAAAAATTAAATTATTTTTTGCTGTTGCCTCTAATTTCTTTTCCCATTGTGTTTCTGAAATTAACCCTTTTACTTTTTCAGCATTGTCCACTTCAAAAGTAACTTTTAAATTATTTGCATTTAGCAGGTCACTCACGTTGCCCTCAACTTGTGTTGTTCCTTTATTTATAATTATCATCCTGTTTGCGACTAATTCAACTTCAGATAGAATATGGGAGGAAAGAAAAATCGTTTTATTTTTCTCTTTGCTTAAATAAAGAATCAACTCTCTTATTTCTTTCATTCCTTGCGGATCAAGCCCGGTGGTCGGTTCATCAAGAATTATTAATTCCGGGTCATGCAGAAGTGCCTGAGCAAGCCCAAGCCTTTGTTTCATTCCGTGCGAGAAAGTCTTTACTTTACTTTTAAATCTTTTATCTAATCCAACAAGTTCTAGAACTTCCATTATTCTTTTCCGGGAGACATCGGTCATAGAAATCTTGCCTAAAATTTCCAAATTTTTATATGCCGACATATAACCATAGAAATCTGGCTTTTCAACTATTGCCCCGATTTTTTTTAAAATTTCTATTCTTTTTTCTTTAAGAGATTTATCAAATATTTTTATGTCCCCGGATGAAGGAGATATAAGCGAAAGAAGCATTCTGATTGTTGTACTTTTACCGGCTCCGTTCGGGCCTAAAAAGCCGAATACATCTCCACGGAATACATTCAGGCTGAGATTGTTTACTGCTCTCAGTTCTTTAAAATTTTTAGTGAGATTTTTAATCTCAATTATTTTTTCGTCTGTCAATTACATTCCAAAATATTATTTATACCGAAAAGATTTTATTCTTCCCTATCTTCATCTGCCCTATCAAGTAATGTACTAGGTAATTGTTTCGAAGTCTTTGCACCAAGTTCTTTAATTTTCTCTGCCCTTCGAACCAAATTTCCTCTGCCATCTGTTAATTTTTTCATTGCGGATGAATAATTACTTTTTGCTTCATCCATTTTCTTTCCAACATTTATTAAGTCTTCAGTAAATCCCACAAATTTATCATATAAGTGCTCCGCTTTGTCTTGCAATTTCCAAAGCATTTTTATTTTGATTTTCCTGTCGCCAAATACTGGAAATTGTCCGTAGAGTTGCAAGCAAAGTGGAAGGACTTACAATCACAATATTCATTTCAAATGCATCATTAAAAAGTGAAGCATCAGTTTGAACAGCGAGTGCAAATGCCGGTTCAATAGGCATAAACATTAAAACAAAATCAAGACTTTCAAGTTGATAAAGATTTTGATAATTTTTTCCGCTTAAATTTTTTAATATGATATCGAATTGAATTTATATGTTCACGTAAAGCAATTGTTTTTCTTTTTCATTTTCTTCCGAAATAAATTTTTCATAAGCAATTAAGGAAACTTTTGAATCTATAATCATACTCTTATTTTCTGGCAGTTTAATTATTACATCGGCTGAAATCTTTTTCCGGTTTCCGATAGTGAAACTTTCCTGGACTACGTATTCTCTACCCTTAACCAAACCGGATTTTTCAAGTATGCTTTCGAGAATAAATTCACCCCAATTACCCTGAGTTTTTGTTTGGCCTTTTAATGCGTTGTGTTAAGATTTTTGCCTCCTTACTCATCTGCTGATTCATTCATTCAAATGATTTAATTGCTGTTTTAACGATGCACTCTCTTTTGAATCCTTTACATAAACTTTCTTCAACTTTCTTTTCAAAATCTTTTATTTTTTCTTTAAGTGGATTTAAGAATTTGTCAATATTTCTTTGTTCTGCTCAGTGAAATTTTCCTCTTCTCTTCAAAAATTTTATTTGCAAGATTTTCAAACTCAATTTGTAAATTTTTCTTGGAGATTCTCTAATTCATTTTTTTGTTCAGTCTAATTTTTCTTGAAGATTCATTATAATTTGCGTTTAATGAAGAATGCTCTGAATTTAAACTTAAAACTTTTTCTCTTTCTGATTTAAATCTTGAAATGCAGCCTTTTAATTTTAATCAATACTATTATATCTCTCTTCAATTCTGCCTTTTCAATTGAAAGTGAATCAATTTTATTTTTTAATTCATCTGCTTCAGCCTTTGTAATTACAGAATTTTGGTTTTTAATTTCGAATAAAACCATGCTATTAAAAATCCAACTATAAGCCCAATAAGTAAATATAATAATTCCATGATCCTTAAATAAATTAAATTATTTAGTTTCTAATTTAAACAGAAAGGGACACATTTAGTTAATCCAATAATATTCTATTCTAATATCAATTTCTTTCTCAACAGCACTTTAAGCAATTCATCTGTTTTTATTAATTTCAAAACTTTTCCAATATCATCATAAAAAACTCTATCAGTTATTTAACGGATCAACAACTTCTCTTATTTTTTTATAAATAATTGAAGTTCCTTCTCCGCATTTAAGTGGCTTTAAAAATTCAACTGCTTGAGCAGCAGTCAAAAATTCAATTGCTAATACATTTTGAAGATTCTGCATAATCTTATAACATTTTTGTGCCGCAATTGAACCCATAGAATTATGATCTTCTTGATTTGCAGAAGTCGGAATTGAATCAACACTTGCCGGATGAGCCAAAACTTTATTTTCAGAAACCAAACTTGCAGCAGTATATTGCGCAATCATCAAACCTGAATTTAATCCGCCTTCAACTGCAAGAAATCTCGGCAGTCCGCTTAAAGCTCCGTTTACCATTCTTTCAATTCTTCTTTCGGAAACATTTGCTAATTCAGATAAAGCTATTGACATAAAATCCATTGCAAGCGCCATTGATTGTCCGTGAAAATTTCCGCCTTCAATATGTTCTTCTGTTTCAGGAAAAATAATTGGATTATCATTAACAGAATTTATTTCAATTTCAACTCTTGATACTACATAATCAATTGCATCACTCGAAGCACCATGAATTTGCGGAACACATCTAATTGAATAAGCATCCTGAACCCGCGGATCATTTTTTAAATGTGAATTTCTTATTTCACTATTATGAATCAATTTTAAAATATTTTTTGCGGTTGTAATTTGTCCCGGGAAAGGACGAAGTTCATGAATTCTTTTATCAAATGCTTTATCGGTTGCTCGTAGTGCTTCATGAGAAATTGCAGCAGACATATCTGCAAGCTTAATTAATTTTTTAGCCTGAATTGAAATGTATGAAGCAAATGCGGTCATCATTTGTGTGCCGTTTATTAACGCAATCCTTCTTTTGCTTCAAGAACAATTGGCTTTAATCCAAACTTTTTTAATCCTTCTTTTGCTGAAATAATTTTTTCGTTTGAAGAAACATTCTCAGTCATTAATATTTTTTAATTAAGTTGAACTCTTCCCTTCCCTATCATTGCCAAAACTAAATGTGAAAGCTGAACGAGATCACCGCTTGACCCAACAGAACCTTGAGAAGGGACAACAGGAATAATATTATTGTTCATCATATCAACGAGCAATTGAAGAGTTTCCAGTTTTATTCCTGAATAACCTCGAGCCAAAGCATTCAATCGCAGCAGCATCATTATTTTTACAATCATTGGAGGAAGATTTTCTCCGCAGCCAACCGCAGTGACTTAAAATTAAATTTTCTTGCAGCCGTATAATATCCTTCTTGCTAATATTTACATTTGAAAATTCGCCAAAACCGGTTGTGACACCATAAATTACTTCGTTATTCTCTACCCATTTTTCAATAAGTGCTCGTGATTTTTTTATTTTAGATTTTGCTTTTGAAGAAATTTCAACTTGAAGGTTTTGTAATATAAAATTTTCAATTTTATCTAATGTGAGAGATGTTCCGTCAACAATAAGTTTTTTATTTGCCATAAATGATTTTTTTTATTTTTTCGGAATTTTCTTTATTTGTTTTGTAAGTAAGATGAATTACATTTTCATCATAACTCGTATTTAAGTACTTCGGCAAGCGAATGAATTTTAGCAGCAATTTTAGAATCTTTCATATCGATATTCAATTTTTTCTTCAACAAATTCTTCTTCAACTATTTCTAAAATTTTTTCTTTAAGTGCTGAAATATTTATTCCGCGCTGTGCTGAAATTACTACAGCCTATCATATTTATTAAGTACAAAATTAATTTTTGATTTATCTTTGACCAAATCAACTTTATTAAAAACTTTTATAATTGTCTTTTTACTGCCGCCAAATTCTTTAAAAGTTTCTTCAACAACCTGAATATGATCTTCATAATATTGATGGGATAAATCAATAACATGCAAAATTATATCCGCATCTCTAACTTCATTCAAAGTGCTTTTAAATGATGCAACTAAATTTGGAGGAAGTTTTCTAATAAACCCAACGGTATCGCTTAACAATAATTTTTTGATTTTTATTTAATTCTAAAGAGCGTGTTGTTGAATCAAGCGTAGCAAATAATTTATCTTCAGCAAAAACATCTGATTAAGTAAGTAAATTAAATAAAGTTGATTTGCCGGCATTTGTATATCCAACCAAAGAAATTTTAATCAAATCTTTTCTGCTTAAACTTTGAGTTTCTCTTTGCGATTCAATTTTTTTTAATTTCTCTTTTAAGATGACTAATTCTAGTTCGAATCATTCGGCGATCTGTTTCTATCTGCGTTTCACCGGGACCTTTAGTTCCAATTCCGCCATACTGCTTTGAAAGGTGAGTCCATGCTCTGGTTAATCTTGGAAGCATGTATTGAAGCTGTGCAAGTTCAACTTGAGTTTTTGCTTCTTTTGTTTTTGCACGCGAAGCAAAAATATCCAAAATCAATCCGCTTCTATCAACTATTTTTTTATTTACCAATTTTTCTAAATTTCTAACTTGAACCGGAGATAAATCATCATCAAAAATAACCAGGTCAATATTATTCAATTCAGCAAGCTGCGCAAGTTCTTCAGCTTTTCCTTTACCGATATAAAATGCCGGATCCATCGCATATCTATCTTGAATTATTTTAATTATTGTTTCCGCACCGGCTGTTAAAGCTAATTCTTCAAGTTCGGATAAATGTTCTTCAACAATTTCGCGATTTAAATATTTAGTATTTAATGCAACTAATATTGCTCGTTCTGTATTCTTTTGAGAGATTTCTATCATTAATAATTTCTATAATCAATTTTGAGTTTAAATTATTTGCTTGCAAAAGTTCACATTCAAGATCAAGATTGAATTCAAAACTAACAATCGTTCCATTCATATCATTCAATCACTCCTTTGTAACTAATTCCTTTTTTGAATTTCTTGCAATTGTCATTTCAATTAAAGCTAAAATTAATGCAGCTAATAAAAAATATTTCCAAAGTTCTGAACCAAATCTTGATTGTAAAACAACTTCAGTTGGATTTTGATTTTTATTAATTACAAAATGCTTCCCTTTGAAATTTATCTTTTTCAAATAATCATCAAATTGCTTATTATCAAGATATTCTGTAGATGATTCAAGCGGATTATTATTTATAGAAAAATCTTCAATTAGTTTATCACTACTGTAAATTTTATAATTTCCAATTGAATTAGTTTTATTAAAGGTAAATAATTTAAATTTGTTGAATCTTCAAGATTTATAAATTCTTCGGTTTTATCCGGCTTGTCAATTTTTAACTGCGGAGAATTTATTTCCGGTAGGTCGAATATTTACAGCGTTTCCTGCAATAAAATTCATTTTCATTTCTATCCTTTGAAGAAAGATAATAAACTGCTTTGTTCATTAAAGGGACGAAAATACTTTTGATTGGAAAATTTGACCAGCTTAAAACAGGAGCAGTATTCAACAATAATACTTTTCCTTTACCGATTTTATAATCACTTAAAAAAGATGAACCATCAATTAAAGAAATTATTTCATTAGCTTTCAATCCAGCCTTCTGATCAAAGTGAGAATAAATTTCCGGGGATTCAACTTTCTTCCTTTCATTATTTGAAAAGATATCTTGAAATATTGGATGATTAAATTCTATCTTTATCAAAACGAATTGAATTTTGATTATCATTCAATTTACCAACTACTTTTGTGGGAGAAGAAATTCCCAATGTTTCAGTTATTTTTTTAAAATTATCTACAGTGGAATTTTCGCCGGGCATCAAAAATAAACCTCCGCCGCTTTCTACATAAGGTTTTAATCTTTCTATATTGTTTTCGACTTCTGATCCGATTACAATTACAGCATCATAAGTAGAAAGATTATAAGACGAAAGCTGATTTATATTTTTCTCTGTAATCTTAATCGGCCTTTCATTTCCGGAAGCAGTTAATGCCAATTTAACAAACCGTGAATCACTATTTGAATTGGAAAAAATTAAAACCGGAATTTCATTTGGAATAAAAAGATTTGTATATCTTTTATTATCATAATTAATATCATCATCTTCAATTTCTGCAAGCACATCCACATAGCCGGTTGCTTTAACATCTGTTTCCATAGTTAAAACTTTTGTCTCTTTTGAATTTAATGAAATGCTTTGCTGACCACTTCTCTCTCCATTTATAAATAATGAAACAACTAAATTGTCAACATTTTTTGAAGAATAATTTGTTACTGTTAATATTAAAACTTACAGGTTTTCCTTTTTCAAATATTTGAGTGTTCGTTTTTAAATCATCAATCCCAATATTAAAAATTTCTTTACCAGTATAATTAAATGTATAAAGATTTATTTTGTTATTTAATAGTTCACTTAAATCAGACAAAGAATTTTCATCCGCAAATCTCTTTAGATTGAAAATCAGAAAAAACATAAATCTCTTTGTTAAAATTTTGAGAACCTAGAAAGTATTTTCCCTGCATTTACTATTGCATTGTGAAGCATTCCGCTTGAATAAGAAATTTGTGCATTCATCAACTTGCTTTTAAAATTGATCAAATTCGAAGTATGGTTTTATTTGTTCGTCCGGGTTATGGAATTGACCGCCATGTGTGAAACTAAAATTAACGCAGCGTCATCACCCTCTTGAAGATGCTGAATTAAATTTTTTATTGCTTCTTTTGCCTGGTTAAAATATGACCCTTTTTGATCAATGACAGACATGCTGAAAGTATTATCTAAAATAAAAACCGAAGATGTTTTTGCTGCCGAAGTTGTTCCTCCAATCGAAACACCTTTTAAAGTTGGCCGGGCAAATGCGGTCACTAAAAAAAGAATAATCATTACCCTAAGGCAAGCAAAAGCCATTGCTTTAATTTTATTTTCCTAATTTTATTTTTTTGCAGTTCTTTTAAAAATCTTAAAGTGCTGAACTCAACTTTTTTTAATTTTCTTAGATTAAAAAGGTGAATTAAAATTGGGATAGAAGCAGCTAAAAGTCCAAATAAAACAGCAGGGTTTAGAAAAATCATATTGAAATATAATTCAGAATTTAATTAAAATAATTGTTGCACAGCATTCAAAATAATATTAACGATGAACAAAATAAGAATAAATAATTAAGAAGAATAATATATTTGAAATATTAATAATTAACGCATAAT
>CAVZSD010000019.1:0-17955 GCA_963777615.1 uncultured Bacteroidota bacterium | reverse complement strand
TGCATTTATAAACGCAGCAATATTTTCAGTCGTAACACCTGGAGGCATGCCGCCGCCGCAAGACATTACTACCCTTTATCTATCTTTAAGTGAATTAATCAAATCAGCAGTTTCTTTTGAAACTTGTTCAGGAGTGCCTGCTGCAAGTACATCACGCGGTGGAAGATTACCCAGCATTGTAATTGTATTGTTTGTCAGTTGTTTTAATTCATTGAGAGTTACATCAAAGCCCATGTTAAATAAATTTATTCCCATCTCAGGAAGTATTGGCGCTGATACTCTGCAAGGTGCATCATTGTGAAGAAATTTAACCGACACATTACTCATTCCATATAACTCTTGAAAATACGGCAATCCAAATTGACGAAACTCAGGTTCTCCCATGAATCCGATTATATCATCAAGCATTAGCATTCCATCAATCGAAGGAAAAGTTTCCATTTGCAGTTCATGCCAATTTTTTAAATATGCTGTAATCTTTTTTATGAGTGCCTCGGCTTTATCAGGCATCATCATCATCGTTGTTAAAAATTCAGTCGTGCCCATTAAATAGCTTGCTATGTTTAATGGCCCGCGGGAAACAGAAAAACGAATTTTATGTCCTGCTGCTTCTATTTTAGGCTGTGCTAATTTTAACCTGTTCAACATGAAAGGTAAAAGTCCATCTGTTTTAGGATTAGGTTCTGGCAATGAATCAATGTCATCTGCTGACTGAATTATTTTATGAGCATGAGGAAATTCATCAAGAGGGAAAGTGCTGCGTGCACCAAAGGCAGAAGGTTCTGTACACATTCCATACTCAGACCAAAAACCCGGCAAGAACATTACATCAGGGAAATCATTAATTGCTTTTAAATTTGCTTGCAGCCACAACTCGTCATTTGAAAAGTAATCTAAAATTTTTATTCCATACCAATTCGGCAGCCATGGACTATCAATAATAAAACCTATCGGCAGTGGATTTATTGTTTTACCTTTTGGAAATCCATCGCTATGCGATAAAACTTTAAGAAGAGTTTCCCAATGCTGGTCAGTCATGATTAAAATTCCCTTTAATTTTTAGTGTGAATTAATTTTATTTCTGAAAAATAAATTTAACAAGATTCTAAATACCAATAATTTTCAGTCATATCATCAGACTTCGACAAGTTCAGACTGACATAGCCATGTTGAGTTTGTCGAAACATGACTGACTAAGCTGACAATTTTTCTTGAATCCATTCTTAATAATGAAGCCTATAAATATTGAAACCAATTCACTTAGAGGTTCAATAATTTTTCCTTTTTGATCTGTATGTGCAGTCATTAATTTTGCAATGATCACAAATGTAATCTTTATACTTAACTTCCGATCCTATGCCGATAATACCGCTTACAGACTTAATCGGAATCATCAAAGATGAATCCGTTAATTTAATGCCGCAGAAATTTTTTGGAAAAAATGAAAATAGTAATTGCTGTTCGGAAACAGGCCAATTGCAATAGCCAGGGCTATACCGGTTTGTAATATTCAAATCATTCTCAGCCATTTTTTCACCGATGAAATCATGCAGAAAATTTGTAACGCTTTCAGCAGCAACCGAGGCGACAGAATTTATTATGAAACCAAATGCAGGGTCGCCTTTTTCTATTTCTTCTTTTGACCAATTTTCTATTTTAGGGCCAATTGTACAAACAAACAAAGCCATGCTTTCAGAATTTTTTAACTGCCCGGTTACAATTTTATCCAGCTCAAAAAATTTCCCGCCGATTAAAAGTCCTTCGCTTCTATCATGAAACTTTTGTGAATCAACAATTCTATATCCCGCTTTTATACTGCAAAGAGCAGGCAGCTTCACTAAAACATGATCAATCATTTCATTAAAATGCGCATCGATTTTATTGTCATTATATCCAAGCATAATATTAATTTCATTGCGGTCAATTATTATATCTTTGAAATTAATATTTACTTCAAAAGTGTCCTTTGTTTTTTCTGTTTGTGATGATAGCATTATTAAGGATTCGTTTTTATTGCTTGAGCAAGTGCTTGAATATGTTTTGGTGTTGTGCCGCAGCATCCGCCGACGATATTTGCACCGCATTTAATTAATTCATTTACTCTTGATGACATCATTTCAGGAGTTTCGGGGAAAATTGTTTCTCCATCTTTGTATACCGGTAAGCCTGCATTAGCATGAACTAAAATAGGAATTGTTGAATCAACTTTCCTTAATTCGGAAACAATGTCAATCATCTGTTCAAATCCATTTCCGCAATTTGTTCCGATAACATCTGCTCCGGCTTCCTTAATTGCATTAACCATTTCAGAAGTTGATACGCCCATCATGGTTCGAAATTCATTGTTAACTTTTTTATCAAATGTAAAAGTGCACACGACCTCAAGCCCGGTTGATTCCTTTGCAGCGCGAACAGCAAGCGATCCTTCCTGAAGGTCTGTCATAGTTTCAACACAGATTGCATCAACTCCGCCATCTTTCAATGCTTTTGCTTGAATTGCAAATCCGTCATAAAGTTCCTGTTCGGTAACATCACCCATCATCAGCATTGCGCCTGTAGGCCCAATTGAGCCAAGCACAAAATGATTTTCTCCCGCAGCTTCTTTTGAAATTTCTGCTGCTGCTTTATTTAATTCCACTGCTCGTTCGCGTAAATCGAAGTGGTTAAGTTTATAAGGACTGCCGCCAAAGCTGTTTGTTAAAATCATATCCGAACCGGCATCGATGTAACTTTTAGCAATTGCCAGAACATCATTGCGGTGAGTTACATTCCATAGCTCAGGGCATTCGCCAGCCTTCAATCCTTTTTGATATAAAAAAGTTCCCCATGCACCGTCGGATAATAATACTTTTCCCTTTTTAATTTCGCTTAGAAGTGAATTCATTTTTATACGATTCTTTTTCTTTTGAACAAAAATTCATGGGCTGAAACAATAGGTTTGAAAATACCCCAGCATTATTTGACTGTTAAAATATTTGTATGTTAAGTTAAAAACAATTTTTATAATTTTATTAGAGTATGAAATTATAATTATATTTAAGCCGCAATAGTCTTATTCAAAAACTCCACTGCACCTTGCGGGTCATCTGCAAATCCATCGGCTCCCATTTTATCTGCGGCGGATTGCGTAAGCGGTGCACCGCCAACAATTATTTTTGTATCTGGATATTGAGATTTAATTTCCGTAACAGTCTTTGCCATGTTTGCCATAGTTGTAGTTAGCAAAGCACTCAATCCAACTATGCTGGTAGGATGCTCTTTTAATTTTTCTAAAAACTTAGCAGGTTTTACATCAACACCAAGATCAATAACTTCCCAGCCGTTTCCTTCCACAACCATTGACACAAGATTTTTTCCAATATCGTGAAGATCGCCGGCAACAGTACCAACAATAAATTTGCCCTTACGTTTTACAGTGCCTGATTGAAAATATGGTTTGAGGTGAGCCATTACTGCATTCATTGCTTTTGCAGACATCAATAATTCAGGTACAAAAACTTCGTTTCGTCCAAATCTTTCTCCAATGCGCTGCATTCCATCATTACATGCTTTTAAAATTCTCATCCGGGCTAACTGAATTTTGAAGAGCCTGCGAAGTTAATTCGTCAGCACCTTCCTGTCCCATCATATCTTTAGGAAAAGGTGAAATCTTATTTACCTTTCCGCGTTCAATACAAATACTAATTTGAATTATTAATTCATTCATTAAAAATACTCCTCTCGATCCAAGCTAAAATTAGAATTAAAGCTTTGTAAATATAATTTTATTATCAAAGAAAATCTGAATAATTCAAAAATCTACACACGGTAAAATTAATGACGGATGTTTTTGAATTTTGTTAAATATTCTTGGGTATTATTCTGAACATATATATCTTTATTCCCAGACTATTGTTTATCACTTTCATATATCAAATACAAACGCATTAAATACTTTTAATAAAGATGGCCCGGTATATCAAGAAAATAATTTTATTCCTCTTCTTTATTTTATTTGAGCTTTGCTTTGCTCAAGACAATAATTTAAAGTTTAAGCATTTATTGGTTGAAGACGGACTTTCTCAAACAACTGCAAATACAATTTTTCAAGACAGTTATGGTTTTATGTGGTTCGGCACTCAAGACGGGCTTAATAGATATGATGGTTATAACTTCAAAATATATTCGCATGAAACAGGTAACAAAAATTCATTAAGCAATAATTATATATGGACAATCTATGAAGACAGTGATGGAATTTTGTGGATCGGCTCATTCGGGGGAGGCCTTACAAAATTTAATCCCCGGACAGAAACTTATGAACACTTTAATAATGATGTAAATGATAAATCTACACTATCCAGCAATGACATTTTTAAAATATTAGAATATCCCCGGGGCACTTTGTGGCTTCGCACAGGGAACGGCGTTAACAAGTTCGATAAGAAAACTTATAAAGTTACCCGGTATTTTAATAGGCCAGGCAACACTAATGATAGGAACAACAATTACATTAGTGCTTTGGAAGTTCAGCCGCCATATTATATTTGGGTAGGGACAGATTCCGGCTTGATTAAGCTGAACATTAAAACTGAAAAACATGAGATATTTAATCCGAATAATTTTAACGGTAATTTTAAATTTGGTGCAATATTTAATTTACTTTTTGATGATAATAATTTGTTTGTCTGTTGCGATTCCGGCCTAATTCAAATCAACTTTAAATCTAATTCATACCATAAACTACAGATCCCAATTTCAATAAGAAATAAAAATATTTCAATTCGTCATCTTCTTATTGATAAAAATAATTATTGGATTGGGACAACTAAAGGATTAATTCTCTATAATAAAAATCAAAAAAATTTTCAGTACTGTTCAAGCATTCCCAATAATCAATACAGCTTATTGCATAACAATATTGTATCACTATACAAATCGAAAGAAGGTATTATATGGGTCGGAACTTACGGTGGAATAAATTTTTTAGATAAAATCAATCAAGATTTTAGCTTAATCCAATATGATCCGAATAAAAAAAATTCTTTAAGCCAAAAAAGCATAGGCCCAATTTTAGAGGATAGAAATAAAATTCTTTGGATAGGCACTCCCGATGGTTTAAATGCTTATAACAGATTTACACATGAGAATACAATTTTCAAAAATATTCCTGAAAAGCCCGGCAGCATAAGTTCAAATTATATTCTCTCTCTTTTTGAAGACAGTAATGGAAACATTTGGATTGGAACACGTGATGGCGGGGTAAATAAATTCACCTATAAAAATATTTCAAATTTAAAAAATATTAATTTTGAAAAAGTTAATTGGAATGATCCGCTTCAAACATCAAATAGAATTCAATCAATTTATGAGGATAAAAATGGAATACTTTGGTTTGGAACCGGGGGAAGAGGTTTAGTCCGTTATTCTCCCCAAACCGGAAAATCAAAATTATTTCCAATGATGATTGATGGCACTGGCCCTTCCCATTCTTATGTCTATTCTATGTTTGAAGACAACAAAGGAAATTTCTGGATCGGCACTCCAACCGGAGGATTAAATATTTTTAACAGAGAAGAAGAAAAATTTTTATATATAAAAAATACAGCAGAAAATCTAAAAAGCTTAAGCAATAACATTGTTCTTTCAATTTTTCAAGATAGAAATAATAAGCTTGTGGATAGGTACATCGGGCGGATTAAACCTGCTTGAGACTGTGATCGAAAAAAACATGTTTGAAAAAATTAAAGATTCTTCTGTTACGCTCACATTTAAAAGCTTTGGTAGAAGTGAAGGGCTGCCGAATGAAGTTATATATGGAATTCTTGAAGATGATAGTGGGTATTTATGGTTCAGCACTAATAAAGGATTGGTTAAGTTCAATCTCATCGTCACCCGATCCTATTATTAAAGTTTTTGATGTTAATGACGGATTGCAGAATAATGAGTTCAATCAAAACTCGTATTTCAAAAATAAAAAAGGAGAGATGTTTTTTGGCGGTATAGGAGGTTTAAATATTTTTAATCCCGATAGCATTAAACTGAACAAATATAAACCACAGGTTGTATTTACGGATTTTAAACTGTTTAATAAATCTGTTCCGGTAAACAGTAGCGATAAGTTTTCGCTTCCAAAATCAATAACAAATACCAAAGAAATTAATTTATCGTACAACCATTCAGTAATATCATTTGAATTTGCCGCTTTGAATTATATCAACACTGAAGAAAATCAATACGCTTATATGATGGAAGGTTTTGATAAAGATTGGATTAATGCAGGTACTCAAAGAAATGTTACATATACAAATCTTGATCCCGGCAAATATAAATTTAAAGTTAAAGCAAGTAACAATGACGGTATTTGGAATGAGCAGGGAGCTTCAATATATATATTTATTCCACCTCCGCCGTGGTTAAGCTGGTATGCATATGTTTTATATTCCCTGGTATTTGCGGCTTCAGTTTTTCTCTTTGTCAGGTTCAAAATAAAGTCTGCGAAAAAAGAATTTGAAATTCAGTCGAAAATAGAAAGAGCAAAAATAGAAGAACGGGAAGAAGTCAGAAAAAAAAGTTCTGCTGATTTTCATGACGAAGCTGGTAATAAGCTAACAAAAATTTCTTTGTTTACGGAACTTGCAAAAGAAGAAACAGAAAATTCAACTTTAAAAGAATATTTGAAATAAAATTGAAGAGACTACTAAAGAACTTTCATCCGGAATGCGCGATTTTATTTGGGTTCTTGATCCCAAAAAAGACTACATTATTTGAAACAATTTTAAGGCTGCAGGATTTCGGAAATTCTATCTTCAATTATACTGATACAAAATTTTCTGTTAAAGGCTTAGATGCAAAATTTAAGAATCATATTTTATCAATGGAAAGCAGAAGAGCTGTTATTTTGATATTTAAAGAAGCAATAAATAATTGTGTAAAATATTCCTGTGCTGAGCAAGTAGAGTTAAACATAACTTTGCTGAAAGAAAAATTAATTATTTCTTTTTGCGATGACGGAAAGGGATTCGTAAATGGAATTTCTAATGGATATGGTTTAAAAAATATGCAGGAAAGAGCTGAAAAAATTAATTGTATTTTAGCTGTAGAATCTGAAATTGAAAAAGGCACTAAAATCAGATTGGAAGGGAATATAACCCATATGGGGAATGAAATTTAATTATTTAATTACTTATAGTTGTAATAAAGTTTGTGTGGTTAAATGAATAACGAGAATAAAATAAAAGTTGCCATAGTAGAAGATGACCAGGAAATTAGAGAAATGCTGGCTTTAATAATTGATCGGTCCCCGGGTTATTCTTGCAAAGAAACTTTTAATAACTGTGAAAACGCCATTCTCATCAATTAAAAAAAATCCTCCGGATGTTGTATTGATGGATATTGGGCTTCCCTCAATGTCCGGGATAGATGGAGTTAAAATTTTAAAGCAGGCACAGCCTAACGTAGATTTTATAATGCTTACAATACAGGATGATGATGAATCGGTTTTTAACTCGCTCTGTGCGGGTGCAACGGGCTATTTATTAAAAGATACTCCTCCGGCAAAATTATTAAATTCGATAAAAGAAGTGAGAGAAGGGGGATCGCCAATGAGCTCAACAATTGCCAGAAAAATATTTAAATCTTTTATGCGTGATTCAAATTCACCTTTAACAAAAAGAGAAACAGAAATTTTGCAAAAACTTTGCGAGGGGGAAAATTATAAAACAATAGCAGATTCGTTGGTTATATCGGGGCATACAGTTAGAGCGCACATCAAAAACATTTATCAAAAGCTTCATGTAAATTCCCGGGCAGGTGCTGTAAAAAAAGCAATTCAAGATCGACTTATCTAATAATTCATAAAAATAAAAATTACCGCAAATGGGTAATTGCGGCAGTTCATACCTCAAACTATCTTTCAACTAAGAATCATTCTAATTTCAATATTAATAAAAGTTGAGGGCAATAAAATGAAAAGTGCTAAGCAATTTCTTATGTTAACAGTTATTTGGCTGTCAGTTTTAAGTGTCGTTTCTTTTTCTCAAAACCCAATTCCAAATCCTGAATTTGAAAATTGGTCTGGCAATATTCCTAACGGCTGGGGCGCACCATCCAATATTCCCCAGGCAAATATAGAACCGATTACAAAATCTTCGGAAGCATACAGCGATTCATGGGCTGTTCGCGGTATTGTGTTAGATTTTTCCGGAACTCCAATTCCGCCAGCATTATACACCGGAACTATAACTGAATCATTATTTCCTGTTGCTGGTAATCATCAAATGTTTTCATGCTTTTATAAGTATTTTGGTGTAGGTGGGGATATGTTTTTTATTGAAGTTAATTTTGTGAATTTATCCATTGGCGGCGGCGGAGAGGGACATGCTGAAATAAGTGCGGAGAATTCGCAAATATTTGAAAAGCTTGAAATCCCAATAAATTATGATCCTAATAACCCTCCAGGCTGGCAGGCAACACAAGCCAATATCACAATTACAATTAAACCGCAAGAAGGCCAAGCACCTCATCCAGGAAGCTGGTTTTTAATAGACCACCTTACATTTGATAATCTTACCACCAGCGTAAAAATTAATAATCCGGAAGTACCTGATAAGTTTGACCTGGAGCAGAACTATCCAAATCCATTTAATCCTGCAACAAAAATAAAATTCAATATCCCGGAAAATTCTTTTGTCAATCTTAAAGTATTCAATCTTCAAGGGGAAGAAGTAGCAACATTAGTAAACGAAGAATTATCGGCCGGAAGCTATAACGCAGATTGGAACGCTGAAGGAATGCCGAGCGGAGTTTATGTGTATTCTCTTAGAACTAATGGAATTAATCTATCACACAAAATGATTTTATTGCGCTAAAGGTTTCCCAACCGAAATAAGATGTAGTTTGGCTTTGGAGAACAAGTTTTAGTTTGTTAAAATTCAGTAAGAACTTCATTTATGAAGTTCGAACTGAGTTTATGTGTGACTGAAAGTATTAGATAAGAGAATTTCATAAATGAAATTCCTACTTTATTTAAATATTAGGAGACTCAATGAAACTATTATTTTCGTTTTTACTATTAACTACGTTTGCATATACTCAAACGGATATTGAAGGAAGCAAAGATCATCCTTTAATCTCACGTTATCCAGGTTCGCATATAGTTTTTTATGATGAGCAGGATTATAATGAATATTCAATTGCCACAGGCCCTGTAACAGGCTACAGGACTATAAGTGATTGGCTTAAAGTTGAAGGAAAACGGACAAGGATTTATTATGAAATTGATGGAGATGTTACAATCACACAAATCTATAAAAATTATATAAAAGCGTTTGAGAAATCCAGGTTAGAAATACTTGCAAAAGGCTTGCACGCTGAAAGTAATAATTCAAAAGAAGTCGGTGGAAACTCCTGGATGGGAACATTTTATATCAAAAATCCCTACCCTACAGATGCAAACATTCTGCTCGGTTCAGGTTCATCTTCATCAGGGGGAAGTGGTTATATTGCGGGAAAGATAAAAAAGAATGATGGAACAGCTTATATAATTTTTGGCGGAAAAGAATACAGTAAGGATAAAAAAATTTTTATGCTCGATATTATTGAAGAAACAACTATGGAGGATGATTTAATTACAATAAATGCAGAAGAAATGTTAAAAGGAATAAATGCTGATGGTAAAGTTGTACTTTATGGAATTTATTTTGATACTGATAAATCGGATGTAAAACCGGAATCGGGACCAACATTAAAAGAAATAGCAGCACTTCTTCAAAACGATCCATCGCTAATTATTTATGTGGTTGGGCATACTGATATGGAGGGAAAGTTTGATTATAATGTTAATCTTTCAAAGAAACGGTCTGCATCAGTAGTAAAAGAATTAACTGAAAAATATGGCATAAATAAAAGCCGTTTAATTCCTGATGGAGTAGGGCCTTTGGCGCCTGTTGCATCCAATGAATCACAAGAAGGAAGGAAAAAAAATAGAAGAGTTGAGCTGGTAAAGAAATAAAAGGTTTAAATTAATATTTAATTCTGACTGATTAAATTTTGAATAGATTGTAAAGTTAATTCATCCGCAACTTCCTTTCCATCATATCTTTAGATAAAGGTGAAATCTTATTTACCTTTCCGTGTTCCATGCAGTTGTGGATTTGATTTATTAATTCATTCATGATTACCCTGAGTTGAATTCTTAATTTATTGTCTTGTAAAGATAATATTTTTCAAGATACCTTTTCGGCGGCTATAAATAAATAATCCCCCAAATTATTTTCAAAAGAATTAATCACTTCTTTTATTTTACCGGAGGTTATATCCTCCTTTAACTTTCCTATGCCATTTTTAATTTCATCTATATTTGCCAATGAAGAAAATGACGAAATACCATTGCGTACTTCAGGTTTTAAATATAATTCCGGATTTTGTTTTCCGCTATAAAGGAACAAGTCTTCTAAATCATCTTTAACAAAATATTTTTCTATTTGAGTTATTTGAAAACCTGTTTCTGCAATAATATTTTTTACAGTTTCAATCGAAGGCATTTGTTTGATTGAATCTTTCATCATTTTTGGGAAATAATGAGTTAGCCAATAACTTTTCATCTGCTCAGCCGATGATGTAAAAATAATTATTCTTCCATCATCTTTTAATATTCTATTTAGTTCTTTGAACCCTTTGGTTAAATCACTCCAATGATGAATTGTTAAAACTGCAATAGCACCATCAATACTTTCATCATTCAAATAAATTTTTTCTGCAGAACCGATTCTCCAATCAATTGCATTACTTTTTTGTTTTGCTGCTTCAATCATTTTTGCTGACGGATCAATTCCAATCAATTTAAATCCTTTTCCCGCTAATTTAATTGTATAATTTCCGGTGCCGCATCCTATGTCTAAATATAAGCCATCAATTTTAGGATTTAGGAAATGAAGAATTTTTTCTGTTAAATGTTTGTCAGCTTTTACTAGTTGAATTATAGTTAAATCCTATTGAATCATATTTAGGTTGCATGAATTTCTCTCTCTTATCTGAAAATAAAATTTAGAAAACGATATGCCAATTACAAATCACTAACAGTATTCAAAAAAAATAAATCATGAAAAGAATTTTTATTAAAAAGTGCTTTAAAGCATTTTTTAATAAATTTAATTCCGTAAATTGAAGCTAAATTCCTGCCGACCAAAATAAAATAAATCCAACTGGTACTCTATTTTTAATTTAATGTTTTTTTAGTTTCATTTAACGAGGTTATACATGAAATGTTATAAAGTTTTACCGATTTTTTTGTTTTTTGTATTTTTATTAATTCTATCTCAGGAGAATTTTTCACAGGACGGACAGTTGGATGCAACTTTTGGACAAGGGGGAATAGTAACTACAGACATTGACCCTTTATTTGGGAGTACAGATGATGAGATAACTAAAATCTTATTGCAAACCGATGGGAAAATAATAGCTGCCGGAAATTCATATAATCCAAATACTAACAATTTTGATTTTGCGCTCGTTCGTTATAAAAAAAACGGAGTAATAGATAGTACATTCGGTACCCACGGTCGCGTTATAACTGCAATTGGTGTAGTGGATGATTGGGCAAATTCAGCAGCGCTTCAAAGTGACGGTAAAATTGTTTTGGCTGGTTATAAATATAATGGAAGTGATAATGATTTTATAGTTGTTAGATATGACAGCAGCGGCGTTTTAGATAATTCATTTGGGACTAATGGGATAGTAATTACCCAGGTTGGATCTTTCGATGATGAAGCAAATTCTGTAGCGATTCAAACTGATGAGAAAATAGTTGTAGGAGGAACGACATCTCCTGATGGAAGCAGAAGTGATTTTGCATTGGTACGCTATAATATAAATGGAGATTTAGATATTACCTTTGGAACCAATGGAATTTCAACTACACATGCTCAAGGAGATAATTGTGAAGCATTTGCAATTGCAATTCAAAACGATGGAAAAATTGTGGAAGGCGGTTATGTTTACCATGAACCTGATCCTATTCATAATATTACAAGTATTATAGAATTTGCTTTAGCCAGGTTTGATATAAACGGAAATTTAGATAATTCATTTGGAATAAGTGGTGTAGTAAATACTATTGTATTTCTTGATTCAGTACGAAGTGTTGTCAAAAGTTTAGCAATCCAAAGTGATGGGAAAATAATTGCTGCCGGAATTGTTTCTAATTTATCAAATGATGATGATTTTGCCGTTGTACGTTATAATACAGATGGCGATGTAGATAACACGTTTGGAGGAGGTGGAATTGTTATTACTACTGTTGGGCCTGATGAAGATGAGCTTTATACAACAGTTATTCAAACTGATGGAAAAATTTTAGCTGCGGGTTATACAGAGGATGCCGGAGAAACACATCTCGCAATTGTTAGGTACGATTCAACAGGCGCCTTAGATGATACATTCGGCAGCAATGGATTGGTCACATCAGGAACAATTTCGTTTATGAGCCAAAACTATGATGTTGAAATTGCTTCATTAGCACTCCAAAGTGATGGGAAAATATTAGCAGGGGGTACTGCAATCGATATAAATGGTAATTACAACGTATTTATTTTGTTTCGTTATAATAATGATTCCCTTCTCCCGGTTGAACTAAATTCTTTTACTGCTGAAGCATCAGAACAAGGTAGTATAAAGCTGCAATGGGCGACGGCAACCGAGATTAATAATTTAGGCTTTGAAGTTCAAAAGAAAATTAATGTTGGAAACACAGACTGGCAAAAAATTGCGTTTGTTAATGGTAAAGGCAACTCAACAATTGCTAATCATTATTCATTTGTAGATAAGTATAAATCGAGCGGAGATTTTTTGTATAGATTAAAACAAATTGATTTTAATGGTAATTTTAAATATTCGCCTGAAGTTGAAGTAGGCACTTCAGTACCATCAAAATTTGCATTAGAACAAAATTATCCAAATCCATTTAATCCTATAACAAAAATAAAATATTCAATTCCGAATTTAGGGGCTCATAGCGATGTGTCTGTATTACTTGTTATTTATGACATATTAGGCAACGAAGTTGCAACTTTGGTAAACGAAAAAAAGAAGCCGGGAAATTACGAAACAACATTTGATGGAAGCAAGCTTTCAAGTGGTGTATATTTTTATTCTTTAGCTTCAGAAAACTTTTATCAGACAAAAAAAATAATTTTGCTGAAATAAGTTTTTAATTTGATAGAAATTTACTTTAGGAAAGTTATAAAGTTCATTAACAACTAATAAAAATAAGATTACATAAGTGCAAGTAACCTTCTATAATCAAAAGTTATGGATAATACTTTGCACTTTTGTACTCTTATAATATATTCAACTCATTTACAAAGTTAGTTTGAATAAGAATGAGTATTGAAAATATTTTCTGTCTTTTTACCGCTCCTATGTTATGCTAAAAATATTTATCTTATTTGTTATTTGAGGCAGATTTTATTTTAAAACAATATCAATTTCATGACTTGCCGTTTAATGATGAAGCTATTGAATAGTTAGATTGTTTTATACCATCAACAGTAAACGATTCAATTTTATTGCCTTTGCCCTTGACCGAAATATTAAGTTTTGAATTTCTATAATTAAGATCCTTAAGTTCCAATGAGTTTATTTCATTAGGTAAAAAAGGAGAAAACGAAAGAGAATCTTCTGTAAATTTCATTCCAAATATGCCATTCAAAACCATTGAAATATATGCTGTTGCCGACCATGTTTGAAATTTACATGATTCCCAATGAAAATTAATTCTTGATTCTCCCCAATCTTGATAGCCTCCGTCGGGTTTACCGGTATATGGATTATAAATTTCTCTAAAATTAAAATTCCCTTTGTCCTCATCAATTGCTAAATGCGTTAAGCTGAAAAATTCATGATCAAATGTTTCATAATTATTAGTAACGATTGCAGCTCTAGCAAAAAATCCATTTACCATCGGCCATATAATATTATTATGCCTGCCGGGCATCTCTTTTGAATAGCGAGGGAAATCCGGAGTAATAGAAGTGATTCCATATTTTGAAACTACCACATTCTTTATTAGTTGCTCTGCTTTATCACCATCGATTATTCCAAATATTACTGCAAATGAAATTCCTAATCCCTCTTGATAAGCTGCAGCTTTTCCATTTTGATCTATCAAATAATAGAAAGTATTTTTTTTATCGTTGTAGAAATATTTCAAGATATTATTTTTCAATGTTTCCGCTTTTTGTAGATACATTTGGGAAATATCTTGATCTTCTTTTAAAAATTTGCTCATGTTACTTAAAGCAATGTAAGCTCCGTAAAAAATGCAATTGGTGCTTAAACATTTTATAACTAAAGAATTTTTATGATCGAGCACGCTACTGGAGTAATTGCCCGGTTCATAAATTGGTTCAGGGTATCCGGCAATTCCGTCATTGAAAACAGAAGGCCCCATGAACAAACCATATTTTTCATCAAATGTAATTTGCTCTAATTGTTTCATAGTATTTGCAGAACATTCGTAAGCTTGCACAAGAAACATTTTATCTCCGGTTACTATGTAGTGATTACATGCAGCAATTGCCCAAAGAATTTTATCCCAGTATTGATGCCCGATTGTATCTTTATTAATTGTAACGCTCCATAATGATTTTTCAGCAACTTGCGGCCTTAACAAACTGACTCCATTCCATGAATTAATGGCTATATCGCGCGTCCATTCTCCGCCATAATCACCACCAGCAGCTAATATTCCTCGCCTAACATTTATATCAACAGTTTGAACTGCTAATTTGAATGCATCATTTACTTGTGAATCGTTAGTTAATAATTCCTGTGAAAAGGAATTGAACGAAACAAATAAAAATAAAAGGAGAAAGATTTTTTTCATTCCAGTATTCACGTATTATTGATTGATGGCCTATTTAATTTTTTTTAGTCAAAAAAATATTTTCATATTAAATATTTGTTTAAACTAATTTATTCAAACAGCATTTTAATAAAAATTCCACCTACAACGCTTCTAGCTCTGAAAACCGTCTTTTCGTGCGGTTTTAGTTTCATACCAATCACTAAAAGGAACTCTATCAGGCGTTTCATTTAAATATTGCACAATTGTATGCATAAATTTTTCAAAATCATTTTTATTATTATACATTGAGGCTGCCCAGGTCATCCATTCCGGTTTAGTAAAATCAGCCCTGTTATCAAGAGGCAATCCATACTTATTAAGCTTTGTTAAATAAAATATTAATTCTCTTTCTTCTACAAATTTTGGAAATAGATTAAGATCGAAAAGCTTATCCCACACGAGATTATATTTCATACTCCAGGTGCCAGGCGTATCAAAAGCCAATTTATAATGATCATTATCAAGCGCCATTTTTTCCCATTTATCCGCATAGTTTTTAGCGACTGTATTATACTCTTTTGCTTTATCTTTCATTTCTGCCATTTCGCAAATTTTTGAAAAACAATCTAACGCAACAATAGCTTTTACTGATAAATTTGTATTATGCGCTAAGTGTCCAGTAAAATCATCTGTGCATAATTGGTTTTCAGGATCCAATCCTTTTTCTTTTAGATATTCTGCCCACTGTTCAAGTTTATTCCAATATTTTTTAGCATAATCAATGTTATTTTCTTTTCTGCAAATTCCATAAGTAAGTATTATCATATTCCCGGACTCTTCTACGGGCATTTGAGATTTCTTCGTTTTTTTCACCTCCGCCGTAAACTTGTCCGTTTGCTTTAGGATAAGTTCCAAGATCATGTGGAGCGAATGGAAATTTCCATCGTGACATTTCTGCATATTCAAATACCGGAGTTAATAATGCTTTTAAAAGAGTAGTATTGAAATACATAAAAAATGGAGCAGAAGGATAAATTACATCAACTGTACTTATGCAGCCGTTGCTAAAATTTTCTTTTGGAAAAAGCATTGGCTGTGCCGTCAATATCCACTGCAAGCTTATGTGCTGCAAAAACTTGCCTGTATGCCAAAGCGCAGATTGATGCATAATCTTTTCCGCCTTTTAAAGTTAAATCAGAAATTAATTTATTATCAAACTCTTCACAGGCATTCATTAAGGATTGATAATTATTTAATCTCTCTTTTATAACATTATTAATTGATTTGCCATTTCTTTTCCAGTAGGCTTGCAATTTTCTATTGAAAAATTCGATTGAGTAAATATCGTCATAAGCTAAAACAGCATATACTTCTTTCTCTTGACTGCCAACTTTTCCTAAATTAAAAAGTAATGATTGTACAGGCCATCTATGGTTACCCTGGCAGGGCATATCAAAATTATCACTTGCTGGTAATTCATTGTTATTTATAAAATCGTATCTGATTTCATCATCAGGGCCAATTGCACTTTTAGGATTTTGATTTTCAGTAGAAACCAAGTAAATGTAACCCCAATCTATTCGTAAATTGTCTCCGCTTTTTTCAAGTATGGGCTGTTTAGTAGAACCCATTTTTAGAACAGTGGCATCATCAAGCTTTAATCTTCCCCAGCTAACATTCTGGCCTGGATTATCTAAACAAAGCTCAGCGTCATTATCAACATAAATTGAAACTTTATGTTCTTTATCGTCAACAGATTTTATTTGCCAGCTAATATATGGTGGCATCCTCGGAAATTAGGTCTAAAGAATCGGAAGTAACGGAGTTGTAAATATTAAATTTTAACTCGATCCCGGCATCGTTATAATTTAAAATTGTTTGAGTTGGATTAATTATCGTTTGTATTAAATTTAATTTCGGAACTTCCCCCGATATTTACTCCCAGTATTCTATAAACTTTTCCATCAATATTAATCATCGAATAAACACTCATCGTGCTGCCTGTCCAATGCTTTGTGTAATCATCGAGAGGATTATCTGCAAATGACCAAATGCTGAAATATGGGCTTGAAGTTATAAGTGGTATAGCAGGCGGCCTTGTAATTGTATTTTGAGCTGAAAGGTTTGCGAATAAATAACAACTTGTTAAGAAAATAATTTTAATCTGTGAAAAATTTTTCAAAATTAGCTCCTGTTTATATTAAGCATTGAATATTTAGTTCAAGGATTATAAGAATATATTTTATGACTG
Organism: uncultured Bacteroidota bacterium; assembly: GCA_963777615.1. Lineage (GTDB taxonomy): Bacteria > Bacteroidota > Ignavibacteria > Ignavibacteriales > Ignavibacteriaceae > CAVSWT01. Next base: position 880 of record CAVZSD010000019.1, on the reverse strand, counting down.
TTAAATATAATAAACCTATCAAATTGTAAGTCGAGCGAAAGAAGAATTTTTATCCATTTTATTCGTACTATAAAAGTGACGTGGAAGACTTTATTGCATTTTTATCATTTCTAAATTAGTAACTAATTTAGTAGAGAATGTTTAAGCCTTGAGAATATTCTTTATTTTAGTTAAGATTGTTCAAAATCGTTTCTCATCTTTATTTTATCTTTTCGGAAAAAGTATTTCCTGTTTTAATGATAATAAAAAAAATCATATTAATTTTTTTTTCATGCAGCGACCTTCTGTTTTCACAAAGTCAATCACTCCAATTCGACCATTTCTTAATTGAAAACGGACTTTCTCAATCAACGGTTCAAACAATTTATCAAGACCACAAAGGCTTTTTGTGGATTGGAACAAAGGTTGGATTAAATAAATTCGACGGCTATAAGTTTTATTATTATATATATAATAAAAAAGATTCTAATTCTATTTCGGATAATTATATAACAGCCATTTATCAAGATAAAAATGGCAATTTATGGATTGGTACAAGGCGGGGGTTAAATAAATTTACAGTTAATGAAAACTCAAATAAAAATATCGATGTTAGATTTTTACATTTTCTAAATGTTAAAGATGATGATTTTAGTATAAGTCACGATGATATTAGCGCCATATACCAAAGTAAAAATGGTGATTTATGGGTCGGCACCTCAGGTGGGCTAAACAAAATTTCTGCCGATCAACTTGTTAAGCAAAATAATAAAAGCATCCAGTTTAAGTTTAATAGATTTTTAAGAAAAGATGGCTTAAGCTCAAACAGTATTTCATCAATTGTTGAAGATGATTTAGGGAATCTATGGATTGGAACTTTAGGCGGTGGATTAAATAAGCT
>CAVZSD010000018.1:0-12141 GCA_963777615.1 uncultured Bacteroidota bacterium | reverse complement strand
CGAGGACTTAGATGATGAAGAAATTGATCAAAAAGAAAAATTTAAAACGGACAAAGACTTGTTTAGCTTTTTAAGCGAAAGAGAAATTGATAAAATTGTTTCGGGAATATTTAATGAAGATAGAGAAGACTTTGCCAACACAATGGAAAAAATTTCTGAGTGCAATGATTATGACCAATCGACGGAAATTTTAAAAGGCTTTTTCTTACATACCGAGTAAATCCTTATTCAAAAGAAGCGGTAATGCTTACAAATGCTGTCTCCAATTATTTTGACCAGGCTTAATTATGTTTATTGATTATGCTGAGATTGAAATAAAAGCCGGAAAAGGCGGCGACGGCGCCGTTACTTTCCGAAGAGAGAAATATGTGCCGAAAGGCGGGCCTTCAGGCGGGAACGGCGGCAAAGGCGGAGACATTATTTTTGAAGCTCATCATAATTTCAATACACTTTTAGATTTCAGATATAAAAAACATTTCAAAGCACAAAACGCAGAAATGGGAGCAAGTTCCAGAAAAGACGGAAAGAGCGGGAAAGATATTATAATTAAAGTTCCTGTTGGAACGCTAATTAAGGATCCGGAAACCAAAAAAATTCTTTTTGATCTTGATGAAGAAAGCAAACAGGTTATTGCAGCCAAAGGAGGAAAAGGCGGAAAAGGAAACAGCAATTTTGCTACTCCAACAAACCAGGCTCCACGGTATGCTGAAAACGGAAACCCGGGCGAAGAAAAAAAAGTAATTCTTGAATTAAAATTAATTGCGGATGTTGGATTAGTTGGTTTTCCCAATGCCGGCAAATCAACTTTCATTTCAACTGTCTCTGCTGCACGGCCTAAAATTGCTGATTATCCTTTTACAACTCTTGAACCAAATCTCGGGATTGTTAAATATAAAGATTATCAAAGCTTTACTGTTGCAGATATTCCAGGAATAATTGAAGGTGCTCATGAAGGGAAAGGATTAGGGATTAAATTTTTGCGTCATATTGAACGCACAAAAATTTTACTTTTTATGATCGATATAACTTCAGAGGATTATAAAAAAGAATTTGAAGTTTTGTTTAACGAATTAAAAACCTACAGCTCTAAGCTTGCAGCAAAACAAAAATTAATAGCACTTACCAAATCAGATTTAGTTGATGATGATGAATTGAAAAAAATATCAAAGAAGAAAATAAAATTAACTGGTGTGCCGGTTCAAATAATTTCTTCTGCAGCAAATTTTGGAATTGAAGAATTGCTGGATTTGATTTGGAAGACACTGCAAAATGATGAATGAACTCTAATCTTATTTGAATTGATTCACAATTTATCCGGGATTCAAGAATCATTTCATTACTAATATTTGCTAATGTTAACTTTAAAATAAATTGATTTATGGCAGCCAGATAAATTTATTATCAAAGACGACATCTTTCAACGCTGCGTAATATGAGTTATTAAATAATTGAATTTAGCAATTGGATCTATAAATTCAGTAATTCAATAAATTTTTTATGTAATTAAAAGATGATATTACGGTAAATAAATAATGTTATTCAGTAATTAATTATGTTAATATAGTAATTGAATAAATAATTACAGTAATTAAAAAAGTAATGATAGTAAATGAATAAGTGATTGCAGTAATTTAATAAGTAAGTCCAATAACAGACAGTTGGTTATAATAATGGCTGAAGTAAATAACAAAATGGCATAAGAATATTAAACGGAAATGCCGGCATCGCCGCAGGGATGACAAACTAATAGTCTTTTCAAAAACCCGGTTTCATTAAGAAGCCGGGTTTTTTATTGTACTACTTTGACAAGCTTTTTTACTAAACAAAAACTTTCGTTGACTCTAATTTTTCTTTTCTGCAAGTTAGAAATGTTCTTTTCAAAATTCACTGCTATAAAATAGGTGAGAAAATGTTAAAAATTTTTTTTACTGCTGCCCCCACTCCAGATCCAAGCTTTTATATCTATTAAATTGCTTTTTATCAAAAACCGATTTTCTTAAGCCATCAAAAAATAAGTAATCATACTGATTTTTCTTGTTCAAGAATTGTTTAGATTAAAAAGCAATTAAGAAATATAAAATTGGGAGATTCATTTCAAATGAGAAAATATATTCTGCTTATCGGTTTTTGGGTATCTATGCATTTGGCACTTGCAATTTCTTTTTTATTTTTAACCCTAGCTGATCTAAAATGCTTTTTTGAGAATGGTGAGATTTTTAATTGATTCTGAATATCTTGAACTTATAACTTCATTTGCTTAAATTTTTGCAGAAATCGAAGGTTTTATTAGTGAAAGAAAAATTTCAGCAACATTTGGAATGCTGATTCTGGATGCGTTTATATATCTTTTCTGCCTTATAGGCATTTATCAAATCTATTTAAAAGCTGGCCTACCTATCGATTTGTCCTTTTCGAATTCAGAAATTATAGCTAAAAATACGTCGGTTGATTTTTACAAAAACTTAGCTGGTAAAAAAATTATTTCGATCGATGGATATAATTTCAAGTTCAAGTGAAGAATTAGAAATTTATCTTGATGGAAAAAATATTGGCGATAACGTTAAATTGAGTGTTTCTAGAAGATGCAATAATTTCATCATTCAGCAATTAAGCTAACTCATTATTACTCGAATTTATATATCATAGTTGTATTAGTAGTTTGTACTCTCTTTTTTGCTGTTGCAATTTTTATATTATTAAATGCTCAGGAAAGGAAGCAGGCAAAATATTTATCATGCAGTTAATATTACTACAGCTGCATTAATGATGACTACCTGGGGAAATTATATTTTTACACCCTATGGGGCTGGAATCGCTGTAAGAATATTGTACCATCTTACATGTGCTCTAGCCCCGGCTTTATTTATACACTTTATTTTTGTCTTCCCGGAGGATAGAGAAAAAAAGAACAAAAAGAATTTATACTTGCTCTACATAATAGCAGGCTGCTTATTTTTTCTGTTGAACTATTCTTTTATAAAAATAATAAATGATCAGACGCCTGAATCATTTGGCGATTATATTTCAGCAACAAATTTATTTCATATTTATATAGTTGTGCTGACAATCTGGGGAATTTACCTGTTTATAAAATCCTATTTAAATTCTGAATCATTAGCAGAGAAGAAAAAAATAAAATGGCTGATTCTCGGGTTTCTTATAGGGCCGGGAGGATACATTTTTCTTTGGGTTCTTCCCCAGATATTTATAATACAAGAAATGCTGCCGGAAGAATTTATAATTGTATTTATGACTGCAATTCCTCTAACTTTTGGAATCTCCATTTATCGTTATCGTCTACTTGACATTGATGTTATTTTCAATCGCAGTACTGTTTACGGTATTGTAATTGCGCTTGCTATTATTATTTATATGGTAATTGTAGGAGGCTTTTACATACTTGTTGGAGCTTTAACTGTCTATGCATCAATTTATGTTTCAACTACTGCTGCTTTATTAATCGGGCTTCTTTTTCAACCTTTAAAAAATAGAGTGCAAAATTTTGTAAATAAAAAGTTTTTCAAAATAAATTATAACTTTAATGCCGCACATAAGCTTCTTTTCGATGAGATAAATAAATCTTATACAATTGAAATACTTGTAGACAAAATAAGGGGAAAAATTGATGAGATTCTACAACCTTCAGACATTTTAATTTATCTGCCGGATTCAGAAGTAGATCCATTTTTTACTAGAAAAAAAGATGCTTATAAAATAGAACAGCATATTTTGTCAAAACTATCTTCTCCGAAAACCATATTGGCTGAAAAGGATTATATTGAATCAGATGTAAATTTTATTCCTATCATTGAAAATAATTTTAACTTCAAGCTAATAATCCCCATAACAGTGTCATTATCCGGGAAAGGCTTTATAGCACTTGGAAAAAAGAAATCTGCAATGAGATTTAACCATGACGATGCTGATTTTCTTAATGACGTTGCTCTTCAATCTGCACTTGCAGTAGAAAGAATAAATCTTCAGAAAGAACTTATATTGAAGCAGGCAGAATCTGAAAGATTAAGAGACTTGAATGAGATGAAATCATTATTTATTTCTGCTGTCTCACATGAACTTAAAACACCTCTCACATCAATAAAAATGTTTGTACAGCTTCTTCAAGAAAAAGAAATGTCTGTTGAGAGAAAAAATAAATTCTTGAGAATTATAGAAAAAGAAGGTGATCGGCTTACAAGGTTAATTGATAACATTCTTGACTACAGTAAAATTGAAAAAGGGAAAATGGATTACAGATTTGAGAAAATTGATCTCGATGATATACTTATGGAAACACTCGATATTATGGAATACCACCTGACTATGTACAAATTTGAAGTTAAAGTTTCTTACAGTGAGGCTGGATGTTGGATTTACGCCGATAAAGATGCGGTAAAAGAAGCTTTGATTAACCTGATTTCAAATGCAATTAAATACTCCGGTAATAATAAATCAATTTCCATTAAAACTTTTCTAGAAAATGAATTTGTATGTGTAAATATTCAGGATGAGGGAATTGGAATTCCGGAAGATGATATTAAAAATATATTTGAACCGTTTATTAGATTAAACAATTTTGAAAAGAAAAAAATAGATGGTACCGGAATAGGCTTGAGCATTGTAAAACATATTATGGATTCACATAACGGTCGAATTGAAATTAAAAGCGAGGAAGATAATGGTTCTTGTTTTACACTCTTTTTTCCTTATTGCAAAAAACTTACATCTATATCGGGTTTTTAAATGAAAAAAATATTAATAATTGAGGATGATCCCTCAATAAGAATGGGGCTTGAGGAATGCCTCAATGCAGAACATTATAATGTAACCTCAGCTGATGATGGTGAAAAAGGTTTTGCGGCCGCAAAAGAGAATCAGCATGATCTGATAATTCTTGATTTAATGCTCCCACTAAAAAATGGTTTTGATATCTGCAGAGAACTTAGAAGTATAGGTATTAAAACTCCAATAATTATTCTAACAAGCAAAAAAGAAGAAGCTGATAAAGTACTTGGATTGGAGATTGGGGCTGATGATTATATAACTAAGCCCTTTAGTATAAGAGAGCTTCAGGCAAGAGTAAGAGCTTTACTTAGGAGAGTTTCTGATAATTTGAATACGGAGTTAAACGAGTACTCCTTTGGAAATATTTACATAAACTTCAAAAATCATGAAATAATTAAAAGTAGAAAAAACCTGGAAATTACTTCAACTGAACTTAAAATATTGAAATATTTTATAGAGCATAGAGGAGAGGTTATTTCAAGAAATGATCTACTAGATAAAGTATTTGGGTTCAATAACTTTCCAACTACAAGAACAATAGATAATTATATTTTATCAATAAGGAAAATAATTGAAGACAATCCTTCCAAGCCTGTACATATTATTACCATCCATAAAGCAGGATATAAATTTATAAGTTAATAGGAATATTAATTTTACTATTATCATCATCTTCTATTCGTATAAAAAATAGCTTAAAAAAGACAATTTCAATCCTCTAGATTAAACTTGAAAAAAAACATTTACTTTTTTATGACATTTTTTTGACAACTTTCTTTTCACGCACACATAAGTTTTCAGTTGTAAAAATAACAGTGGAGATCTTTTCAATATGAAATTCAATATTATCATTTTTTCCTTCATTTCAATATACTTTGGTTTTTTACAAACTAAAATATTTGCACAACCTCCGCTTTGGGAAATTTATTCTACTTCAAACCAACCATTTGTAAACGTAACTGTAGATAAATATGAAGCAGATTCTTTGTATATAAAGTCAAATGAATCTTTATTTATTCTTCATCAGGATTCAATTAAATATTTAATAAAGAAAAAAGAATCTAATTTCGGATTGGGATTTTTGTTTGGTGCCATTACCGGCGGTTTAATTGGAGCCGCAAGCTCTTCCAAGTCAGAAGGATTTTATGATATAGGATTTTCTGCTATGGGTAAAGGTTTATCTATAGTTTTTGGCGCCATAATAGGTGGCGTCTTAGGGGGTGTCGTTGGTTTGGCTGCTGGCAGAGATGAAAAATACCAGATAGAAAAATTAAATACAGAAGATAAGAGGAAATTGTTAAATAAGTTATTTTATTAAATGCAAAAGTCTTATTGAGGAGAGAATGAAAACGATACTTTTAGCTGTATTAATGCTTTCAACCAGTGTTGTTACCGAAGCGCAAAAAGAAGAAGCATCATACAAATACTGGATTACCATAGGAGGGGGATTCTGGCCAGATCAAGATATTAGTCTTAATATTAATTATAGTTTTTCACCCAGCTTTAGTTTTTTAACAGGTGGTACTTTTTTTAAAGTTGGCTACCTTACAAAAGGGGGATTCTCTTTCAACCGAAATATAGGCGTTGGAGAAGATGGGTTTCTATATAATACAATAGATCTTTCGATTGGCAAAAGACTGCTATCGGAGCGGTTTATTGCCTGCCTGTTTTTGGGGCCTTCGTATATATATGGTGAAGAAAGAACACCCTACGGGCCTTATTATAAATTTAGAACATTTGGTTTGGAAAGTGATATACAATTATTATTCAGGCTTGCTAATGAAGTTGGGATAGGAGTTGGATTATATGGCAATTTGAATTTTGTTAATAATTATGCAGGCATGAATATAAATATAACTCTTGGGAATGGTAAATAATTAGGAAACATAAAATGAGAATGGTAAAGATGATAAATAGCTTAATAATATTTATAATGTTTTTGTTAGCAGTAAATTGCATGAAAGATATGCCGGTAGTCCCACCGGTAGTGCAACAAGACACTACAAGCCATTTAATAAATTGGATTATGGATGATCTCGGTGGCGGAGTTAACAGCAGTACTCTTTACGATTGCGCTATCGAAAATGATTCAAGCATATATGCTGTGGGCGAGGTTTATATGGTTGATTCATTGGGGTACCCGGACCCAAATATATATAATCTCGTACACTGGAATGGAAGCGCCTGGGTTTTATCAAGACTCCAATTTTTTACCTTCTGTGGACAATCTTATACAGGCTCTTATCCCACAAAGTCAATTATAGTCTTTGGTAAAAATGATATTTTGATTTCATCCGGCTCGCAGGTAACTCATTATAATGGGAAAAATCAATTAAAGACGGAATGCATTTCCTGTTTCAGTAAATAAACTTTGGGGAACAACAAGCAACAATTTATATGCGGTTGGGAATAATGGAGGTATAGCCCATTATCAAAATGGGGTTTGGACAAAATTAGAAAGTGGAACTGATGTAAATTTAAGAGACGTCTGGGGAAGTCCAGATGGAAGTGTAGTCTGGGCTGCCGGCTTTGAAGATTCTTATGGGACAGTGTTTTTAAGAAGCACAAGCAGTGGTTTTGAAAAAGTTCTTGAAATATCCAGTCCTAATATACCTCATCCAATTAATCAAATCACACACGTATTTAAAAGCTTATGGACAGATAAAGCAGATACAGTTTATCTTGGTGCAATAGGAAGAGTTTATGCCACACCAAAAAATACAACCGGATATGCTAAAGAAAATATTTGGTGGGATTATGCGAATCAAACTAAATTTCCGCCCGAAACAAACATCATAAGGGGTACAGCAGGGAATGACATTTTTGTGGCAGGGTATCTTCAATCTATTAGGCATTGGAATGGTGCGAGCTGGAAAGACTATCTTGAAATAGAGGGAGATGGAACATGGAGAGGCGTGGCTGTAAAAGATAATTTAGTTATTGCAGTAGGCGAAAATTTTAGTACTGGAAATGCAATAATTGCAATAGGGTACAGAATTACAAATTAAACATTAATGAAAAAGGAGAAATGTTTATGAAACTCACAATACAAATGCTAGTTGTTTTTCTTTTTGCTTCCAATTGTATATTAGCTCAAAATAATTGGGGAAATCTTAGGTACACTATAGAAAATAATAATAAATTATCTAAAAGTTCTACTTCTGGTGCTGAAAATGCAACTGGTGGAGCCTGGCAGGAAGGTACAAATTTAAGCGATAAACTTACTATAGTACTAGAGTTAGATTTTCCCCCTGAATTCGGTTTTTACCTAGGACAAAGTAAACTGGAATATCATAGTATAGAGGGTTTTGCCAAAATTGAAGTAAGATATGATAATGGAAGCTGGAATACATTAGTAGGTGGTTTTGGATATACAACTGGGGAATTTATACCACCATGGAGCACTCTTGGCAGCCATACAATGGATATAAGATATGGGATTTAGGCGGAACAACACATGTTATTAATCATATTGTATTTGTTATTCCTCCACGAGATAAAGTCTATTATGATGGTTTAGGTAATTGGGTTAGCGGATGGACAGGGACTACTCCGGAAATAGATAGGCCTGTTATAATAATCGAAGGATTCGATGCTAAAAATATAACATGGCCGGATTATTATTATGGCAAAGCAGCTAATTGGCTAAACAGGATACGCGGTTTAGATGCCGACGTATTAATTTTTAATTTTAAAAGATGGAGGCACTGATTTAGTGGCTAATGCCCCATTATTCAAGGCTTTGCAAGATACATCGAATCTATTACTCAAGGTTCTGAAAAGATAATTCTTGCTGGTTTAAGTATGGGCGGACCTATCGGGAGATATGCTCTTGCGGAAGCAGAAGCTCAGGGGATTAGACTATACGTTTCTCATTTTCTATCAATAGATTCTCCACAGCAGGATGCCATAATCCCTCGTGATTTTCTGGATTATATAAAAGAGAATGATGGGGGCGACCCCCGCCCTGAATTAAATAGTGTTGCCGCAAAACAAATGCTGCGTTACGACCCCTATGATCCAAGTAGTCCCGGCAATAATTCTATGCACAAAATATTCTATAATGTACTTAACAATCTGAATGGTAATGGATATCCTCATAATTGCATTAACATTGGAGTTTCATTTGCGCCAAATATAACCAACCCGAATTTAGGAGAATGGCTCGAAGTCGAAAAAGACTTAGTGGCAAATAAACACTTTTATCTTTGGGAAGACAGTGAGTGTTTAGCTCCTGGATCATATTTACCATTAAGTGGTACCAGAGCTTCGGGCTCAAAATGGTATGTGTATAACGTCCATTGGAACCTTGTAAGAAAGAAAAATCCAACCTATATACCTTGCGTTAGTGCGCTTGATATCGTAAATGGCACAAGCAAGTTTGATGTAACTCTCAATAGTTTGGGATTTCATTATCATGATGAATTCCCGGACGATCTCGTTGACCCTGTTTCTGTTGAAATTGGTTTGCTCGAGGATTCCTACAATGTTGTAACTTTTAAAAATGTTATTGATAATATTCAAGAAAATAATGCAGGCGGATTATTAAAAGTAATTGCTAATTCAGGAACACAAACTCAGGTATCTTCAGGCGGCGCAGTTTCAGTATCCACAAACAGAGATAATACAATTGAAACATTAGATAGATACAGACTTAATTTTTCTGGGGGTGGAATTAATTACCAACAGAATAATTGGAATAAGGAACTAAGCGAGTACAAGGTAAAACATACTTTCAAAGGATGGCAAAATAACGGTAATCAAAAAGCATACTTTTCAAATCTTGATAAGATAACGGTTAAAAATAGCTTAGAAGGAACAAGTCTTTCGGCTGGTAACTTAGACCTTAGAGATCCTTGGTATAAAATTGGTGGCGGGCAGCCGAATGAATTTCAGACTTTTAGTTCTCCGTTTACTCCAGGAGTAGGCAATTACGCTTATTATGGAGGTGCTTTTCTGAATCAAACACCTGATCCCAATAATCCAGATAAACCATATTATTCAGTTAATGTTCCAATCACCTCAGACATATTCATTTAACCCCAAACAAATAAAGATCAATAATTATTTTTATTTTCCAAAATTGGAGCGCTACAACCTTTTTTCGGATGCTGAATTTTCAGATGCCAAATGCAGCACAAACTGCTGTTCTTGTTTAAAAATGAATAACGTAACCGTAGAAGCTAACCTGGAAAGGGCACACAGCTTTCAAATAATACTGCACCGGCCTATAGTGTTAACAGCCAGAGAAAATTTTTTACTACGCCTGCGATTTAAACCGGCTTCATCTTGTTTACTCACAGTATGGGGCATGTTTGGTATGAAAGAAGCACAAAATAATGGTTCATCATGGCGAACTAATGAACGGCGGAAAACCACTTTGATATTAATGGCGGAAATTTTCCTTCAATTGATTATTACGGGAACGTCGTTGCCATTGCTTTTCAGCAGCAAAGTGGAAGCTACTATACAATTCAACTTAAAACATTTTATGCTTACAATGGAACCTATATACCGGGTGCAAGTACTACTATTTTTACTGAGCCTGCAGATGCTTATTCAACATGCGGCTAACCCTAATATTTCCTGGGGTACAATTCTAAATTCTTGGTTACCTGGGAAAGAAAGAACAATATTCCTTTAACTATACCTTATGGCATTAATTATAAGTATGGTTCACTTAATAATTATTATATAGTAGTGTACGGCTCCGGCAGCATTTATGGTACAGACGCTAGTTCTGTTAATGCTTCAGTTTATTCTAACAAATCCGATTATGCGAATGGATTTCAAATAGCTTATGAACAGGATAGCTGGACAAAATATGTTTACTACTGTAGGGCAAACATTTCTTCAACATGGACAGTAACCAAAAACTGCGGATAACTCTGTATCTCTTCCAGGGATTGGGTATTTCAGCAAATTATAGTCCATCAATAATAAGTATGCCTCGATGGCAGTGCTAAGAGTATGTTGGCTGGGAGACTATTCCGGTAATGGAAGTACAATCAATACAATTTATCGAAATCCTTCAAACGGAACTTTTTATTCTTTCGGTTATAATGTTAGGTCAACCTCATTACAATCTTGCAGATAACGAATTCTGTTTGTGCTGGATGGAGCACTAATTACGGCGGTAGTGCATGGTGCGAATAGTTTTGTTGACGTCAGATAAATGCTTCAAATATGGAGGCACAAAAACATTAAACACGTCTGGAAAAGACATACAGCTAAGTAATGGCACCAGTAACAAGTCAGCATGTATGCATCGAATCATTTTACCCATTTACAAGCCTTCCATATTATTTCTGGAACTTCAAATAATCTTGGCTCATTTAATAAAATCAGATGCAAACTCAATCAGCAACCGGTAGGAAAGGAATTGTAACTTTGTATAAAGGAAATGTTCAATTTGCTTGCATTAGGAGATATTGTTTTAGAATAATATGTAAAATAAAAATTGCTGGATGTGCCGTAGATAATATAACAATAGATAATTTAGATGGATTAGATTAATACTTTGATATCAGAGCCATTTCACAGTAAACGAATAATCTCAAACTTAACATTTAAGTACTTTGCTATGGGTTTATAGATTCAAGTGCAGCTAAGTCAGTATTCATTGCTTGGAATAAGATGCGCTTTGTTGATTATACAATAGAACTTATTGATGATGAACACCGGTACAGGTGTTTAGGAAAATTATGATGATGAAAAAATTAGATTCAAAATAATATGTATGCACAGCAATGCAATTAACTTACTCAAGCTTAATACTAAATAGATTGGAAGTGAAAACATGTAAAAGTTACAGTGTTAACAGTAAATGACAAATTTAAGCCAGCCCGAAATATATTATGTAGAAAGATATTCATCGGATGGAGCTTGCATTAGGAAAATCTAGATGGTGAAGCTAATGAAATTACTCTATCAAGGAAATGAACGTTGTCAACGACTTATGACTTTAGCTCAAAACTATCCAAACCCATTATGGAATATAACCATAAATTATCAAATTCCAAAAGACGGATTAGTAACACTAAAAATTTATGATGTGCTGGGAAAAGAAGCTGCAACGCTTGTTAATGAGTTTAAGAACACCGGAAGATATAGTAAACTTTTTCCGCCAAAGGCGGATCCGCCTCCGGCGGAAATGTGAGTGATCTTGCAAGCGGTGTTTATTTGTATCAGTTAAAGGTTAATGATTTTGTTTCAACTAAAAAATTAATGCTTGTGAAATAAAGTTTAAAAAGGTTAATGTAATAAAAATAAAAAACCCACTCTGAATTTATCCGGAGTGGGCTTTATTTATTTACGGGCAATAAAATGTCGTAAAGAAATAATTAGTAAAAGGCTAAT
>CAVZSD010000017.1:0-72834 GCA_963777615.1 uncultured Bacteroidota bacterium | reverse complement strand
ATTCTGAAGCGATCTAAAAACTTTTTAAAATAAATTTCTATTGAAAAGTATTAATTAATATTTCCCCGGTTTTTAATCCTTTCGAAAAAGCTTGAATTTTTATTTCACCTTTATCTCCGTTAGATTGAATATATAACCGGGCTTTACCCTCGATAGACTTTGTGATGATCCGATTTATAGTCTTCAGTGTTATTACTATCTCCATTACCAATACCAGCGTTAATCCCAGCACCAGTTACACGGATTTTTATATCATTATCTGCATAAGGAACGATGCTGCCCATCTTATCGGCAACCAAAATTTTTATACTTGCAATATCATTGCCATCAGCCTGGATTGAAGAACGATCACTTAATAAAATAATTTTATTTGGCTCGCCGGCAGTCTTTAAAATATTTTCTGCTGCCTCTTCCCCATTTTGATAAGCAACAGCTTTTAATTCACCAGGTTCATAAGGTACTTTCCATTGAAGCATGGCATCTTTCGCTTCACTAAGTTTTCTTGACGCCTAATGATTTTCCATTTAAGAATAAATTCACAGATGAACAATTTGTAAAAGCAACTACTGTAATTTCTTTACCTTTGTATTTCTCCCAATTCCAATTGTCAACAAACTTAGATGCCGGCCTACTATTTATTTTTTCAGGAGAAATACAAGCAATATGAACCATCGGCTTTTCGGTCCACAAGCTTTGGCGATAATAAAAAACCGGTTTCTTGAAATCACTCAGATCTACAAATCCGGATGCGAAACTTCTATTTGGAAATCTGTTTGCTTCACCCAGGTAATCTACTCCTGTCCATAAAAACTGGCCTGAGGCAAAAACGTTATCCTTAACTGCTTCCCATGCTTCGTAGGTGCTGCTGTTTTCACTGCCCAATATTTTTCTTTCAGGAAATTGTTTATGATCTTTAGAGTAATATTGCTCCTGATAATTATATCCGACTACATCCAATACCCCCGCGTATCCGGTTTTATTAGATAATGTAATATTTGCCAGTGCGGCAGTTACAGGACGAGTGGTATCCATAACTTTTACAAAGTCTGCTAAGCTGCCTAGCTATTTGTGTAATCTGATAAGCAGAAGCACCCCATGAAACAAAATCAGGACGAGAAGGATCAGTATAAGGATCATTTGGATAATCTATTTCATTACCAATGCTCCATAGAATTATAGATGGATGATTGTGATCTCTTCGTACCATATCTTGAATATCTTTTTTGGCCCATTCATCAAAGAAATCATTATATCCATCTTGAGCAAAATATTTTCCAAGCCCGGCAAAACCTTCCTCCATGCCAACATTTCTTCCCATTATCCATTTTTTCTTACCAATTTTCCATTCGTCAAATGCTTCATCCATTACAAGAAAACCCAGACGGTCACATAAATCTAAAAATTCAGGTGCAGGCGGATTATGGCTTGTACGAATTGCATTAGCACCCATTTCTTTCATTAGTTTTAATCTACTTTTCCATTCACTTTTAGGAACTGCCGAACCAATTGCACCTGCATCATTATGCAAGCAAACACCTTTAATATAAATGGATTTTCCATTTAGAAAAAATCCGCTGTCAGCATCGAACTTGAAAGTACGAAATCCGAATGCTGTTGAATCTATATCTTCCAATTTTTCCCCGGAATAAACTTCACTAATAACAGAATATAAATTAGGGTGATCGAGTGACCACAAATTGGGATGTTTAACATTTATAGTTTGGTCAAAATCATATTTTGAATTCGGCTGGAAAAAAATGCTGGATGAATTTTTGCCTACTATATTTCCGGATGAATCAACAACTGTATCTTTTAAAGTAATAGATTGATTTTCATTGGTATTATTTTCTATAGTGGTAATGATTCTAATATCCGCTGAGCCTGTATCTATCACAGGTGTAGTAATTTTTGTTCCCCAATGTGAAACATGTATTTTATTTGTAACATACATCCAAACGTGCCTAATAATACCACTTCCCGTATACCATCTGGAATCAGCAAAATGCGAATGATCAACTCTAACAGCAATTACATTTTTTGTTTTTCCGAAATTAAGATATTTTGTTAAGTCATAGTAAAAACTGATAAAGCCATAAGGACGTTTACCAAGATAATGGCCATTTATCCATACTTCACTATTTTCATATACACCATCAAACTGAATTTCAATATGTTTATCACTATCACTTTCAGGCAAGGTAAATTCTTTACGATACCAGCCAATTCCGCCCGGAGGTAATCCTGTACAGCTTGCATTCTGAGTACTAAATTTTCCTTCAATACTCCAATCGTGAGGAACATTTAGCAGTCTCCAATCATTATCTTTAAGTGAAGGGTTATTTGCACCGGTTACATCTCCTAAATGAAACCGCCAATTGAAATCCATTGAGCGAATTCTATCGCTGCTTATAAAATTTTTACTGTAGTTACTCTGTTGTAAAATAAATATGAAAGCACAGAGAAGTAAAAGATTAATAGTTTGTATAAATGATTCATGAAAGTCTTTCATTAAATCAATAACTGAACGTTATTTTTCTGATTAAAATTTCTTTAGAACAATGCCAAAACTTGAAACGAATTCTTGGTTTGGTTCAAGCAGAATTATACCCTCATTATTATTAAAGGAATTTATATTGGATGTTATAGGTTCTATTGCAATTGTTTTCCTGTCCGGTGGAGTGTAGACGACTAAATATTCGTATTTATTTTTGCCCGTTTCCTGCCAAATTTTAAATCAATTTTATTATTGGTAAAGATTAGTTCGGTTTCTGCTCTTCCATTAATACTATGAATTTTAAAACATGAATCGAGGTGAGAATTACCTAAAGTTGTGGGGGTACTGAAATCATCATATAACTTTTTAATACCGGTTGGAATATTTTTTTTATCTAATTCCATTATTTCGGAAACATCCAATTTCAATTTTAAATCATCCACCTTAACGCCTAAATCAAAGTAATGATGCCATCCATCGCTTAAAGGAATTGATATTTCGGAATGATTTGTAATTTTTGTTGTGCAAATTAACCCATTATTTGTGGTAAGCTTATAAATTAATTCAATTTCATATTCAAATGGGTAACCATTATTCTCATTCTCATAATTATATACAAGGCTGCACGAAGCAAATTCTTGATTATCTATTTTATCTTTAACCTGAAACTTTTTATTATAAATAAACCCATGGCAAGCATTCCCCTCTTCCGGGTAATTCACATTTAATTTATAAGTGGTATTATTTAATGAATATTTCCCGTCTTTAATCCGGCCTGCGAATGGAGATAACTTGGCGTTAGTAAAAATATCATCCCTGTCATTTGAATCAATTCTTTCTACTTTTTTAATCAATGATATATTTCTATTTCCGTTATTGAGAGAAAGCTCTTTTAACCTTCCTCCATATTCCGGTATGATAGAAAAAAATTCTTTGGTATAATTATTTACAATTATTATCTCAGATGAATATTGTTTTTTAATTCTTTTAAAAGTAAAAGTATGATCATTCGTCATTTCAATTATTACTTAATTTTAGAAGTTATGAAAGTGAAAATTATGACTTCTGATAAATCAATTTTTAGCAAGTTATCTTTCTTCAACAAAAGAATGAGCGATGATTAACTCATCGCTCACTCAGAATAATTACATTTAGATTCAAGCACTATACAATATTATACGACATTACTTAAGAAGAATCATTTTCTTGGTTAAATTAAAATCACCAGCTTGAATACTATACATATAAACACCACTAGCCAGCTTTGAAGCATCAAAATCTACAATATAGTTACCTGGCCTCTGTTCCTGATTAACTAAGGTTGCAACTTCTTGTCCTAATAAATTGTAAACTTTAAGTGTAACAAACCCACTTTTTGTAATGCTATAATTGATATTTGTATTTGGGTTAAATGGATTTGGGTAATTCTGGCTTAAGCTGAATTTTGTTGGAAGAGTGTTTGGAACTTCTTTAACACCAACAAGATCAGGCCACCAGGTACCATCGCCAAGTGGTTTACCGTTTGGATCTGCAGTCATTAATGCTGCATTTGTATAACGCAAATTCTCTTTTACCGGATAACCTTGAGAGGATTTCCAATCAGCAGAAACACCTTCATATGTTCCTCCAGGAGTAATAGGACTAGCTGAACTTACAGAGTTCCTGGAACCTGCCCCACTGCCGCCATTTTTCCATAAATGTTGAACAAAATTGATCATACTATCTGAAGCAGCATCCACTAATGATGCATCGAATTCGGGATCTTCCTTCATATTCTTATCAGCGCCAATATTAAAGTTTGGCATGGTAAGAAGAGCTGCGGCTTCGGTTCTTGCGGCAACCCAAACGGGGGCAAGAATTTTACCGCCTACATTCCTGTAGTGCCCAGCTGATGTATCAGGATCAGCATTCATCGTATTAAAGTTATCCATAATTTTCTGCGGCCAGAAGTAAGCATTGTTTGTAGCTTGAAGATGTCTATCCGCTTCTGTAAGGAAATAAGGGTCCCCCGTTAATTCACTATAAAGTGAGTCTATAGTAAGGATTGCAGGTGCACTATAGAAATTAGCGTTGTAAGTTGACTCATCATATGCATGCCCTGAATCCAAACCTGCAGCGTAACAACCAAAGAAAATATTATTGGTGATATCTGCATTATGCATTTGCCTCATTGAAAAAGGAGAAGATTTGGTATGCATGAACATTGTATTATGATCAAAATGCAAATAACCCATCGATGAACCTGAGCCTTCTATATTACCACCAAAAACAAAGAAACTGCTGTTTGCTACCCACATTGTATCAATAGCATTTACACCAGGGCCAGCCCAGTTCATACCGGGATTTTGCGGAATATCGCTTTGATTATTCCGGAACAAACAATGGGTAACAAAGATATCCGTACCAAGAGCATTCCAGGTATTTAATATGTTAGGTGTTCCTGTCGAACCGAAATTTTCAAAAACACAATTTTCCATTATAAATCTACATGTATCTCCATTAGCACTCACACATTGTTGAGTGACTTGAGAACCATCTGTACGTGTTCCTATTAGATAGAGATTTTTGAAATGTACATAACTGTCACCACCAGGAGTAGCAGCTATATTCCCTGGGGAACCTCCATCAGGATTAATGATAAGGCGCAATAACCGGAAGATATCCATACTGGTTATTTTCCCGATAAGGTCCAAATTCTTAACCCTGATTTCTTCTGTTATAAAATATGTTGTGTCTGAATTAAGCACATAAATGTGTGCACTTTCGCCTCCTACTAAGGTATCTCCATTAATAACTGCATTTAAGTTTCCCGGAGGTAAAGCAGCAACATAAAGGGAATCCTTTGCTAAAGACTGTATACTCATTATTGCTGTAAAAAGTACAACAAGTAATGATATTCGCGTAAACAACTTCATACTAAACTCCTTTTCTTATATTAAAAGTTAATTGATTGATTGATTTTTATTTCACTTACTATGTGAATTTACTTCTCATTGTTCTACCTCCTTTTCTTTATGCGATTTTTAGTTAATTATTTACAGAAGATTTACTCTAAATCCCAATTGAGCCGTTAAACCGTAAGATTCAACTGAATCATCAAAACCATTTCCTCTTAAAATATTGGTATCATTAGCTCCATTCAGATTATTTAGATTCATGAAAACTTCTATATTATACCAGGGCAATTTTTGTTTTGCCGCAACATCCAGGCGCAGGTATTCCTTTTTATCAGTTCTTATTCATTATGGAAATTCGTACTATTGAAAATAGCTGACTGGTAAATTGCAGAACCCAAAATTGAAAAGCCTTTATAGTCCCATCCAAGAGAAACATTAACGATATTATCCGGTTGATTTATTAGTTTATCTTCATAAGTAGAATCAATGTATATAGTTGGAAAAGGAAATACCGGTAATGTTCTACAACTGTGAAAGGATATTTTGCTTTTGAAAATACATGAGTATAATTAACATTGAGCACCAGCCCGCTTAAAACACCTGGTAAATACCAGAAATGGGTTTGCCAATCGGATTCGATGCCCCATAAGTCAACTCTATTAGGATTATTATAATATGTATTAATCTGATATGCTTTAACATTCAAATCCGAATATTGCGGAACATTATATAATCCTGCATATTTTGTGGGATCACTTATATTACTACGTTGAAAAAACACCAAATCCTCAATATGTTTCAGAAAACCGCCGAATGTAAACAATCCCAATTCATTATTATATACGGAAAGCTGCAGATCGTAGTTTTTTGAACGGCCTGGCTTTAAATCAATATTGTTCCACGTAACGCTTCTGCTGGTAACATAAACATCAATAATAGGTAGAATGTCTCTGAAATTGGGATATGCTAAGGTATTTGTATATGCGGCACGTAAACTAAGCCAGGGTAAAGGATTAAATTTTATATTAACATCGGGCAGCCAATATCCATAAGTTTTGGTGACCGTTGTGTCTATGTGAGGAACTTGTTGCGGGTAAGGATTTGAAACGCTGGCAACATAAACCCGGTTTGCTTCGTAACTTGTAGTCAGGTTTTGATACCTGGCGCCAGCCATTACCGAAACTAACTGGCCGAAATGAAATGTCCCCATTAAATATCCTGCACTTCGTTTTTCATTACCGGAATAATCACTGGCTATACTGCCAATCATATCCGGGTACCCATGCCTGCACCCACCTGTCGGTGCATGTTTTAAACCCCATCCATAATCAGTGGTAATTTTTTTAATATTCGTCATATAATTCAGGCCAACTTTGTTATCAAATGTATAGTCGCCATTCAGATAGGTTCCAATATTAACATCCGGATCCAAAAAAGGTGTTAAAAATATACTTCCAAGCTTACCCCCGGATACCCCAATCGGTTTTCAACCACGGATATGCATTTACAATCTCCTGACCAATTTCACCAAAGCAAATCGAACCATTTCCCGGATTTAATCATAGTTGCGATTTGTAATGCATACATTCCTCCAGCTTTTAATATCTAAAGAGAGAAATTCTGCTAAATTGAAATCCCGGGAGAATCCACAGCAGCTCGTAAAACTCTTTCTTTGGTAAAACTGTTATTTGTATTTAATACCCGCAGGTTTTCTTCCTTTAAATGATTGTGTGCTTGATCAGCTATTCTTTCTGGGTTAAGGGTCCCATCAATTACATTTGTCGTTAGAAAGCTGTTCAAATTGGTTATCCCCAGTATCTGGTGCAATATTTTCGGAATAAGAATGGGAAAGTGTTGCATCAATATCCACCCAATCTGTTTTTTGCTTATAAGTTAAAATGTTTGCTAATCAGGTTTAATTTACTTATTTGGTTATTGACATAGTAGTGAATAGTATTAGAATTTCCACCATAGGGCAGGCCATATGACTGCTGCCAATAATTGGTGTTTGATTTGCTTTGACTGAAGATATTCAATAACGCTAAACTTCCGTTTGGAAGATCATAATCCAATGTAACAGTCCCATTGTATCTTTTTTCCTCCCTTGGGGTAAAGTAAAGATTAAGATCAGTCAAGGGTAAAAAACCCGGATTAGTTTCTGATTGAGGTTGACGTATAAGTGGCATCTAAATGATCAGAAGTTAAATTTTGCTGCTGAACAATACCCTGAACAAGTAATCCAAGGCGTTCGTTAAAAAATCTTTTTTCAATACCTAAATCAAATTTATAATTATTATATTCACTTGTAAGATTTGTATAACCGCCTTGTGCCGTAAAAGAAATTCCCGGAAAAAAAGATAAACCAAGTGGCCGCTCAGAAATACCTTTGCTTGCCTTCCTAATACCTAGATTTACAGTTCCACCAAGCACAGAGGCATCCATGTCGGGTGAATTAGTTTTATAAACTTCAATACCTGCTAAGGAACTTGATGAAATCATTCGCATATCCACACCACGTCCACCGCCAACCCGGCTGCCCAGTGGATCATCTGAACTAATTTGCCGACCACTTTCATTTGCTGGGATAGGAACACCGGCTATTGTTATTTGGTTATATTCAGGACTAATTCCACGAATTACTACTTGTGTTGCCTGACCGCCATCTCTTACCAAAGAAATTCCAGGTAACCTGCCAATTGATTCTGCTGCATTAGCGTCAGGAAGTGCTTGTATTTTAGCAGACGAAACAACATTTACAATATTATCTGATGCTAGTTGTTGGTTAATAGCCGCGTTTTGCCCGCTTGCCTGTGCCGTAACAACAACCTCAGATGTTGAAACGGTTACTATAGTCATTTTAATATTCAGTTCAACGTGTTGGTTTTCTTTTATTTGAATTTCCTTTGTAATGGGTTCATAACCAATGTATGTAGCCTTCAAAGTATATGAGCCAGCAGGGGCATCTGCAATTAAATATTTTCCTTCTATATTAGTTGCAGCACCTATACTGGTACTTTCAAGAAAAACATTAGCGCCGAAAAGCGGCTCTCCTGTAATTGAATCAGTAACTGTTCCTTCAATTCTACCATTTGCCCCCAACAATAATTGAGAGAAAAGCAGAGTAATCAAGATAACATAAATAACAGTAAATGATTTTGTCAACATATTATCTCCATTTTTTATTAGGTTAATAATGAGTTTTTTAAATTTTTCTCTTAAGAATTATGCTTCTTATATTATAGAAACATTGGAATATAGTCTTGCTAAAAATTCTGTATTCATAACAAATTCCTTTTTAATTAGTATTTAATGTATTAGTATCCATTAAATCTCTACTGAAAGATTTACTTTCATTTAATTTTTTATAATGCGTAGTTGATAAATCTCTAAGCACTTTTGCTGCAAACTCAGGAGTTATGTCTCTCTGTGGTTCACCAAGCATTTCATAACCAACCATAAATTTTTTAATGCTTGCCGATCTTAAAAGAGGGGGATAAAAATGCATATGAAAATGCCACTCTTCATGATCCTTACCATCAGTTGGAGCCTGATGCATTCCGGCTGAATATGGAAAAGATGTTTTAAATAGATTATCATATTTTGAAGTTATAACTCTTAAAGCATTTGCAAAATCTTTTGCTTCTTTTTTCTTGAATTGGATTATGTTAGATATTTTTCTTTTTGAGATAATTAATGTCTCATATGGCCAAATAGCCCAATACGGAACTACCATTACAAATGATTCGTTTTGATATACTATTCTTTCATTTAACTTTAACTCTAACTTTAAATAATCCTTTAAAATACTTTGCTTGTTTTTTCTATAATATTTAGTAAACTGTTTTAGCTCTTTCATCGCTTCTAAGGGTATATGTTCTTGCGCCCATATTTGTCCATGGGGATGAGGATTACTATTCCCCATCATTGAA
Organism: uncultured Bacteroidota bacterium; assembly: GCA_963777615.1. Classification (GTDB taxonomy): domain Bacteria; phylum Bacteroidota; class Ignavibacteria; order Ignavibacteriales; family Ignavibacteriaceae; genus CAVSWT01. Next base: position 63,514 of record CAVZSD010000017.1, on the reverse strand, counting down.
CCTTTATTCTCAAATATTTGAATATGATTTATTTTGGGATTTGAGCTTAAATTTTCAAATTCATTTTGCCAAGTCTCAATGACTTTTTCTATTTCACTTTCTTCCATTTCTGCAAGAGTTAAATCATGCCGCGGAGAAAAGTTTACTACTCTGCAAATTCCTTTTTCACTTTTTGAAATAAGAAGATTTTTTTTATTTAATCTGAAATCTTCATTACTTTCCAATAGAGCTGAGAAATCATTTGTAAAGACAAAGGTATTTTTATATTGCGGATTAGATTTTTCCATTGGCTCGTTTATTTCCAGGACACAAATAACAATCTGGGTCATATTCAGAGCGAATTTGTCTTGCAGCTTCTGCTATCTCTCCCTGCCAAGGACGTTTAGTTCTCTGTGGAGAAACTAAAACCCAATCTCCATTTAAAATATTTTTCCTTCTATGAGGATGATTAAAATTAGACTGTAACATCTTTAACTTCTTCAATTACATTTGTTCCGCTGCTAATTTTTGTCACATAAATATTAGCATCTATGTTAAATTTATTCTTATATTCTTTTATTACTTTCTTGCTTATATTTTCAATTGCATCGTTTTCAATTAAATTAATAGTGCAGCCGCCGAATCCTCCTCCCATCATCCTAGAGCCATAAACATTAGGATCATCCTTAAGGAGGTCAACTAAAAAATCCAATTCCTTACAACTTACTTCGTATTCTTTACTTAAACCTTCATGAGCCTGATACATCAATTCACCAAAGGATTTTAAATCATTCCCGATAAGTGCATCACATGCTTTTAATAATCTACCGTTTTCATCAATGACATATTTACATCTTTTATACACAACAGGGTTCATTTTTAATTTGTATTCACTTAACATACTAATCGAAACATCGCGTAAGCTTTCTACTTGATGGTAATCTTTTTTAATCAATTTAACTCCATCATTACATTCTTTTCTTCTCTGATTATATTCTGATGAAGCTAGTGAATGAGATACATTTGTATCAAGTAAAACAATAGAAACATTCTTATAATCAAATGGAAAATATTCTTTTTCCAAAGAACGGCAATCCAGCCGAATAACATGATCTCTTTTGCCAAAAATATTTATATACTGATCCATAATTCCGCACTTAACGCCCACATAATCATTCTCAGCTTTTTGAGATAATTTTACCAGAGATAATTTATCGATACCCAAATTAAAAATATGATTAAGTGCAAATGCCAAACCTGCTTCTAATGCCGCTGAAGAAGATAGCCCTGCCCCAATTGGAATATTACCTCCGAACACACAATTAAATCCTTTAATTATATATCCCCCCTTTTTTAATTCTTCAATAACACCTTGCAAATAATTCGGCCAGCTCTTTTCTGATTTATGCAACTCCTCCAAAGAGCATTCGTAATAGTCATCCATATCAAATGCATGAATTCTACAATACATATCTTCTCTTGGTGAAATTGCTATATAAATAGCTCTGTCAATAGCAGCAGGTAAAACGAATCCCATATTATAATCAGTATGCTCACCAATTAAATTTACCCTTCCCGGGGAACGAAATAAAAATGGTTCTTCGTTAAATGATTCTTTAAATTTTATTTTAATTTTCTTTGATAAATCCATATACAATTACTTTATACAGTTTGATTTTTTGTTTTTAAAAACATTCCTCCACCAAAGACAACCATTACTGCACCCCACCAAATATCCGGGTGAGTGTTCGCCAACACGGTTTTTACAACTGGAGGATCGAATAAATTGTAAATGCCGCTAAGAAAAATTATTCCCCCCATTACAAGCAAAATTAATCCTACAAAATACCAAATGGGTTTCATCTTAAGCTCAGTCATATTGTTGCCTTATTTTTTTTAAAATTTATTATTGATTACTGATAATTGTTCTTTCATATTACCAGAATAAAATATTTAGAATTATAAAAACGATTAATGAAATCACAGCATAAAATGCCGGCCGTTTTGTTAATGGCAGATTGCGATCGAGTTTTTCTTCTGTTAATCCCTTAACTAATCCAACTAATTCTTCTTTAGGCCTTTTCCTTGTAAAAAGGCTTATCAACACTGTAACAACTGCACATATAACCCATGCCCACCAAGCACGCCAAAAGTTTGCAGCCATATCACTTTGTACATTTGACATAGTTATTATGCTCTGATTAAACCAGCTAAATTTTACTGCAAGGTACATTGTGAATGAAGAAGCCATCCCGGCAACTAATCCCCAGAAAGCGCCGCTGGGTGTAATCCACCACACAAACATTCCAAGAAGCATGGTAGCAAACAGAGGGGCATTAACCCATGAAAAGATCGCTTGCATATAATCCATAATGCTCGGAAAACTTTTTGCCCAATAAGCTGTTACTAATGAAAGAGCAACACCGACAATGGTAGAAACCCTTCCCATCCAAAGTAAATGGGCATCGGAGGCATTTTTATTTAAAACAGATTTGTAAATATCATAAGTCCATACAGTATTAAATGCGCTTATGTTTCCAGCTTGCCCCGCCATAAAACCGGCAAGCAATGCAGTAATGCCTAATCCCACTAAGCCAACCGGATAATATCTTGAAATTAAAAGAGGAAGCGCTGAATCATAATTTACTTGCCCTCCATCTTGCAAAAGCTTGAATCCGCTGTGCGGATCATTAGAAAGTGCAATAGCAATTAAGCCGGCAAGTATAACAAGAAATGGAAGCGCCATCTTAAAAAATGATGCTACAATTGGTGTCATACGAGCGGAACGTAAATTCTTTGCTGAAAATGCACGCTGAATAACAAGGAAGTCTGTAGTCCAATATCCAAACGATAGAACAAAACCAAGCCCCAACACAATGCCAGCCCAATTTATAAACATTCCGTTTTCAGTTGGATTGCCGGATGTTGACCATAGGGTTGTAAATGACACGCTTGAAAACTCATTTATTCTTGCTACTATTTCATGCCAGCTTCCTATCTCAATAAAACCCAAAATAGAAACAAGGAACAGCCCGAACCAGATCATGAAAAACTGAATTATCTCGGTGAATATAGCAGACATTAAACCGCTCATTGTAACATACAAAGCAACTGTAATTGCTGAAACCCACATGCTGATATCCCAGTTCCATCCTAAAAAAGTATGGAGTACAAGTGCCATTGCATAAAGATTAATTCCCGAAACAAGCAAGGTCATTATTGCAAAAGCAATCCCATTAAGCACCCTTGTCTTTTCGTCAAAACGAAGCTTTAGATATCCGGGAACAGATTTAATTTTACTGCTGTAATAAAACGGCATCATATAAATACCAAGGAAAAGCATGGCGGGTATTGCACCAATCCAATAGAAATGTGCGACAAACATTCCATACTTAAATGTGTTGCCCGTCATCCCAAGAAGTTCAAGTGCACCTAAATTAGCCGATAGAAATGCAAGTCCGGCAACCCAGGATGAATTTTTTCTTCCGGCAAGAAAGAAGTCTTCTTCACTGGTTGTAAACTTTCGAAGATACCAGCCGATACCGAGCACAAACCCAAAGTAGACTAGTATAATTGTCCAATCTATAAATGATAAGCCTATTGTTTGCATATATTTTTATTGAATGTTAAAGAATTTGATAGAAAATTATTTTAACTAAAGTAATTTTGTTAATAATCTGCAATCGTTTGCAGAAAACAACAAAAAAATGTTTCTAAATTAAGTTGAACCTCTAATTATTAATTCAGTATCAAGAACCACTGTTTTTATTTCACCATTATTATTTTTGTTTTCAATCATTCCAATTAAAATTTCTATTGCTTTTTTCCCCATTTCAAACGACGGTTGATTAATAGTTGTTAAAGGAGGATCTACCAATGCAGTAATTTTATTATTTGAAAACCCTACAACTGCAATATCTTTAGGGATCTTTAATCCAGCTTCTTTAATTCTCTGATATGCTCCAATGGCAACAGGGTCATTTACAGCAAATATCGCATCAGGAATTATTTTTTCTTTTAAAAGAAAATTCATTGATTCATACCCATTATCTTCATGTAAATCTCCATAACGAATAAGTTCCTTTAATAGAGGGATTTTCGCTTTTTTTAAAGCGTTCTTATATCCTTTTAATCTTTGTTCACAAATTTTCAATTCTTTAGGTCCTGCGAAATGCGCTATTTTTTTCCTTCCTCTTTCGTATTAAATGCGAAACAGCAATGAAAGCACTATTTTCATCATCAATAACTACTTTATTTGCAGAAACATCATTACAAATCCTATCGAAAAAAACAATTGGAATACTTCTATTAATTAATTCCTGGAAATGATTTCCGTTTTTAGTGGTTTGTGAAATAGAAACAATAAGCCCTGCTACTCTTTGATTCATTAAAGCATTTGTATTAACTATTTCCCTTTCATAGCTTTCATTAGACTGACATACCAATATTATGTATCCGGAATGATAAGCAACCTCTTCAATTCCGCTTATAGCCGATGAAAAAAAATCGTGCTCTATTTCAGGAACAATGACACCTATAACATTTGTTTTATTACTTTTAAGACTTCTAGCGATTGGATTAGGTGAGTAATTTAATTTTTTTGCGAGCTTTTTTACTTGGTTTCTTGTTTCTTCTTTAATATCCGGATGCTCATTCAGAGCACGTGACACTGTTGAAGCAGATATATTTAATTTTTTTGCTATATCTAAAATAGTAATATTTCTCATTTCTCTCATAAATCGTTCCCGCAAACGATTGCAAAATAAATGCTAAAAGATTGTTTGTCAAGCTTTTTAAAATATTTTTTTTATAATTGGGTCATTTAAGAAGGTGTTTTTGAAATAATATTCAGGCTTCTGTATTAATTATTGGAATTAATTTTTCTGATATGAATGGAATTTCTTTAACTTGATATGGATTCGAAATAAAAAATATTTGTTGTGTCAAATATAATCTTATCATTTTTTTGATTTACAGATTGTTTTCTCGTGAATTTTATGTGTCATTATTCTTATTTGATAAATTTTATTCTACTGCTTATAAGTTAAGATATAAAAAATGTAATAATGAAAGGACACACGATAAAACTGATAGATATTTTACAAACATCTGAAAAATTAATTGACATTAAATAAAGATTTAAATACCATTGGCAAAAAAAAAGAAAGAAAAAATGCGCAGCAATAAAATCAATAACGTAGATTTATTTACATCAGCAGCAAATGAAAAATTTAGTAAACATATAAAAACTCAAAGCAAACAAGCTTTAGAAATAATAAAAATCGAAAATAAATTGGAAAAAACTATTGAAACCAATAGAAGAAATAATAGACAAAGAAAAAAAAAATAACTCGCCGGCCGGTAGAAAAACAATTGATCTACTAGTAATTATAAAATGCTTCATTTTGCAAACTATCTATAATCTATCCGATCCAAGATTAGAAGAAGAAATAGCCGATAGGAGAAGCTTCCAAATATTTCCTTGAACTTAACAGTGAAGATTCAATCCCAGATGAGACCACCATTTGCAGATACCGGGAAATGTTTTCTCGCTTAGGTTAGATAAAAAACTATTTGTAGAATTTAACAAACAACTAAAATCATTGAATCTGATAGTTGGAAAGGGACAATAGTTGACGCAACGATTAAACAAGCACAAGCAACTTCCAAAAGTAACAGAGATAAAGATGCCGATTTTACTAAAAAGCGAGGTAAAACTTACTACGGTTATAAAGGGCATATCGCAATTGATGAGGACAATGAAATAATAACAAAGTTGGAGTTTAGCAAAGCTAGTGTTCACGATTCAAGTGCCTTTGATAAATTAGTAGACTATTCAGAGCAAGCCGTCTTTGCCGATAAGGGCTATGCAAATAATACCAGAAGAAAAAAACTAGAGAAGAAAAATATTTTTGACGGTATCTTAGCCAAAGGCTACCGAACTAAACCATTGAGTCAATCTAGAAAAGAAACTTAAACAAATTGCTGTCAACCGTTAGGAATAAAGTTGAAAGACCATTTGCATATATGAAACGAATACTTAATTACCAAAGGTGCAGTTATTATGACCTAAAAAGAAATAGGTTTGAATTTATAATGACCGCATTTAGTTTACAATATTAGGAAACTAATAACTGCATCCAGCTAAATAGATTGAAAACAGATTTAAGACTTGATTGATTGAGTTTTCAATATGTCAAAGAACTAAAAAAACATAAAACAAATAACAGTTAAATGATTAAAATTCAAGAATAATTTTTTTAAGTTGACTTTTTCATTACTTTTATAAATATCCTAATTTTTCAGATGTCTCAATTATTTAATTTTATTTAATTTCGCTTTACAAGCTCAAAGATAAAAATTAACTTTTTTAGCTATATTCGTATGATGTATGTAAAGACAGGTATACTGGAGTTAAGTGAAGTAAAGAATTGGTGGAGGTGGCGAGAGTCGAACTCGCGTCCGAAGTTAAGACCCAAAGAACGTCTACACATATAGTTTGCTTTTATTTTTAACTTAAAGATCTAAACAAACAAAAATCTCTTTAAGCGTGCCTGCTTAAATTTCACCTCATCAGCACAGACAACTGATTCGACTATCGTACCTAAACGTCGTTCATCTTTATACCGGTACGAGAACATAAAGTGAACGAGCTGTTAAGAGTTTACTTAAGCAGCTAAGGCGTAGTTATATTCGCCAGTTATTGTTTTTTTCCCAACGTTTAACGTGTATTCGGGGAACACGATGTGCAGTTCAATGTCTCTTCAACCCCGTCGAAGCCAAATTCACCCCCAAATGAAAAGTCAAAAGTAATAAATTCAAAAGTCAAATAATGGAAAAAACAAAATCAGTGATTTTGATCTTTGACTTTTGAATTTTGAACTTCCCAAATGGTATCGGGGATGTTTGAAACATAATTTTCATAACGTGAAAGAACAAAAAACAGATCTGAAATTCTGTTTAAAAATATAATAATGTTGTTACCGATTTTCACTGTACTATTTAATGCCACAAGCTGCCTTTCAGCCCGTCGCGCAATGCTTCTGCAAACATGAAAATAAGCGAACCTTTTGAACCTCCCGGTAAAATAAAATTTTTTAAAGGCTCAAGTTTTTCTTCATATTTATCTATTTCACTTTCTATTTCTAAATAAAAATTTTCTGGTGTCCGCGTAATATTTTGCTTTTTATTTTTTTCCGTATCTGGAGTTGCTAAATCAGAACCAACAATAAATAATTGGTTTTGGATTTTTTGCAAAAGTAACTTTATTTCCTCGTTTTTAACTTCGGTGACTGCCAAGCCTATAAACGAATTTAACTCATCAATTGTTCCATAAGCTTCAATTCTGGGAGAATTTTTTGAAACTCTTTCTCCACCGAATAACCCTGTTTCACCTTTATCACCTGTCTTTGTGTAAATTTTCATTTCTTAAAAGGTAAATCTTTTACTGTAACATTAACTATTTTACCAACACACTTTTTGCAACTAGTTTGTGCCTTCATCAATAAATGATTTCTTAATATAGGCTAGGCCATAAATGTCTGCCAAATCGAATTGAATATATAGAATGAAGTAATTTTGCCTACTTCATTCTTATATTCATCTATTAAAATTATATGCTTTTATCATTGTCAATTGCTTCATCAAATTCAACTCCAACTAAATACTTCTGAACTTTTTCATAAGTTTCAAGCCTTGCGATTACTTCTTGTCCAATATAGCAGCCTTTTCTAAAGCTGACAGCATTCAACAGTTTTGATTCATGAGGATTGTAATTATCGTTTAATTCATTTGGAGCTACGGGAATTCCTTGTTCAATCCTATAAACTTCATACGCCTTTTCACCAATTAAATTAAAATCAAATGGGCCTTTGTTCTCAACCATGAATTTAACAACTTCGGTGCATGAACAGGATCCGCTAATATCTAAAAATTTTTTCTTACCCTCCTTCATCCATCATCTTTACAAGGAAGAAAATTGTTCCTTCAGCATTAATTATTTTGAAATGAATTTGGTTGAATTTCATTCACTACACTTCCGGCAATCAATGTTAAAAATGAATCAGCTTGCGGGCCTATAACTTCAAATAACGAATACTTGCCATTGATATTTGTAACCTTGACATCATCTGTAATAATATATTTATTAATCCACATTATAACTTTAGGCTGATTTGCGATATTGCACATTATTATTTGGAAGTCATCAAAATTAAACAGAGTTGTGTAATCAATAATTCTTCCCTTTTCAGTTGTAAAAATTGTATCGATAATATTTTCTTTTGGTAAATCTTTTGTTTGGTTGGAAGAAATTCTGTTAATGAAATCCAAAACATCCTTCCCTCTTAATTCAATCATTCCTCGATTTGAAACATCTTTAATTGCAACACCTTCATAGATTGAATTTATCTCCTCTTCTATAGATGTAAATTGGCTAATAACTTTCTTTCCATTTACAATTTCAAATTTGTAGCCTAATGATTCATATAAATCAATGAGAGGAAATAATTTTACTTCGGTTTCCATCATTTACACTCCTATTATAATTTCGCTGTAGTATAATTTTTAATGGAATATTATTTATTATTTAAATTCTAAATTTAAAAGAATGATTGAAAATACAATCAAGTTTAACGGCTATTAATATCGCCTTGTTTGTTTTCTATTTCTGGAACTTATATATAAGCTGTCTTTCTGCTCCCAGGTAAAAGCGACAGAATCAACGGCTTTTATTTCATTTCCGGAATCATAATATATATATTCATAATAATCCGGGAATTTGTCATTGTTGGCATTTGTAATAGTCCTTTGAAAATTTATACCTTTATATGTCATCATTAGGTGAGGAGGTGAAGTTATCCCGTCTACTAAAAAATAATTGTAATCAATATGCCCAACACCCTGTGCATAGTGAAAATCAACTTTAACGTATGGTGTTCCATTATATATTCCAATTTATGAAGAGAAAAATTATTAAATCCCCCATGTGAAGGGATTAATGCTTTCCATACAGTACTCAATTTTCCATTATCACAATGAAACAGAACCAAATAAAAAAAAGCTGTTCCTAATTTTGTACTGTCCAAATCAATATAGCTTTCATCGTATCCAATAATATTTTTTGGTTCAATTAGTCTTTCCCCAGGACGAGATTCAGCAATTACTCCGAAGATATATTTTTTGTCATTATCAAAATAAATTACTGCAGCTTTGGGAATATTATAAGTTAAATGTCTTATCAAAATTTAATAAATAAGTTCCTTTAGGATAATTATCCAAAACATATTCCATTACAGAAATAGTGTCACAAGCAAATCTTTGATTTGACTGTTCTCTTTTAATTTGAAGATTGTACTTCTGAATTTCCAAATCTTTTTCCGGTGAATTCTCAACAGCTTCTCTATTATTCGCTCTCATCGATGCAAGCTTTTCATCCTGACTTTTTTCGGCAACCATTTATAATTGTTAATATTACTATAACAAAAAAAATATTTTTATTATAGAAGTTTTTTCTCATACTATAAAATCTTTACAAGCTGAATTCTTTCATAAAATATGCAGAACTTATAATTCCAAGTTCAAAATTATTTAAATCAAAATGTTCATTGGGTGAATGAAGATTTTCAGAATTTAATCCCAAGCCCATTAAAATTGTAGGAGCTTTTAATCTTTTTGCAAATGCAGCAACAATAGGAACTGAGCCGCCTTCTCTAATAAAAACCGTTTTCTTTTTGAAAGGCCCTTTCCATAGCTTTTGAAGCGGCTTTGACTGCTTGCTATCCATTGGAATTAAAATCGGTACAGCGCCATGCAAATTTTGAATTTTAACTTTAACGCTTTTGGGGGCAAGTTCTTTAATATATTTTTCAAATTGTACAGCAATTTTTTTTGGATCCTGATAAGGAACTAATCGCATGCTGATTTTTGCAGTAGCTTTTGAAGGCAAAACAGTTTTAGCGCCTTTGCCTGTAAAGCCGCCAATAATACCATTACAATCTAATGTAGGTCGTGCCCAAATTCTTTCCAGGGTTGAATAACCTTTTTCTCCTTTTAATTTAGCAACGCCTAATTCTTTTGCAAATTTCTTTTCGGAAAACTTAAGTGATTCATAAATTGCTCTTTCTTTTTTAGAAAGTTTCTTTACATCGTCATAAAACTTCGGAATAGTTATTTTCCCATTTTTATCTTGCAGTTTTGAAATTATCGATGCAAGAATGTTTATAGGATTTGCTACCGCCCCACCAAAAGAACCGGAATGCAAATCGCGATTTGGGCCGGTTACTTCAACTTCCATATAGCTTAATCCACGCAGTCCGTATGTTAAAGTTGGGATTCCATTATCATATAAAGCTGTATCTGAAATTAAAACAGCATCACATTTTAAAAGATCTGTATTTGTTTTAATAAATACCTCTAAGTTTTCACTGCCAATTTCTTCTTCGCCTTCAATCACAAATTTTATATTGAGTGGAAGGCTACCGGTAGCTTTGAAAAATGCTTCAACACTTTTAATATGCATGTACATTTGCCCTTTGTCATCAGTAGCTCCGCGGGCATAAATTTTACCATCTCTTATTGTTGGTTCAAAAGGAGGGCTTTCCCAAAGCTCAATTGGGTCAACCGGCTGAACATCATAATGACCATAAACAAGAACAGTTGGTTTCCCCGGCGCACCAAGCCACTCTCCATAAACAATCGGGTGGCCTTCGGTTTTGAATACCTCAACTCTGTTCATTCCTGCTTGTTTTAGTTTGCCGGCTACAAAATTGGCTGCATTTTTAATATCATTTTGATTCTCAGCTAAGGTGCTTATGCTGGGTATTCGTAAAAGTTCTTTTAATTCTTCAATGTAAACATTCTTATTTTCTTTAATAAAATTTATGACTTCATTCATAAAAAATTGCTCCTTAATTTTGAAATGAATACTTGTAAATAACAGGAATAAATTCCTTGAAATTAATTACGGTTTTTTGATCTAAGTGGCTTAAAATATCTTGTGCAGGGATATAATAAGTTTTCCATGGGTCATCAACAAGATAAAAATTATTTTCATCATCAAATGTTATTGATTCAAGGGCCGCTACGTAATCGTATTCTGGATAGCCGGGTATATTTAGATTTTAAACTCTTTGTATAACTATTAATAATATTCAACGAATTATCAATTTCTATATGAAATAATTTTTTATTATTCCGATCAATACCATAAATAGAATTGTTTTTATCAGAATACAATCCGCAAATTGTTCCAATACCTAATTTCTTTGTACTTATTGTTTTTTTAATTTCTAGATTATTTTTATCAACCACAAAAAGAAGCGTACTGTCTGCAAATATATTTTGCTCAGAAAAGCCTTCAAGTCCAAGATAAAAATGATTTTCATCCACAGCCAATCCTTCATATCCTATATTAGCAGCTACATACCTTGTAAATAAGTCGATGGGACTAATCTTTAACTTTTCCATCGATAGGAGATTATTTGATGTCACATCATCGTTTTCAAAATTTAATTTAAATATTCCAACAAATTTTTTAGGATCAGGAGCGTTACCTTCAATTGAAAGATAAACATTTCCGGTGTACTTATCATATACTATTTCTTCAAAATCAGCTTTGGGAAAAGTATCAAGATAAGCAGTAACTTGAGGAGAAAAATTAACCGGTTCAAAATTAAAAAGGGTATCATTTTCAATCGTAAAATGATAAATTTTGCCAATATCATCGGCAATTAAAAATAACTTCTTATTTTGATTTGTTGATTTGATAAAAGTTATTCCGGAAGTTTGATCAGAATGAGTTGAATCCGACTGCATCCATCTTGGATAATGACTATCTTCTTTAAGCACAGTTTCTTTTTTTTCAGTTGGAGATTCACAGCCAAGTATAAATATAAACAATAACAGAAATGGAAGTACTTTTTTCATAACCCTTAAATTTTTTTGAGTTTAAAATATAGCAAATATTACAATGAATCATCAGGATTTTAAGTATTCTTGTTAAACTTTTTTTGCTTTCATATATTATCATAATGATTTTATATAAATATATACTTCGCAATCATTTTGCACCCTTTTTATTTTCCTTATTCACATTGATCTGCATTTTTATTTTACAATTTATGATGAAATTCGCAGATAGGCTTGTTGGAAAAGGGCTGGATACCTGGATAATTGTAAAATTGATTGTTTTTAATTTGTCCTGGATGGTGGTACTGGTTGTTCCGATGGCAACATTGGTAGCAACTTTAATGGCATTCGGAAATCTTTCGCAAAATAATGAAATTACAATTCTAAAATCCTCCGGAGTTAGCCTATACAGAATGATGTTTGCGCCGATTGCTGCAGGCATCGTTATCTGTTATTTACTTTTTTTATTCGATAATGATGTCCTACCTGATGCGAATCACAAAGCGAAGATTTTAATGCAGGACATTTCCCAGCAGAAACCAACTCTTTCTCTTGAACCGGGAGTTTTTTCACAGGAAGTTTCAAACTATGCAATTCTAGTCAGAGGTATAAATCAAAAAACCAACAACCTTACCGGTGTAACAATTTATGATTATACTAATCCATCCACAATAAACGTAGTTACAGCTAAAAAAGGAAGAATATTTTTTTCAAATGACCGTACAAAATTAATTATGGATTTGGACAGCGGGGAAATCCACGAATCCAATGTCGCTAACACAAATCTTTATAGAAAATTGGTTTTTTCAAAACATAGAATTGCAATGAATGCAGATCAGTTTTCATTTCAACAATCTTCGCCTGGCGGGTCAAGAGGAGAAAGAGAATTAAACACTCAGGCAATGAGGAGAATTGTTGACAGCTTATCGTTATTAAAAAATAGTCAATTGAATACGTACCATAAGGAAGTAAACAAGTATCTTTTTGCAGATTCAACAATTGCCGTTGTTACATCTCCCTCAGTGATTAAGCCAATTAATACCGCAATGATTTACGCAAGAGCAATTGAAAAAGTAAAAACTGCAAGAAATATAATTACATCAAATCAAAAACGAATTGAATTTACTCAAGGTGAAATAAATAAATATCAAGTGGAGATAGATAAAAAATATGCGTTGCCCGCGGCATGTATCATATTTATTTTAATTGGCGCTCCCCTAGGCGTTATGACTAAGAGGGGTGGATTCGGCATGGCTGCAAGTATTAGTTTATTCTTCTTTGTGCTTTATTGGGCTTTTTTGATTGGAGGAGAGAAACTGGCAGAGAGGAATTTTATAACACCCTTTATGGGAATGTGGTCTGCTAATATTGTGCTTGGTGTTTCGGGAATAATATTTAATGTACAGAACTGTTAAAGAAACAGTTACATTAAATTTCTCGTGGCTTGTGAAAATAATTCCAAAACAGCTTCGCGATTTGTAAATAAAAGAAGAAAATAATAATTGAAAATTCTTGATAGATATTTTGTAAAGCAATTTATTCAAACGGTTTTCTTTGGTATTATAGCGTTTACCATAATCTTTGTGGTAATTGATATGATGGAAAACCTGGATGATTTTATTGATCAAAAAGCTGGTATCGATATTATACTGCATTACTACTTCGTCTTTTCCCCAGAGATGATAAAACTAGTGACACCTATTTCTGTTTTATTTTCAGCATTATTCATAGCCGGAAAAGCTTCAAGTTCAAGCGAACTTACAGCTATTAAAGCTAGTGGTGTAAGTATGTATAGGTTTATGCTGCCTTTCTTAGCAGCTTCTTTTTTAATAAGCTTATTCTCAATTTATTTTACAGGCTATCTTGTTCCAATGGCAAATAAAACAAAAATAAATATTGAAAGAACATATCTTAACCGTGGTTTTTCTTTTGCAGGCAGCAATCTTTTTTTTCAGGATTCCAAAGATAGAATTATTAGCATTTCTTTTTTTGATGATTCAAGGAACCAGGCTAACAGGATTAGCATTCAGGATTTTGCTGATGATAATCCCACCAAAATGACTACAAGAATTGACGCGGCAAATATGATTTTTGATACTCTGAAAAATGATTGGGTAGCACACAACGGTGTTAAAAGAAAATTCACCGATAGAAAGGAATCTGCAGAATATTTTAGCACAATGACATTAGACAATTTAAATTTTACAAATAAAGATTTAATCAACAAACAGCAGAAACCTGAGGAAATGAATTTGACTGAATTAAAAAAATTAATTACTGCCAAAGTGCAGGCTGGCAACGACCCGACTGCTGCAATGATTGAATACTATTCAAGATTTGCATTTCCCATGGCAAGTTTAATTGTAGTTTTATTCGGACTCCCTATTTCTGCAAACAGACAAAAAGGTGGCGTCGCTGTTCAAGTTGGAATAAGCATCCTTTTAACTTTTATTTATTTAGTATCAATGAAAATAAGTCAGGCATTCGGAAAGAATGGAGCATTAAATCCATTTTTAACTGCTTGGGTAGCTAATTTTATTTTTTTAGCTGCGGCTCTAATTAATATTCCAAGAATGAAGCAATAAAATTTTTGTAAATCATGTAGGGGTGTTCAATTGAACACCTCTACATAAAATTATTGTTTTACAAAAGTTTTCCCTTCGGGGAGATTTGGAAGGGCTTTTTTATTTCACGAATAACATTTTCCTAGAAAAACTTTTACCATCTACTGAAAGCTTATACAAATAAATTCCACTGGTAAGGTTTTCACCCTTGTTATTTAATCCTTTCCATTGCACTTTATATGTTCCTGCTGATTGTGTTTCATCAACTAAAGATGCTACTTCCTTTCCAAGTATATCATAAACTTTTAACCTGACATTCGATTGTTTAGGAAGCGCATATCCAATTGTTGTGGAAGGATTAAATGGATTGGGATAATTTTGAGATAAAATAAAATCTTCCGGAATTTTGTTATTAATTTCATGAACAGCAGTAAGAGTATTAACAGTAGCTCTCATTAAAACTGTTACCGGGAAATAGGAACTTGAATTCAAAGGAACCCAGGTTTGCTGTAAATTATCCCATTCCCATGCTCTTTCATTAATTACTGTAGTATCTGCTCCAATCATGGGTTGATTTGTTCCATCATAAAAAATACCTACATAAAAATCACCGCTAACATTTAAATTTAATGAACTCGTTGAAATTGGATACCAGAAATCCTGAACACCTGATGGAGGAGTTAACGGATTACTATTTAATAATAAATTGCCCGGCTTATTATCGCCATCATCATAAATTTTTATTTTAAAGCTGCCATCTCCGGTGGAATTATCTCCGCCATAATAGAATTCTACATTTGCAAGTGAACTATTACTTGGTGCAGTTAACCTATTTAATATACCCCAATCTGCATCACCTTCATAAATTTTAGTTTCCGGAGAGCCATCATCATAAGCAAGTTCATTAGTTTTGGGCAGATTAGATGTAATTCCTACACCATCAAAGGCTGCAGCGACAGCATTATATTCAGTGCCGCCATTACCATAAAGGTCAGCAGCTGACTGTAAGGTTAGGTTTCTTGCATCAATGAATTGAGACTTAGGAGTAAGATAGTTGACCAAGGTTCTATAATAAATTTGTTCGGTTTTTGCCCGGCCAATTTGATTGGCAACCAGGTATGCAGCTTTGTTTGGAATTCCACTGTTTATATGTACGCCTCCATTATCCTGGTCATCAGTATACGGCAAATATAAAAATTCATTCATATCTGCAGGCTGCCATCCGGCATCATTTAGAGATGAGCCGCCTTGATGAGGGTCGGACAAATCTCTGAGTGCATCACCATTTATAGACGGTGTATAAATATCTTCCCCAATTTTCCAATTTGCATTATCAGCCATTGCAGCCATAACATCAGAATACGATTCATTCAGTGCTCCACTTTGGCCCTGATATTCCAATCCTGCAGTTGATTGAGTTATTCCATGAGTAATTTCATGAGCAGTAACATCAAAAGCACCAGCTAAATTAGAGAAAAGAGAACCATCTCCATCACCATAGGTCATAAAAGCACCATTCCAAAATGCATTGTTAAAATTTGTTAAATAATGAACAACGTTTGTAAGCGTTCCGCCATTATTATTCCAGCTATTTCTATCAAATGTTGATTTATAATAATCATAAACTTTATCAGTAAAATAATGAGCATCCACAGCAGCTTTTAATGATTCATTATCATTAAAATTTTTATCGTTGTTTGGATCAGCTACAATAGATGCTGATTTGTAAGGGTCATTCTCATCGTTATAATTTTTTGCATCATAAGTGGCAATTACACCATCAAAACTATCTATAGGAGCTACATACATTGGTTTCGTCGCGTCTATTAATGCATAACTACCTTGTATCAGATAAATATTTAATGATTTATTGAGACCATCCAATCCAACTCCAGTCCCAGTTTCAGGCCCATCGTATCTAATTCCTGTATCCTTATACAAAATATTACCATTAATGGCATCAACAATTACATATTGCTTTGGAGTCATCTTTGTTGGTAATTGAACTTCATAAGAAAGTACAGGCTGATTATCCTTAATATAAATTACCAATTTCGAGGATGAAGCTTGAACTCCATTACATAATCGAGAAGCAATTAATTTTGATTCTGCTTCGCTAATTTGAGCAGCAGTTAAAATACTAGGTGTAGGAATATATCTTCCATTAATTGAATTTATAGCACCATTTTTATCGAAGTGAACAATAAGCTGTGAACCAATAATTTTTTTATTATTATAATATTGCTGCAACTTTACATGGGTCATTCCTATTTTGTCAACTTCAGAACTCACTAACGATAATTCATCATTTGGTGAGTTAATATTAAATAAAATTTTGTTATCATAAATATATTTTTTAGCAGCGGCTTCCGGAGTTGCTGCATTCTGTAAATAGTTATTGGAAGTTAGCTTTCCGGTTAGATATGTAGGTGTAGCATTATATTCATTCCAGGCAGCTTGAACTGTTGGTGAGGCATGCTGTAATTCATTTAATGCACTCATTTGCTGTAAACTAACTGAAGATATTTTATGATTATTTTTATCGGCAACTTTAATTTGCGAAGTAACGGAAATATTAATAATAAATAATAAAACTATAAAGTTAATTAAGTGTTTCATGAACTGACCTTTTTACTTTTTAATAGATACTTTGTTTAATTCATTGATCAGGTTTTTAAGTTGTTCGGGAAATTTCTCAGGGGGAACAGTACCTGAATAGGTAATGTTATTTGTATAGTCGTTCGAATTGATTTTTAAAACGGATGTTAAATTCCCTTTATCTTGATAATTATATGAACAGACAGTAGAATCTTGCAGCAATTCGGAAATTTTATTAACTATTTCTTCATTTAAATTAGTGCTGTCAGTTATTGACCTGCTTGTAATAGTTGCACCATTCCAAAAATCGACTTTACCGTTTGAATAAATTGTAAATCCGCTGCTTCTACCGGCAATTCCACCTGAAGTGTAGTAATCAATTTTAAATTTACTGTTTGTTGTATCCGAAGAACTTGAGCATGAAAAAAAGCACAAAGATGCCAGAAGAATAGTAATTAATTTCAAATTCATAATTTACCTGTGAAATGTGATGAGGAAAATTAAATATGAGTATTAATTAACACAATAGAACAAATAAACTAATATTTATTTAATGATAGAGTTGTCTTATAATTTCCAGCGCGAACCAAAAGCTACGGAAATATATTTTGCCGAGTTTGGAGCAACAACTGCCTGCATATCAGAAGTTGCAAAATTAAATTCGACAATTCCTGCATCTGAACCTAAACCGAATGCCCAATTAAATCCATCAACACCGCCAACTGAAAAGCCGGTTCGAATGTACGGAATCCAGTTTCCCGGTTTCCATTCACTTCCAATAGAAAATCTTGATCTAAGCGTGTTGCCGGGTAATTCATTAAAGCCCTGGTTATAATCAAAAGCTAAAAGTAATGTGCCGGGTATAAAATCATTTTGATCATCAAGAAGAAGTGCGCTTCCAAATCTAAATGCGGTAGGCAAAGAAGTTGAAAAACCATCAATATATTTTCCTGAGCCTTTTATTTTATCTTGAAGTGAATCCATTTGATTTTTATCGGAAAAAGAATCAACATATATACTGCCGAATGAAAAAAACTCAGCCGCATTTTCATTCCAATTAATTTTCCCGATATCGGTAACTGCAACTGAAAAACTTAATTTCTTATTGAGTTTTAAATTAATTCCAAAATCAAATCCTATTCCTGTCCCAGCGGGCGTAGGGAATGGAGAAAAATTTGAATTAGTTTCAGTAGAATCAAAGTCATACTTTACACCAAGCTGTTTTGAAAAAGCGGCATAAGCTAGGATGTCGCTGCTGCCGTTTATTTCTGCTGAAGAGTTTGTTTGAAGAGAGGTATTCACCCTTTCTGACCCCACATAAGAATATCCATTTACTAGTTTAATTGAAAAACCTGCTGAAAGATTTTCAAATAAAGAAGACTTTACAAAATTTATATTTCTCGCAAAAGAAAGAGAATAATCCCTAATCCACCATGCTTTTACATTAGCATCATCAAGATTATAAACCTTATCAATAGTATTACCGGTTAAAGCAAAATCAACTAAAGCTTCGGGTATTCTTGCTTTAGCTCCGGCAAAATCATTAATTGAAAATGCAAAAGCGCCAATATTATTTGAAGGTGTAAATTTGAAACTGAAAATATTTGTTGAAGCATTTCCAAATATTAATCCGCCGTTTTCAAAAAGCTTATTAAGATTTTGTTTATCTGTTTCAGTGAGTAGACGAGCTTTTCCATTGTCGCCGCCGAAGTAATAATTAAAATCATGAATGGAAAGAAAATTAGTTCCAGTTTTTATGGAAACGTAAGGTAAAGGCAGCACTGTTGAAAACTCAATTTTATTACTTTCTTCAACAATTAAATTTGCCGGGTTAATCCCAATAGCAAGTATACCATTTGAAATGGTGTTGTAAGTTTTTGCCATTCCCATGCTTCTAGCTTCAACGGTTCCGGAAGAACCATATTGAGCGAATGCTGTAAAAGAAGAAATTAAAAAAATTATTGCTGTGAAAAACTTTTTCATATTAAAAAAATTAATTACTATCATCGCTGTTTAATCTATATTTTATGTTGCCAAATGATTTCAAGTTGATCCAATCTGACGGACGAACAGTAACAAATGGAGGATTCTGATTACTATCTAATGCATCTTTTGTCCTAATGCTTACTGATATAAAAGCATATTTTGATTGAGCAAGTTGTTGTATCTCATCAGCATTCAGATTAATTGTTTGAATTGTGTTTGTAGCTTCAGTCACTTCGCCGGATGATTGGTCAATTGCTGCTCCCGTAAATTGAAGAGAACCTTCACCATTAGTTCCATTCAATGTAAACAAGGGGTTATAATTTTCATCTGCTAAAGTAATTTTGAAAAATGCCGTTAGTGGAATGTGATTATCAGCTTCAATAGTCAAACTTGCTGATTGAGCTTTATTTATTTCTTTCCTATCGTCATCGTTTATCTCAATATCAATTGTATCAGTTACCGTAGTCTCTCTTAGTATTAAGGAGCTTTTTGTGTTAAAATTAGTTTCAAATACTACTGAGTCCTGTTCATTCACAGTTCTATATGTTTTATCATCATCAGGATTTAAAACATAATCTGCATTGATAATTACTGAATCAGGCATAAACGAAATGAATTCAGTTATATTGCTGTTTGTCTCATCGAAAATTTTTTGTAGCTGTCCGTTATTAAATCTAAAAGATGGCGATAATGGACTGCTAGTAGTTTCATTGAGGACTAACTGTTCCAGTTCGCCATTATTTCTTTTGCCAACAATGTTTAGGTTTCTGATTTCTATATCGAAAGGATCGGAGGTGTTTGTTAAGTAAGAAGCATTTACATACAGCTTAGCATCTTTTAATGAAATATTGCCTTTATAATTATCTATATCAGAGCCTAAATCAACTTTATATTCTTCCTGTTCAACTTGAATAATTTTTGTAGGTATGTATCCTTTTGCAGATGAAAATTTCATTTCATTGGTTGTAACATCAAAAGAAGCATAAGCTAAATTATCTAGAGAAGTTGCTTTTGCAATTAACCAAATCTGGCCTTTAAATAATGATATTTGATTTGAAGGCTCTACATAGCTGTGATTTTCCAATATATAAGTTGTGTGTTCGGTGCTGTTTGCATGTACAATAAAATTTAAGCTTAGCTGAGTACCATCCGGTTTAATGATAGCAGGTATTCTCACGTTTACATTTATATCCCTGTAGGTTGAATGATTATTAAGTTCAAAATAGATGGAGCCTGACTTAAACTTAGCGCTTTCAATTTGAATATCATCAGGGAAAGGAATATATATTTGTACGCTGTCATTTTCAGTTACAGGAAGTATATTATCTTTGCTTGTAGATTGATTTACAACTTGCATGAAATCTGATACTCCTGTAGACGATAAATAATTATCAGATTGGATAATATATAAGCTGTCTATCGGATCAATTGAAATATTTGGTTCTTTTTCAGATTTAACTATATCATCAAGAATATAAGACTTTTTTAATAAGGGAACATTCAAATCAACATCCCATTGCGGCATAATTACTTCATTTGGAATATCGATGCAGCCAACAAAATTGAATATTGCAAATATTCCACCGAATATTAAAATCGAAAAAAATATTTTTATTAATTTTTTCATATCAGTATTTAAATATTATTTCAGGTAAATCATTTTCTTAGTTGCCATAAAATTACCGGCTTTTAATTCATATATGTAAAATCCAGAAGGAATTCCAGCAGCATTAAATGAAGCTGAATGAGACCCGGCATTTTGAAACTCGCTTACTAAGTTTTCTACTTTTATGCCAAGAATGTTATAAACATTAAGCTCTACAAAAGAGTTATTAGGAATGAAATATTTTATTTTTGTTGAAGGATTAAACGGATTGGGAAAGTTCTGTTCTAAATTAAAGTTAGCGGGAATTTTATTATCGGAATTTTCTACATTCGTTACGGAAGATTCTTCCATTCCAACCACATTGGAAAAATGCCTTAAACTTATGTCGTAGAAAGAATTTTCTGTTCCGGCAGGTGAAGTCGGTTTAACGGATTCTATTTCATCACTTGAATAATTATCATCTGTTTTATAGAAAAATTTAAGCGGAGAATCGAATGAAATACCTGTACTGATTAAAAAATCTTTTAAATCAATTGAATTAGGTAACCGGAGAATACATCTTTTTAAACTTTTAAAATAATATGGAGAAGGCTGCTCCTGGCCATTAATCAATATAATTAAATTAACATTGAAGAAATACTTTTTACCATTTATTCCGTGTTTGTACAAACCTGAACTGCAATCAACACCGGATACTATGAACAATATAGTAACATCTTTATCTAATGCTCCATCTTCAATTTTAAATTGCGTCCCTTTAATCGAATTCCATAATGATTGAGGAAAAGCAGAGTTTGCCGGCATAGACCAATCTTCAATCTCATAAATTTCGCCTTCTTTAAATGTAACTGTCGGAAGAAAAGCCGTTCCAGAACCTTCACATTGTAATCCTATTTGAAATGATATTGTATTTTGAATATCCTGAGCGTTAACTTGAATAGTAAAAAAATAAAGACCGGTTAATAGAAGAATAAATTTTTTCATGACAACCTTTTAAATATTTATAGCGTACGAATTATTAGATATTTTTTTTTAATCTAAAGAAACCAGCTATTTATGCAAATCAGGAAATACCTGAATTATTTAACCGCTGTGGTTTTTGTTTTATTTATAGTCGAAAAAATTTTGAAAGGTTTTAGAAGTAGTTATACAAAAAAAATAGGCAAGCCTTAACTTGCCTATTAAAATTAGAAAGAATTTAAATTAAATTTTAATTAACTTTTTCATCCTTTTTAACCGGGACAAAGCCAAAATGTTGATTTGGTGTGGTATCAGTTTTTATTTCTCCAAACCTTGCTTCAAATTTATCGATGTTATCTTTCAGAGCCTTTAATAACATTTTGGCATGTTGTGGAGTTGTAATTATTCTTGCGTGAACTTTTGCCTTAGGAACACCCGGGACAATTCTTGTAAAATCTATAATGAATTCTGCCGGAGAGTGGGTGATAATAGCAAGATTGGAATAAATTCCTTCAGCTTCTTTTTCACCAAGCTCTATATTTATTTGCTGTCCTTGAATTTGATTATCTTGAGCCATTTTAAACTTTCTTAAAAATTATTTTCCTCTTAATGCATCAGCTTTATTAAAAGCATCTTTAGCTTTATCCTGCATATTTAAAACTGTATAAACCCTGCCTAATAATTCAAACATTTGAGGATCATCATTTCTCTTTTCAACTACTTTTTCAAGATAAGGCAAAGCTGCTTTGTACTTCTCTTTATATGCTTGATTTTCCATTTCACCCTTATCCTCAGCTTCTTTATTAATTTCTGTCCCCCATTTTACATAAGTAACAGCAAGGTTATAAATTGCATTATCATAATCAGGCTGAATTTTGATAGCTTTTTCAAATTGTTCCTCTGCACCTTGAAAATCACCAGCCTGCAGCAATAAAACTCCATAATTATATTTATAATATTGATTCTCAGGTTCAGCTTCAATTCCTTGTCTAAAAATGTCTTTTGCAACATCAATCTTATTTGCGCTTATATACGAGTTTGCTAGAGTTCTTAATATATCCGAATCTTTTGGATAAAGTTTTCTTCCTTCTTCCAATATATTTATGGTTTTGTTAAAATAGTCTTGAGCCTGAACACTATCAGTTGCTTTTATTTGAGTACCTTTATCATAAAGAATTTCGCCTAAATATTTGTAACCATCAGCGGATTTATCAATATCAATTATTTTTTGTAATGGTTCAACTGCTGCATCATAATCACCTTTGCTGATGTAAACAAAGGAAAGATTTTTATATGAATTAGTTGAATCAGGTTCAAGCAAAATGGCATTTTTAAATGCATCTACTGATTTATCTAATAAAATTTTGCTACTGTCTTTGTCGGTAGTTTTTGTTCCGTCCTGATAAAGACGTACACCTTTATTAAATTGATTTGCCCAATAATAATTTTCAGATTTTTTTATATCTTCAGCAAATTTATTGCTGGCAGCTAGAGAATTATTATAAGCATCAACCATATTTGCAAAATCTTGCTGTTCTCCGTAAACGTAACCTAAAAGATAATAACCTTCGTCACTTTTAGGATTTTTTTCTACATCCTTTTTAAGTGATTCTATTGCTTTATCGTATTGTTTTTGCTGAATATAAAGTTTTGCGCTGGTTAACTCGGTTGATGAACATTCAAAACCTGTTAAAGCGATTCCGAATAATAAAACTAAAGCAATTAATATTTTTAATACTTTTGAATTTTGCATCATTACTCCATTTGATGATCTAATTGATTTACTAATTTTGTAGGCTCAAAATTACGGTTTTAGCTATGTATAGTCAAGAATTATAAAAGCTTATGTAGTCTAGTTCACCCTTGTTAATTTAAGAGTTTGTTGAAAAATAACGTCACTTCATGATGTAATTGCAATTCTTTAACAAGCAATCTTCATTAGAA
This sequence comes from uncultured Bacteroidota bacterium, assembly GCA_963777615.1. Classification (GTDB taxonomy): domain Bacteria; phylum Bacteroidota; class Ignavibacteria; order Ignavibacteriales; family Ignavibacteriaceae; genus CAVSWT01. The sequence goes on along the minus strand of CAVZSD010000017.1, from coordinate 39,970 downwards.
AAGATTGCCAAATCTTCTTAAATAAATTTATGATGAATCATTGATATTTGAATATTTAAAGTTTTTCGTTGTTTGATTTTAGGCACTTATTTATTCGGCATTAAATCAAAATAAGAGAAAAACTATTCTAATTTAAAATAAGGGTTTTCGATTATACCAAATACATTTCCAAACGGATCTTTTACCGTAGCTATTTTTATTCCCTCCCCAACATCTTGAATTTCAGTTTCTTTTTTTGCTCCATATTTTAGTATATGTGATAAGGCACTTTCAGCATTATCTATTCCCCAATATGCAACAACATTATTACCATTTTTTATCCCATTGCCGTTTGGATCCAGCCCTAATTCAAAACCTCCGACATTAAATCCGACATAAAATGGTTGATCAAAATAGGGTTTAATTCCTAAAACATCGGAATACCATTTTTTAGCTTTATCAATATCATCGACATGATAAATCACAGTTCTTAATCCTTTGAACATATTTGGCTCCTATTATAATTTTTATATGATTTTTTTTAATTAAATTAACTTTCTATTCACAAATATAATTTAAATTGATTTTCCCTCTTTTAAAGAATATTTTTGAAGTCAAAAGAGAGGATATTTTGAACTCAAAACAAATAGTAAATTCACTCCCTAAAGTTCTCCTTCATGATCATCTTGATGGCGGGTTAAGGCCGCAGACTATTATTGAATTAGCTGAAGGATTAAAATATAAAAAACTCCCTACAAAAGACCCTATTGAATTGGGGGATTGGTTTCATCGCGGTGCAAACAAAGGAAATTTAGTTGAATACTTACAGGGCTTTGAGCATACTTGTGCCGTAATGCAAACCAGAGAATCTCTAGAACGCATTGCTTATGAAATGATGGAGGACATGAAAAATGATGGAGTATGTTATGTTGAAACAAGATTCGCCCCGGTTTTTCATACTAACAAAGGATTGTATTATGAAGATATTGTAAGTGCAGTTCTTGAAGGATTAGAAAAAGGAAAGAAAGATTTTGGAGTTGGATATGGTTTGATTTTATGCGGAATGCGTAATATGAAGAATACTCTTGACATTGCCGAACTTGCAGTCAATTTTCGTAAACAAGGAGTAATTGGTTTTGACCTTGCCGGTGAGGAAGGCGGTTATCCTCCCAAAAGGCACATTGAAGCATTTCAGTTTATACAGCGTGCAAATTTTAATATTACTATTCATGCAGGGGAAGCATTTGGAAAAGAATCTATCTGGCAGGCCATACAATGGTGCGGCGCTCATAGAATCGGGCATGCAACTCATCTTGTTGAAGATTTTATTTTAGATCATCACGGAAATGTTGCCGGGTTCGGTGATTTAGCACAATATGTTCTTGATAAAAGAATTCCTTTGGAAATATGTCTCTTAGCAATGTACATACAGGTGCAGTTGATAAAATTGAAAATCATCCCTTTGGAATTTTCTTTAAAGAAAAATTCAGAGTTACTCTTAACACCGATGACAGGCTGATGAGTGACACTACCATGACAAAAGAATTTTTAACTGCCATTGAACATTTCAATTTGACTTTAGAGGACCTTGAAAAAATAACTATCAACTCAATGAAGTCGGCTTTTATTTCATATAAAGAAAGACTAAAATATATTTATGAGATTATAAAACCGGGTTTTCAAAAAATAAAAGATCAATTATTATCATTTAAAAACTTTTCGGAACCAGATGAAAAAATTATTCACAAATTATAATTTTAATTTTGATAAAAATGAAAAAAAACTTTTATCAACTTTTTGTAAACAAACTTTAAAACAAGTACAAGGCGACAATAAATTTTTCGCTGAAGAAAAAGCATTCAACTCAATTTTAGGAAAGCTTAATGGAAATGAAGAAACTATTAAGTTTACTAAAGATGAAAGAACCAGATTAAAATACCAGCTTATACAAAATGTTGAATTTATTGGAAAAGAAATGAAAAAAAGCTGGTTCATAAAAAAATGGCTTTATCGATCAATGTTAAAGCAATATGAAAATATTCTTGAAACTCATTTTAAGGGGTAGTTATGATTTCTGAAAAAGAAAAAATTGAAATAAGGGCACCAAGAGGCTCTACACTGACATGCAAAGGATGGATTCAGGAAGCTGCCATGCGCATGTTGATGAACAACCTTGATCCTGATGTTGCCGAACGGCCTGAGGATTTAATTATTTACGGAGGCAGCGGCAAAGCAGCTAGAAATTGGGAAGCTTACCATGCAATTATTAATTCTTTGAAAAACCTTGAAGATGATGAAACACTTTTAGTTCAATCAGGCAAACCTGTTGGAATTTTTAGAACACATTTAAACGCACCTCGCGTAATTATTTCAAATGCAATGCTGGTTCCCGACTGGGCTACATGGGATGAATTCAGAAGGCTTGAAGGGCTTGGCTTAACTATGTACGGGCAAATGACAGCCGGTAGTTGGATCTATATTGGTACACAAGGTATTCTTCAGGTACATTTGAAACTTTTGCTGAATGTGCAAGAAAATATTTTTCGACAGATACCGGAAAAACTAATGGAACATTAAAAGGAAAATTTCTTTTAACTGCAGGACTTGGCGGAATGGGCGGAGCTCAGCCACTAGCTGCTACTATGAATGGCGCCGCATTTTTGGGAATTGATGTTGATGAAGAACGAATTCAAAAAAGGTTGAAGACCGGATACATTGATAAAATTTCTTATGATCTTGATGAAGCATTAAATATAGTTTTAAAAGCTAAAGAAAAAGGTGAAGCTGTTTCTGTAGGATTAGTTGGAAATGCAGGAGAAATCTTACCAGCAATGCTTAAAAAAAATATTATTCCTGATGTGCTCACCGATCAAACTTCTGCGCATGACACTTTAAACGGATATGTGCCGATGGGAATGAAGCTGGAAGAAGCATTTCAATTAAGAAAAGATTCACCCAAAGAATATATCAAAAAGTCCCAGGCAACTATTGTAAAGCATGTTCAGTCAATGCTGGAGATGCAAAAAAGAGGAGCAATAACTTTTGATTATGGGAATAACATCCGTGGAGAAGCAAAAGAAAACGGAGTTGAAAACGCTTTTGATATTCCCGGTTTTGTACCTGAATTTATAAGGCCGCTTTTCTGTGATGGTAAAGGCCCGTTTAGATGGGCTGCGTTGTCAGGTGACCCAAATGATATTTATGAAACTGACAAAGCGATTAAAGAAACTTTCCCGGAAAACAAAGCATTGTGCAACTGGATTGATCTTGCTCAAAAGAAAGTTCACTTCCAGGGATTACCTGCACGTATTTGCTGGCTTGGCTACGGTGAACGTGCAAAGATGGGAAAAATATTTAACAATCTAGTTGCCGAAGGAAAAGTCTCTGCACCAATAGTTATTGGAAGAGACCATCTTGATTGCGGTTCTGTTGCTTCACCTAATCGCGAAACTGAAGGAATGAAAGACGGAAGCGATGCAATTGCAGATTGGCCAATTTTAAATGTTTTATTAAATGCTATCGGCGGTGCAAGCTGGGTTTCTGTGCATCATGGCGGCGGAGTCGGAATTGGTAAATCTATTCATGCCGGAATGGTGATAGTTGCAGACGGAACAAAGGAAGCTGAAAAACGACTTGAACGAGTTTTAACTTATGATCCGGGAACCGGAATTATGCGCCATGCAGACGCTGGTTACGAAAGAGCAATTGAAAATGCCGAATTGTTTGAAATAAAAATTCCGATGCTGAAGAAATGATTTTTGTTACATATTAACCAAAAGTTAATTTGTATCTTGATTTATTAATAAAATAAAAAATATATATCAATCAATTAAAATAGATAGGGGTTCGTATGAAAGTATTAGTAGCAGATAAATTTCCTGAACAATATATTGAAGAATTTAAAAAGCTTAATTTAGAAGTAACAAACTCGCCAAAGCTTGGAGAGAATGACCTTCCTGAAGCTGCAAAGGATGCAGATATTTTAATTGTCCGTTCTACTGTTGTAAATGAAGCTTGCATTAAAAATTCTAAAAAGCTTAGTTTAATAATTCGTGCTGGTGCGGGTGTAAACAACATAAATATTAAAGCCGCAAACGATAAAGGAATATTCGTAGCAAATTGCCCGGGCAAAAACAGCATCGCAGTTGCTGAACTTGCGATGGGATTAATTTGCTCTATTGACAGAAGAATTCCTGAAAACGTAATTGATTTCAAAAATGGTAAATGGAATAAAGCCGCTTATTCAAAGGCCGACGGACTATTTGGAAAAACTATTGGTGTTGTTGGCGTCGGGCAAATTGGTACTGAATTAATTTATCGTGCACAAGCATTCGGATTAAATGTAATTGCCTGGTCGCGTTCGCTAACTGATAAAAAAGCTGAAAGTCTGGGAATTGAGAAAGCTTCTTCATTAGATGAATTATTTTCTAAAGTTGATATAGTCTCTGTCCATCTTGCTCAAAATGCTGATACTAAAAAAATAATTTCTAAAGAATTAATTTCTAAGCTAAAAAAAGGTGCTTATTTCATTAATACAGCTCGTGCCGGAGTTGTGGACGAGGAAGCATTAGTTGCAGCAGCTAAAGAAGGAAAAATTTTCTTAGGTCTTGATGTATTCGGCGGTGAACCAGAAGGAAAAGAGGGAGAATTTAAAAGCGAGTTGTCAAACGCTCCTAATGTTTATATTACTCATCATGTTGGGGCTTCAACAGAGCAAGCACAAAATGCTGTTGCACAGGAAACTGTTAATGTTGTTTCTGATTATATAAATCTGGGGGTTGTTAGAAATTGGGTTAACCGATGTAAACAAACAGCTGCTAAATTTCAAATCGTTGTCAGGCATTATGATAAACCCGGGGTACTGGCAAGAGTTTTACATCTTCTAAGTGTGGAAAGAATAAATGCACAAGAAATGCAGAACGTAATTTTTGATGATGAAAAAACAGCCTGCTGTACAATTAAGCTTGACTCAAAACCATCTGACAAGATATTAAAAGAGATGCCTGAAAAGGAAGATGAAATAATTAATGTTTCGTTGGTTGAACTTTAGTCTCACTTCTTTTCATCAAATATTTAATTTCAGTTAAACCATTGACCTCCCCCTCTCTTTAGCAAGGAGAGGGACGGGGTGAGGTTAAACAACAAATTAAGACATTCTATAAAATTTATATCTTCTAATTAGTCACTTCAAAAATTTAATCTCAATCATATCTTCAATTAATCCGTGATAATATGGAAGTTGAAGCAGGCTTTGAATTCCTTCAACATCCTGTTCTTCCAAGAGAACTGTCATTGAAGAATATGTTCGAAAGTATATAATCTCGAGTTTCTTCAGTAAAAATTTTTAACGCTTCAACTTTTTCAAATGTATCATCAATATCTTTTGCTGCTGAAACTAATTCTGCTTCAACTTGCTTTAGCTTCTCTTCAGAGCTTGAAACTAAAATATAATTAACAAAAGGGAGAGAAAGTAAATCAACAATTTCCTCTGCAAAGCTGATTCCGTTCTTGTATATATCGTTGTCAAAATTTTTATCACCAATTACAATTAAATTTTTATTTGCATCCTTAAAATTATCAGCAATTAATTTTATCTTCACATCGGTGTTGTACATCTCTTTAAATAATATTTTTCCTATGATTACTTCAATTGAAGATGCATCTCCGAATAAATTGAGTTCATTAACAATCTTTTCCTGCTGCTTAAAGTAAATGTAGCTGTTGCAAAGTGAACCTTCGAATGAAATTCCATATTTACTTGAAACAAATAAATCTTTATGATTGATTAAATCTGTAGTAGGAATTAACCCAACATTTTCATTATTATTGACAACATCTTTTGCCAGCAGCGAGGATGGAGAAAGCTTAATTTCTTTCTTTAGTGCTTCCGGCAAATTTAAAATTATTGCTTGAGTAAAAATATTGTTTGGAAAATATATCATCTTAATTTTAATTTTTATTTACTTTTAAACTATCAAAGAAAAGATTAAAATAAAAAGTTTCTTTGCCTAATAATAACTAAACAACATGTCTAAATATTACAAAACTGATTTAGCTAAAATTCATGATGAAGGATTTTCGGAACATGCTGAAAATTCATTTGAAAAAATTTATCAGCTTATCAAAAGAAATTTTAATTCTGGGTTGATAGTTGAACTAGGCTGTGGAAGCGGAATCATCGCTAAGAAAATAATTGAACTCGGTTATATCTATTATGGAATAGATTACTCTTCTGAAATGATTAATTTAGCAAAGAAAAAAGTTCCAAACGCAAATTTCAAAGTCGGCTCATTCTATTCTGAAAATATTCCAAAATGTATTGCAGTTTTATCCATCGGAGAATGTTTAAATTATAAATTCGATACTCAAATGAATAATAATGTTTTGAAAAATTTATTTAAGAAGGTTTATAATTCACTTGAAGAAAACGGAGTTTTCATTTTTGATTTTTTAGAAGAAAACCAAATAAAAGATGCGGTCATAGAAAAATCTTTTGTTGAAGGAAAAAATTGGACGGTTTTGGTTGAGAAAAAAGAAGATAAAATAAAAAATGAAATGGAGAGAAAGATCATAACATTTTATAAGCATAAATCATCATACGAAAAAGTCATTGAGACTCATGTAGTTAAATTGTATAACTCAAAAAAAATCATATCTATGTTAAAAGAGATTGGCTTTAATGTATCAAAATCTCACAGTTATGGGAAATATAAACTTAGAAAAAATCAAACTGTAGTTACCGCTGTTAAAAGACTATAAGTGCATTTTTATTTTTTATTCATTTCTTGTATAATGAATTCTCCAATTCAATTCCCAGGTTTTACCGTTGTCTTTTGAAATTTCCCAATCCCAGTCGAATTTATTTTTCTCAATATTATAATAGACCATTCTCTGTTGAATGTTTTTACCATCTTTTGTCATCGCTTCCCGTGATAAAATCATTTTTCCGTCATTAAATTTCCCGGTAAAATCAAGATAACCGCCTTGATTATCTACCCAGGTTTGCTGCCACGTTTTACGACGAGAGTTATATACTGAAAAACTTTTGCCCTCTAAAGGAGCGCCTGGACTACCATTAAAATTTTCTTCAACTACACAACCGCCTAAAATCTTTTTAATGGTATTCGAACCTTCAGATTTGCTTCCGTCTTCATTTTGCCATTCCGCTTTCCAATGGCCTACCCAAAAATTAAATTGCTTGGCTTCTGGCGAAGTACAATTGGTGTTTTTACTTTCTTGAGAAAAAATTGCATAATTTAATAAAAGCATTAAAACTATAAAAAAACTTTTTGTTAATTTCATTTTAGCTTCTCCATATTTAATTTTGAATTCAATCCCCTTGCCATGAAACAACTTTCAGCGGGCAGCTGCATCTTTCCGACAAAGGGATTGAAAAATTGTTGTTGAACACCCATGGTGTTCTTTTACTTCTGCCTTACAATGTTTACAGACATTGAATTCCAAATGGAATTCTGAAAAAATCCCGTAGGGATTTAATATTTGTAATTAAGAACAACAAACACAAACCATAGAACCTAGTAGAGGTTCAACAAACTTTTTCTGATTGTTTGAATCGTCATTCATAAGATTTATCATTTCACATATCCTATTAATTCTTTGGTTAATTAAATCCATCATGCTATTTTAAATTCTGCACTTATTTTTTAGCGCTAATTAAATATTATTTGAAACTTAGAGTATAAAATAGATGATTAATTAAAAGAGCGGTATCCTTCAATTTGGGGGATTTTTATAGAAGCTAAATTAATTTTTGTTGTTCGGCTTTTTCAATAGCTTGTGCCTTGGAGTGAACTTCAAGCTTTATGTAAATATTCTTGATGTGTGAGCGGACAGTTTCTTTATCAATAAATAATTCATCGGCAATCATGCTGTAGCTTTTACCTTTTGAAATAAGCTGGAGCACTTCTGTTTCACGCGGGCTGAGCGGCGATGATGAATTTTTATGAAATGATTTTACAACCATGCGGGCGATATTAGTACTCATTGGAGCTCCGCCGTTATATGCTTCTATAATTGAATCGATTAACTTTTGAGGGGAAATATTTTTTGTAAGATAACCGGAAGCACCTGCACATAACGCATCAAAAACTATCTTATCATGTTCATGTATTGTTACAACAATAATGTCAATTTCCTGGTTTATCTTTTTAATTCTTTTTGTTCCTTCAATTCCCGATATTCCCGGCAATTCAATATCCATTAAAATAATATTAGGATTATCTTCCTGGAGATTGTCAATTGCATGTTCGCAATATCCGTAATTAGCCGAACAAATAAGGGATTCAGTTTCGTTAATAAAACCTGCGAAACTTTCACGAATCAGTTCATCATCTTCAACAATTACAACTTTTATTTTTTCTTTGTCCATAAATAGTAGAAATTTTTATGAACAAGTTCGCTAAAAAAAGAAAGGATTTCAATTAATTTAAGTTTAATTCTTTTGACCGGCAGTTTACATTTGAAAATTATTGTAGTCCCCTGCCCTATTCTTGAATCAATATCCAATATCCCTTTAATTTTCTCCGCTCTTTTTTTCATATTGCTTAAACCATAACCCTTTAGTTTCATTTATTATTGAAAAGCCTTCACCATCATCCTCAAGCGAGATTTCTAAATCATTATTTATTACTTTTGAGCTAAGCATCACCTTATTGCTGTTAGAATATTTAAGTGAGTTATTCATTCCTTCTTTAAATATTAAAGAAAGTTGTCTCCTTAATTCCACCGGGAGAAATTTATTTTTAAGTTCTTCTGAAATCTTTTCAACTTCAAAACGGATATTAGTATCATTAAAAATATCATCACCAAAATCTTTAAGTCTAATGATCAATTCATATAGTGATTCATTTTTAGGGTCAATTGACCAGATAAAATCTTTAGTACCTGAATAAAGCTGGGCAGAGTTTTCAGAAATTTTATTCAATAAAGGTTCAACGGAAGTAAAAGACTCAGGAATCTTCCTTTTAATTAATTCTGTAAGTATTGAAATTCTCGTAAGCCTATGCCCTATTTCATCATGAAAATCAGCTGCAGTTTTTCTTCTAACTTTATCTCTTTCTTCCAGCTTAATTTTTTCTATTGCAACTGCATACTTCAGCTTCTTATTAAGCATAATTCTATTGACAAGATAAATTAGAATCAATAAAGATAAAATTACAAGAGCCAATGAACCACCATGTTTGCCAGAATGGAGGTGATATTAAAATAGTTACCTCTGCTTTGTTTTTACTCCAAACTCCGCTGCTGTTACTTCCCATAACAATAAATTTATATTTTCCAGGAGATAGATTTTTGTATTTAACAAAATTACTAATGCCTGCCTGCACCCAATTATTTTCAAGTCCGCTTAGTTTATATTTGATAAATGTTTTTTTCAGGATTATAATAATCTAACGAGACAAAATTTAGCTGGATATAATTTTGGTTATAATTAAGTTTGATTTCACCGTGAGGATTGCTTATTGAGCTTTCATCATTTTCATTATTTCCATATCTTCAAAGAAGTTAAATAAACGGGCGGAGAAAAATCAGATAACTTAATTTTATTTGGATTGAAAACACAAAGACTTTTTTGACTACCGAAATAAATTTTGCCATCTTTACTTAATAAGGAAGCATTTTGCAAAAATAAACTGCTTGATAATCCATCTTTAATATCAAAATTTTGAAAGTGTCTTGATCTAATATCAAACTTACTAATGCCTTTATTTGTACTAAGCCATAAATTACCATAGTAGTCAGCAATGATTGAATTTATAACTCCATTGGGCAATCCGTCTTTTTCATAGTAAGCTTCAAATCCGTTTTGTTTGCTGATTATATTTATTTAAACCATCACTTGTACCAATCCAGATTTTTCCATTATTGTCTTCACAAATTGAAAAAACATAATTGTTGCTTAAACTGTTTTTATTTTTATCATCGTGTTTGTATAGAATAATTGAACTGTCTTCAATATTATATTTATACAAGCCGGCATAGGTGCCAATCCAAACATTTTCATTTTCATCTTCTTTCATAGTGAAAATGTAGCTGCTTTGGGTTGCTTCAATTGTATTGGAGTCAACTTTTATTTTTACAAAGGATAATTCATTTAGATTTTTATTTAGAAGATAAAGCCCGTAACCATCGGTTCCAATCCACAATCTATTTTTTGAGTCAATCATTAACGAAGAAATTGGGACACCATCAAAATTTTTTCTTATTCCATTTTTAAATTTAATATTCTCAAATTTGTTTCTTAATAAATTAAATAAGACTTAAACCGTTGCTGCTTCCAATCCATAATTTATTTCCATCCGCAGCTAAAGCTTTGATAAATTTAATTTGATTGTTATTAGGATATAAATAATTCAATCTATTGTTAGTTGTATCCAGCTTTAAAAGCCCTGACCCATAAGAACCTATAATTATTTCGCCTTTTTTAGTTTCAGTGATTGCTTTTACAGGTACAGAAGTCGATTTATTATTTGAAGCATTAAAGCGTAAAGTAATTTTTAAAATTTTGATTTTGTGTAATTATTTTATGAATGCCAACTTCATAAGTTGAAGCCCATATAATTCCGCCTTTATCAATTACAATTTGATTAACAATATTGTTCTTACTTTGATTTTGAATTTCATCCGTCAATTTGTATTTGAAAATATTTCCGGTATTTATAATCAAATTTATCTAATCCGTTTCTGTGCCGATCCAAATATTTCCTTGTTGATCTTCAGCAATTGAAAAAATTATATTATCGCTTATTGAATTTGAATTATGTTTATCATATCGATATATATTTTCAATCATCTTCATTTCTATTTAGTTTGAGTAAGTCCATTCCCCGCAATCCAATAATTCCTTTTTGAATCCTTATAAATATTGGTAATAAATCTGTCACCTAATTTTTCATTTATTGATGTATCAAAGCTGCCATTTGTCAAATTATACTTAAATAATTTTCCATCTGCACAAGCCCATAAATAATTATCATCAGGTAATAAATTATTTATTCGCTTTATTTTATTTGTTAAAGTGTCGTCCGGTATTTGCGGAAGAAGAATTTTATTAAATGTATTATTTTTAAAATCAAATATATTCAGCACTCCATGATCACTGCCTGTCCATATATTACCAAATTTATCCTGGGTAATTGCCCAAATCATATTTGAACTGATGGACTTTGAATTATTACTATGTAAATACCTTGTAAATTTTTCACTTTCAGGATTGAATTTATTTAAACCACCGCCCCATGTCCCTATCCAAATATTTCCTTTATTATCTTCAAACAAAGAAATAACATCATCAAAGCTTATTGATGTTGAATCATTTGGGTCATGACGAAATACTTTATAATTTTCACCATCATATTTTACTAAGCCGAACATAGTGCCAAACCATAAAAAACCTTTATGATCAGCAAGCATTCTGTAAGTTAGATTTAATGATACTCCATTATCAAGGGAGAGTTTTTCAACTCTATAGGTTTGAGGGAAGATATAAAAAGCAGCTAATAAAATTATTAGGATTATTTTCTTCAGCATATTATAAATCTAATTAAAAAATGGTCAACATTCTTAAATAATTAAAATCATAAAGATTAAGAAAGATATGTTTTATTTGAAGGAATACTATAACTCAATTTGGGTGATTTATTTCTATAAACTTTTAAAATAAAAAAGGGCGCTTAAAACGCCCTAATAAATACTTTAAAAGAAATTACCTGTCTTTTGATTTGATTCTGGCAGCTTTACCGGAAAGATTTCTCAAGTAATAAAGCTTAGCTCTTCTCACATTACCTTGCCTCATTAATTCTATCTTGGCAATTTTAGGTGAGTTTAAAGGAAATATTCTTTCCACTCCAACGCCGCTGGAAATTTTCCTCACCGTAAAAGTTCTTTGCGCACCGGCGCCTCTAATGCTTATTACGTCACCTTCAAAAGGCTGTACTCTTTCTTTATCACCTTCAATCACTCTTACATGCACACGAATATGATCGCCGGGATTAAATTTAGGCAGATCAGCTCTCATCTGATCAGGTAATATATTATTTAAGTTAACCATTATATTCTCCGCTAATTGTTAAATTTTCTCCATTTTTGAGTTAGTATTTTCGACTGCTCTTTTTTCCATTCTTTTATTTTTTTTTCATTACCCGATAATAAAACTTCAGGAACTTTCATGCCTCTATATTCAGCAGGCCTTGTGTAATGAGGAGCTTCAATAACTTCTCCATCCTGAAAAGAATCGTTAAGAGCAGATTCACTATCATTAAGAACACCGGGAATAAGACGAACAACTGCATCGGTAATAAGTAATTGCCGGAAGCTCGCCGCCGGTTAGAACAAAATTTCCAATTGATATTTCATCAGTTGCAAATTTTTCTCTAACGCGGTCATCAATTTCTTTATAATGCCCCGCAATTATTAAAATATTTTCAGCTAAAGAAAGCTTGTTTGCATATTGCTGATTAAAGATTTTTCCTTTTGGGGAAGTAAAAATAATATGCTCATAATTTCTTTTCTTTAACAAGCTTTCAATACATTCAAAAAAAGGTTCGGGTTTTAATACCATACCCGACCCGCCGCCAAAAGGTTTATCATCAATTTGTTTATGCTTATTAAAAGCAAAATCCCTAAGATTATGAAGTATGAATTTCTACTTTCTTCTTTTCTTTAGCTCTTTTCAAAATACTATGTTCAAGAGGACTTTGAAGGAGATCAGGAACAGCAGAAATTATATCAATCCTCATCATCGTATAACTCACCGCCGGATTTTAAGATCAAAATTTTTTCTTTTGGGTCAAAACTTTCAATCAATTCTGATAATGCCGGGATCAACAATTCCGATCCTTTATTATCTTCAATCAAATAAACATCATTTGCAGGATAAGAAAGAACATCTTTTATTACACCAAGTGATTTTTCATTACGAAATACTTTACTTCCAATTAAATCGTGAATGAAAAAATAATTTTCAGGAAGCTTAACAATATTTGTTTCATCAACAAATATTTCCTTTCCTAAAAGAACTTTTACATCATTATCATTATTAAAGTTTTTAAATTTTAAAGTGAAATTCTTATTTTGCTGATTTACCGTTTCAACTAAAAATTCTTTTTTCACTCCAAAAAAATCTAAATAAACTTTCTTCAAATCAAAGAACCGTTCCTGGAAAATCGGAAAAAGATAAAATTTTAACAAATCCATCCTTCCCAATAATCGAAACGATTTTAGCAATAAGAAAATACTCGTTCACAAAAAGAACAGGTAATTAATCCAGAATTTCTAAAATGGCTCTTTTGCCTTCCTTAGCAGCAATTGCAGTTAACAAAGTTCTCATCGCCTGGGCAGTTTTACCCTGCTTGCCGATAACTTTGCCCACATCATCTGCCTGTACTTTTAAAGAAAGTACAACCTTGTTTTCTTCCGGAGTTTTTTCATCAACCTGAACACCTTCCGGATTATCGACCAAGTGCTTCGCAATAAATTCAATGAATTCTTTCATAGAAAGAAGCCTCCTATATTTTTAAGCTCGGGAGCTTTAAGTAATAAATGTACAGAAGACATCCATTGAAAAGAAATTCAGGAGAATGCTATTATTTATTCTTTATCAGTGGCGGTCTCTTCAGAAGCAGCGCCCTTTACTTCTGCCGTACCTTCGTCAATACTTTTTTCTTCTTCAATTTCGGCTTTTCCAGTAGAAACTTCTTTTTCGCTCTCAGTTGCAGCTTCGGTTTTAGTTTCGGACTTGGCTTTTTTTGTCAAACTCGCCCCTTTAGTTTTTGCCTCTTTTTGTTTTTTCCAGCTTTCTAATTCCGCTTCAACTTTATCTTCGGATAATCCCTTACGAATTAATTCTCTTTTAAATAGTATCCCTTTTTGTGATAAGAGACTCTTTACTGTTTCTGTTGGCTGCGCGCCAACGCCTAACCAATACAATGCTCTTTCTTCTTTTATTTCAATTGTAGAAGGATCGGTCAATGGATTATATAAACCAATCGATTCTAAAAATTTACCGTCTCGAGGAGACCTGGAATCAGCAGCAACAACTTTATATATAGGTTGTTTCTTTTTTCCCATTCTTCTCAGTCTTAGCTTAACAGACAAATTATTTTAACCTCCAGATTATATCACTTATTTTCAATTGAACTTAATATTATTTAATGAATTATTGAAACCTTTTTTAGAAAATTTACTCATCATTCTTTTCATTTCATCAAACTGTTTAACTAAACGGTTTACGTCTTGAATTGAAGTTCCGCTTCCTCTGGCAATTCTTTTTCTTCGGCTGCCATTCAAAATTTTCGGCTGCTCACGCTCTTTTCGGGTCATTGAATTGATAATTGCTTCAACTTTAACAAGTGCATTATCATCAATTTTAGTATTTTTTAATTGAGATCCAAGCCCTGGAATCATTCCAAGCAACGATGTCAGAGAACCCATTTTCTTAATTGCTTTAATTTGCTTAAGAAAATCTTCAAAATCAAATTTATTTTTCTTTAATTTTTCCTCTAGCCGCGCAGCTTCAAGTTCATCATAATTCTCTTGAGCCTTTTCAACCAGCGAAACTATGTCGCCTTTTCCTAAAATTCTTGATGCTAATCGTTCAGGATAAAAGCTTTCAAGTGCATCTAGCTTCTCTCCGTTACTTATAAATTTAATCGGTTTACCAACAACAGAACGAATTGAAAGTGCCGCACCGCCTCTAGCATCACCATCTAATTTTGTAAGAACAATACCATCATAAATAACTTTTTCATTAAAAGCTTTTGCAGAATTAACTGCATCCTGCCCAGTCATGGAATCAACAACAAATAAAGTTTCAGTCGGATTAACTAAATTTTTAATATCTGCAACTTCTTTCATCATTTCTTCATCTACATGAAGTCTGCCGGCAGTATCAATTATAATAGTGTTCAAGTTTTTCTCTTTTGCAAACTTCAATGCATCGGAAGCAATTTTTCTGGCATCTTTTTCTTCAATTGAAAAAACCGGAACTGAAATTTGTGCACCTAGAAGTTTTCAATTGATCTATTGCTGCAGGACGATAAATATCTGCCGCAACAAGTAAAACTTTTCTGACCGCTTTCTTTTAGCTTCTTCGCCAGCTTGCCTGAAAAAGTAGTTTTACCGGAACCTTGCAAACCTACTACTAAAATAATTGTAATTCCGGCACCATTAAACTTTAATTCACTTTGAGTACCGCCAAGTAATTCAGTTAGTTCATCATGAATTATTTTTGTAATTAGCTGTCCGGGAGTAATTGAAGCAATTACTTCCTGCCCTAAAGCTTTTTGAGAAACTTTCTCAATAAACTCTTTAGCAACTTTATAATTTACATCAGCATCTAAAAGAACACGGCGAATTTCCCTTAAAGTATCGGAAATATTTTTTTCGGTTAATCTTCCTTGCCCGCGTAACTTTTTTTAAGGCAGTATCAAGTTTAAGAGATAATTCTTCTAACATTTTATTTAACATCAAATCTAATAAATCTAAAAATTATAATTAGCTTGCTTTAAGTGCATTGGCACCGGAAACAATTTCTAAAATTTCTTTTGTTATTGCAGCTTGTCTTTCTTTATTATATGTAAGCTGCAAAGTTCTAATCAATTCCTTTGCATTTGTAGTAGCATTATCCATTGCTGTCATTTTTGCTCCTAGTTCGGCAGCATTTGATTCAAGCAATATTCTCCACATTTGGGCTTTTAAATATTTCGGTAATAAATATTTAAATATCGATTTCTGATCAGGTTCAAAAATATAATTCGGAAGAATTTTTCTTTTTTATTCGTATCATGTTTTAAAGGAATCGGGAGAAATTGTTCAACAACTATTTTCTGCTGAATAATAGATTTAAATTCATTATAAATAACAATTATTTTATCAAATGTTCCATCTAGATAATTTTTAATCAATTCATTTGTAATTGATAAAGCATCTTCATACGTAAGCGAAGAAAAGAATCCAATTTTTTTATGAGTTACATTATAATCTCGTTTGCTGAAATAATCAAATCCTTTTTTGCCGACACAAAAGTAACTGACTTTACAGATTTATTATTTAAATCTTCATTAACATATCTTAAAGTTTCTTTAATAATATTCATATTAAATGCACCGCATAATCCTCTATCGGCAGTTACAACCACGATTGCAATATTTTTTATTTCTCTACGAGGCGTAATCAATCGGATTGTCTTTCATATCTTCTTCAGGTAACCAAATGCGAAAGTAAAATAGAAATATTTTTTGCATAAGGACGGGCATTAATAATATTTTCCTGAGCCCTGCGTAGCTTTGCAGCAGCAACCATTTTCATTGCTTTTGTAATTTGCTGCGTATTTTTAACACCTTTAATTCTTATTTTTATATCGCGTAATGTTGCCATGTATATAATTACTAATTCTCTTTCGTACTTTTCTTAAATACATTTAAAAATTCCGCATCCGGCTTTTTTAATTTTTTCTATCAGTTTCATCGACTCAATTCTTTTTCTTTCTTAATTGCTTCGAAGAACATCATTATACTTTACTTCAAAAAATTCAAGTGCTTCTTTTTCAAATCTTTTTACATCATAAATCAGGTATGTCATCTAGATAACCATTTGTTCCAAGAAATAAGCTAATAACTTGTTTTTCTACCGGAACAGGTTCATATTGTCCTTGCTTTAATAGTTCAACTAATCCTTGCACCTTTTGCCAATGTTCTTTGTGTAGATTTATCCAAGTCAGAACCAAATTTTGCAAATGCTTCAAGTTCTCTATATTGAGCTAAATCAAGTTTAAGAGTTCCGGCAATTTTTTTCATTGCTTTTATTTGAGCATTCCGCCAACACGGGAAACTGAAATACCAACGTTAATAGCAGGCCTAACACCTGCATTAAATAAATTTGATTCAAGATAAATCTGGCCGTCAGTAATTGAAATAACGTTTGTAGGAATATAAGCGGAAACGTCTCCTTGCTGTGTTTCAATTATTGGTAATGCAGTTAAACTTCCGCCGCCTAATTCTTCACTTAATTTTGAAGCTCTTTCCAATAATCTTGAGTGAAGATAAAAAACATCACCGGGATAAGCTTCACGTCCCGGAGGCCTTCTCAATAATAATGAAAGCTCACGATAAGCTGCAGCTTGTTTTGAAAGATCATCATAAATAACAAATGCATGTTTTCCATTATCTCTGAAAAACTCTCCCAAGTGTTGCACCTGAATAAGGAGCAATAAATTGTAACGGAGCAGGTTCAGATGCAGAAGCAGAAATAACTGTTGTATATTCCATTGCGCCATGTTCTTGCAATTTAGCCACTACTTGCGCAACTAGTTGAACTCTTTTGTCCGATTGCCACATAAATACAATAAACGGGTTTTACACCCAATTTTTTTGCTTCTTCAGTATGAGTATATTTTTGATTAATAATTGCATCAATAGCTACAGCAGTTTTACCTGTCTGCCTATCACCAATAATTAATTCTCTTTGTCCGCGTCCAATCGGAATCATAGAATCAACAGCAACTAATACCGGTTTGAAGAGGTTCTTTAACAGATTGTCTTTGAATTACACCAAATGCTTTTCTTTCAATCGGCTTATATTTTGTCAGTAGTATATAGCTCCTTTACCATCAATCGGAACACCAAGCGGAGTTAATTACTCTTCCAAGCATTTCATCACCAACAGGCATTGAAGCAACACGTTTTGTTCTTTTTACAGTATCACCTTCTTTAACTAAAGATGACTCGCCAAAAAGAACGCAGCCAACACTGTCTTCATCAAGATTTAATACCATTCCAAAAACATCATTTGGAAATTCAACCAGTTCACTTGCCATTACTTTTGACAAGCCATAAACACGGGCAATTCCGTCACCGATTTGTAAAACCGTTCCAACATCATAAATATCAACTTCACTTTCAAATCCTGATAACTGCTTTCTAAGTATTGCAGATATTTCGTCTGGTTTAACTTCTGCCATTTTAAATTCCTTTTTGATTTCTCAAATTAATTTAATGAAGCGCTGCCTTCTAAAAACTGCTTCTTTAAAATTTCAAGTTGATGTTTAACTGATGCATCAAAAACTGTATCTCCAACCTTTGGCTATAAATCCGCCAATATTGATGAATCAATATCAAACTTAAAATTAATTTTTTTGTTTAACTTTAATTCTAAATTTTTTCTCAACTGTTCTTCCTGTTCAGAAGTAAATTCAAAAGGAGTTTTTACTTCAACATTTACAATTCCCAAATATTCATCTTTTAATTCTAAATATTTTTGAAAAATACTAAAAGCAAATCTTCTCGGTTCTTTATCAATAATAAATTTTATAAATTTTGATAGTTTGACTTCCAATTTTATTCTGAAATATTTCATTTAAAATTGATAGCTTTATTGCCGGCTTAATTACCGGATTATCCAACATCAATTGCAATTGATGATTTTGCTTTAATGTATTAACAATAAGCTCAATATCTTTTGAACGTCTCTTCCAGATTTTTTGCATCAATTGAAGTTTGAAGCAAAGAGCCGGCATATCTATTTGAAACTTTATATTCCGCCATATTAATTTTTAGTAATCTCAGAAATATATTTATTAACAATTTTTTTCTGGCTTTCAGCATCCATCTTTTCATGTAAGATCTTTTCGGTTGCCTGAATAGCAATTTGAACAACCTGACTTTTTAATTCATCAAATGCCGATTCTTTTTTTCTTTCAATTTCTGCAGTTGCATCCTCAATTATTTTTTGGGCCTGCTGTTTGCTTTCATTCGTTAACTTTGCTCTTTTAACTTTTCAGCAAATTCCCTGCTTTGATCAATAATTTTTTTAGCTTCTTCTTCAGCCTTCGCTAAGTTTGCTTGATTTTCATCTAGCATTTTTTTTGCTTCTTCCTTAGCTCTTTCAGCTTTTTCCAAGGCTTCAGTAATTGCTGATTCCCGCTGATTTAATGCTGATAGAATTGGTTTCCAGGCTATTTTAGTAAGAACAACTAACAAAATTAAAAATGTTATAATTGTCCAGAATATTAATCCGGGATTAACATCAATTAAACTTCCTCCGCCGCTTTCAGGAGCTAAAGCAATTACGGCTAAACTTAAATTGAATAGCATAATTTTCTTCCTAATTTATTAAAATATTAAGCTTTAACTGCTAATAGAATACAAATAACTAAAGCAAAGAAAGCAATACCTTCAATTAAAGCAGCTGCAATAATCATAGTAGTTCTAATAGGACCAGCGGCCTCTGGCTGTCTTCCCATTGCTTCCAAAGCTGAGCCAGCAAGTTTACCAATACCAAGCCCTGCGCCAATTACCGCAATACCTGCACCAATACCGGCACCTAACCATGCTAAATCCATAATTTTCTCCTAATATTATTTTAAGTTATTGTTTAAGATTTTTAATGTTCCATGTGAACCGCCATACCTATAAATAAGGAAGACAACATAGTAAAAATGTATGCTTGAATTAATGCAACTAATATTTCAAGCAAATATATAAACAAAGCAAATCCAACTGAAACCGGCGCAACATAAATTGTATGCATTATAAAAATTAAATCCTAGCAGATGATAAAATTACAACATGTCCTGCAATCATATTTGCAAAAAGACGAATACACAATGCAAACGGTTTTGTAAATAATCCTAATATTTCAACAACAATCATTAAAGGTAAAATCGGTTTTGGCATACCATGCGGCACTAATCCTTTAAAATATCCGATAAATCCATAACTTTTAATTCCACCAAATTGAGTTGCTATAAATGTAATACCAGCCAAAGCTGCTGTAACAGCTATGTTGCTGGTAACTGTAACTGAGTAAGGAATTAAGCCAAACATATTACTGAACAAAATGAAAAAGAATAATAGTTAACAAATAAGGAAGAAATTTTTCATAACCTTTACCGATTGTTGGTTTAACAATTTCATCTCTTACAAATACAATTATTATTTCGAAAAAATTAGTTATTCCTTTGGGTATAAGAGATTTTTTATATTTTTTTGATACAAACATCAAAAGTAAAATTAAAATAACAGCAACTAACCACATAAATACTACATACTTAGTTGGTGAAATATCTATTCCAAAAATTAGTGGAAATTGTGGTAAGATGAATTTCACCATAAAAGGAACTTCCATTGTTCGGCTGTCCATAACATGATGCAATATCCAATCACTGCTTTCTTCCCTGATGTAGCGGCTATCTGAATCTGCGGTACTGTCTTAAATGAGTCAACTGCTTGTAATCCAAGAGGCATAAAAAAGGCTATTTTTTCTTAAAATTTAGATAAAAAATTTCAATTGATAAGTAGTAAATATAAAAAAATAAGACCGTAAATATAAAGCTGTTGTGATTTATTTCCAAGAATTTTAAGGAAATAAATACCAGCCCAAGAAGCAAAATTAGTCTTATGAGCATTCCCCCTAAAATACTTGTAATAAATATTTTATCTGAACTTGTAATTCCAAGTTTAATAAACAATAAGCCCAAGAAAAAAATTAATAGTTGTAAATACGCATGCCAAAATTATATGAATAAAAAATTACTCTCAATTTTCCCGGCAAAAAGAAATAAAATAATAAAATACAAAATAATATAACCGTAATTGATACGCACACTTTAAATAATGAACCGGTAGTTTTCATTTATCAGGTTTTGATTACTGTTTTTATAAATTGATACATCCCTATAACAACACCTAATAATGCAAAGGTAATTATTAAAGTATAGGTTTGGTTTCAAATTTCGAATCAAGCCAATATCCCAAAAAAACATTACAGTAACTGTGGCGGCTAGTTGAGTTCCTAAACCTAAATACTTTACTATTTCCGGATTAAGAAATGAATTACGCCATTATTCTTTTTATTTATCCATTAATTTTATTTAGTGAGGCGACGGAAAATTGGAGACATAGGAGCGTTTAAACCCGGTACCCATTTTACTGTTTCCATCAAATTTAGCTCCTGCTTCAACAACAAGAATCTTTGTACGATATCGCCTTTTAATACACATTTTGGTTCAAGGAGTACTTTTTCTTTAGCATTTACTCTGCCAATAACTTTTCCGCCAATGGTTACATTTTCAGAATTTATTTCACCATTTATTTCACCGTTTTCGCCAACAGTTAAATTACCTTGGGCATAATATCACCATTGATAACTCCATCAATTCGAACATTGCCGTTAGAGGTCATTTTGCCTTCAACTACAACCCCATTACCTATAATTGTTACTTCATCTCTTCCTACTTCGTTGTTTTTCACTTTCAATTATTACTCCTTTTTTATTAAGCTAATAGTTAATTAAAATTTCTTTAGGATCAATTGGTCTTCCGTCTTTCCAAACTTCAAAATGTAAGTGTGGCCCTGAAGTAATTTCACCTGTATTTCCGCTTAAAGCGATTAGCTCTCCTTGAACAACTTTTTCTCTTTCTTTTTTCAAAAGTAATGAACAATGCTTGTAAACAGTAATATAATTATCAGGATGAACAATAATAATCATATTTCCGGAAGAAACCGTATAATCAGAAAAACAATATACCCATTTGCAGAAGCATAAACAGGAGTACCTGATTTCAAAACATAATCAATACCCATGTGGCCATTTTCAGGTTTAAATTCTCTGCTCACAAAAGCATTCACAGGGTTATAAAAATAATAACTTTTATGGTTATTATCCTTCTCATTTGAAAATAAATCCTTGACAATTGCAAGCAATGATCCTTCAATTTTAATTTAGTTGAGTTTCAGATTTTTTCTTTTCAGTTTTTATTGAATCAAGTAAAGTGGAATCACCGAAATGTAATTGCATATCGCAACTTTTCATTTGTCGATTTAATTCTTCTAACTCTCTGGTAAGAAAAATCATTTTCTTATTTAACTCATTAACTATCTTCAAATCCGATCTGCTTAGATTTGTTTGTGACGGAAACAACAAGCCTTTTAACCGGAGTTACGAAAATAAAATAAACCCAAACATGCAACAGCTAATAGTATAGATTATGGCGTAAAATGCAATCTGATTAAAATTAACATGATGTGATTGCGCTTCTCTGCCTGCATGTTCCGGAATGACCATAATAGAAAAACTTCGAAGACGACTTAAGCTTCTTTTTTACATCAATCTTTTTAATTTTTTCAATTAAATTTTTCAAGAATATCCTCAAACTTTATTTTTCCCTCTCTAATTAATTTTGGCGATTTTTCGCTTAGATCAATTAGCGTTGAAGCCGTAAAAAATGATTTTTTATTTGAATAAAATATTGCGTCAATCTCTTCTTCAAATTCATATTGAATTAAATTGATTTCATTAAGAGGATGCTGCTGGCTTCTATTAACGCTTGTGGAAATTAGCGGCATTTCAATTTCCTTTAACAACTTTAAACAAAATCGGTGATTGGGGATTCTAAAAGCAGCCGTTGGTACTCCTAAAATTTTGCTGGTTTCATTGTTCAAGTTTAATATACAGGAAACGGGATTCGGCCACACCGAAATTAAAAAATCAAGATGTTTCTCAATTCTTAATATCTACATACTTTTAAAGTGTCTGCACATCAGAAATTAGCAATATGATACATCTTACCAATTTCTCTTTTTTTAATTTTATTTATTCTGCCTATGGCATTTTCATTAAATGGATTTGCACCAAACCCGTATATTGTATCTGTGGGATAAATAAAAACTTTTCCTTCCAAATATATCTTCTTTACAAGTTACCAACCGCTTCATTTATATCTTCATCAATATTTATTAATTCAGCTTTTTTAACTTTTATCATTCAGCATTTCCATTATTTTATTTTTAACAACATTCGGAACTAGCTTATATCCGCACTCAAATGTTTTTATTGGACATTCGTTATAACCGTGTATACCGCATGGTTTACAATTTAAATCATCGAAACTTAAAAAATTACTTTTAGAATTGTAAGGATAAAAACCAAAACCTGATACATTGTAGAACAATATAAGGTAAGTGTCGGGTATCTCTGCGCACAATCCTAAATGGGTGGGAGCACTATCATTACAAATTAAAATTTCTACTCTTTTTTAATAATTCTATTGATCCGTTAAGGAAAATTTTCCCGCGGTTGAAATAACATTTTTTAAACTTATGTTCAATTTATCACATACTTTTCATCATCCATGCCCTCCGATCAATAGAATATGAAGAAAGAATTTTCAATTAAAAATTTAATTATTTCTTCATAATATTCGATTGGATATTTCTTAGTTTCCCAAACGCTTCCAGGAGCAACCGCTGCAAATTTATTGAATCTTTTGCGATTTTTTTATCTTCAACTCTCCTTAAAAAACTTGCTTACTTCTGCTTTAATTTTCATCGGAATTGTTATTTGAGGTAATATTTTCCAACTCATCGTTTCTGAATAATTAAACCCAATTAACTCTAAATTCCTTTGAACTTCATGATGATTAATTTTATACTCAACTAAATTTTTATAAACATGACTCAAGACTGCTGTTTGAAAATCCGAAGTCTCTTTTATATTAACATCATAACTAATAATGAGGAACTAAATGAACGGTGCGGTGAATAAATCCTTGTGTAATTATTTTTTTTAATTTCTTACAAAATTAAACAATGAAAAAACGGATTTATGCTTTCCTCTTTTATCTATAATAATTACTTCATTTATAAACGGAGAAGCAGAAAATATTTCTAATGTTGATGGGATGGCAATCACCTGAATTTCACTTTGCGGAAATTTCTCTTTCAACTTCTGAATCATAGGTAACGTTAATATTGCATCACCGATAAATGCTGTCTGTATGATTAAAATTTTTTCCATTTATTAATTTTGTAATCAGTTTGTTTACTAGTTCAGTTTAAATTCGTTTCATCATATAATCTGCGCTTACCAGACTGAGATGGGTTCCTTTCTAAGGAAATAGAAAACGGTTAAACGGACTGTATATATAAGCCAGATTAATGAACCATTCATTAATGTTTCCATCGTTTATGCATCCAAAACCATTGTTCCGGATATTCTTTAATTACGCATTCTAAATAATTCATGTGTCGTTTGCTTAATTCCAAAACTTTTTCATCATAATCTTCAGGCAAATTGATTGGAATCAATTTCAATTAATTTTGCATGATAAGAATAATCTTTATGTCTAATTGGAATCCCTATTATTATTGGCGCCCCGGTTTTCAAAGATAAAACTGCAGGACCGTGTAAATTGAAGTTCATCTTCCAAAAAATTTAAGCTTAGTTCCTTCAGCCGGGCCCCTTTGGTCAGCAACCATTGCGATAACATTTTTATTTTTTAACTCCTGATAAACATTACGAATAGAAATTCCAAGTGAAACAATTTTATTTTCAAATCTAATTCTATTTTTATTTATCCATTATTAACAAATGGATTTCTCTGAGGTTTGACTATAACAGTAAACGGGATATTAATTTTGCACTTACAGACATTGCAATATATTCCCAGTTTCCGAAATGTGCAGAAAGAATATAACACCTTTTTTTTCATTGAATTTTTTTAATATAATTCCGGATTTTCGCAAATGACTGTTTTTTCAATTTGCATTGCGGTTTAATTTTAGGAAGATATAAAATTTCAACTAATGCTATTGAAAAATTTTTATAAGCACCAAAAGCTATATTGTCTTATTTTTTTCTCATTATAATCGGGAAAGCATGTCGCAGATTATCTAAAACAACTTTCTTTCTTATTGGAATTAAATAATAAAAAATAATCCCAATTATTATGGAAAACTTTCGAGCGGTATTTAGATTGAATATTCTTAAAAGCCGGCTAAATCCTTAAATAATATGTATTCGATTTTGTTTTGCAATTACGTTTATTAATTTTCATTTCGTTTTCATTTATATGTCAAATTTACTTATAAAAAAATATTAAATATTAAATTGAAATAAAAAAAGGGATGACATTTTTACCATCCCTTAAAAAAACTTCGAATCTTAATTTTAATTAAAAAGAAGATATTCTATTCATCCAATTATCATCTCTAAGTTCACCGCGCTTTGTGGAATGAAGAAGAGTATAATCTGAAAAACCTGTCAAGTCTGCAAAAACAAAAACAACACCGCCTTCAATATCATTGTAATGCCAAATTTCATATGGCTTACTGTCAACTTGATTTGGAAATCTTTCTATTTCGCTCGGCTCACCATATATAATATATATTCTTCCTCTATCGCTTCTCCAACCTTTTCGGGAAATTGTGCTAAATTTGCGATCACTTTCTTTAACCCTGCTAAAATACTTATTGTAATATTCATTTCCAGGAGTTGAGGAATCGGGATCACGATTTTTCCAAAATTCATACATGAATTTTCGTTTGCCCTCCAGTTCGGAGATTTTTTTATATTGATCTATTTCAGCAGAAGTAGCAATATATTTTGATTGAGCATAAAATATATCGATTTCTTCTTCAGACATAACGGTGAATTCGCTGCCTAATATATCAGTATGGGAGCCGGATACTGTATCTTCAGAAATTACATCCGGGTTATAAACGTAAAATCTTTTAGAAGAATTAATCCTTCATTAGACAGAGTATCAATAAGTGAAACCATCAAAGTATATGAATCAGTTGGATATTTATTTACTAAAATGTCCCTACTTCAACTCTTGATATCAGCTTTTTTTAGCTTATCTCTTTGTTTCTATTATAAACCTTTTTCCCTTTGCTGTTTAACACATTTAAAGATAATCTATAAGGGAATTTAAATCGCCATTTTTTAAATTATAAAGCTCACAGTAATAAAATACAACAGGCTGGTTTCCCCCGAATAAGCAAGTGGGAATTGGAATTACTTCAAAAGTATTTTTATAAAATACTGAATTTTCATTAGGACTTTCCTGTAACAATTTTAGATGATAATCTGAATGTCGCTTACTGAAAAATCATCATTCATCATGGGCTTAATAGAAATTGTTTCTTTATAGATTTTTATCTCTGACGAATTAGAAGCATCTCGACCGCTTATGTCAGAGCTATAATCTCCTTTAGGAATAACAAATCCCACAACGCCAATTAAACTATTGTCATTGTTTACAGAAGTATCATTGGAAATTTTGTAGGAAATTTTCCAATCGTTATCAACCAATTTTTTATGGAGAACAGTATCTTCCAAAGTAATGTGCAAGACACCTTCTACATAAACTGCGGAATCTTTTTTTATTCTGGTAAATGAGTTTTGATCAAAGGAATAATAAAACTCAACATAATCTGAAGTTGTATCATATCCGAATTCGGCATAATCATAATCAAAAATAAATTTATTCTGTTGTGCATCGGTATTTGTTATATAAAACTAAATAAAAACAAAAAGTAAATGAAAAAGAGTATATTTTGTTTTCATTAACTCTTTAAAATTTTAATTAATAAAAAAGGCGTCATTTTTTAGACGCCTTAACTTATAACACTATTTTGTTTATTGCAATGATAATTTTACGGTAAAAATATGGTTTGCTGTGGGAAAATCTTTAACATCTCTGTAAGCATAATCAAAGGTAAACCCTACATCATTTCCAACTGTATAATCAACACCTGCACCGGCAGTAAATCCAAATATTGATTCATCAGAAGAAGCGCCTATCATCATATTATATCCACCTCTTAAAAATAAAATTTTCATAAAACCATATTCTAATCCGAAATTCATTTTATCTTCCAATGAATTATTTGCAGTAAAAGTAGTTCCGAATAAGAATATTATTCTGCTCATCAAATTGGTAGTTATATCCTAAGCTTAATTCAAAATAACTTGGTATCTTGGAAATGTTTCGGCAACAACTTCATAAGTTGCATCGTGGTGAACCAATTGAAGACATTTGGCACTTCCGTCTTTTGACGAAGCTCTTCTCCCGAATAACACCATATTTGTTCCAATATTTTTTATAACTGCTGCCATTGATAATGCCTGCTGTTAAATTTATATTGAACACCAACATCAATTGCAAAACCATTGGCACTGGTATTTTGTATCTTTTCACTTATTAGCTTCGCATTTGTGCCAACTGATATTCTATCAGTAATAACTTTGGAATATGTTAATCCTACCATTAAAAATGATGGAGAGTAAGTACTGCCTGTTCCATCAGGGAAGATCATTTGTAGTAACAGGAATTTCACCGAAATCAAAAGTTTTAAAACTTAATCCCAATTGAACCTAGATCTTCAAATTATGTTGATGCTGCAAAATATGAAACATTTATATCCGCAATATAATTCATGTAACTAAACATTGCTTCGGTATTTGAGGAAAGATCTAAGGCCGGCGGGATTATAGTAAATAGACTCGAGCCCAGTAAGTGAAGAAAGCATTGCACCACCGGTTGCAATACCATGCGCACCTACCGGAATCAACAATTCCTCGGCACCGGTAGTTCCTTTTCTTGCTGCATCGCCTGCAAACGCAGATAGCGCTTAAAAATGTTACTATTAGCAATAATTTTTTTCATCTCATTAAACTCCAAGAAAATTAAAATTCATTTATGATAAAATTTTCCTTCAATCAATATCTTTGAATTTGTTTCTGGGGCATAATAATAGAAAACTTCAATATTTTTTCTCCATATTTTGGAGAAGAGACAATTGCAATATATAAACCTGAAGCAACTCTTAAACCTGTTTCATTGTGTAAATCCCATTGCAAAAATGGAGATGTAGTCGAACTTTTATCGGAGTTAGATAAAGTTCTCATCAATGATCCAGACAGCGTATAAATTTTTATTGTAATATCATCTGGTAAATTTGTAAATGTAACAAACGGATCATCCGGCGCACTGTTCGTATAGCTTGTTGCATACATTATAACCATATAACGGATTTGGATATACATTTACTTTTTCAAAAAGACTTTTCTGCTCATCAGCAGTTAATAACCCCTCCTTGACTAGTTTTAAATTCAAATACATCATTACGGAGTGTAGGGATAAGTTTGCTACGGGAATAACAAATTTATCGCCTGATGTGAAATTGCTGCCATTATCTTTTTTTTCAACTCCCAATAACATAAAGTGCATTTAAATATGGAGAAGCAGAAATCTTTCTATCATCATTTGAAATATTTACTGCTGTCGGAATTTTATAATTATTTCCACCACGTAAATCAGCCCATATTGTATTTTGGCCATCCTGGAAACCGCCTTTAAGTATTGTAGATGTTTCCGCTAGGATCATAGGTCGAGTTAAAAATTAGAATATATTCTCCAGAACCATCAAGATTAGCCCCGGGATTCCAATCACCATCTGGATTTCCACCTAGGTTTTTAGCCTTTTCAATAAATCCAACGGCTAATTGTCTTCTTTCACCAAAACCTCCACTGATTGACTGTGGATCTTCTACCCAAGCTGTAAACGGAACATCAACAAATCCTTCACCAAATTTTCCTACCACACCTTTTCCTGATTGTGTCGGACTGCACTTACTGCTTTAGCATATACATATGAATTCCTTCTAGTCAAAGCACTTCCTATATAACCATTTAAATACCTATATGCTTTTCCTGCCTCACCAAATCTTATTTCAACGCGCCTGATTCGGTCTGCTTTAATATAGGTGTTGGTTAAACTGTATTCAACCCTGAAAGAGAAGAAATCTTTTTAGACTGTGCAAGGTCTGAAGCAACATAATAATATTGGGTTTTATCTGCATTATACCACTCTTGTTGTGAGTATTAATTTCTAAGTCTCCTAATGCTGGAGTAACTGTATCTAGTTTTACAATAAAACCTTCTGTTGGAACTGAAGACACAACATCTTTGATTCGGAAGAAAAAGTTTTGACGAATCAACTAAGGTTACTCCAGTTGAAGAATTCACTAAATTCCAATAAGCCGAATAAAGTGAGTTGGAGCTATCAACTATAAACGCAACTTTATAATCGTCTCCAGTTAAATTTTGTTTTTCAATAGCATCAATTTTAATATTACCTGATGTTCCTCCTGCAATATGATTTGCATCATCTAAGCAGCAATGGAGGACTATATAAATTATCTCCTAGTTTCACAGTAATGGACAGTTTTAATATTCTCCGAAACCTGAACAAAAGTGTTTGAAGAAAGATAATAATCGCCAAATACACCGGTAGTATCCGGATTTAATTTATACTTTAATGCATCATAATTAATAGCGTATGAAGTAACGGCAAAATAATACGGTTTTCCTTTAATTAAATCACCTCCGGTAAAGGGATCTTGAGTAATTCTTAATCTTATTCTGCCGTGTTTGGGATCTGCATAAACATTTTTATCCAATTTATTTTCAGATGCTTTATATAACAATTCAATTCCACCTGTAGCACCATTTTGAAAATATAAATCATTAATTAAATCATCTAATTGATAACTTGCAACTAAAGTTTGATTGGGTAAATTATTAACTGTTTCTTCATTTATTGAAGTTTTAAAAGCATAAACATTATAACCTTTAAATTGCAAATCATAAGTTTTTGTTTTATTTGTATAATTAACTTGTTCCGGCGTATCCCATTGGAGTTCAATAAATTCATCATTTGTAGAAACAGACACTTTTGGTGCAGGAGGAGGAGCCGGAGCTAAAAAGTTATTATCAAAAATTGTCTGTGCACCATCATCAATTTTTCTGGCTGCAGTTATTGCATCAATCGCATCATTCCCTTTTGCGACAACATAAGCAACAACAATTTCTTTTTCTTGATTTTTATTTAAAAAAAATGGACCAATATTCTGCATTTGCCTTGCATCTGCTGCAACTGTATTTATCCAACCAGTATTTGTAACAGGATCACCGGAATACCAAAATCTATTATCAACGGTTGCACATGGTATCCCAAAAACTTTTCCATAAGAAAATGTACATGGATCAATTGGTTTACCATTTTTATCTAAACCAAGCATATAATTTCTTGCCTGCGATGGCAGTATTGGGATCATTTAAAGTAGCATCTCCATTCCTATATTGAACAAATGATGAAATGCCTAAATTTTTTGCACCCGGATATTTTACAATTCCTTTAATCTGTCCTCTGTAACTGTAAGCCGTATCTAACGGCGTATCGGTGCCTTCATCATATACCCCATTCCCATTATTATCAGTAAATGTTTCACCAGCAATATAAGAAACTGGGCCGGAGAAAAAATCAATTAAGAAAGCAGGAGGTTGTGATCCGTAAACATCATCACTCCCTTATTATAAGTATAACCAACATTTCTTAGATACATCACTGCCTACTAAATCGTCTTCTGGATCCCCAATATCAGGATCAGCCCAAACTCCAAAATAAACATCATTTAATTGATCAGGTTCACCCGGCTTTTCTAATCCGACATATTTAAATCTGTATCTTACAAAAATAATATTTCCAATTGCACCTGAGGAAGCAAATGCAAAAACACTTTGCCTAACTTCAATACCCAGTGGTGCAACGGTATTCCATCTTCTAGTACTTTGTGCAACCCGTCATTATAAACACACCAGACTGTTTCATCTCCAATTAAATCAGGCCTATCTTCATCTGGATCCCATTTCCCATTACCATTTTTATCAATAGGATTATATAACCCATCGCCATCGCCATCATAAAAGTCTGCACCTAAATCAACAGCATCTTTCCAATCTTGCCAACTTTGGCTAGTAAAAGGAACATCGGAAGATTTAACAACATAAA
Organism: uncultured Bacteroidota bacterium; assembly: GCA_963777615.1. GTDB lineage: Bacteria > Bacteroidota > Ignavibacteria > Ignavibacteriales > Ignavibacteriaceae > CAVSWT01. The sequence goes on along the minus strand of CAVZSD010000017.1, from coordinate 9,338 downwards.
TTGTGCTCTCGGATCTGATGAACCGTCAGCAACAGTTCCCTGAACATAATCTCCTACAAGAGTAGCAGAAGCAACTGCATTAGAAAACAACGTACCATTTGCATACCCACTTAAGAAAAATCCCCCGGAAAATAAAAAAACATTTCCGGCAAATTTTCCTCCTGATCCGCTAACATTTAGCATCTTTATCAGGAATATTTACATCTGCAATTATCCCTTGTCTATTCATTGGCATATTAACATTATTAATAAATAATCGATATGAATCTCCTACTTTACCTGATGCATCAGACGTGGTGGCAGTATGATTTTTCTGATTTACTCAACTTTATTCCCTTACTATCTTTATGCTCTCCAGCGATAGCACTTAATTGATAAAAATAAAATAACGGTAATCAAATAAACATATAATTTTAAACTTTTTGGTTTCATTTTATATATAATTTTTATTTAAAAATCATAAGAATTAATATTGAGACCCTGAAAAAAGTAATCTTAAACCCAGTTTAATAGTTCTTGGAACACCAAAATTTGACGGATCTCTTTCCAAAGATTGATAATCATAAACATATCCTTGCCCAAGATTTGCTGAAGTTGCTTTACCTTCTGTAGTATTTAACCAGCCGGTTGTTAATGGATCTCCTGTTGACCTCCATACATTTACAACATTATCAACATCAAATAAATTCTCTATCCATAGATAGGGGGCAAATTGTAATCCTCCAATTACAAACTGTTTTTCCAATTTCATATCTACTCTAAAATTACTTGGACCATATCTAGAGTTAATATATCCTTCAGTTGTTGCACCTATTCCATTATCACCAATAATGTTATATTTATCAAGAGGTGTATAAGGCCTGCCAGAATTAAATGAAAAGAGGAAATTAGCATCCAACATTTCCAAATAACCGCCGCTGCCTTTAGGAATATAAATATCAAGATTTACTGTCGCAGTATGTGTTTGGTCAAAATCCAAAGGAGCTATAACTTTTGGAGGAAGTTTATCATCGTTTCTAAAAACAGCAGTTTGGCTGGAGCTTGTAGAAGAACCAGTGCCTTCAGCAATTGAATAAGTATATTGTGCCGAAAGACTAATATAATTCATTTTAGCTACATCTAAAGAAAAAGCCAATCCTTTTGTTGTACCGAAATCTGAATTTGTTCTTTTAATGGCATTTAAAATTTGACCGCCGACTGTTCTCTGAAATTTTGTGTTCCGTGTATTTACCAAACCCTGAATATTTTTATAAAACAAAGTAATATTTAATGCAGCAGTATTGCCGAAAGACTGCCTGAAGCCTACTTCGTATTGAGTAGTTACTTCTTTATCTAGGGACGCGTTCTGGCCATCCTGAGGTTCATAAGAAATATAACTATTATAATCAAACGGCCCGGCATAAACATCATTCAATTCAGGAAGTTGAATAAATCTACCGTATTGAGCATGAAATACCGTAGATTGAGTTACAGGAAAACCAATACCGATTCTAGGTGAAAGAAGTATTTCAGGTTTCCTTAATTTAAAATCTCCATTATCAAAAGCGTTTGGATCCGAGCCTCCACCATAAGGTAAATCCGGGTTTATCAATTCATAAGATTTAATATCAAAATAATCTAATCTTAAACCTATATTTAGCACTAAATCTTCCAATTCAAATCTATCCTGGAGATAACCATAAGCAATTATTGGTGACGTGCACGCCTGTAATTTATCAGGCCTTTTTAAGCTTGAAGAAGCTAGTGGGATCAGAATAATTTGTTCCAACTTTGTTTTGCCCTGTTAAATCATAGCCATAAACAAACGGCTGGAGATTATAATATTTCTCATCTGCAGTTAATGAATCTGCCTGGCCTGCGATTTGGTAGGCATAAATTCCATATCCTCTAACAATACTATATGATACCCCGGCGCCAAATTCTAATAAATGATTATCTATTTGGCTTGTTAAATCTAAATCCAAAGTAGCGGCATTATTTTCTCTTTTTTGATATAGATTAGTTGCACAACCTTCTGATAAGAAAACTCCGTTTTCATCAGTGGATTTAGTTCTTTGTCCATTTGCCAAGCAATGCCACTCCAAATTTCGAAGCCCATAAAGAGCTGTCTCCATATGCAGTATAGATTATCTTCAAAATAAGGATTATATCTTTTAAAGTTAAATAGTCTATAGCCTAAATTTAAATTCCAAAACGTTGAGTTATTTATTGTCTGAGAAATTCTTGAACTTAAAGATAAATTTTCCTGATAAAACTTATCAAAAAAATTAGAAGAATTTTTAGCTGCTATTTGAGAATAAATACTAGAAGTTCTTTTATTATATATCGCTCCTAAGTTTGCTGTAAAGCTTCCGAAATCTGTCATTTGTCCTGCCGCTTATTCTCCAAACATTTGCTGCATTATTTGGATGTGTAGAATAGGAATGTTTAACATATTGGCCGTCTTCAAGATTATAAAATTCTATAGGTACTGCTGATGGATCGCTGTCTTTAAACCAGCCTCTTTCACCAGATAAAAAAATAGTATGATTATTTAACCCAGGAATTATTGGTCCGCTTAAAGTGCCGGAATATAAATTATAACCATAATCATCGGTAAAGCTTGAAGAAACTACATCGGCAGAAATATTATAATACGGATTTCCGGATTTTGTTGTTACGTTTATTATTCCCGATTGAGCCTGGCCATATTTCGCTTCGTAACCGCCAACTTGAAAAGATATCTGCTCGATTGCATCATTACTAACCTGTGCTACACTACTTCTATTATATAAATTATTCTGCGGAATTCCATCAATAATATATAATACTTCGCTGCTTCTTCCCCCACGAATATTTATTGCAGCATTTCCATCTGTTCCTCCGCTTCCTTCCTGCATAACAACACCGGATTGGAGTGAAGCTATTTGTGCAACTCCTCTAACCGGTAATTTTGAAATTTGGTTTGCATCAACAACTTTAATGGTATTGGTTGCTTTCTCTTCAAAGAATTTTTTATCTTCAACTACAATTTCAGGCAACGAAAAATCTGTTGACAATTCAACATTTAACTTATATGTAATTCCAGCAACAATTCTAACTCCTTCTACAGTACGTGGGGCGTATCCGACATAGCTAACTTTAATACTATATGTTCCAGGAGTAATATTTAAAATAAAATAATCTCCTTCAACATTTGTTGCGGCACCAAGATCGGAATTATACAATAACAACATTAGCACCAATCAAAGGTTCGCTGGTATCAGCGTCTACGACCTTTCCGCTAAGTTTTCCAACACCGGTCTGGCCAAATATATCAGTTGAATAAAAACAAAGGTTAATCAGAATAAAGCAACCAGTAAAAAAAATTTTCATCTTCTCCACCATAATTTAATTTTTATTCTTTCGAGTTTTAATAATTTGAACTGAAAAATCCTAGCCAAAGCATTTCAATTACAACTCAAAAAAAGGGCGGACATCCCTTTAAAAAGGAAATCCGCCCGCATGACTTTATTATTCAAACCTCTTACTTTAACAGCATCATTTTCTTTGATGAAGTAAAATCACCGGCCTGCAATTTATAAATATATAATCCGGAAGCTAAATTAGAAGCATCAAATTTAACTTCATAAGAATTTGCATCTTTAACTTCATTGATCTAATGTAGCAACTTCTCTACCAAGCATATCATATACTTTAAGAGAAACATTACTTCTTTCAGAAATTGTATATTTAATTAATTGTGCTTGGGTTGAAAGGATTCGGATAATTTTGTTCCAATTTAAATCTATTAACTTTATAACCTGGATCTTCAACACCGTTACAGTTGCAACAGAAAAGCTTGTATAATTCCAGCTGCTGTTATTATTTGCAGAGTTATTATTATCAAATAAACTTGTTCCAGGAATGTCATCAATCATAAATAAAAGATTAACAGTGCCTGTGTTATCTCCATTATCATATAACCATGGGGCTGGAGCAGGATAGCATTCTTGTACCTTTTGTGCACTAGCACTTGGAACCAATGCTGTTGGGCTCCATGTAACTCCACCATCATTTGAAACAGAATAATATAAATCTGTATAATTAATTTCATCTGGATCATTTGTAGTTGGGGTCCAAGCATTCGGCTCACCAACTCCTGGTGTTCCTGAATATTCAGGACCTTGATAAAGTACTACCACATTTTGACCATCTGCAGAAATAACCGGCGTAACATATGCATTACCAATACCATTTCCGGGATATTCATAAGTGCCTGTCTGATAATATGTATGTTCTACGGTTGTATCTGAAACTGACAGCCATTGTTTATCGCGGCTATTCCAATATAATAGCACGGAAAGCAAATAGTAGTATCTGTATCTCTAACCCAGTAACTGAATATCCATTCATAGTAACATGCATAACACCTTTATTATCAACAGCTCCATTTATTTGTCCAAAATTTTCAAAAAGAGGATAATAACCAGATCTATTTGAGACAGGAGTAATACCATCTCTTCCGATTTTTTCAAATTGCCAATTAGCTCCACCATCTGTGGAATAATTTATACCAACATAATCAGTAGAATCGGCGAGCACCCCTCCAATTCCACCATTTCCAGCACAGTCCATACTACCTGGATGAAAAATATATTGTACCATTTGGTGATTTTTTAAGAAGATATTCACTATTGTAATCAGTAATTGTAGGATCATCTGGATCAAAATAAACTCCTGTAAAATCAAATAAAGTGCCTTGATCTGTAGATGTAGTAAAGAGCTCCATTGGTATTAGCTGCATAAAAAGTTCCATCTTCTTTATAGACGAAAGAAGGAAAGTTTCCTGCAAATCAAACCACTATCCGACATAGTTACCGTAAAATTGGGTCATTAATTCACTTTAGTTAACCAAGATTTGCCATCTTGATGGTACATTGCTTAAAGCATTCCCACTCTAAAGGGCCAGCTGTAGCAACATACATAGTTCCCCATCCTGCGCCTGAATCGCTGCAGATATAGGAAAATTTGTAAATCCATCAGTCGGATTTCCAACTATCATTCTGAACTTCACGACTAGCATGTAACACCATCAAATCTCTGCATTGCAACTGCCACAACATCAAGAACTCCATCACCTGTAAAATCATACATGTCCAACATATTTGGGATTGAATTATTACACGCATAATCATAATCTGTAAAAATTAATTGATTAGCAACTGATGTTTTATTTAATTTTCTTTCTTTATTAACAAAATTATTAAATTTACTTTTGAATTAGGATCAATTTTTTTGTGCTTTTTGCTCAATAAGTTTTTTAGATTGAGTAAATCCAAAAGAAGCCAATAAAGAAACAATGATTAATGAAACGGTAATCGTTTTATCATTATGATACTCCTTATAGTTATGATATTAGTTAATTAGAGTGTACTTTTACTTTGCTCGATATGAGGACATTAAATAGGAAACCCCTAATAATTTTTGTCCCTCCACCAGTGCGATAAAAATTATATTAAAAATTAAATTATTTACTGTTCAATAGTTAATATAAATTAAGCAATCAATCAGATTCACTTAATTTTAGCAACATGCTTAATTACAACTTACTACTATTCTTTTATATATGTCAAGCATAAAAACCGCCTATCCCTAAATTTTTACCGTATATACCTTTTTTACACCGTTGATTGAAGAAATCTTCTTTGCTACATCTTTATTAATTTCACTATCAACATTAATTACAGTAAATGCCTCTTTGCCGATATCTAGTCTGCCTAAAGATAAGCCTGCAATATTAATATTTGCATCAGCTAAAATTTTTCCAACATTTGCAAGCATACCCGGTTTATCAATATTTGAATAAAAAAGCATATGGCCTTCGGGTTTTAATTCGAGGTGAAAATCATCAATATTGACTAAACGAATTTCACTTGTCCAAATACAGTTCCTGCAATAGATCTTTGCTCTTTTTCAGTAACAAATTCAACTGTTAATAAATTTGTATAATTAGAATTTGCACCTGATTTTGTTTCATTAATTACTATGCCCATTTCTTGAGCAAGGAACGGCGCATTTATCAAATTCACAACTTCACTTTTCTTTTTCGATAAGAATCCTTTAATAACTGAAGTTGAAAGCAAAGTGGTTGATGAATGAAGAAGTTCACCGCTATAATTTATATTAATTTGCTTTAATTGTCCTTGAATCAATTGAGCATGAATAGCTCCTAAATTCTCACCAAGCTTTACAAATGGAGCTAAATCTTTATTTCCCATTGCTTCAATAGCTGAAGCATTTATTGCTCCCTTTACGGAAGTTTCATTGAACAGGTCAACCATTTGTTCAGCAATTTGTATAGCTACTTTTTCCTGCGCTTCTTCGGTTGAAGCGCCTAAGTGAGGAGTTGAAACTAATTTGGGATGCTGAATTAACTTACTGGTTAAATCCGGTGGTTCTTTTATATAAACATCTAAAGCTGCAGAAGAAACTTTACCTGAATCAAGTGCACGGACTAAAGCATCTTCATCTACAATTCCGCCGCGAGCACAATTAATTATTTTAACTCCATCTTTACATTTTTTCAATGTTTCATCAGAAATTAAAAATTTAGTTTCATCAGTTAAAGGCACATGAACAGTAATAATATCGACTGACTGAAAATTGTATCCAGATCAACTAAAGCAACACCTAGTTTTGAAGCAATTTCTTCTGATAACACCGGATCATATCCAATTACTTTCATCCCAAAAGCTTTACATCTAATTGCTACTTCTCTTCCAATTTTTCCAAGGCCAATTATTCCAATTGTCTTACTATGAAGTTCAGTTCCTTTATATGTTTTCTTATCCCATTTACCGGCACGTAATGATTGATTTGCCTGCGGAATATTACTGCACATTGAAAGAATTAATGCCATTGAATGTTCCGCAGTTGAAATTGTATTGCCGCCAGGAGTATTCATTACAATAATTCCTTTGCGGGTTGCGGCTTCAACATCAATATTATCAACACCTGTACCAGCTCGGCCAATTACTTCCATATTATCCATCAACTCAATTACATCGGAAGTAACTTTTGTTTCGCTTCTTACAATTAAGTCCATTGTAATCTTTTATAATTTTTTTAAGTTCATCTTTTGGCAAACCAGGTGTATAATTGACCTCAAAGCCGGCTGATTCTAAAATGGCTGCACTTTTTTTATCTACTGCATCAGTGATGATTATCTTTTTCATAAAGGTTAAACCCCTTCAGCTTGAAAATATTAAATAATTTTGTTGTAACTATATTATAAACCCAATTTCTCAAAGAAATTGGTTTATTTAAATTATGCATTCATTGACGACAAACAATACTTTCAATTGATTTACATAGAAGAGCTTAGCCTCTGAACAATTTGTGCTTTTGGTACTGCACCAATGATTGTGTCTTTGAGAGCACCATTCTTAAATATTAATATTGTGGGAATACTTCTAACACCAAATTTTATAGCTGTCTGCTGATTTTCATCCACATCCAGCTTACCGATTTTTATTTTACCATCGTATTCTAGAGCTAATTCTTCAACTATTGGAGCAATCATTCTACATGGGCCGCACCATGCTGCCCAAAAATCAATTAATACCGGTTTATCAGATTTTGTTACTTCTTGTTCAAAATTATCATCAGTTATCGTAATTGGTTTCATTTATCTAGTCCTTAATATTTTTCTTGTTATTGTTTATAAAATTTGTTTACTGTTTTGCCCTACATAATTCACTACATCCTCCCCGCCATCTGCGTGAATTATTCCCCCTGAAATCCATTCCCCTCCTTCCTTACATAAAACCGATATTACTTTTGCTACATCTTCAGGTGTTGTTAATCTATTCCTTGGATTTTTTCTTTTTGCTACTTCAATCATTGGAACATTTCCCGGAATTTTTCTTAAAGCCGGAGTGTCGGTTACCCCTGCCATAATTGAATTGACTGAAGCTTCCATGGGGCCAAGTTCAACTGAAAGCTGGCGAATATGTGACTCCAAAGTTGATTTAGCCGCCGAAACAGCTCCGTAATAAGGAATTGCTGCATGACTTCCGGAACTTGTCATTGCAAATATTCTGGCTTTTCTAGCCAGTAAATTATTTCTAACTAAATCCTGTGTCCAATAAACTAATGAATGGGCCATTACATCTAGAGTCATTTCCATTTGTGCTTTAGTTAAAGCTTGTTCATTCATCATTTGGAATAAATGGTTTTAAGGTTCCGAAAGCAAGAGAATGCATCAATACTTTTACTATCGCTTCTCCATTTGCAAATTTATTAATTTCATTTATTATTTCAATACGCTTAGCTTCATCAGCAGCATTGGCATTGAAAAATTTCACTTGAACATTTTTAGATTGAATATCATTTATAATTTTTTCAACATTAGGCATGGTTGCCTGTCTATCCAGGTGAACTCCGATGATGTTATATCCGTCTTCTGCTAATTTTTTGGAAGCAGCCTCACCAAAGCCTGAAGATGCGCCAAGAATTACTGCCCAGAATTTATTATTAGCATTATCAGCCATAAATCTGCTCTAGTTTCTCAATTTTGATTAAATTAAAGGTCAAATTATACAAAATAGCTAAGAGTTATACAACATTTGGAGAATGACAATCTGTTATAAAATTCACTTCTTATTTAACAGCAGCGAATCTTCACCGAGTAAATTAATCACTTCATTAATAAAATCATCAGACAAATCAACTTTAAAATTTTCGATATAAAACAATTTAGCCTTGGAACCGTTATTAGCGAGGTGAATGTAAACAGGGTAATCGCCTTTATATTTTTGAAATATTTTTTTAAAGTTAAAACATCTTTTTCATTATTTTTTTCTTTATCGAAGATAATTTTAACACTTTGGGCAAAACGGCTTCTCGATTGCTCCAGTGGAATTACTTCTTCAATATGTAATTTGATTGCATCGCCGCTGCTTTCAGGAGTTCCAATCATTACTACACATTCTTCTTCTTTAACAAGGTTTGAATATTTTTCATAAATTTTTGAAAACATTAAACATTCGCATGAACCGGAAAAATCATCTAATGTAAAGAAAGCCATTGTCCTGTTCGATTTATCAATTTTAGTCCGAAGCCCGGTGATAACTCCAATCGCTCTAACTTTATCCATCTCTTCAAGCTGTTCGGTCTCACCAAGATGAATAGTTGCAAAAGATTTATAGTCAACTTCATATTTTCTTAAAGGATGATCCGAGACATAAAATCCTACCACTTCTCTTTCTTTAGCAAGCCGTTCTTTCTGTGTCCATGGTTTGATGATATTTAATTCAGGTTCAGTTATTAAAACTTCCTCTTCAACTCCACCAAACAGACTATTCTCAGCAACTAAT
>CAVZSD010000016.1:0-63356 GCA_963777615.1 uncultured Bacteroidota bacterium | reverse complement strand
TAAATTATTTTCCAATTTATATGGGGAAAAGAAGTTAATTAAAGTAGACAATATAAAGAATACAAATTTTCTTCAACGATTGTATTTTATTCCCCGATTCTATTTTAATAAATATTTACATTGGTTGAAATTTAGAAAATATAAAAGTTGTACTATTTATTTTTTCTTTAACGCATTTGGCTATTTTGAATCATGGCTATTAAAAAAAATGTCTTCAAAGAATACTATTTATTATAGTCCCGATATAGATATAAGTTTCTGGGAAATTCATTATGACTGGAAAATTAGAATAGCAACTCTTAAAAATCTACTTTTTATATAATATAAAGGTTGTTCCTGTTTGGACAGGAGAAAGAACCATTTTTGCAGTTATCACAATTTTTCCTAAATTTTGTCAATGCAAAAATTTTTGCATTTAAACCGAATTGGGAATTAATAAATTCTGCAATCGGAAGTAATAATTCCTCGAGTTCCAGAAAATAGTGCATTTTATATTTAACAGGAGGGTTTCTAGAACACAAGACAATTGGTTATGATGAATATATAAATAAGAATGATGCATTATTAGATGTTTTATTTGAAAATGAAGAGTTTTTGTTAAAGTGCATCCTAGTTTAAAAAACTTTTTTCAAAAGAAAAAAACTATTCACAAATAGATTCATCTTTGCCCGCAAATATTTTATTTCATTCTTTTAAATTTGTTATTGGATATTCAAGTTCAGTTTTATTTGAAGCAGCAAATGAAGGATGCATTTCAATTTCTCTATTAAATTATTTTAAACCGGAAGAAGAAGAAAGGAAGAAAAATTATATCCTTTATCTGACAAAAAACTTAGAAGAGGAGAAAAAAATCTATTTCCCAACCTCAATACAAGAAATTAATAAAATTATTTCAACTAATTCAAAATGTTAAAAAGATTCTTAAAAAATTCTTACTATTTTTTTACTAAAATATATTTTGCAAAAAGATATAAAATTAAATTTGGAAAAAATGTCGAAAATTAATACTAATTCAAATTTTGAAGGATTTAATGCTTTTATGTCAAATACCAGTTTTTATAATTCTCATATTGGTTTGGTAGTTATATAGCAAATAATTCGATAATAAAGCATACAAGATTGGAAGATTTTGTGCTATTGGTGATAATGTAAGAATTTATTTGGGAATACATCCGCATCAGAATTTGTATTATTCATCCGGCTTTTTTTTCATTAAAAAAACAAGCTGGATTTACGTTTGTTAAGAACAAAAATTTGAAGAACATAAATATGTAGATAATGAAAACAATATGTTGTAGATATTGGGAATGATGTTTGGATTGGAAATAATGTTCAGATAATAGATGGGATTAAAATTGGTGATGGGGCTATTATCGCTGCCGGTTCCATTGTCACAAAAAATGTTGAGCCATATTCTATTATTGGCGGTATACCAGGCAAAATAATTCGTTACCGCTTTACAAATGATATAATTGAGTTCCTACTGAATTTTAAATGGTGGGATAAAGATTTAGCGTGGATTCAAAACAATATTAAATATTTTGAATTCTGCCACAAACTTTTTAAAAGTCTTTAATAGAAGGAAATGTAAATAAAGTCTAAAAAAATGGTAGAATACATATTAATATTTTTGTTTTTGATGATTTCGGCAAGGGCATCATTTCTTTTTAATTTTAAATTTTTTTAGTATTGCTATTTATTAGTTCATTTTTATATCTAAAAATTTATGGACTCAAAATAAGGTGGCAATTTTATTTTTTAATTTTGATAGCTATTATATGGATAATACTGATATATTATAAATTTAATATTAGCATAGAAGATTATGATAGCAATTATACTTATTTGGGTTTTTTAGTCAATATTGGTGTTGCTTATTTTTTGATTATTAGTATTAACGAATTTTTTGAAAAGGCTATTAAAATTGTTTATTATTTGGCTATTGTAAGTTTAATTGGGTTTACTTTACAGTTAATAATTCCAAGTGTAATATTTAAATTAAATAGTTTGTTTACAATTGCCTTCCCATTCTTCATAATGGGAATGATGCATACTCAAATTCTATTCTATTCACATTTTATTTAAATCATGCTTTTAGAAATTCTGGATTTAGCTGGGAACCTGGGGCATATGGATCATTTTTAGTTATTACTTTGATGATAGATTTAATTTTAACAATTTTAAAATAGATAGAAGAAAGATAATATTTCTAATTGCTATAATTACAACTTTTTCAACAACGGCGTATTTGGGTTTAATAGTACTAACATTATTTTATGGATTTAATATTAAACTAGGGAAAAAGATAATATTTTTAATTCTTTTTATACCACTACTATTTTATATTAGTCAATTGGAATTTATGACAGGTAAAATTGAAAGGATATATAGTGTTGATATTGAAAAAGTTAATGAAGGATTAGGCTCAAGTGGATTAAAATATGAATATACGACAAATAGATTTGCAAGTTTTATTTTAGATCTTGATGACCTTATTCGTGATCCTATTTTAGGACGGGGTATAAATGATCAAACCAGATATTTGGGACATTATAATATTAAAAGAACAAATGGTTTATCTGATCTAATACTAAGATTGGGGATACTATTATTTGCATTATATACCCTTGGTATTTATGCTACTGGAAGTAAATTAAGTAAAGAAAATAATAATAAAGCTGGAGGCTTTTTTCTGATCGCTATAATATTTACGGTATCATTCGCCGAACCAATTTTATATACCCCATATCTTTTTGCAATTACTATGTACAGCTTAAAAAGTACAGAATAATTAGATTTATATTTTGTTTGTACATCCTTCCGGTACACATTTATTCAAAAATCATAACGATAATTGATTTATATAATTATACCAGTATTTAATCGTAAAAATTTTACAAGAAAGTGTTTGATTTCTCTTCGAAATCAATCACTAAAAAATTTTAAAATTATAATAATCGATGATGGATCAACTGATAATACTTCTGAAATGTTAAAAAATGAATTTCCTGAAGTACATGTAATTATAGGTGATGGTAATTTTTGGTGGACACGTTCTATAAATTTAGGTGTTAAATATGTTTTGGAAAATAAAGGGGATTATATTTTATTGTTAAATAATGATACTGAATTGGATAAATTCATTTATTGCAAATGCAATTAAAGATTTGAAAATAATCCTAATTCCATCATAGGAGCGGTTTCTGTGATCAAAAAAAACATGAAAATTTTTTATGCAGGACAAAAAATTAATTGGTTATTTGCTAACAATAAGTATTATTATTTAAATAAACACTTTAATAGATATTTCAGAAGAATACATTCAAAGTGATACTTTACCTGGACGGGGTTTACTAATTCCATGTTTTATTTTTCAGAAAATAGGATTGTTTAATGAAGAAAAATTACCGCAAATTGCTGCTGATAATGAATTTGTATTTCGAGCAAAAAATTATGGAATGAATATTATTGTCTCCAAGAAATTTATTGATATTTGTTGAAAGTTCTGAAGTTGGGTCAAATCGATATAAAAAAGAAAAAAGTATTAAGAAGTTTTTATAATCATTTATTTTCCAAAGGAGGGGGCGGAAATCTAATTTATCATACAAATTTTACCTTTTTAAGTTGTCCGAAGAAATATATTATCCCTTATTTATTATTGGTTATTGAGAAGAATATTTGGTTACTTTAAAGATTAATTGATGAATTATATTATTATAACACCAGTAAGAGACGAAGAAGAATTTATAGAACAAACAATTCTGTCTGTTATTAAACAAACCATAAACCCATCCAATGGATAATTATTAATGATAATTCAAAAGATAATACTGTAAGAATTATTAGTAAGTATATTGAAGAATATAAATTTATAGAATTATATAACTTAAATTTAGAAAATCAAGAACGAATGCCGGGAGCAGGAGTAATTCGAGCATTTGAATTTGGGACGCAATTTATAAAACATAATTATGAATTTATAGTTAAATTGGATGCTGATTTAAAATTTCAACCAGATTATTTTAAGAATATCTTTAATGAATTTGAAAAAAACAAATATCTTGGAATTGCCTCAGGTATTGTTATTAGAAACTAGATGGGAAAAGAGTTAAAAAAAATATAGAAGATCATCCATATGGTGCATCAAAAGTTTATAGTTATGAATGTTTCTCTAAGATTTCACCACTTGAAAAATTAAAAATGTGGGATCTAATCGATAATATTAAAAGCAAATGTCAATGGATACCAAACCAAAATAATTGAAAATGAAGTGGTAACTCATCTAAAAAAGATGGAAAGTGCAGTAGGTAAAAAAAGAGAAAATTATTTAAAAGGATATTATGCAGCTTATTTCAAATATTATCATATCTTTGCCTTCTTAAAAGGCGTTAAAATCATGTTTGAATCACCATATATTGTTGGTTGTATTTATTATTTTCATGGATATTTCAAAAATATTTTTGCTATAAGAGATTATTATAAGGATGAAAATATTATCAAATATTTAAGGATGCAACAAAAAAACAGGTTATTAAAATTATTAAGTAAATTTTTCTGATGAAAACTTCAATATTAATTATTTACCTGGAATCAAAAAGAAAAACTTCAAAAATGTTTAGATTCTATTTATAAATATTCAAAGAATTCAATTGATGAATTAATAGTAGTTGATAATAAATCTTCAGATAATACTATAGAATTTATAAAAAATTATTCCCTGATATAACTCTTATAATTAATGAGAAAAATATGGGAGTAGCTTCTGCTAGAAACCAGGCCTTTAAAATTTCTACCGGAGATTTAATAATTTTACTTGATGATGATACAATTTTAGAATGTGATGTAATTGCAAATGGTTCGGAATATCTAAAAAATAATCAAAATATTGGGATATTAGGACCAAAATTATTATTTATTAATCGAGATATCCAACCAAGCGTAGAGATTTCCCTACAATTAGAGGCATACTCGGTAGGGCTTTTCCTCAAATCACTCCTTCAAGTTTTAAGCAAAAATATTATTTGAAATATATAACATATGAAAATCCAATAGAAGTTGACTGGGTTATTGGTGCTTGTCAATTTATAAGGAGAGAAGTTATAGAAAAAATTCGTTTGCCTAGATGAGAATTATTTTTTTGGTTATGAAGATATTGACTTTTGTTATCGTGCAAAAACAGCCGGATGGAAAATATTTTATAATCCTCAAATTTATTTAATACACTATTATCAAAGGAAAAGTAAAAAATTATTTTCATATATGTCATTTATGCATTTATTTAGTATAATAAAATATTTTAGGAAATTTGGATTAAAGTTTTAAAATATTTTTAACAAAGAATCCTTGACTTAACAGCAAAGAGCAAAAACAAAGATTGTAATTAAAAATATTATACTTGGGAAAAAATAACTGATCAATATTTAGAACTATTTAATAAAATTTTTAAAGATTAGACTACGGATTTACTATAGGAATAGGCGCCGGATTCGACTATATTGCCGGCAAAACACAGCCAATGCCCCCAGAATGGATGAAAAATTTATCTTTGGAATGGTTATATAGGCTTGATCCAAGAGCCGGGCAGATTATGGAAAAGATATTTAGTTACTAACACCTTATTTCTATTTTACATAACGCTGGAATGGATTGGATTAAAAAAGTTTGAATAAATATTGATTGAGTGATTGGAGGACCCCATAAGTTGAGCCAATAATTAACACAATCCTGGCAAGCATTACGAAATCCGGATTATGGGAAAAAAGATTGTTCGATTGAATGAAAGCTAAGATAGAGGAAGCTGTAGCGGAAAACTCTTTAAGGACATGAGCCTTGAAGATTGATATAGTTTTTCTTAAATGTTATTATTAAAATTATTTAATAAGATTATATCCAATTTTATAATGAGGAAAAAATGGATACAAAAACAATCTTAAATGAAGCATTGCAATTAAGGGCCTGCTGAAAGACTTCACTTAATAGAATTGCTTACACAAAGCCTTAATAGACCTGACGAAAAAATTGAACAGATCTGGGCTGAGGAATCGGAACGAAGATATAAAGCTTTAAAAGAGGGAAAAGTAAAAACAACTCCAATGGATGAAATTGTTCGCAGGTATAAATAAATGCAGGTTGAATTTATTGAACCTGCATCAATAGGATTAGATGATGCTGTGGAATACTATAATATGCAAGCAGCAGGTTTAGGCATAAAATTTTTTGATGAAGTTTTGGAAACTATTGGGTTAATCTCACGTTTCCCTCAATTATGGTCTAAGAATACAGAAGGCACTTCAAAAGCAGTACTAGAAAATTCCCATTCAATTTGATATATTCAATATTTGAAGACAAAATTTATATAATCGCTGTAGCGCACCAAAATAGAGAGCCGGAGTATTGGATTGATAGGATTTGATTATATAGCCGGTAATACACAGCATGCCCCGGAGTGGATGAAAAACTTTTCGCTTGGAATGGCTTTACCGTTTGATTCAAGAACCGGGAAGGCTTTGGAAGAGATACTTAGTAACTAATACGCTTTTTCTATTTTATATAACTCTTGAGTTGATTGGATTGAAGAAGTTTGAATGATTGTCACATAGTGATGGCTTTGCCAAAAGATTAAAAGATTGTCACAAAGTGATGGCTTTGCCAAAAGATTGAATGATTGAATGAATGTTGATTGAAGGAATGAACAAATTATAAAAAGAAGAGAGCAGAATGTTATTAGATATTCTATTTTAAAATAATTAAATTATATAAAGATAATATTAAAAAGTGAAAATCATTATTATTCTGGTAAGGAATTAAATATGGATATATCAGTTAAAATACCTGAACTTAATATAAAGGAAGATGAAATAAAGCTTTTATTAGCTGTAAAGTTATTTGAAGAAGGACTTGTATCATTAGGTAAGGCGGCAGAGGTTTCTGAATATTCGGAAAAGGCATTTATAGAAATACTCCTTCATAAGGGAATACCCCCTATAAAATATTCCGGATTTGATTTGCAAAAAGAAATAGACAATGCCTGAAAAAATAATAATTGATACTTCTGTCCTTATTGCTCTCGAAAAACTTAACTTACTCTCATTACTTTGTAATGTTTATGAGGAAGTATGGATCCCGGAGGCTGTTAAAAAAGAATTTGGGGAAATAATGCTTCCATGTGTAATTAATAAAAAAAGCCAGAGTAATTTAATACAGTTATTAGGTAAAGATTTAAATTTGGGTAAAGGGGAAGCTGAAGTAATTTCATTAGCGCATGAAAATAAAATGAAAGTTTTGATTGATGATTTGAAAGCCCGTAAAATTGCGATAAACCTGCAAATTCAGGTTTCAGGTACAATCGGATTTTTAGTGAAAGCCTATCAATTAAATCTAATAAATAGTGCGTATGAAAATGTACACAAACTTATTAATATGGGTTTTTATGTTTCCGATCAATTGCAATCTGAAATTAAGCAGTTAGAGCAGAAATGAATATAGATGGGAGGATACTGCCGGGAGTAGTTGCTAGAGAGATCGAACTTTGTAAATCAGTGATCAATTTAAAACTCAAAAACCATCGCTTAACAATTCCTTCAAATAAAAAATTTTAAGTGCCTTAATTAAAAATGATGCTTAATGAGATTGAAAATATTATTGAAAGTCTTATTTCGCTTGATGAATGGAATTTATTGTACTAACTCTTTGTTTTTATTTTACATAACTCTTGAGCTGATTGGGTTGAAGAAGTTTGAGTGAAAGATTAAAAGATTGAATGAATGAAAGATGATTGGTTGAATGAAAGATAAGATTGACAATAAATCTTCACTCTTCGGTGAACTCAGTGTGATAGTAAGAGATCTAAGCAGAATGGGTTAATTTTTATCTTTATGTATGGAAATATTTTTTTATATTATTATAAAATTATTTAAGGAATTTATTATGGAAGTTTCAGCCAATATTAATTTGAAGATAGATGATTTAGCAAAAGTAATTGAAAACTTATCTAAAGAGGAATTAAAAACCCTTGAGGCAAAATTAAGTAGAGAAGATAATATCTTGAAGAAGCGGTTTAATGATACAAAAAATAAAAAGGTTAAGCTGCTTTCGCGAGAACAAGTATTTTCAAATTTATAGTATGCGTCAAGCAGCATTCCATCCGGCATTCAAACGGGATATAAAAAATCTACCTGTGCAACTTTTAGATAAATTAAATAAGAGCATCGATGAAGTATTAAATGTCCCATTTAGATTTGACCGGCCAAAAGGTGAGCTAAGAGAAATCTCTAAAACCAAAATCCGTCATTTAGGCATTGAGTACCGTCTTGCATTTTATGTTCACAAGGAAATGATAGTATTTCTTATGTTCAGTACGCGGGAAAATTTTTATGATTATCTTAGACGGAGAATGAGATAGTAGACGAAAATAGACGAGACCGGGAAGTTGAGTAAAACTGAGATTCGATTTCTGAATTTTGGTCTCTCGATTGGTGCCGCTTAAGAATTGTGTTGTTCCAAAGGGACAGTTTTGCCGGGAAAACTTATAAGTGGATTAAAGAGTAAGTGGGGAGACTTTAGGGAAGTTTGTAAGAACAGAAAATAAGAAGGGTTATATAGATTAATTCAAGGCTTGGAAAAGATATCTAGTAACTAATACTCTTTTTCTTTTTTATATAACTCTTGAGTTGCTTGGATTGAAGAAGTTTGAATGATTGTCACATAGTGATGGCTTTGCCAAAAGATTAAAAGATTGTCACAAAGTGATGGCTTTGCCAAAAGATTGAATGATTGAATTAATGTTGAGCAAAAGTACAAGTTGGCAGGCACATCGAAATCCCGTTTACATGGAAAGATTGTTAGATTGAATGAAGGATAAGATGGAGGAAGCTGTAACGCAAAATTTTTTAAGAGTATAAGTTCTGGAAGATTGATATAGTTTTTATTAGATATTATTATTAAGATTATTTAGTAAAATTAGATCTAATTTAATAATGAGGAAAAAAATGGATACAAAAACTATCTTAAACGAAGCATTGCAATTAAGGCCTGCTGAAAGACTCCACCTAATAGAATTGCTTACGCAAAGCCTTAACAAACCTGACGAAAAAATTGAACAGATCTGGGCTGAGGAATCGGAACGAAGATATAAAGCTTTAAAAGAGGGAAAAGTAAAAACAATTCCGTTAGATGATATTGTTCTAAGGTATAAATAAATGCAGATTGAATTTATTGAACCTGCGTCAATCGAGCTAGATGATGCCATAGAATATTATAATATGCAAACAGCAGGCTTAGGGATAAAATTTTTAGATGAAGTTTTGGAAACCATTACGTTAATTTCACGTTTCCCTCTATTATGGTCTAAGAATACAGAAAGCACTAGAAAAGCAGTACTAAGAAAATTCCCATTCAATTTGATATATTCAATACTTGAAGACAAAATTTATATAATCGCTGTAGCTCACCAAAATAGAGAGCCGGAATATTGGATTGATAGGATTTGATTATATAGTAGTCAAGACACAACTTGCTCTGGAATGGATGAAAAATTTATTGCTTGAATGGCTTTACTGTTTAATTCAAGAACCGGGAAGGCTTTGGAAAAGATAATGGATAACTAATACATTGTTTTTATTTTATATAACTCTTGAGATGATTGGATTGAAGAAGTTTGAATGAAAGAATAAAAGATTGAATGATTGTCACAAAGTGATGGCTTTGCCAAAAGATTGAATGAATGAAAGATTAAAAGATTGAATGATTGAAAGAAAGATAAGATTGACAATAAAACTTCACACTTCGACAATCCGCCGCGGCGGACAGTGTGACAGTTAATTTTATCCCCTGAAATAAAAGATTTGTATTCAAATACAAAACTTAAATTAAATATTATTTTACGGGATAGGCAGATCAAATTAGAAGGGTATCTATTTCAGTCAGTGCTGTTAGCCAGAGAACAGACATTCTGAAAAATCCTTAGTATTAGAGTTTTGAATTGATGATATTTCTGTTGATTTTTGCATTGAAATGGCTTTAATTATTTAATTTGTGAGGGATAATATGAAAAGAGATTTTATTCAAAAATTAAGTATTGAATTAAGTAAAAAATTCAAAGATTTTAAAGGTCTTTATTTCTTTGGATCCCGTATAAAAGGAATGCAACAAGAAGATAGTGATTATGATATAGTTCTTTTATTCGACAGCCTCAATTATGAAAAGGAATTGCAAATAGCAGGTATTATCTCTTACACAGAGTATTGTAATGATGTTTTTATTGATTACAAAACATTGACTGTAGAAGGTTATAAGGGTTCGGATTTTATAAGAGAAAATATTAACCCTGTATTTATACATGAAGCAATAGATAACGGTATTTTTTATGGAAGAATCGCATAAAGTCATTCTGATAAAAAATAGCCTTGATAAGTCTAAACAGGCGCTGAGTGACGCTGAATATAATTATAAAGATGAAAGGTATGCAACTACTCTTAACAGGATTTATTATTCAATATTCTATTCAGTATTGGCATTAGCTTATAAAGAGGGTTACACAACATCAAGACATTCCCAATTGATGGGTTGGTTTAATAAAAAATTTATTTATGAAGGAAAGGTCTTCGATCCAATTCTTAATGATATTTATAAACTTGCCTACAAAGAAAGACAGGAGTCGGATTATGATATATTGACTTTCAGGGAAATACCTGATGAATTTATTTCTCAGGCATTGGAAAAAGCAAAGTTATTTATAAATACGGTAGAAGAATTCATTAGAAAAAATAGTGTGGATGTTGATTAGGCATATAAATAATAGAAGATTGAAAGATATGATTGAAATTTAAACTTTACACTTCGATAGACTCACACTTCGACAAGCTCAGTGTGACAATGAGAGTGTCAGTCTGAGCCGTAGTCGAAGACTGAAAGATTAAATAATTGGTGGGAGGAATGGATGAATGATGTTAGATATGCCGTAAAATTACAAATAATAAAAATATAATTGTACTTTTTAAGAAGTATTATATATTCGATCCGCATAACTCAATAAGAGCATATATTTCAAAACATAATTGCTTTAAGCATCTTGACATGCAGGATTTTAAAGTATATGAGCAAATTAATTAACTTAAATTAACCGCCTTTTTTGTTAAACCGTTGAAATAAAAAATATATTTTATAAAATAATATAGAGAACTCTCTCCCACCTCTCCCTTACAAGGGAAGAGGATTATTATCAGTAAAACAAATATATTGGCTATTCTGTCAGAACGTAAGATATGAGGTAAACTCTTCCAATGACATAGTCATGCCTATGGCACATACCCGTCGCTTTTCAAGGGAAGGGCATGGGAAGAGTTCAGGTATTTACACAATACTTTTTGCCACCTAATTTACCCGTGTGCCTATCCACATTTCATTTCTAAAGATATAATTCTACTATCGATTGCCATACACGGCTTCAGTATATTGACATAGTTAGGAATTGTATTTTGAAACATTATTATAAACGTTTTGTGATACAATGGATTTTTTAATTTATGAGCAAAAAGATTAAATCATTTAAAGCAGATATTCTTATTATAGGCGCCGGGTTTTCAGGTGCAACATTTGCCCGTTGTGCAGCTGACGCAGGATATTCAGTTCACGTAATTGACAAGAGGGAACATATCGGCGGAAATAGTTATACATATAAAGATGAAGAATCCGGGGTGGAAGTTCATAAATACGGGCCTCATATTTTTCATACTAATTCAAAAGAGATATGGGATTTTATAAATCGTTTCACCGGCTTTTACCCTTATATTCATCATGTTAAGGCAAACTATAAAGGCAGTGTTTATTCATTACCTATAAACCTGCATACTATAAATCAATTTTTTAATAAATCATTTACACCACAGGAAGCTGAAAATTTTATTGATTCTCTTAGAGTGCACAAAAAAGAAATTAATAATTTTGAAGATTTTTTGCTGTCGTCAATCGGCACTGATTTATACGAAGCTTTTTTTAAAGGATATACTATTAAGCAGTGGGGGAAAGATCCTATTCAGATACCCATCTCTACAGCCAAAAGGCTCCCGGTACGATTTCATTATGATGATAATTATTTTAATGATATGTACCAGGGCATCCCAATAGATGGTTATACAAAAATTTTTGAAAGGATGCTGGAACACAGCAATATAAGTGTAAGGACATCGGCAAGCTTTGATGAATATAAAAAAAATTGGAGAGAGCAATATAAAATTTTAGTTTATACCGGCTCTATTGATGAATATTTTGATTATGTGTTTGGTTATTTGCCTTATAGGACTGTAACTTTTAAAGAAATAAGGGGTGCAGATATTATTGGAACTTCTCAAATGAATTATACCGGCCTGGAAAATGATTTCACCAGAATCTGCGAGCATAAATGGTTTACCCCCTCAAAAAAGTTTAATTCATCAATTGCATTTGAAGAATACTCTGAAGCAACTGACAGCAGAAAAAATCCTTTTTATCCTGTACGGGACGTAACCTCTGATGCCATGTTTAATAATTATAATAAATTAACAAGCGAAGAACCGGACATATTATTTGTGGGCAGATTGGCGGAGTTTAAATATTATGATATGCATCAGGTTATTGGTTCAGCACTAAGTAAGTTTAAGACGATAGTGATTAAATAATAAAACCTATAGTGCGAAAAATAAATTTGTTGAACTTCTACGAGGTTCGTTAGTTTTGCATGATGATGTTTTGCACAAATATTTCGCAAAGCGATCAATTCTGAAAATCCCCACGGGATTTTCTTTTAGAAATCCAATAGGAATCTGCCTGCCGAGTGCATTGCATCAGAATTGATCGCTATGCGAGAAGGCTAAATTTGTTTCTGCTTTGCTCATAAGTGTTAAATTAATTTTAATATAATATGATAATAGAATGATAAATTTAAAGTTTATTGCTCCAACAAGACCTTCTCTACCAAGAGAAGGGTGGGGATGAGTTATTGGATTTAGCAGTCCTTCTTTAACTCTCCCTCACTTGTCACAAAGTGATGGAGCTTGTGTAAAAAGTTAGAACAGATGAATATTCATTTTTTATAAATGATGAGATTTTAAACCTCAACCCGCATAGCGGCAAGCCTACCCTTCTCCTTATTAAATGAGAAGGGGTTATTAGATATAAAGACTTAAAACTTTATATTCTGTCAAGGATTAGTCATTAATCGTTTTACTGTGAATTGACATCCCCCTTCGTCCCCCTTCAAAAGGGGGAATGGTACGCTTAGGAAATTGTTACAAAGCGAAGACATAAATAAAAATTTTATGTGTTAACGCTGCAATGATAGTCCTCCTTTTCCCAGGGGGAAAGATTGAGCTTGCCGCTATGCGGATAGGGACTGTTTTGATGAAGCAAACAATGAACTCTTCCCACATAGTGGCACTGCCATACCCTTCCCTTGCAAAGGGAAGGGCTTATTGGAGTAATAACCTAACATATGCAATTTCTATCAATTCATAAAAAGTTATGGCTAAATACTTTATATTCTGTCAAGGATTAGTCATTAATCGTTTTATTGTGAATTGACATTCCCCTTCGTCCCCCTTCAAAAGGGGGAATGGTACGCTTAGGAAATTGTTACAAAGCGAAGACATGAATAAAAATTTTAGGTGTTAACGCTGCAATGATAATCCTCCTTTTCCCAGGGGGATATTGAGCTTGCCGCTATGCGGATAGGTGACTGTTTTGATGAAGCAAACAATGAACTCTTCCCACATAGTGGCACTGCCATACCCTTCCCTTGCAAAGGGAAGGGCTTATTGGAGTAATAACCTAACAAATTCAATTTCTATCAATTCATAAAAAGTTATGGCTTAATACTTTATATTCCGTCAATAAGTAATCATTAATAGTTTTATTGTGAATTGACATTCCTCTTTCAAAAGGGGGAATGGTACGCTTAGGAAATTGTTACAAAGCGAAGACAGGAATGATACTTTTAGGTATTAACGATCCAATAAAAGTTCTCCTTTTCCCGGGGGGAATATTGAGCTTGCCGCTATGCGGATAGGTACTGTTTTATGAAGCAACAATGAACTCTTCCCACATATGGCACTGCCATACCCTTCCCTTGCAAAGGGAAGGGCTTATTGGAGTAATAACCTAACAAATGCAATTTCTATCAATTCATAAAAAGTTATGACTTAATACTTTATATTCCGTCAATAAGTAATCATTAATAGTTTTATTGTGAATTGACATTCCTCTTTCAAAAGGGGGAATGGTACGTTTAGGAAATTGTTACAAAGCGAAGACAGGAATGATACTTTTAGGTATTAACGATCCAATAAAAGTTCTCCTTTTCCCGGGGGGGATATTAAGCTTGCCGCTATGCGGATAGGGACTGTTTTGATGAACAAACAATGAACTCTTCCCAACCCTTCCCTTGCAAAGGGAAGGGCTTATTGGAGTAATAACCTAACAGATGCAATTTCTATCAATTCATAAAAAGTTATGACTTAATACTTTATATTCCGTCAATAAGTAATCATTAATAGTTTTATTGTTAATTGACATTCCCCTTTATCCCCTGGGGATGCCTTTGGCAGAAGGAGGATTTAGGAGGAGGTAATAAGTAAAATGTTTTGTTATTCAATTTTTAATTTGCGCTTCAGTTAGATAGATTAAGAGTAATAGTTTGTTATATTACCTAATTATTAATTCACTTTATTCCTTTAACTTTCGGATAAAATTCCTATCAGCAAAT
Organism: uncultured Bacteroidota bacterium; assembly: GCA_963777615.1. GTDB lineage: Bacteria > Bacteroidota > Ignavibacteria > Ignavibacteriales > Ignavibacteriaceae > CAVSWT01. The sequence continues at coordinate 48,622 of CAVZSD010000016.1, read as the reverse complement.
AAGATTATTAAAAGGTTAAATTAATGAAAATTGCTGTTATAATGCCTGTTTATAATGAAGAAGCTGTTATTGAAACGGTAATAAAGGAATGGATTAGTGAACTTGATAAACATGAAATTAATTATAATTTAATTGTTGTAAATGACGGGTCAAAGGATAAAACAAAAAATATAATTGAAAGCATTATTCCCCGGTATGAAGGTAAATTAATAATGCTGGACAAAGAAAATACCGGGCATGGGCAATCTTGTATATACGGTTATAAATATGCCCTTTCAAAAAATTATGATTGGGTTTTCCAGATAGATTCCGACGGCCAATGTAATCCTATTTACTTTAAAGATTTTATCAGCTTATCGGGTAAATATAATTGTATATACGGCTATCGTAACAAAAGAGAAGATGGTTTTCAAAGATTTATAATATCAAGATTTGTTTCCTTATTTGCTTATACTGCTACGGGAGTCTGGGTCAGAGATGCTAATGTTCCTTACCGTTTGATGCATATAACTACATTAAAGGATATAGTAGGGAAAGTACCTACCGATTTTTATTTAGCAAATATTTTAATAAGCTTGCTTCAAGAAAAAGAAACCGGAATTCATTGGACAAATATTAGTTTCAGGCAGAGAATTGGGGGAGTGGCTTCAGTTAAATCTTTTACTTTTGTTAAGCATGGAAAAAAGTTATTTAAGCAGCTAAAAGAATTAACTATTTGAGAATCTGAAAAATACTCAGGAAGCCATCCTATCCGCTACAGCGGATGATTGAAGAATGATGTATCCGGTAATTTTCCAACTTCGACGCACTTAGATTGACTATAAGGGCTCACAGGAAAACTAGGTGGTAAAAGTTATTAAACACAAATCAGAACCCTTCCCTTGAAAAGGGACGGGTTTAAGAGGCTGTGTGAAAATCAGATTTTGATTTATAAATATTTACAAAATTGAATATGGTAATTTCTGTTTAATGAGCAATTAATATTGAACTCCTACGGAGTTCGGGGGTTGTTCTTGTATTTCTTTTTCTACAAATATATCGCTCCTACGGAGCGAAAACAGATTGTGTATTAACTCCATAGGAGTTTCACAAAGTGCTGGCTTTGCCAAAATATTTGTAGTACAAATATTACCCGAAAATACCCGAACCCCATCGGGGTTCAATAAATATTTGAATATTTATTTATTGGTTTTTAATTTTCACACAGCCTCTTAATTAAGGAGTTAACTTTATATTTTTCTTTCTGACAGAATATCAATGCAGTTGTTTTACTTATTATCCCATAGGGATCATGTGATAAGCCTCTCACTTTGCAAGGGAGAGGTTGCCTGCCGCTATGCGGAGAAGGTTATTGATTTAACTTATTGCCTCTGTACTATTATAGATATATTTACAATATAAATAAGTTCAAATAATTAAAAGAAGAAAATATGTTTCAAACAATTTATTCTACAGACTTTTTTTCATTTTGTAAATTATTCTTTTGCCGCCTAAAAATCCTCTGAACCTAAATAAATTTATAAGAAAGAATTTTTCAGAAGTCACTATTTGAAATAAATAAAAGACTCAATTCACTTACCTATATTGAACTAAATTAAGTATGAAAAAAATTATAACGGATGTTCTAAATATTAATTTGCCCACAAGTCATTTTGCTCAGTTAGTAAGATACATTATGGTAGGTGTTTTTACTGCTTCACTGGATTTTCTTACCCTATATATTTTAGTTGAATATAATATAACGGATTATTTAATAGCTGCAGCTATTGGTTTTATACTCGGCAGCTCTTTGAATTATTTGATTAGTATAAAATGGGTTTTTTACAGCGGTAAATTTAAATCACGTTTCGGAGAATTCTTATTATTCATTATCCTGACATCAATTGGATTGGTAATTAACCAGTTAGTTATGTACTTATCTGTAACATCATTGCAAATGTTTTATATGGCTGCCAAAGTTTTATCTTTGTTTGTGGTTACTGTATATAATTATGTATTTAAAAAATATGTGGTGTTTGTAAAATAACCCTGTAAAAATGTTTAACTAGATAATTTAAAACGCGGTTAGGTGCTAAGTATTTATTAATATGCATATCAATTACCTCTAGAAATCTTTATTCATAAATTCTAATAAGTTTGGGAAGAGCTATTTTAATCAAAGGAGGCAATATTAGTTTTCAACAGAATAGATTAAAATTTTTTCTAAACAACCAAAAAAGAAATGCTAGAAACTATAAATAATGCTTTGCATGCTGTATCTCATAATTCCAAGAAATTAGGATACATATATTTTATAAAATATTGCATTATTGGGGTAAGCGGCGCAGTTATAGACTTAACAGTTTTTTATGTCCTGGTCAATTTTGCAGGCATCTATTTTATTATTGCTAATATAATAAGTTCATCATTAGGCATTATCAACAATTTTTTACTGAACACTCATTTCAATTTCAAAGTAAAAGATAAATTAAAAGCACGATTTACAAAATTTACAATTGTTGCCTTGATAGGTATTTTTTTTAATACATATATGGTCTCTTTCTTTTTTGTTAATATGAAAATAGATTTAATGATTTCAAAGATGATGGCATTACTTATCATTGCCGTGATCCAATTTGTGATAAATAAAAGATATACTTTTAAAACAACTTAGCAGTGGGGGTTTATCGGGCTACGTAAATTGGTAGTAACTTGAGGCTTAGTAACTCATGTTACGCAAAGCATGTAGATATAAACCCAATTTCTTAAAGAAATCGGGTTTATTTAAGCGTCATACATAAGGTAAGTTAGTAATTCTGCGTTTAGGATATTTTTTATAACACTGACATCTTTAATGTTGTCGTCATGCTTCGATAAACTCATACTTCGATAAACTCATACTTCGACAGGCTCATACTTCGATAAACTCATACTTCGACAGGCTCTATCGACAAGCTCAGTATGACATTGGAAAAGGTTTAACGCGTTAAACCCCTACATTATTAACCGGGATGACATGAACATTAAAGATTTATTTTAGGTAATGGGTTTATTAACATTCAGGTTGCTTTAAGAAAATAATTATTTAATAATTTAATCTAATTACTTTATGAATACACTAAATATATTAATACCTGTTTATAATGATTGGGATTCATTGGAATTATTAATTTCTAAAATTGAAAGTATAGATTTTTCCGGTAAAATAAATTTAGTAAAATATACAATTGTTAATGACGGTTCTTCCGATCTTTTGCCTGAGGATAAATTAAAAGGGAAAAATATTGAAATAATAGAATTGAATAGAAATTTAGGCCATCAAAAAGCTCTTGCCGTTGGCTTATCATATCTTTCTGTAAACAGCAATGCTCGATATGTGCTGGTAATGGATTCAGATGGTGAAGATAAACCCGAGCACATTTCTAAACTTTTTGACATGGCTGAATCAAATCCGCATCATATAATATTTGCAAAAAGGGGGAAAAGGCAGGATGGTTTATTTATAACAATGTTATATGATTTATATAAGTTTTTCTTTGGTTTAATTACTGGTAATAGTATATCATTCGGAAATTATTCAATAGTGCCAATTGAAATACTTAAAAAATTAGTCCAATATGAGGAAATATGGACACATTATTCTGCCGGTGTAATGAAATCAAAGTTTAAATTTATTTCAATTGTTTTAGAGAAAGGGAAAAGATATAAAGGTAAGTCAAAAATGAATCTTTATTCTTTAGTATTACATGGCTTAAGTTCCTTTGCTGTCTATCTAAATTTAGCAGCGGTGCGAATATTAATTTTTGCTTTTGTTCTAATATTATTGGCTATAGCCGGAATTGCTGCAATACTATTTATTAAATTATTTACTAATTATGCTACGCCTGGCTGGGCCACTAGCGCTATTTTGGGTATTTTAATAATAATTATACAATCTTTTTTAACTGCACTTTTATTAGTGTTTCTATTCTTTTTGGAGAATTCACAAAAAAGAATAATACCAATACTTGATTATGAGCGTTATATAATGAAGGTGCTTGATTTAAAATAAATTTACATGATAAATGTGAGCCAAGAATATATTGATGCGGAATTAGAAATATTCAAGAGTGCCAAAAATTGGGAAAAATATTTCAGCAAAAAATAAAACCACATATTAGTGGGAAAGTTCTTAAAGATGTGGATGGAATGGGTTCTTCAGCAAACTTTATTTCAATTAATTCCGGATCAATAGGATTAATAGCTGGCGAAAGTAAGATATATAAAAATGAAATAATATAAGCTGAATTAAATATTAAAAATAGAATTTCTATTTATAATCATTTCAACTTATTTATTTATTGACCAAATTATTTAATTAATAATGCAAAAGTTGACCGCTAATTGAAATAAACCGTTGAAACGGTTATATATAATAATCTTTTCTCATTAACTTCGGGATTAATCCCGAAGTTAATGAAATACCAACCACATAAGTTTTAACTGTTTTAACAGTTTTTAATTTTAAGCGGTCAACTTGAGTAATACTATCAAAATATTAAAAAGAACTCTCACCAACCTCTCCCTTACAAGAGGCTGTGTGAAGACTAAATTACAAGGAATAAGTATTATAATAATTGGATAATGAAATATTGCTATAAATAAACTCACTCTAATCTCTCTCCTTATAAAGGGAGAGAAACTTATTTACAATCAAATTAATTGTATCTTGACTTTATATAAAGTAGAGAGTCATAATATCAAATAATCCCTTCTACTTTCTATAGAAAATAGCTGGGCTTGCCACTCACATAGTGATCGCTGTGCGATATGTGGGTTGGGGTTTAAGAATACAATTTTAATTTTCAACAGATTAAATGAAGCAAATTTCCGATATTTTCATTTATTGTGCCGTATCCCACGGTTCACTTTAATATTTATTTGTATCATTTTAATTGCCGCTTCAAAATTTAATGAAAACAAATATCCTGGGTTGTTACATAAGCAATATAGCTTCATAATGTGATGCTTATAAAGAATTAATAACTTATAATTTGAAGGATGTTCCTAATTATATAACTGTTAATAATGTTCATACAGTTATTGAAGGTGTCAGAGATAGTTATTATAAAAAAATAATTAATGATGCATTTTTAGCTTTGCCGGATGGTAAACCGCTGTCTGTGGTTGCAAAGCTGAAAGGTGAAAAAAATATTTCACGTATATTTGGGCCCAGCTTTATGGAGAAGACAATTGATTGGGGACAGAAGGATAATTTAAGCCACTTTTTCTTTGGCAGTTCGGAGAAAATTCTTGATAAATTAAAATCATCTATAAATTTTAAATTCCCGGAAGCTAAAATAGCGGGAATGATTTCCCCACCTTACCGCCCTTTAACCGAATCAGAGAATATAAATTATTTAAATAAGATAAATGAAGCCAACGCCGATATAATATGGATTGGCCTTGGCGCGCCAAAACAAGAGAAATGGATGTACGAAAATTATATGCATCTTAACCGGGGAGTCATGATAGGTATTGGTGCTGGGTTCGACTATATTGCCGGCAATACACAGCATGCACCGGAATGGATGAAAAATTTATCATTGGAATGGTTGTATAGGTTAATACAAGAGCCGGGCAGATTATGGAAAAGATATTTAGTTACTAATACGTTATTTTTATTTTATATAACACTTGAGCTAGTTGGTTTAAAAAAGTTTGAATGAATAAACTAGGTTTGCGATTTTATAAAGCAAATAATCTAAAAGTTATATGTTAAGATTTATCTCACAACATTTTAAATTCTTACAATTATATTAGTATTGCTAAAAAATATCGCTGCTATTATTTTAATTAAGAAATTAAGTTCAAAAAATAGGTTTTACTAAACATTAGAAGATTGAAATTCTTCAAGATTGTTAATTAAATTTTAGGTAAGTTCCAATTAACAATTTAAAAAGTTAACTCAAAGTCATTTAATGTTAAAGTTTTTTTTGCGGCGATAAATCAGAGATATTCATTTTTACAACTATTAAACATTGAGGAACTGCCGGTTCATTACAGATTAATGTTGCATAGATTAGAGATCGCGATGAATGAAAATTGTAAATATTAAATTAAGCTTAAAATGAATAGGCACTAACTGTGCCTTTTTTGATTATATAAGAAAATATACTTCACACAGCCTGGTGGATGAAAACTCATCACATAATTTACTTTGTGGATACATTTTGTAATTTACATTTTTGGGAAAAGATACCCGGTAAATAATTCAGTTAACTTGCTTATGATATATTTATAAGTCTTAAGAAATTCGATTAAGAAAATGAAAAGCTTTAGTAAAGTATTATATTCTGTACGAGTTTTAGCTGATATAATTGTTATAATTCTTTCATACTATCTAACAGTTGAATTTTTAATTACATTTACAAAATATGCATTTGATACAAATGCGTTTTTCCTGCTTTTTTTCCTGCTATCTGTTTGGATGTATTCCACAAAAGTTACCGGGCTTTATGATGAATTTAGGGGCCGCTACTTTTCTGAAGAAATTGTAACAATTATAAAAAATGTTTTTGTTTTAGCAATAAGTACAATTGTAATATTGTTTCTTCTAAAGGATCAAACACTTTCCAGACAATTTGTAATTTTGTTCGTTGGGGTTACACTTCTGATGCTTACAGCGGAAAAACTTATTTAGTACGATCTTAACCTTACCATTTTAAGAAAAAGAGGAAGAAACTTAAGGCATCTTTTGATAATTGGTGCAGGAAATGTGGGCAAGAATTTTTATGAATCGATTAAAGATAATCCTCATTTCGGTTTTAATATAGTTGGCTTTGTTGATGATGAAAAAAAAACATTTCTAAACGGAAAATATTTAGGAGAAATAGAAGACCTTGATACTGTATTGGACGCGGCGAAAAGTAGATGATGTAATTATTGCTTTACCCAATTATGCATCCGATACAATAGAGTCTGTAGTTAGAACTTGTGAAAGGTATACCATAAGAGTTAGAATAATTCCCGACTACTTTAAATTTGTTTCAAGCAAAATATAATATTTCTCTATTTGGCAACTTCCCTGTTGTTTCAGTAAGGGAAGATAGAATAAATGATATTCATTGGAGGTTGTTAAAACGTGGCTTTGATACCGGAATATCATTCTTGCTTTTTATTTTTGTATTTTCTTGGTTGTGGCCGGTATTAATCGCATATTAATATAAAGTGTCATCACCAGGCAAAATATTCTACAAGCAGGAAAGATGGGGGAGAGATAACCGGATGTTTACTACATATAAATTCCGCTCAATGGTTCCCGATTCTATTGAAATAGATGAAAACGGTAATTTCCGCCAGGTTACAAAAAATGATCCGCGAGTAACTAAAATCGGAAAATTTTTAAGAAGAACAAATTTAGATGAGCTGCCGCAATTTTGGAATGTACTGAAAGGTGAAATGAGCCTAGTTGGGCCGCGCCCGCATCCATACCCCATTGAATATTCAATCACGTGATAAAATAAGATTGTATATGCTTCGTCATTTGGTAAAACCGGGAATAACGGGCTGGGCACAGGTAAATGGATTCCGAGGTGAAACAAGCACACCGGACTTAATGCAGAAAAGAATTGATCATGATATTTGGTATATTGAAAATTGGTCCGTGTGGCTTGACTTCAAATATTGTTTTTAACTTTGTGGAATATGGTTCAGGGAGATCCGAAGGCGTATTAAATTTGATTGAAAGATGTAAGATGGAATGATTGCAAAATTGCAAGATTTAATGATCGCAAGGATTTATTCGGATAATTCTTTATGACACCTTTTAGCATCTGCTTTAATCCGTTCCTCCGTGGTCTATATTCACCTCTTTACCGATGAAACACAGAATTTACATCGAATAACTATTTTCCTTCAATTTATACATCTCTATCATATTTTATATTCATGAAATTTAACCTAAATCTATTCATTGTTTTATTATTAATTATCTTTCACTTTATTTCAGTCAAACAGTATATGAGCCGTTGTATAATGATGTTTATTCATTCTTAGATAGAATGGCTCAAAAAGGAATTATCGAATTTGATGATCAGATTAAGCCGGTTACGAGGAAAGTATATTACCCAAAAATTATTGGAAGTGCAAAGTAAGCAGTCTTCAGCCGACAGTAGTTTAACTGAAATTGAAAAAGAAGAACTGGAATTTTATTTAAGGGATTTTGGGATTGAAAGAGAGATTAATAAGTCAAAAGTCCCAAATGGATCACTCATCCGGAAACTGCCAAAATTCAAAAACCAAAGGTAGAAAATATTAATGATGAAGGAGTTGAAGTAAAAACATCTTCTCCAATGGATCCCTTCGGGAAATGACTATTTTGAAAAAAGACCCTTATGAATCGATTTCGACTATTTTCATATAGCGATTCTTTATTTAAAATTAACTTAAACCCGATATTAGGGTTTAAATTTGGAAGCAATGACGGCAAATCAAATACTCACTTTTGGAGCGGTGCTTATTTTTACGGGTATCTCGGTAATTCAATCGGCTTTAGTTTTGATTATCGTGACAATGCCGAGAATGGTGATAACATTGACAAGCAAAAATATTTACTCCCGGTAACGGGAATTACCCCTTTAAGTAAAAGTTCAAACTCAATTCAATATAGTGAGGTGCATACAACTGCTTTCAGTTGATTGGGATTGGGGTAGCTTTTACAGTGGAAAAGATTTTCTTCAATGGGGTTATGGTGAAAGCGGGCAATTGGTTTTATCACAAAAGGCTCCTTCGTTTCCTTTTATACGGCTGGATATTAAGCCTGTTAAATGGCTGCAGTTTAATTATTTTCATGGCTGGCTTTCTTCCGATGTAATTGATTCTAATTAAGTATATGCTTCAAGCCGGGAAGGAATAAACAGGGTTCTTTTCCGTCAGAAGTTTATTGCTTCACACACTTTAACTGTAACTCCATTTAAGAGGATTGGATATTTCATTTGGTGAATCTATTATTTACAGTGACCGTTTGGAAATTTCTTATTTAATGCCGCTTATGTTTTTCCGTCTTGCAGATCATTATCTAAGCAGGCAGAATAATAATGCAGGCGGCAACTCACAATTCTTCTTACAAATGAGTTCTCGTAATCATTTGAAGAATACTCATCTTTACGGTTCAATGATTATTGATGAAATTAGAACATCAGGAATATTTAATCCAAAAACACAAAGGTATCAACTTGGTTATATGCTTGGCGGATCAGCAGCAGACTTGCCTATTGATAACCTAACTTTAACATTAGAATACACAAAGGTATATCCGTTTGTTTATGAGCATTATATCCCAACCCAGACTTACGAAAATGCTTCTTACAATTTAGGAGATTGGATAGGAAGCAATGCCGATTTATTTTATGGCTCAATAAAATATAAATTTATTAGAGGTTTGCAATTAAAGTTATGGGGGCAATATGCACGTAAAGGAAGCAGAGGCACTGCAGATCAGCAGCAGGAATTACCTCAGCCGCCTTTTTTATTTGGAATGAGAAATAATTATTCTTATTACGGTGCCGAACTTAAATATGAGGTTACTCATGAACTTTTTGCAAAAGCTGAATTTCAGCATACCAAAACTTCTATGCAGCAAATTGATAAAAGTTACTTGGAAAATTCATTGAATGAGTTTTATATTTCGGTTTACTACGGATTTTAAAAATTGAATGAAAAATTGAATGAATGAATGATCTTTGTTCCGCGTAGATTAGTCTAATCAGTGGTATTCGTGTTCTATTTTCTTTAAAAATTTATATTGGTGATTTATAATGAAGGGAATTATTCTCGCCGGGGGATCCGGTTCAAGGCTTTACCCGATTACAAAAGTTTACAGCAAGCAGCTTGCTTTAATTTATGACAAGCCGCTTATTTATTATCCGCTCTCAATGCTGATGCTTGGCGGAATAAAGGATATTTTAATAATATCAAATGAAGAAACTATTCCATTGTACAAGCAGCTTTTTGATGACGGCTCGCAAATTGGGTTGAAGATAAATTATGCTGTACAGCCTGCGCCAAATGGAATTGCCGAAGCGTTTATCATCGGAGAAGATTTTATAAATGGCGAAAGTGTTTCATTAGTGTTGGGAGATAATATCTTTTACGGTTCGTTAAAGTTTTTTTATAATGCCATTCAAAATAATGACGGTGCAACTATTTTCGGCTACCAGGTTAACGACCCGCAAAGATACGGTATTGTTGAATTTGATAAAGAAGGAAAAGCAATTTCAATTGAGGAGAAACCAATAACTCCAAAATCAAATTTTGCTGTGCCTGGAATTTATATTTATAATAAAGAAGTAGTGGAAATATCAAAAAGCTTAAAGCCTTCAGCACGCGGTGAGCTTGAAATTACAGATGTAAACCGTGAGTATTTAAATAAAGGTAAGCTGCGGGTTGAAAAAATTGGAAGAGGAATTGCATGGCTTGATACCGGTACTCCCGAAGCACTTATTGCAGGCATCTAACTTTTTTGGTGTAATTGAAGAACGGCAGGGATTGAAAGTAGGATGTATTGAAGAGATTGCATATACCATGAAATTCATAAATCGAAGCCAGATGGTGCAATTAATTAATAGCATGCCTAAATCTCTTTACCGGGATTATCTTGAAAGACTTTTAAAGCAGGAGAGCTAATAAAAAGTCAAAGCTCTCCGAATGGATCCCTTTGGGAAAAAATCAAAAGTCAAAATAAAAATAACTTGATATTCTCTGTGTATTAGCGTTTCAGCGGTGAAAGAACTTAATTAGACTAAAAATAAAAACAAGATCATTAATTCATTAAGAGAAACTGTAAAACAATAGAACAATTAAATAGTATGCTGATAAAAGAAACCCCAATCAAAGACTTACTAGTAATTGAACCAAAAGTTTTAAAGATGAACGCGGTTACTTCTTTGAATCATTTAAGAGGAATTTATTCGAAGATTATGGAATAAAATTAAATTTTGTTCAAGACAATATTTCTAAATCAACAAAAGGAACAATTCGAGGGCTTCATTACCAGGCAGGTAAAAATGCTCAAGGTAAATTATGCCAGGTTATTTTAGGACGTGTAATCGATGTTGCAGTAGACATTAGATTCAGCTCGCCTACATTCGGAAAACATTTTGCAACAGAACTATCTGAAAAAAACCACAAACAGCTTTGGATCCCTCCCGGCTTTGCACACGGCTTCTCGGTTTTATCTGATGAGGCTATCTTTTCATACAAATGTACAGCTTATTACAGCAAGGAAGATGAACGAGCAATCCTTTATAATGATCTAGATTTAAATATAGACTGGAAAGTTGAAAACCCGGTTGTATCTGAAAAAGATTTGATGGCAAAGTTGTTTAAAGATATTGATAAGGATTTTATGTAAGAGATAAGAGATAAGAAATGAGGTAAAAGAAAAGAGACAAGAAAAAAGAATTATAATGAAATATATTTTTGATCAGTATTATAATAAATGGGGAGAAAATGTCAGAATATAAATCCAATGATTTTCGGAGCGATTCCTGGATTTTTCCGTTGAAGTATTTGAAATAATTAAATTGATTCCTTATAAAAAAGAATTTGATGTTATTCGATTTCAATTATCAAAATCTTCAACATCAATGGGGGCTAATTATGAAGAGTCGCAAGCAACAACTAAGAAAGAATTCCCGGTAAAAATCAGAATTAGTTTAAGAGAAGCTTTAGAAACAAGGTATTTGTTAAGATTTATAATGAGATTAAATGTAATTGAGACACAAAAAATTGAGCCTGTGCTTTTGGAATGCATCGAGTTAATCAAGATATTAAAATCGATTTTATCAAAAACGGATAATGGTAACTAAGAACAAATTTTGAGGACATAATTATTCTTATTCTCTTTAAATTTGCTTCTTAATTCTTATCTCTTGTTTCTTTGTCCTTGCTTCTTAACTCATGTCTCATAATTTTTTGATTTCTTGTCTCTTAAAACTTATTTTTTAAGATTTTAATCTCTAATAATAACTGCTTAAATTTAGACCCTAAAATTTTATAAATAATTAGTTTGAAATAAAAATATGCAAGTACCACTATTAGATTTAAAAGCACAATATAAATCATTAAAAAATGAACTTGATGAAGCTGTTATTTCAGTAGCTGAATCACAATATTTTATACTCGGCCCTGAAGTTGAAAAAATGGAAAGAGCGCTGTGTGAATATTTGGGATGTAAACATGCAATTGGTGTTTCATCAGGAACGGATGCGCTTTTACTTGCTCTGATGGGATTGGATATTCAACCCGGTGATGAAGTAATTGTTCCTACTTATTCCTTCTTTGCTACGGCAGGGACTGTCTCACGGTTAAATGCTATCCCGGTTTTTGTGGATAACGACCCGGTGACATTCAATATTGACCCCAAAAAAATTGAAGAAAAAATTACGGTTAAAACAAAAGCAATAATTCCTGTTCATCTATATGGACAAAGTGCAGATATGAATGAAATACAGGCGATTGCTAAAAATCATAATTTGAAAGTTATTGAGGATGCTGCGCAGGCAATTGGGGTTCAGTATAAAGATGGTAAACACGTTGGAACGATTGGAGATATTGGCTGTTTCTCTTTTTTTCCCAGTAAAAATTTAGGCTGCTTTGGTGACGGCGGTTTAGTTACTACCAATGATGATGAGTTGGCAGAGAAACTCTTAATTCAGCGCGTACATGGAGCCAAGCCGAAGTATTATCATAAAATTATCGGCGGTAATTTTAGATTGGACGCTTTACAAGCGGCTATTATCAGTGTTAAGCTGCCGCATCTTGACAGCTGGTCTGAAAAGAGAAGAAAGAATGCCCAAACATATACTGCCTATTTACTCAAGCCGGGTTAGCTGAAGAAGAAGGAAGAGTTTCTTTTAATGAAAAGAATAAAGTGCTGCTGCCAAAAGCTGTTTATAAAAATAGTGATTTAAAAAATTATCACATTTACAATCAATATATTATTCGTGTCGTAAATAGAGATGGGCTTCGAGAATTTTTAACTAAGAATAAAATAGGGACTGAAATTTATTACCCGGTTCCATTTCATTTACAGGAATGTTTTTCAAATCTTGGTTATAAGCAGGGCGAATTTCCAAATGCAGAAATGGCTGCCAATTTTTCTATCGCATTACCCATTTACCCTGAACTGACTCAAGAACAACTAACGTACGTCGTTGATAATATTACTGAGTTTTTAAAGAATAAATGAGGGAATAATTAAAAGATTACAAGATTTCAAAATTTAAGGATTAAAAAAATAGGAAGTATAGATCGATCAATTTTATTAAATACTTGAACATGAACTTTAACTATATAAGAAAATTATAAATTAATATAATGCACAAAATTAATAGAGATAGTAAAATCTACATCGCTGGGCACAACGGGATGGTAGGCTCAGCGGTTAAAAGAAAATTAGAGAAAGAGAATTATAATAATTTAATTTATAAATCTTCTTCTGATTTGAATTTAATAAGGCAGGATGAAGTTGAAAAGTTTTTTGAAACAAGTAAGCCAGAAGTTGTGATAATTGCTGCTGCAAAAGTTGGCGGAATATTAGCTAACAATACTTACCGGGCAGAATTTATTTACGACAATTTAATGATTGAAGCTAATGTAATAAATGCAGCTTATAAATATAAAGCTGACAAATTAATTTTTCTCGGCAGTTCGTGTATATATCCCAAATTAGCTGCACAGCCATTAAAGGAAGAATACTTGTTATCTAATTATCTTGAACCAACAAACGAGCCTTATGCAGTTGCAAAAATTGCGGGGATAAAATTATGTGAAAATTATTTTATGCAATATGGATGTAATTTTTATTCTGCAATGCCGACAAATCTTTACGGTGTTAAAGACAATTTCGATCTAAAGACATCCCATGTTCTACCGGCTTTGATTAGAAAGTTTCATGAAGCAAAAATCAATAAAAATGATACTGTAACTCTGTGGGGCAGCGGGCAGCCATTAAGAGAATTTTTATTTGTGGATGATCTTGCAGAGGCTATCTATTTTTTGTTAACAAAGATAGAAGCCGATGATGTTTATAAGCTGGGAATCACTCATTTAAATATTGGGTCAGGAAAAGATTTAAAAATTATTGATTTGGCAAATATTATTTCAAAAGTAGTTGGATATAAAGGTAAAATAATTTATGATTCATCTAAACCTGATGGAACTCCTAGAAAATTAATGGACGTATCACGAATGGCTGAGTTTGGCTGGAAATATAAAACAGAATTGGAAGAGGGAATTAAAATTACTTATAAATGGTTCTTAGAAAATCAAAATGAATGAAAGATTGCATGAATGAAAAAAATAGCTGAATGAAACGAATAATTACTCGTCTGTTCATTCAATCAAACATCCATTCATTCATCCAAACACAATTAAGATTTAACGATAAAATAAATTTTTAACTTAAAGGAGAAGCAGTGAAGAAAGCTTTAATAACGGGTATCACCGGACAGGATGGTAGTTATCTTACGGAAATTTTGCTTGAAAAGGGATATGAAGTTCATGGTATAATTAGAAAGAGCAGCTCTTTTAATACCGGCAGAATCGAACACCTTTACAAAAATCCGGAAGTTTTAAATAAAAAATTATTTTTACACTATGGTGATATGGTAGATACAAGCAACTTAAATCGCCTTTTAGAAAGAATTGCTCCGGATGAAATTTATAATCTTGCTGCACAAAGTCATGTTAAAGTTTCCTTCGAACTCCCCGATTACACTGCACAGGTCGATGGATTAGGAACATTAAGATTTTTGGATGCAATTCGTGAAGTAGGATTAAAGAAAGTAAAATTTTACCAGGCTTCAACAAGTGAACTTTTTGGCAAAGTTCAGGAAGTGCCGCAGACAGAAAAAACACCTTTTTATCCGCGCTCACCTTACGGAGTTGCAAAATTATATGGCTACTGGATAATCGTTAATTTCCGTGAAGCTTACGATCTATTTGCCTGCAACGGAATTTTATTTAACCATGAATCGCCCAGGCGAGGAGAAACATTTGTTACCAGGAAAATTACGCGTGCTGCTTCAAGAATTGCTGCCGGATTTCAAGATACATTATTGCTTGGAAATTTAACTGCAAAACGTGATTGGGGATTTGCCCCTGAATACTGCGAGGGTATGTGGAGAATTCTTCAATATAAAAACGCACAAGATTTTGTTTTAGCAACCGGTGAAACAAACACAGTTAAAAAGTTTACTGAACTAACATTTAATAAGCTGGGAATTGAAATTGAATGGAGAGGTAAAAATGAAAAAGAAAAAGGCTATATTAAAAGTATCGATTTGGATATAGCAAAATCACTTATCGGCTTCGAAAGAAATAAAAACAAATTCGGATTAACATTTACAAATAAATTGAAAAAGGGGAAAAAGGTAATAGATATAGACCCTAATTATTACCGCCCTACTGAAGTTGATTTGTTAATTGGCAGCCCTGCCAAAGCCAGGAAACTGCTTGGCTGGAAAGCAAAAACTAAATTAGAAGAACTGGTTAAAATAATGATCAAGTCTGATATGGAAAAAGTTTTAATGAGAGGTTATTAATTTTAATTGACGCTTTCTTCTGGCATAAAGTACGACAACTGAGCCAAATAAAATCATTGCTAAAATTATAATGATATATTTTGCAGTGTAGCTATTCTTGGTAATATTAAGTTTCCCGATATTTCCTGATAAAACAAATGCGCCCCAAAAATATGGATTAGCAGAATACTTTTTTATAAAGTCTATCTTTGCCAGCCTTAATGCTTTAGATTTATTAAACCCTTCATCCAATCTTTCGTAGAATAGCTGCATAAATTTAGAAGTATATTTATCATTCACTTCCCACAAAGAAACCACAACACTTTTTGAACCTGCTTCAAAAAAGGCCTTCGTCATTCCTATAATTCCTTCCGATTCATCAACAGAACCCAATCCAGAATTACATGAACTTAACACTACTAAATCGCTGTTTAATTTTAACTGCGAAATTTCCGAAGCCTCTAAAAAGCCGTCGTTATCCGGATCGTACGAATTCGAAAAGAAGATTAACGGCTGTTTGTTAAATAAAAATGAATGTGTGGAAAGATGTATTACCTTGCTTAATTGCGCATTTTCTTTGAAGTTTGTTTCTGTTGCTTCTTTCTCAGTCAACACTTTATTTGAATTAAGTATCTGGCTAACTTCGTTTACTTCTTCGCCTGAATATTTTAAAGGCAGCAAAGCTATATTCCTCGGTAAACCGCCGCTCTCTTCAAGCAATCCTCTTCTTTCTGAATACCCCTCAAGAGTATTGTTAATTGAAGGATTTCCCATCACCAAAGAGTTACCATTATTTTTTAGCGTATTCAACTGCTGATCAATAAAGAGTGAAACAGAAGGGGAATAAGAAATATCATAATCATATATTAAAAACTGCTTGTTAGAGTAATTATACGGGCTTTCTTTTTCATTATAATTTGTAACTAAAAATTCAAAGGGGATTGAAATCAATTCTACCGATGGGATAATAATTATATCCTGGCCTTCTTTTAAATAATTTTTAGCAGGTTCAAATAATATCTTGTACAATTCATTTGCTGCTTTAGCATTAAAAGAAAATAAATCCTGGTTGTAAAAAGTTTTCTGAATATCATAATAATTGCTGAAATAAGATGATATTTGTGAAATCTTTTCTTTTAGAGAATCTAATTTTATATCAATCTTAATGGTATTGAAATCATTTTTTGAAATTACAAAAAGATAAGTGCTGTTTTTAATAGAATAATAAGATAGAATTTGTTCATCATCAGATAAGTGCTGCTGAATATCAGCTCTATTTAGAGTGTAATTAAAATTGAAATATTTTTTTAGCTGTGGTCTTTTAGCGGTAAGTGCCG
Source organism: uncultured Bacteroidota bacterium (assembly GCA_963777615.1). GTDB lineage: Bacteria > Bacteroidota > Ignavibacteria > Ignavibacteriales > Ignavibacteriaceae > CAVSWT01. The sequence continues at coordinate 31,740 of CAVZSD010000016.1, read as the reverse complement.
ATTCGATACTGGTTAAATTTTCTTTAACGGAATCGATTTCATGCCTGGAGTATATTCCCGAATTTATTATCCAATCATATTGATAAATATTATTTAAAGTTTTCTCATCATTAATTAAAGCGCTGAATTTTAAGCCGTTTAAATTTTGAAGTGTATTCCTGGAGCGTGATTTTTCAATTTCATTAAAAGCATTTTCGTATTTATTATTCCTTAGTAAGAAATTAATATAATCATCATATACATTTCTGTTGCCGGCGAAATATGAAATTTGTATATCATCTTTATGAAACATAGGTCGGGAAACATCTTCAATTATTTTAGCAGCCGATGAATAATAGGAATTGGCGGCTTCATCTAAATTATGCTCTTCAAAAAGCAGCGCTAAATAATGATAGTCTTGTATCTTGATGCTGAAATCGTTTGATGCATCAGCAAATTTTAAAGCCTGCTCAAAATTTAATTTTGCTTGATTAAAATTACCTTCTATTTTATTTATTTCACCTTCAAGAAGATTTTTTACTGAAGATAAATAATCCCAATTGTTCTTCTGCGAAATTTTGTGTAGGCGTGCAATATATTGTTTTGCTTCTTCAAGCCTGCTGCTGTTGATTAAGAGCTGCGTTAATCCTTCAATGTTGGAAGACTCAGTTATAAAATCACCGGCAGCTTTTGCTGTTTTCATACCGTTAATAAATGAGTTTTCCGCTAGCGACAAACTATCAAGCTCTAAATAAGACAATCCTATTTTATAATCTAAATCAGCAGAAAAGTAAGGGTTATTTTCTATTGCATTTAAATCTTTTGCCTGTTTAAATAAAGTTAATGCACTATTAAAATGATTAAGATTATAATTTAAAGTTCCTAGTCCCGAGTTAATTCCGGACTGAAGTGAAAGGTCTTTTATCTTTGATGAAATATCAGATGCTTCTTTATAATAATTTAATGCCTTAGCATAATCTGATAAATTTGCATAAACATCTGCAAGCCCGCGTAGATTAATCGCTAGTGCTCTTTTATTTTCGCCAGCAAATTCAATTCCTTCTTCATAATATTTTATTGCTGATTTGTAATCAAACATAGTTTGATAAATTTTAGCAATATTGCTTGAAAGTAATGAAAGGCGAAGTACGTTGCCTATTTTTTTGTAAAGGTTATAACTTGAGATATAATTTTCTTTTGATTCAATAAGTTCGTTGGTATACGAATAAGAAACACCTAGTTCGCTTTGAGCATAAGCAGTCAGTTCTACATCATTTATGCTGCTTGCAATTTCTAATCCTTTATTAAAATTATTTCTTGCTGAATTTACATCGCCGTTAACGTCATCTAATAATCCTAAATTTATTATCGCATTTGCTTCGTTCTGCCTGTCCTTTTGTGCCACAGATTTATCAAGTGCAGATTTGTAATACGATTTAGCTTTCTTATAATCACCGGACAAAAAATTTAAGGAGCCTTTTGCAAGTAAGCATGGGATATAAAAAATATCATCGTCAATGATATCATTAGAAAGTAAATTTAATTCGTTCATAGCTTTATCATAATCACCTAGACTGCGATAAGTATAATACAAATTATACAAAAAGAATTTATTTCCCGGATAGAGTTTCAAACCGGTTTCAAAATAATTTGCAGCTTCTTCATATTTCCCCTGTGCGGCTGAAATTAAACCAAGCGGAAAATTATATTGCCGTTTGTTTCCTTTGCTTTTATCAATAACCTGGTTTTTCAATAAAGTTAACCTGTTCGTTGACGCGGCAGAAAAAACAAGATCTTCATAATAAGAAAAAAAAGCTGGACTAGAATCGATTATTGAAACAAGCGTATCATACATTATATCAAATTTATTTTCTTTCTTTAAGAATAAAGAGTTTATATAACTTTTCTGAATGGTATTCGGAAGCGAAGAAAATAAAATTTTTAATTCTTGAACTGAGTTTTTATCCGCATTATTAATATTAAACCGGCTTTCCTGAATAAATTATATCGTTCCAGCCGTTAGTTTTAATTTTTGAAATTAAGGAATCAATATTAGAATGGTATAACTTTGTAGATGCTTTTAATTCTTTTTCTTTATTGTTAGTTGAAAAAATTAAAGCAGAAATAATGATAACAATTGATATGGAAATTTTGGTTAATAACATTTAACACTTCTTACTCCAATGCATCCAATAATGTTTTTGCTTCGTTCATTTTGCTGCCGTGCTTTTCAATAACAAGGTTGAAATATTTTTTAGCAGAATCTTTATCGTTCTTCATTAAGCTTGCCTTACCGAGATAAAAATAGGAATCTAAATTTATATTCTGGTACTTACCTGAATTATTAAGTTGAATCGATTTTTCAAGATTACTCAGCCCGGCTTCTACTTTCTCCTGGTTGAAATCCGGGAATAATCCGATAAAGCTTTTGGGAGCGGTTTCAAGGTAAGTTAATCCCAGTATATAATATGAATAAAAAATTGTTTCGTCCCGGGGATTAGCTTTAATATCTTCTTTTAAATAATCGATTGTTTTGGAGTAATTTTTATTATCAAGTGCAGTTAAACTTTTTTGAAAATATTCCGTGCCTCTACCGCGGGTAACATAAAATTCATCGTTATTTTTTAATGCGGCAATAGAATAATTCGATGAAGTAAATAATTGTGAATAAATAAACATTCCGCCGTAAGCAAAAGCTGCCAATAAAAGACTTACAAAAATATATTTTGAGAATACCGGACGCTTATAAATAATGGTATCTTCAACAGGCTTATCTGGTATTTTTTCAACCTTAGCAGGCAGTTCGGATTTTATAGCAGTTTCTATTTCAGTGTATTCTTCGTTGAAAACTAAAAATTCTTCCCGGCATTTTGAGCATTCTCTAATATGTTTTTCGATGAACGGAACCTTCGTATAAATATTTTTATCTTCCGGTTCATCATTATTCTTAACCAATAGGTAATCTGCAAGATCATCGTGGCTGATATGATTTTCGGGTGAGCCAAATGCGTCTTTAATTTTTTGATGAGCTAAATAAAGTCCTTTTGCATCAGTGTCATTATCAATTATGTTCCGAAGTGTATTTTCTTCGTCCATTGAAAGACTTTTCTTTTGAAGCAGCTCAAATAATTTATCTTTATTGTCCATAACACTTTTAATATTTATAAAGTATAGTAATTAGAGTCTATAGAAAGTGACATTCTACAGCATATTTTTTAATTCCTCAATTGACCTGTAAAAAATTTTCTTAACAGCATCTTCTGATTTACTCATTTGTTCAGCAATTTCTGAAAATTTCAGGTCTTCCCAAAACCTCATTTTAAGCACTTTTTGCTTATCTTCACTTAGAGTATCAATTAATTTCATTATATTTTGTACATCAACAGAATCACCGGGATGTGTTTCTTTGCTTGAAATATAACGGGCTTCGTCTAATTCGGCGGATTTTTGAGCAGCATTTTTTTTGTACCAGTTAACAAAGCTTAAAAAAAGCACACGCCTCAGCCAGAATTCGAGGTTTTCAATTTTGTGGTACTGTTCGGCAAAAGATATATAAACATTGTTAGATAAATCCTCAACATCTTCCTTGTTTTTTATCTTGCCTTTTTTAAGTTTTGAGTTGAAATAACTATAAGATATGTGCCTTACATAGCCGGAGAGTTCAGCAAAAGCCTGTGAATCCCCTTGCTTTGCAGATGTAAAAAGTTCTTCAAGTTCTTTCTGTGTGAAATTGATGTAATTTAGATTCTTAATACTCAATTTATTTTGTCACTTTTTTAAATTTAGTAATACTAAAATAATAATATTTATAAAGTACTTTAACAATATGCGGAATTATATTAAATTAATCTTGCCTATAATTTATTCTATACTTTTTGCTTCATCTATTTATGCACAGCCGGAGTTAGATTTATCATCAAACAGGTTAAGATACAGAGACATATTTGATAGAATTGAAAATGTATATTTCATAAATAAGGGAGACCAGCCTTTAGTTATTGATTCAATTTATTATAACTCAAATTTATATTTTGTAAGATTCGATAAATATTACGGATTTCCGTTTATTCTTCAACCCGGCGATTCTACGTTAATGGACTGTATTGTATCCGGGTATCAGTGGGTAACAACAAATGATACTTCTGATACTATGTACATTGTTAATAATGGTAAAAATCCGATGGAAAGTTTAAAAATAGAAATACAATTTTTTCATGATAAACAGGAATTTGGAACTTTCACAGGCAAAGTAACTGACGGCACTAATCCAATAAATAAGGCTGATGTTTATTTCCTCCTGGAAGGGAATTATATGATCAGGAAAACTGTTACGGATGCAAACGGGAATTATAATATTGATTTGCCAAATGGTTATTATACAATTGCGGCGGCGGCGGATTCGTTTTATCTCTCTTTTTATGATAATAAACCGGATCCATTCAAGGCAAATATTATTAAGCTTGAATCAAATACCACCCAAAACATTAATTTAACTTTGGATAATATAGACTACAGCGGAAATTCTGTTAGCGGTAAAGTTTTAGATTCTTTATCTCATGCGCTATTAAAAAGAGCAATTTTAGTTTTACGAAAAGGTGACCATACACCTAACAAGATTGTTAATAATATTTCTAAAAACGCTAACGTCCAGGATACGAGCAGAACTTATACTGCTTTGCTTAATTATAATGGGACTTACTCTGTTGAGGGAATTAAAGACCCGGGTTATTATTACATACAATCTTTTTCGGATTATTATGTCCCAACCTATTATGGAGTTAATAATGCTTCAGTATTCTGGCAGCAGGCTGATTCAATTTACATAAACTCTAATTTAACAAACCTGGATATTCAGATGCCGCGCGATTCATCAATTGGTGGAGGATCAATTAGCGGAAATATTTTAACTTCCGGAAGCCCGTCAACAATTTTGAATAATGTTTTAGTTTACGCAAAATCAACTACTAACAACATGCTGTACAATTATGGATTATCAAAAGAAAACGGCAGTTTCAGAGTTGCAGACCTTCCTTATGGGAATTATGATTTAATTGCGCAAAAGATAGGTTTACAGGATGCATATGTGAATAATATAAATATTACGCCTTTTAGTTTTGATACAACAGGAATTAATATTTCATTTATTTTAGCTTCTGTTGAAGGCGATCCGGAAATTCCAAATACAATAGAACTTTATCAAAACTATCCCAATCCTTTTAATCCTACCACAAAAATTAGATATTCAATTCTCTCTTTAGGCGCCTCATTTATGAAGTCGGTACAATTAAAAATTTATGATGTTCTTGGAAGAGAAGTAGCAACTTTAGTAAATCAAAATCAATCACCTGGAAATTATGAAGTAACATTTGACGCGTCAAAAATATCTTCCGGCAAACATGGCCTTGCCAGCGGTGTTTATATTTACCAATTGAGAGTTAGTGATCCATCAAGCCAGGTTCCATGTATTTATTTCTTCAAAAAAGCTGTTGCTGTTGAAATAAATAAATTAAAGACTAGATATTTTATACATTGAATTTTAATTGGACTGAAGATACTTTCTTTTGATAATCAATATGTATCTTTTCGAATAAAACTTGTCCAAATTTTCTGCAAAAAAAGCTCCTACCTTGTTAGTAACAATCAATTTCAATAATTTAGTTTATTAAAAATCATTAAAAATAGAGGAAAAAATGTTTGACAATAATTATAAATTCACCTGCGTAGACAGGTTTTTAAAATATGTAAAATACGATACCCAATCAGATGAAGAATCAACATCTTTCCCAAGCACTGAAAAACAAAAAATTCTTTCCAACGATTTAGCAAAAGAATTAAAAGAGTTGGGATTAAAAGATGCTCATGTTGACGATTGGGGATATGTAATTGCAACCCTTCCGTCAAATACTAAAAAGAATGTTCCGGTAATCGGATTTATTTCACATGTTGATACTTCTCCTGCTGTAACAGGAGCTAATGTAAATCCTGTAATTCATAAGAATTACCAGGGAGGGGATATTAAGCTTCCAAACGATAACCAGGTGATTAAAGATTTTGAGAATCCGGATTTAAAAAACATGTTAGGCTATGATATTATTACTGCAGATGGAACAACTTTGCTTGGAGCAGATAACAAAGCGGGTGTAGCTGAAATTGTTGATGCAGTTAATTATTTATTAAACCACCCTGAATTCAAACATGGTACTATAAAGATTTGCTTTACTCCGGACGAAGAAGTTGGAAGAGGAACTGAAAAATTTGATGTTAAAAAATTTGGCGCTCAATATGCCTACACGGTTGATGGACAGAGCAGAGGAGAAGTTGAAACCGAAACATTTAGTGCCGATGGTGTAACTATCAAATTTATAGGTAAGAACATTCATCCAGGGTACGCCAAAGGACAGATGATTAATTCAATTAAAGTAGCATCGGACTTTATTGAGAAACTGCCAAAAGATTCTTTATCTCCTGAAACAACTGAAAAAAGAGAAGGATATGTTCACTGTACTTCAATAAATGGCAATGAAGAAGCAACAGTGCTGAAATTTATAATTAGAGATTTTGAATCATCAAAATTAAATGAATATGAAGATTTTCTAAAAAAACTTGCATCTGATACAACAAAGAAGTTCCCTGGAGCTAAAATGGAGTTTGAGATTGTTGAGCAATATAGAAACATGAAAGAAATATTGGATAAGCATGCTCAAGTTTCTGACTACGCTATTCAGGCCATGAAGAATTTAAATATTGAACCGATCTTAAGCCCGATTCGAGGCGGTACAGATGGCTCAAGACTTTCATTTATGGGCTTACCAACCCCAAATATCTTTGCCGGTGAACATGCATATCATTCAAAGGAAGAATGGGTATCTGTTCAAGATATGGAAATGGCTGTGAAAGTTATTCTTGAAATTTGTAAAGTTTGGGAAGAGAAAAGTTAAGGGAATTTATAAAGATATATTTTATGATGATAATAATATTTTGAAATATAAATGAATGTGATTAAACCTGAGCTTAATGGCACCAGCAGGGGATATGACTATGCTTACAACAGCAATTAATGCGGGTGCCGATGCTGTTTATTTCGGAGTCGGCAAACTTAACATGCGGGCAAAGGCAAAGAATTTTTCTTTAGATGAGTTGAAAGAAATCTCAGAGTTCTGTCGTTCAAAAAAAGTTAAAACTTACCTGACGCTTAATACCATTATTTATGAAGATGAAATTGATGAAATAGAAAATATAATTCGAGCTGCAAAAGAAAATAAAGTTGATAAAATTATTTGCTGGGATTTAGGAGTAGTTGAGCTTTGCAATAAATATGACATGCCCTTTGCTGTTTCTACTCAAGCTTCAATTTCAAATTCAATATCTCTTGAAACATATAAAAAACTTGGGGCAGAAAGAATTGTGCTTGCCCGTGAATGTTCCCTGGAAGAAATAAAACAAATAAGAGCTAAAACTGATTTAGAAATTGAAGCATTTGTTCATGGGGCAATGTGTGTTGCAGTAAGTGGAAGATGTTTTATGAGCCATCATCTATTTGATAAAAGCGCTAATCGTGGTGAATGTGTTCAACCCTGCCGAAGAGAATTTAAAGTAATTGACGAAACAATCGATAAAGAATTAATTATTGGGGATGATTATATTCTTTCTCCAAAAGATTTATGTACAATAGAATTCATTGATAAGTTAATTGAAGCCGGGATTGATTCATTTAAAATTGAAGGAAGAAAAAGAAGCCCGGAATATGTTCACACAGTTGTTTCAATTTATAGGCAAGCAATTGATTTATATTTTGAAAATAAATTAACACCACAAGTAAAAAGAAATTTTCTTGAAAAGCTTGGAGAGGTTTATAACCGGGGATTTTCTTCAGGTTTTTATTTTGATATGCCGAGCTCAAATGATTACAGTGACATTCACGGAAGCAAAGCTACTACAAGAAAAGAATTTGTAGGAAAAATTGTTAATTATTTTAAAAAGCCACAAATAGCTCATGTGACACTTGAAACCGGGAAATTAACTTCGGGGGATAAAATATATATAATAGGCTCTACAACCGGAGTTGTCGAAATGATATTAAGTGAAATGATGATTGATGAAATTCAAATTCAACAAGCTGTTAAAGGAGACTCAATAACTTTCAAATGCGAACAACTCATCCGTCCGCGTGATGCTGTTTATTTAGTAAAACGAGAAATCGCCTGTAATTGAATTTTAATAATTTTATCTTTTCAAACTTTTCTATCATAAATCCAGCTAAACTTTTCTGCTTCACCGGCAAACGAAAGTCTGTTGGCAACCGTCATATATTTTTCTGAAAGCTTGCATAAATAATCCTGTGCTTTAGCCGCCACATCCGACAAACCTTTAATAGTTGAAATCTCCCATTCATTAACAAGATTTTTAATAATGCTTGCGTAATCTGTAACAGTATAGACTTCAATTCTTTGTGCTACATTTGAAAATTTCGTGAATAGATTTTGGTCGATTCCATCGGTCATCAAGCTTGCAGGCATCGAAACTTTCAATTTCATCATCTTGGCAAATGATAATACTGCTTGAACAGGATCAACCTCAAAAATTTTAGTCATAAATAATTTATATGCTTTTTCATGCCTGGCTTCATCACCGGCAATTAAGCCGCAGATTTTTTGAAGGTGAGCCTCCCCGAACTTTTTTGCAAGCTTTCCTACATTTGTATGCGAAATCTTTGTTGCCCTTTCCTGGAATGAAGTATAGATAAAACCAAGATAAGGATCGTTCTCGGTATGCGGATTAAATCCGTTATTAATTAAATGATGAATAGTTGATTCGACTGATCTCATATCAACTCTGCCGGTAAGGTATAAATATTTATTCAAGAGATCGCCATGACGGTTTTCTTCGGAAGTCCAGCCCCGGCTCCATTTAGCCCATGCTGAACCACTCGCACCGGTTGTATCCGTAACTCCTTCCAATCTATTTAGCCAGGTTTGATAAGTAGGCAGGGCCTCTTCTGTAACCATATCTCCAACAAGAACTACAAGAAGATCATCGGGCATTTCTTTGGCTCTTTCCCTGAATTCATGAACCTCTTCTTTCCAATTTTCTTTCGTCATGTCTGGTAAAAAATCAGACGGCTGCCAGCTTTCTTCAACCGGCTTTAATAAAGTTGGAAGATTTTCACTAACGAATCCTTCTATAGAATTTATTACTTCAAGTCTTGAATTGTTATGATTGTCAAACATATAAATCCTTAAATAATTATTATGGATAATAACGGTTTTAATTTTTGCTTGATGACTTGAAGCAAATAAACTCTAACAAAATTACAATTGGTAAAATGCAGAATTTATATAAATAATTTTTTTAGAATTGATTTATTAGAATGAAAGTACATCAATGATGGCATAAATTAAATAATATTTTTTATTATAACAATTCTAAAATTAGTTTTTATTAAATAAATTTTTAAGTGGAAATTTATTTTGAATACAATTGCACTTTGATTCCGGATGAGACAGATTTGAGCGGATTAAAACATCTGTGCCTATCCGTTATATCTGTGTCATCCGTGTGCTATTCTTCAAAATTTATTTTGTTTAAGATGGCCGAGAATTAAACTTTGATTTTTAACGCTCTTAGATAAACAACAATTGAACGATAATAAAAATCGGCAGAAGAACTATTAAAGAAAACTTAAACATATAACTGAAGAAATCCGGCATTTTAATATTGTTTTCTTCTGCAACAGCTTTAACCATAAAGTTTGGCCCGTTGCCAATATAAGTCATGCTTCCAAAGAAAACTGCACCTATACTTATAGCCCGCAACAATATTTCCGGGATTCCCGCCGCCATTGCACCTGTCTGCTCGCCAAGCCCAAGCGCAAGTGAATGGAAAGTTACTGCAGTTGGTGTGTTATCAAGGAAGCTGCTTAGTAATCCTGTATAGTAATAGAATTGAGTTGGAGTTGAAACCCCAAGTTGCTTAGCGTTAGATTCCAAATATAAAATACATGGAACCATAGTTATAAATATTCCTAGGAATAAATAAGCTACTTCTTTAATTGGTTCCCATGTAAAATTATTTGAAACTCTTGTCATGTGAGGTGTGAATAAAATAGAAAGGTAAGCTAATAAAACAATTACAATTTCCCGGATGAATTTGAAATATTCACTTTGTTTAATGAAATGATAAATAATGATCATTTAAAAATGCTACTGCTAATACAACACCTGCTAAGAAAATTAAGTTTTGTGTGCCCTGGATTTTAATAGGCCTGATCTGTGTTTTATCTCTTAAAATAGCGGCTGCAGGTTCTTTCTTATGGTAATATGAGTCAACAAAATAATAAATTAATAAGTAATGCACCATTTGTAAAAAACCATTCAACACCCAGCTTAAAGAACCATGAAAAACTGGCGCCGCGTAAGTACATCATAAATAATGGCGGATCTCCTAATGGGGTTAATAGGCCGCCGCAATTTGCGATTATACCAATGAAGAAAAGAATGGTATGAACCTTAAATTTCCTTTCTTTATTTGTATAAATAACCGGGCGTATTAAAAGCATTGCTGCACCGGTTGTTCCCATAAAAGATGCAAGCACCGCCCCTATAGCTAAAAATAGAGTATTGATTGAAGGCTTAGCTTCAATATCACCGCTTAAGAATATCCCACCGGTAATTGTAAATAAAGCACCTAACAATACTATAAAAGGGACGTAGTCAAATAACATCGTTTCTAAAAGCTTATCAGTTAAATTTGATGCAACTAAAAACACAATAATTGGTAAGCTTAAGATTATTGCTATGATTAATTTATTTTTATTATGTTCCCAAAAATGTTCCCAGAATAACGGGAATACTGCAATTGAAGCAAGCATTAAAACAAATGGTACTAAAGATAAAAGCGGTATGCTATAGTGACTTTCCATGTAACGAATCCTAAATGAAATTAATATTTTTTGAAATAATAGGTAAGGAGCTAAAATTTGTAAGTTGTAAGTTTAAATGTGAACCGGTCATTTTTCTCCCAAAAATTAAACCGAAACTTAGAGAAAAATTGAATAAAAAAAACGGATAGCAAAAAAAATTTGCACTAATGTTGTCAATTATGTGGTCTATATTTGATGATGTAAAAATTATTTTCATTAACTCTAATCTTGTGACTTTTCCTTCGCAGCAATTTTAGAAATTATCTTTTGTTTCGCAGTTTCCCATTCGTCATCAATAATACTGTAATAAGCGGCATTTCTTGATTCGCCGTTTTCTTTAATTTTATCCTTCCTTAAAATTCCTTCAAACTGTCCGCCGATTTTTTCAATGGCTTTTCTTGAACGTAAATTATTTTGATCTGTTTTGATTTGAACGCGCCTTGTTTGTAATACTTCAAAGCAATGTGTAAGCAATAATAATTTGCATTCAAAATTTACCGCAGTTCCCCAGAATTTCTTTATTATCCATGTCCAGCCGATTTCCAATTTTTTATCATTGGGGTGAATATCAAATAATCTGGTTGAGCCGATTATTTCATCTGTCGCTTTATGAATAATTACAAAAGGATAATGATTCCCTTTTTCTCTTTCAGTTAAAGCAAAAGTATAAGCGTTAATAAAATTTTCTTTTTTTGAACAGTCAATTGGTATTAATTCCCAAAGCTGTTTGTCGGATGCTGCTTCAAATAATTTTTCAAAATGTTCTTTCTCTAATGGAACTAAATCAACAATTTTTCCTTTGAGAATGGTTGGGTGATCAATCCAATTATTTTGCATAGTATTATTTTATTTATTTAATTGAGTTCAACAATTTTTGGATTTATAAACAAATCTATCGTGAAATAAGTTTTGTAAAGCCGGACAAATTATTTTTTATCTTTCCAATGCCACCATTTCAGTTTATCATTCTCCTGCTTTGCTTTTGGTGTTTCAGCAAAATACACTGCACAGCGAAAAACATATAAAAGGCATCTATCCTGAATTGTTCCGGCGAATTTGTTTGATAAATTATAAAGCTTCTCAGGATTTTTCCCCGCTAAATCTGATATTTCATGAATGCCTATATTCCACAAATCTTTTGCAATTGATTTTCCAACCCCGGGAATTTGTGTTAGCATTTTTATTGAATGTTCCATGATAACAAATCCATAACTTTTTAATTCAGCGTCGAACTTAAATTCGCAATTATGCTATCGGTTTCTTATTTAGTGACCATTCACTCCATGAACCCACATAAAGCTTAGGGATTTCCAATCCGGCATAGTCTATGGCCAAAAGAGTATGGCAGGCAGTTACTCCTGAACCACAATAGACGATTATATTTTCCTTTTGGGTTTCATCAAATATTTTCTTGTATTTCTTTTTTAATTCTGCAGGCGGCAGAAAAAGTCCATCTTCATTTAAATTTGAAGCATAAGGTATATTAACCGCTCCGGGAATATGTCCGGCGATTGAGTCAATTAGTTCAATTTCTCCTTTGAAACGTTCGCTGGCCCTAACGTCAATTAAAATATATTTTTTATCATGAGAAACTTTCTCAACTTCAAAAATATCCGATAATGGTAACTCCCATTTTTCTATAATGTAAGTTTCAGTTCGATTAGGAATATTTATTTTTGAATTTACAGGAAAGCCTATTTTTTCAGCTTCTTGAATGCTACCGTTAAGCACCTGTACTTTTTCATGTCCCACAGATTTTAGCATCCACCAAAAACGCGCAGCTGCATTTGCCCCATTGCTGTCGTCATAAATTATTAAATGACTGTCTTTTGAAATGCCCAGGTTTGTTAATGTTTCAGAAAACTTTTCAACTGTTGGCAGAGGATGTCTCCCACCATTTGCCGGGTCTTCTTTTATCTCCGACAATTGAGTATTTAAGTCAACATATAAAGCACCATCCAAATGTTTTTTATCGTAATTGTACCTGGCATTTTCTCCATTACTAGCATCAATGATAACCAAATTTTCACTTCTATAAATTTCCAATAACTCTGAAGCTTGAATAACCGGCGAAATGTTTTCTTTCATTTTAATAATCTTCTTTTTGTTTCAGATTTCAAAATGCATCTTTAAAATGATATGCAAATTATTATTCCTGCAATAATAATAAATTAAATTGAAATCGGGCACACATTTTTAGAGAAGATGGATGTAGTTCTTTTCTTTAACCTGCTAACAGAAATTTTATTTAAATTTATTTTAATCCTTCATTTAAAAAACTGAAGCGGGGTTTAATATTTTTCATCCATTATGTTCTGATTTAATTCTTATGGCATCGGATACTTATTCTTAAAATCAAAAACCAAATTTGATGCGCCATTTTTTTGAAGATAATCCAATTTATCAACAGCTTCTTGAATAGTTGGGTAATGGCCTTCCGGTACCCACCACATGGCAAAATATGCTTTGCCAAATTTTTGAAACCATTCTTTTCTACGTTTTAAAAAATCCGAATGAAGAGTTTTGTACATAAACCTTTCAAGAGTTTCAATATTCTCCCAAACCGATATGTTGATTATTACCTGTTCATCATTGTAAGGATTAAAGCTTGTTGCGTTGTTTTCTGCGTCTTTCAACCTCCAAATAAAACCATCACTGCTTTCTGCAATTGCATTTACTTTATCCAGGTTATCCACAAACTCTTTCATAACCGGGTCATCGATATTTACACCTATCATTCGTGCAATGTTAATTTCGGCTAAATTATATTTGCTCATATTGCCTTAATACTATTAATTGGTAATCATTTACATTATTTATCAAAAATAAAATTAAACGGTTTACTTAAACTATTATTACATTAAAATATTGAATCTAGTTATAACAAAAAAGGTTGCTTGCGAAAAATTAAATTTAGGCATATATTATTCATGAACTTCTTACTTCAAATTTCACTGCTATAGAAAATTACTTTATTATTTTTTGGAATCATATTTTTTAAATAATGTTGAAGTGCAGTTTTTAAAATAGATGGGTTAAAAACTATATAGTTAGAAAGCATTAATATGGAAAAGTTACGGACTAGTTTCAGAAGGCTGAGTTTATTTATTTTTAATTTAATCCTAACAGCTATTTTTAGCACTACTGGTGCTCAACAACAGCAGTATGCAAACGCATATACATTTTGGAATTTTGGAAATGATTCAAACGACATAATAAACGTTAAACAAAAAATATGGATAGCTAAACCAGCTCAATCCACACAATGGGTGATGACCTGGACTTGGGTTGCAGATCCGGCACACGGCGGTTATTTAGGATTCAACACCGATGCAAATGGAAATGCACAAGCACTTTTTTCATTATGGAATGCAATACAGGCAACAGGTGATAGCTGCTTAGAGTTTGGAGGTGAAGGAACTGGTTGGAGCTGCAGAAAATCATTTGAAATTAGATCAGATGTATTTTACCAATTAAGGCTGGCAAAGACGAGATCAGATGATGATGGAGTTTGGTGGGGAGCCTGGATATATGAGGATCCGGATTCAGATAAACCAAGCGAGATTTTTCTTGGAGAAATAAAAGTAAATATTAAAATGAATTTTATTCGTGGAAACTCAATAAATAATTTCAGTGAATATTATGGACAAACTCAGGAGAAATGCGGAACAGTTCCACTATCAATACTTGGAGTTTTGCCGCCTGCTGCAAATAAAGATGAAAATGGAAATTATAGCAGAACTTTAAAATTCAATGGTTCAAGCGATCCAAAGCAAAACCCATGTAAAACAGGAAATGAGCCGCAAGGAGCATTATTTAAAGTAGAAAATTATGATTTTGGCACTGCCGCCGGAGCGCTCATATTTCTTGGCGGAACAAGTAGTGATCATGTTTTACCGGAGGATGTACAAGAGCCATCAAACAGCAATAATTAATATAAATTTAATTAGTACCCTTTAACTTTCATCTTTAAAATATAAACGGACTTTGATGCAGTAATAAAAAGCATATTTTTTTCTTTCCCGCCAAACGTAATATTAGCAGTCCATTTTTCAGGCACATCTATGTGTTCAATTAATTTTCCAGAAGAATTATAAACTGTAACACCATTCCCGGTAAGATAAATGTTTCCTTTAGAATCAATCGTCATTCCATCGGAACCCATTGGAGCGAAAAGAGTTTGGTTTGTTAATTTGCCATCAGGGTTGATAGCAAACTTATAAATCTTATTGTCTTTAATATCGGCTACGTACAAGTATTTATTATCCGGCGTTCCAATAATTCCATTAGGCTGAACAAGACTGTCAGCTACAACAAATGGTAATTTACTTTTTGGCATGTAGTATACTTTTTGTCCGTCCAATTCCGGTTTTTTCCGTGTCCAGTAATCTCGCTGGTAATATGGATCAGTAAAATAAATGCCGCTGTTATTATCTATCCACAAATCATTAGGCCCATTAAAATGGAGGCCATTTAAATCTTTTAGTATTACTGTAACTTTTCCTCCGGAGTGATGCTCCACATTTGATTATGTTCATCTGCACATGTTATCAGGTTTCCATCTTTGTCAAAGTAAGTTCCATTTGACCTGCCTGCATTTTCCATAAAAACAGAAAGCTTCCTATCAGTGCTGAATTTCCATATTCTATTATTTGGCTGGTCAGTGAAATAAACATTTCCATTTTTATCGGCTGCCGGGCCTTCGGTAAAACTAAATTGATCTGAAATTAATTGCAGCGTTGCATTATCTGCAATAATGCTGCTCGCTTTTTTAGCATCAACGGTATCTGAAGCCATTAAAGTTTGCGACTGAGCCTGGATTCCAATAATTCCGGCAAGTGATACAAACAGCAGAATTGATCCTATCTTCCAGTTTGTTGGCTTAAAAGTAAATTTCCATTTTAATGATTTTATAAAAATAATATGTAGCATTATATCCTCGGACAGCTTTTAATTTATTAATTTCTGCAATAATAATAAATTAAAATGATATTTATGTATTCGTGGGAAGAACCTTTGAAATAAATTCAAGTAGAAAACTATAAAAGAAAATATTTTATGGGTGGATTAGACTTTTTAAACCACCCACAAATATAATATACTGTCCTTGCTTAATGAGATTAAGTAAAAATAAAATTCCGGGAAAACTCTCATATCTTTGCGGATAAGCGCAGCTATGCTTACATGCCTGGCAGCGGCATCGTTTCGTGCACCTCAATAGAACAAGCGGCATTCCATCCTAAGTGAGGATGCCCTTTCAGAATTGCTTTTGCTTCTTCCATATTTTCTGCTTGCAAAACGGAATAGCCGGCAACATTTTTACTGCTGTCTTTACTCTTTCCATCCGGACTAAGCTGCTGCCCATTTGCAAGAGGCGCTCCTAGATCAACCAGCTTATCGCCGCATTTTTGTGCCCACTGCATCCACATTTCCATCCCTTTTGCCTGGTCTTCCGGGCTGGTATTTGCGGTTTGTGCCATTGCATCAACCGGGGCGTGATAGATTACGATAAATTTTTTCATTTTATTTTCTCCTTGATTTTATTTTTGCCTACTCTTTTTGGTTTTCGGCTTTCCCATTAAAACTCTTTAAAGATGATTTACAAGTTAAATTTTGCTTATAATTCTAAGACGAATAAGATTAGAAGGAAGGGACAATTTGTTTTTTATATTTATAAAACGCTATGCAATTTTTCAGTTGGTATTCGGTAATATTATGAATTAGGATTGATGTTAAGAATCTTTTCAAAGCACACGCTATTATCCATATTAACATATTGCCCGTAGTTTGGGATAAGCTTGTAGCCATTTTTTGTGTAAAGACGAATTGCTTCAGGCTGCCTTTTGCCGGTTTCCAAAATACATTTTTCATAAGACAATTCTGCTGCCCAATTTTCCAATTCAATTAAAACTTTGGTAGCAATTCCTTTTCCTCTGCTTTCAGGCAAAGTATACATTCGCTTTACTTCCATTGTGCCGGATTCATATTCTTTTATTGCACCGCAGGCTAAAGGGATGTCATTTTCGTAAGCGACAACGGTATATTTTATTTTATCAATTTTATTGTACTGAGCATAAAAAGAATGCTCAGTGCCGTCTTTTTCTGCTAAGTAAGCATCGAGGTGTTTTACGAGTTCAACAAAATCTTTATTGTCCGAGTCGGTTCTTAATATTCTTATCATTTATTTAGCTTTTTAAGTGGCTGGCAACTTTGTGTTTTTTTTGAATCCGAATATGAACTATCAATAATGACAATTGATAAAGAATGTAATTTATTGTTTCCTCGCTTTTCGCGATTTCAAGTACTCTTCCTTCATTTTCAAAAGATCAATAGTTGCACAATCAGCAATCAATTCTTTGACTATTCCTAAAGGCATGTCTTCCTTATTAATGAAATTGATACAGCCCTTCTGAAAATTTGCCTTATGTAAAAGCGTCTTATATTTTGTATGCAATACTGTTGATCCATAAATCGGCATGGCATGTAACGACATATAATTTTTAACACTGGCAAGCGCGTATTTCATAAAACCTTTTCCCTTATACACAATCATCACTTTTCCCATCATTGATCCCATTTCGGCTTTTACACTTTTATCATTCTCAATGATTGCTTCATGGATGTTTGTCAATATGCTTTGTCTGTCTATAGGTTGATTTGATATGTATGTTTTAATATCCATATAGTTATACTTGTGAATTATACTCTGCTTGCTGACAACTTATTATTTGCTGCAATAATAATAAATTAAAATTTAATATACTTGTTTACTAACAGAAGTATAATCACAACTTAGGAATTTATTTTAGAAGTGAAATGCTGAGGAGATTAAATATTTTTAATTTATTCTCATTTAAGAAAACATAAAGTTTTTCAATGATTAATTAAATCATGACTATCTGAATTAGTCTGGAATACTTTAGATTATTATTAATTTTTAGTATGCATAATGTTTAAAAATGCCAGACTTCAAACCAATATTTATAAACATTATAAAAATACATTGTTAAAATTATTTAACTATCAAAATTGCCTTTTGCAAATCTTCTCTTCTTGAAGAACTTCCAACATAAATTTCAAATTCGCCTGGCTCTACAACTCTTTTCATTTCATTATTCCATAAAGATAGCTGTTCCGGAGTTATTTGCATTATAACTGTTTTAACTTCTCTCGGTTTTAATTGAACTCTTTCAAAACCCTTCAAAGCAATAATGGGTGTAACAACACTACTGAATTTATCGCGGATATAAAGCTGGACAATTTCTGTTCCTTCTCTATCCCCGGTATTTTTAACATCTACACTTACGTTTGTAGATTCATCCCTACTTATTGTGTCACGTTCAATTTTAAGATTACTAAATTTAAAAGTGGTATAACTAAGCCCGAAACCAAAATGATAAAGCGGTTCGCTGCTGCCATCCACATAACCTTTTCTTGAAGAGGGTTTGTAATAATAAAAGACAGGAAGCTGTCCGGTTGATTTAGGAAAAGTAATAGGTAATTTCCCGGATGGATTATAGTCACCGAAAAGTACATCTGCAACTGCGGTTCCTCCAAATTCTCCCGGGAACCATGCTTCAATTATTGCTGGTGCATTTTCATTTAACCAATTAATTGACAAAGGCCGTCCATTTAATAAAACAACTGCGACCGGTTTTCCTGTGCTCAAAACTGCTTTCGCAATATTTTCTTGTGCAATGTCGAGATCAAGATTTGATTTATCTTTTCCTTCACCAACCACTTCACTTGTCTCACCCAAAACAAGAATTGTTATATCAGAATTTTGTACGGCATTTAAAATTTTATCATTAAAAGAATTTAATGCGTCCGGATCAGGTTTAATTAATTTCCACTTTAAACGAATTCCAGCGTAATCAACTTCCTCACCCAATTCAATTCTTATTGGAACCGCCTGCCCAGCTTGTAAATGTACATTTTTTGTCATCATCACATTTACCTGGAATGGATCCCAATTATCCATAATTAATTTATCATTTATAAATAACCTACCTTTATCATCTGTGATTATTCCTATTTCATAATCGCCGCTTACCGGTGCAGTTATAGTCCCAGTCCATCTAACAGTAAAATGGTCTGCGTTTACTCCTGGGCCTGGACTATCAGTATGATAATAAGGAGCCATATTAGTTTCTATTCGTGTTAGGACAGGTTTCCCATCTAAATTGGGATTGTTAAAATATTCAGCCAGCAATCCTTTTTGATTACTTGGAGTTTTAAGAAAATCTGCATCAACAACCGTGAGAGTTTGAACCGGCAGCAGTCCAGCCTCAAAATTTATTTTAACCTTACTCCCAAATTTTTTGCGAATTCCTTCCAGCACTGTAACTGCATTTACATCTTTAGGTGAATATCCTCCTAAAGATGGTACGTCAGCTAATGGGCCGACAACTGCAATTGATTTGATATCCTTACTAAATGGAAGAATGTTATTTTCATTTTTTAGCAAACAGATTGATTCTCTTCCAGCTTGTAAAGCTAATGCCTGGCTCTGTTTTGAATGATGATATTTTTCCACAAGAGTTGTATCGACATAAGGATTTTCAAATAAGCCGAGTTTAAATTTTAAACTTAATACATGCGCAACTGCTGAATCCAATTCCCGTATTTTAAGACTTCCATCTTTGACTGCATCAATAATTGATTGCTGGAATACTTCATGCGAATAATCCAGAAACTGCATATCCAAACCTGATCTTATAACAGAAGTAATTGCTTCTTCGGGTGTTTCGGCTGTATAATGATCTGTATTAAGTCTTCTAATCGCTCCGAGATCGGAAAGCACCATTCCTTTAAATCCCCATTCATAGCGAAGTATTTTTTTTAAAAGAAATGGACTTGCCACGCACGGCACACCATCCCAGTCATGATAGGCAGCCATAACACCAAGAGCACCGCCATCTTTAATAGCTTTTTCAAATACATATAGAAAAGATTCACGGGCTTCTCTTTCACCAATATGAACCGGCGAAGTATTTGTTCCGCCTTCAGGAATACTATGAATTGCAAAATGTTTAGGCTCTGAAATCACTGCATTTTGATCTTTAATGTCATTTCCCTGCATGCCTTTTATAATTGCCACTCCAGTTTGTGCTGCAAGAAAAGGATCCTCTCCGTAAGTTTCTTCTACTCTTCCCCAGCGCGGTTCTTGTGCTAAACCTAAGTACCGGGGATAGATACAAAATGCACTCCATGCGCTCTCGCTTCAGTTCCAATTACGCGTCCAACTTTGTATATCAACTCTTTATCCCACATAGAACTTAAACCAATTGGGATAGGGAAGCATGTACCATTTGAACCCTGATAACCATGAAGTGCTTCTTCAATCATTAAAGCGGGAATTCCAAGATGCGTATTTTCAACCAAATACTTTTGAATATCATTAGCTAATTGCGGATGAACAGGATAAAGATCATGCAATGATCCGATTCCAATATTACCAACAACACTTTCAATTTTGTTATAGATTAGCTGATCATTTGCCGTAAATTCCGATCCAATATACATATCAAGCTGCCGGGCTTTTTCTTCAACGCTCATTCTGCTTAGTAGATCTTCTACCCGTTGTTCAATAGATAAATTTGCATTCTTGTAATCAGGTATTTTACGCTTCATACCTAATGAAATGAAAATAACTAAAAGGAAAAGTGAAAAATATAAAATTCGTTTTGGATAAAACTTTGTTTCAGGCATGTTTAATTTCCAGTATTATTTTTCTAAATAATTTTTTTTATTCTTTTCCAGAAAAGTTTAAAATTATAGAATGATTAATTGGTGTAATCCTAAAAACTATTTTTTCATCCGGTTTTGAAAAGATGCCTTGTTCAGCAGCAATAGAATAATTCATTCCCTCAAATTTACAATCTACCTGGTGCGGCTTTACTTTTAGAAAAGGCAATTTAGCGTTATCAGCAGAAGTCAAATCAAGAAACCAATTAATAGATTTTCCTGAAATTATTTTGATATTTATCTGTCTTTCATCCATATCCATGATGAGTGTTCCTTCAAAAGTTTTTAATGGCCAGGATATATGAAGTTTGCCGGGAATTGAATCTGTTATAACCGGATTACTACCTTCTAATAAAATTTCTTTTTCATCTATAATCGTTTTAAATCTTAAGCCGGCTATTTTTGAAGTGTCGCTCCAAAGATATCCATCAACAAATGGTAGCGTGAAAAAAGAACATTCATTCGAAGTGGCTATTTTTGTTTCATAAACAGAAGGTAATTTTTCATTGAATAAATGAATGTCACGAAAACGCAAATAACCATTTTCCCACAATAAATTTATTCTATAAAACCGGCTGTCAAACCAAACTGTTTTACGATCGCTTCCTTTAAATCTTCATTGATTGTAACGGATGTCGCTGGCGTAATTTTATAATTTCTTTTGAACCATTCTCCCGACTCTTTAAGTGTTTCCACTTTCAATTTATTTTCATTTCTTAAACGGGCTATCAGAGGCATTTGGATTTCAAATCCTTTTGACATCGCATCCCATGTAAAAGAATTTTCTTGCCCTGCTTGTGTGTAAGCATACTCCATGCAAGCGCCTTGAACAAATTCTTTAAAGTACCAGTTAACCCAGGCAGAGTCGCCTCCGCCATCCTTGTAAACAGGTTCCAGTGTAATTACACCCTGCGTTTTTGTTCCAAGTCCTTTGTCGTATTGACGAATTGGATCGCTGCCTAACATTCTAAAAATAGGAACCGGGATTTGATTGATTTCATTTTGAGCAGGCATGTAGGAGTTTATCTTGCTTGGATAATATGCCTGATTCCAATAGCCGCCCCACAATGTGTAGCCATCGGTTCCATATTGATCTTTACAGTTACAAGAAGAAACAATTTTATATTTTTTATATAAATAGTTTAATGTGTGGGCATCAATGAACCATGAACCAACAGACTCTGGGATAGTATCCAAAAATACTTTTAAATTCTTTCATGTAAACATCAGCTAATTTCTCTCGCTCTTTAGGTGAATAACCTGTAGTGAATCCGATATTTGCGCGCCAGTCCCAGGGATATCTGCCCCGCCATTTCATTCCCGCTTTCTCAACCATTGGCTGCGGGATCTCCCACCAAGCCCCTATTTCAAATTCATTTGGATCTAAACTTTTTAACAACTTTTGATATCTTGAATCAATCAATGCATCGTACTGTAATAAGAATGTACCTCTCAATTTATACTTCTTCATTATTGCGATTTGCTTTACAACGGTTTCGTAAAGAACATCTTCCGTAATTTTTGGATCTCTTGGTTCTAAGAGCCGTATAAAATTTATAATGTTTACAATTTTAGGATGTTGTTTTGTGATATGTTTCTTTCTTTGTTGGAGTTATATCATTTACAATGAATGAACTTAGAAAACATAAACCGGCTATTCCCAAAACAATAACGGAGCGCCATTGCCATGTACTTTTATTCTTTTTAATATTTATATTTTTAGATTGCATGAAAAATCAATTTTTCTCTATTAGAATTTCATCTGTCTTATTGCCCGTATTAAAATTAAATTCCAAACTGCCGTCATTGCTGCTTTTAATGCGTTTAAACTTTTCATTATTTACAGAGATTGTAAAATAAGTTTCCGGTTCAAGATTATTAATTTGATAATTCAATTTAATTGAGTTTTTATCTATTGAAGATTGATTCCATGAATATTCATCAGCATTCCATTTTGTTATTTCCAGTGAAAGATTACCGGTTGTTTTTGCTTTGAGTGAATACACATCATCTTTTCCATTAAAATAAATCAATTCATTTTTATTTGAGTAAAAGCCAAAATCTTTTTTTGATGCTAATTTGAATTGATCATTTGAGATGTAATAATTATTTGTTGACAAGTCCTATTTTCAATTTGTCTTTTCTGAAATTATAAATTAATTCTGTGCCTGATAATCTTTCGGGAAGGTGCGGATTTAGATAAAATCTGTTGTATAGCGGATTAATTCCGTAAATAGCTTTGTATAGCCCAACAATAGCAAGACTATTTCCTGATAAGTATATCATCGCCTAAACCTTCTTGATTAACTCTTCCATATCTTTGAAATGCCAAGCCATCTTTTTTATAACGGTTCAAAACATTATCAACATATTTTAATGCCAGTTCAGGTTTATAATTTGCATATGCTTCAACACCAATGCTCCCCCATGAAAGAAATATATCACCATTTTCATAATTCGGAAAAGGAAATTGCCAATCATTTCCTTCGCCAACAGCATAAGGATATAAGCAGATGGGCCAGAAGAAAAGATTTTCCTTGTGAGTTTGTTCTTCAATTTTATCAAGAATAATTTTGCGTCTGGTGGTAGTCATCACAAATGCCGTATACAATCGCCATCAGATTTACAGGAACCACAAGATTATCGCCATGTATTGAATTGTCCTTATCACGCCAGTGCACATACCATTTATTTTTATCATTCCAAAAGCCGCCATCTGCAGTTGATTTGTTAAAACTCTTTTTAAGTTCGGCAGCATAATCGGAATAATATTCTGCTTTTTCAGGATCACCTAATTGCTTTTCTACATCAGCCCACAAAGTAAGGGCATAATATAATTTAGCATTAACAAATGCATTTTCGTATGAAGCCCAAATAATATCAATCCAATCGCTTCCTCTTTTTTCCAGATTCGGAATCAGTCATCATTTCAACTAAGTGATTTCCATTTGAATCTCTTTTGAAATATAATCCAATGCCTTTTCACATGCTGTTTTGTGCTTAGATACCCAATTTAAATCACCGCTTATGTTATAAAGTTCTGACACGTTGGAAACAAAATCAGGATTTGAGTCCATTAGATATCCCCATTGTGCTTCATAGAACCCTTCCTTTGTGACTGTTCCGGGCATTGCATCCTCATCAAGATAAGCCCATCGCGCAATTACTCTTCCATCTGGCTGAATCGCATTATCACGATAATAATCAAGACATTGTTTGTAACCTTCAATATAACTGTCATCATCAATTCCAATGGCAAAATCGGCAATATATTGTTCATGCAAACAAATGGGACCGTATGGAGTATGCCAGCTATTTCCTCCGAAATGCTTTTCATCTATAACTCCAATTCTTGCAATTGTATTTAATAAAGCT
Organism: uncultured Bacteroidota bacterium; assembly: GCA_963777615.1. Taxonomy (GTDB): domain Bacteria; phylum Bacteroidota; class Ignavibacteria; order Ignavibacteriales; family Ignavibacteriaceae; genus CAVSWT01. The sequence continues at coordinate 7,721 of CAVZSD010000016.1, read as the reverse complement.
AGTTATTTGTTTCCCATCTTCTCCAACAAATTTGCCTCTGTTATATTCTTCATTATAATTTACATAAGAGAATGTAATGGTTTGAATATATTTTCCTGCCGGTACTTTGAAGGAATCCCAAACATCTGTTTTTCCCCTTATAAACCTGCTCCTTTTTTCAGCTTCATAGCGGCAGGTTAATTCGCTGTCGGAAACAGCAATGTTGTAAATCAATTTATCATCATTAGAGCGGCTGAACTTCATTGCCACTTGCTTTCCTTGTGCCTTAACTGCCACTTTTAATCCATTGCCTGTTTCACTATTCCAGAAAATGGAACTGTTAGAATGAACTCCATAAGTACAAAGCTTTTGGTTAAAAAGATAAAACCAGGCCAAGCCGCCATATCCAAGAAAAGCACCGTTCCAGGTATTTATATTATTAAAGTTAAATGAAGGAAATGCAGCCTCTTCTATATTAATAGATTTTGGAAAATTTCTTTCGATATCAAATTTGATATCACTTTCGGTAATTAAAAATTTCCAGTTTTCTGTAACCGGTTCTATCATTTCTACCATATTTTATATTACTAATATTTACAGTATTTTCTCCAATATTAATTTCTGGTTCTGATAATAAGTTTAAGTGTTGAGTATGTATTAGTTGCGGTCCTAATTTCTGAGAAAATTCCTGCTGATCCTGAAATTACCGTTTGGCCATTAACCTTTAATTCGGAAATATTACATTTCCCATTGTAATCAAGTGTAACCATAATTTTACTATTACCGAAGATGACTACTTTATCTTGTGAATTATTCTTAATAACAATATTACCGGCATAGCAAACTACACTGGCAAACAGAATTATTATTATTAATTCAAAACGAATGAATTTTAATTTCATAATATTTTTTTTTATAAATATGAGGATAAATGACAAATCGCTCCCGTATCTTTCCACTTAGTAAGTATCAGGCTGTTTTACAAGTTCAACAAAATCTATATTGTCTGAATAGGTTCTTAATATTCTTATCATTTATAATTTTTAAGATGGTTTAAAATTTATTATTTGAAGCAATTATAATAAATTAAGACATGATTTACTTGATTACCAGGCAGGTACATATAAAAATTTCATTTATTGGATCTTAAATAGAAAAGATAGAAAAGACTTTCAAAAACAAGAGTCAATTAAGATTATTATTAAAATGAAATAATCTATAAATCTAAATTCAAACTCAAATACATTAATGTTTGTAACGGTTTCAGGCTTGGCGAAGTGGCGACAATTTAGCACAGAAATTCACTAGATGCACTACTGCTTTTTTAACCATAAATGTTTCATAGAAGCATATCAACCGCCATATTGCAAAACCTAAGTTAGTGGTTCGTTGTTATTTCTTATTCTATATTACATTCTCTATTTTCAATTATCTTTTCTATTCAATAAAATTTCCTCAATTTCTTTGGCCGTTTTAAAATTTGTAATGACGAAAGCTAATCGTTCCTTTATTGTTATTGACGAAGCCATATATGATAAATACTTCTCAATTTCTCTCTGTTTACCTGCACAATATCCTCGTTTTTAACCTTGTGTTTCTTTTGTAAATATTTTCCCTGAATAGATATAACTTTTGCTTCAATCAATTTATTTAATTTATTTGCTGAAAGCTTTAAGCATATTCTGATAACGGATGATAATTTAAGACTAAAGTCAAAAGGGTATTTAATTTTAAATTTTACAATTTCACTATCAAAATTTAGAATATCCTCTACCGAAATATTATCATACTGTATATCATATTCTACACTATCAAAATCTAATTCAACATTATTTTTTCGACTTGTTTCTAAGAGAGAACGCATACTTCCATGCTATCTCTAAATTATTTTCAGAAAATTTTTTGAACAAATCTTTATTTATCAATTCTGTTTTAGTCCTGGTAAAGATGGTCATATTATATGTATTATCACATTTTGTGCATCTGTAAATTAACCATATATCAATGTACTTTTTTTGAGCGTTCATTCTGAATTTCTCGCTGCAATAAAACCTGTCACTATCACAATGACTGCATTTCTTTTTTAACAGAGGGGTATTTTTAGCGTTAATCCCCCATATATATTCACTACTCATTATTTATATTCCTGCTTAATATTCTTTTTAAATTTTTCGGTATCATTCGAGGCGTGACGGCGTTTGGTTAGTTCGGTTGTAAAAAACCGTAATAGCAAATGCAGTTGCTCTTAAAAGCAGCGCACGAATGATTTGATTAAATGGAAATTCGTTCGGGTAGAGTTATCCGAACTAAAGAATAATTAGCCTGTGGTATGTGAGGCTAATATTAAGCTAATATAAATTTAAGAGTAGTTCTCAAAACGTAATTTATTAATTTTATGGGAAAAATTTTTGTGTAATTAAGTTAGCAAAGTTTAAGTAAAATGCCAAAAAGCATATAATCTCTTTTGCTCATTTTAAAATCATCATCCATTGTTTCTTTTCTTAATTATCTATTGAATAATGGGTTTTCTATCTTTTCCTAATGCAATGACCGCTAACAGTGGCGGTATGAAATCGTTGGGGATTGGCTAGCTATTTTCCTATCCAGTTAACCGAACTTGTTGCGTGGTTAATTGTTTAAATTACAACTTAATCCCAAAGTTTTATAGCGCGTGTTATGTGCATGTTATTTTTTAAGAGTGAATTATTCGGTCATAAAATTTAAATTGAAATATCTATGAAAATAGAAATTTCCTAAATTCCTCAATATTTAAAATGCTATCAACAATAATTGGGAGTCCCTTATGCTTATTAACTTTTTTTCCCTCAATGTCTATGTACCAAGACAATGTATTAACTTTCTTCCAAAAATGAATCTTTGTTAGTCCTGCCTGATTAGTTTCAAAAAATTGTTGTGAAGAACCGGTATTATTAAAACTCCATAAAAGAATTCCTGTAACAGACATTTTAACAACACTGAAACCTGCTTTCATTGAAGATGTTAATTCTCTACAAGAAAGCATTGCTTGGTCAAATTTTAAAAATATGTTTTCCTTTTGTTGTTTAGTAAGATGTTCAGCATCAGCGATAACAGCAACTATTACAGGTTGAGAGTAAACATATTTAAAACAAACAAAATCCACATATTCTTTTATCTCATTTAGTAAATTTTGGAATCTATCATTATTAAAGTTAATATCAATTTTTGTGTTTGCTTTATACTTTTTTGAAGAAGCATTTAGATTTAGCGTGTCTTCAATAATTGGCATTGATACTTTTTGTACAATTTTGGTAATAATTTCAGTTTTTTTAATAAGATTATCAGTTTTCTGATTCGCCTCATTTTGTAAATCAGTTGAAAAATCTTTAGCACTGAATAGAAAGCCTGAATGAACTAATGATTCAATAATCTTAGAATAGAAATTTTCTAAGTTCATAACTAAACCTCGATTTTTAAAATAAATTTTATCAAGAAAGTATTTATACAATTACCTATAACGTTTTTCGGCTTGGCGATGTGGTAGATTATTAGCACCAAAGTCCATTAGAATTCTTTCGATAACTATCGGAATTGAATTTAGCACAAAAGTTTCAAAGAAGCACGTCAGCCGCTATATTGTGAATCCGATGTTAGCGGTTCATTGTTCTTTATTCACTGTCATTTGGTTTAATTAGATCAGCAAGTATTTTAGGGGCGACTTCACAATAAGCAATTGTCAATGCGTCAATAAATAAGTCTTTAGGTACTTTTTTCATTTCAATTAGTGTCCAACCTTGTTTACCCCATTTATTGTCAACTGGAAAAATGGTTGTTTTGTCTATGGAAGAAAAAACATTTTGGTCAATTTCCGATAATTTAATACAAGCTCTTTTCTTTATATCGTCATAGGTAGCAAATATTTTCTTTTTCACTCTGAAAGAAGTTTTTTCAAAGTGAAGTTCTTCCGTTGCCTCTGGAAACGAAAGTGCTAATTTTCTAAAAGTGTCAATTGAAACCATTTACGCAATTATTTTTTTACTGGTGTTAAGTGCGTCAACACACAAAGCCACTTGTCATTTTCTTTCTTATACACGTCTGTAATCCATTCGTCCGCTTCTAAAGGTTGTCCTTGCCAAGTTCCAGTATTTTGTCCACGACTAGTAACTATTGCAATGTCGCCATATACTTTAACTCTTAAAATTTCATTGGTCATTGTGGAATGAGAGAGCAATCCTTGCTCAAGTACTTTGAAAAATCCTTCTTGTTGAATTATTCCACCTTGACTGTCCACAAGAACCCAGTCGCTTGTTATACATTTTTTGATTTCGTCAACGCTGTTAGAAATTACAGCTGCATTGAAGTTATCTTCAATTTGTTGGAACTGCTTTTTTAATTGTTCTTCCGTCATATTTTTCTATCTTATTACTGTATGCAATGACCTCAAACGTCTCGGCTACGACTAGTTACGCGGGTCAGCACTTAACTTTGCAAGCACACACCAAACTGAAAATCCGCGAGGATTTTCGGAAGTAGGCGAGAACAAGCAATTACTTATAGCCATTGTTGGACTTAGTTTTTCATTATTTATAAGGTATTTCTTTAAACCAGTCCCAAGGCATATGTTTATTTCCAACAATATATTTCAATAACTCTGGAAATATAATGCCCGTATTTTCCGAATTGCTCATAACCAAGACTCCTTTGCCTGATTCAGGGAACAGGATGGAATAGTGATGAAACCCAGTACCACGCCCTTCCTTAAAAAAACCATTGCCATATGGTGTTTCCAGATATCCCCAGCCAAGGCCGTAAGCTAGTTTAACATTCTTGTATTCATCATTTTTTGTTTTATCATCCTCAATTACCTGTGACAATGAACGAATTTTAGTCTGTGGGCTAAAAATTTCATGATATGAACTTTCGCTAATGATTTCCTTATTCAATACAGCGGTTAAAAATGTAATATAGTCGGCAAATGTGGTTTCCAAAGTGCTGGCAGCCCTGGGTTCATTATCCTTATCTTTACTATAAACACCACCATCTTTTGCATAGCTGATTGCATAATCTTTTTCAAAACGGGGCTTCCATTCGTACGCGGAGTTTTTCATCCCCAAAGGTTTGAAAATAATTTCCTGGGCAAGTTGTTCGAGCCCTTTACCAGTTATTTTTTCCAAGACAACCTGCAAATAAACAAAGCCTTCACCACTGTAAGCATATTTTTCACCTGGAATACCATGAACGTGCAATTTATCTTCCTTGGACCTCCAATTTTGAAACCCGGTAGTATGATCTAAACACATTCGGGCGGTGATTTTGTGGTAAAGACTGTCTGTTTTTAAGTCGGAATAATCATCATGCCATCGCGTTAAAGGTTTGTATTCATATATTTTTTTTGGTAGGTACGATTCCAAAGGCGTATCCAAATCGATTACATGATCCTCCACTAACTTCATAACGATAATACTAAAAACAGCTTTACTCAGTGAAGCTCCATAAATGTTGGTGGAATCGGTCAAGACCAGTTTTTTGGAAAAATCTTTATACCCTATATATGTTGATATACGGCCTGTTTATTATCGAAAATCGCAACCGCCAGCCCTTGTACGTGGGCATCGTTTGCCAATTGGTCTATTTTTCGGGTTATTGAATCCTTAGAAACTCTACTGCCGTCAACACGTTTTATTTTATCTGAGTTTTGGTCGCACAATTAGTAAAAACGAACACCGACAAGAGCAAAGCAATAATTTTTATAGAGCCTGATCGCTTAAATTTTAAAAAAGGTATTGATAACGGATAATAGCACTTTTCTTTTTTAAGTACATAGACAATATTGAAAATCACAATGCCTATACAAATAGGCACAGTAGCTATAAATAGTATAAACCCCCATTTTTCTATAGTCAGTAAACTTACAAATGATAAAATGGCAAGCAGTAATGCTGTAATTTGAAAATTAATGACCTTGATACCTTGTTTATCATAAATTGGATTATCCTCTCTTTTGTGGATCCAGATAAAAAGAGGGAGCAGCACATTGCACAACGGAATAAAAATCCCTAAAAGAGGAGTTGCGTGCAACAATAAAAGCCATTTTTTCTTTATAGTTTCTTCTTTAGGATTTTCCAAAGGCAGCAATTCGTTTACTTCAATGTCCAGTGCAGCTGCCAGCAATTTTATGGTGTTTAGGTGGGGGTTGACCTCTGCATTTTCTATACGCTGAATGGTACGAACGGTAACATTTGTTTTCAGTGATAGTTCTTCTTGGGAAAACCCTTTACTCTTTCCTTGATACTTTAGCCTTTCGGCAAGTGATTGATTGTTCATGACTTTAAATTTTCAATTGATGAAGCAAATGTATCTAATGTCGTTTGCCTTTTCCACGACATATAAATGTCATGTTGCTGTCATTAATCTAAAAATTAAGATTTTTTAAATTATGTCTAACGTTTCGCAAATACACGCAGTGCGGTAGTTTCCCGACAAACTTACTGCGAAGTACTGCATTTCAAAATTTCAATTTCCTGTCAACGAAGCTGAAACCTCCGACCTGCAGGTATTTTGCTGTTAGCGGTTCGTTGTTTTTTTTTAGTTTGATTCTAATTCATCCCATTTTCCTATCTGCTTTGCTATTTCTATAAGTTGTTGACCATGTTTACTCATTAATCCTTGCTCAATCATTTTAGCTGCTCGTTCTTTGTTCCTTTTGCCCCATTTACTTTTCGGATTTCGTGGCGTAAATTTTAGATAACAGCTTTCTTTGTCTCTGCTTTTTGCTTTGCTGTCAACCCAGCCAAAGCAAAGTGCACTCTCAATTGCCTCATGCCAATGCACGCTTGGGGTTTTACTTTTTTTGTGATATATAACCAGCCAAATTGATTTTTCGGTTAAACAATATTCGTTAAGCCATTTGCGCCATTCTTCTACAGAAGAAATATATATTGTACGTATGCCGTCTATGGTTTCCATTTTAATATTCCAAATCAGCCGCCATATTGCCAAAACGATGTTAGCGGTTCGTTCGTTTTATTATTAGTCTGAAAGTTTATAAATATATTCTTCAATTTCTGCTTGTCGGGCATTAGCAAATCCTTTATCCTTTCCGATTTTTACAAAACCGCATTTCTCCAAAACTTTTTGAGAGCCATAATTGTCAAATTCAACGCGTCCATAAATTGGCCTGATCTTGTTCAATTTTCAAAAGCTCTTTAAGTGCAGTTGTGGCAATTCCCTGTCCCCAGAATTTTTTGTCAATCCAATACGTAATCTCTGCTTCGTTTTCTCGCTTGCCTGTAAAGATGTTGCACATAGATCAGTGAACTTTGTCAGTCTGGGTGTCTTTCCCTTCTTTGTCAATTTCGCTCTCAATAGATTTCAGAAAATTGGCGACAGCTAAATGCCGCTCGTTACTTTCAGCTTCAGGCCATGCACTATTTATCGCAATCACCAGTCGCCTTGCAGGGTCGATATGGATCATCTGGCCATAAATCCCTAATGCCTCGAAACTACTGCCATTAAAAATCCACCATCCGAATCCATAGCCGCCACCGGGCCAAAGCGGCACCTGTATACGGGTTGCTGTCTTAAACCAATCCTTGGGAACAATGGATTCCCCATTGATGCGCCCGTCTTCGAGAACGAATTGTCCGAACCTTGCAAAATCACGGAGTCGCATTTGAAGACAGCAGCCTGCTAATTCCTGGCCGGTTCTATCCAGGCCCCAGGTGGCATTTTGTTCCATACCGTAAGGAATCCAGATCTTCGAG
>CAVZSD010000015.1:0-17512 GCA_963777615.1 uncultured Bacteroidota bacterium | reverse complement strand
TATTTACTCATGTTACGTAAAGCATGTAGATATAAACCCGATTCCTCAATAAATCGGGTTTATTTAAGCGTCATACATAAGGCAAGTTATTTATTTATAATGATAAATATACTTAATCATAATGAGGAAGAAAAAAATCTGCTTATTGAGTTACTACTTTAATATCCGTGAACCATAGCTTGAAATTATTATCAGAACCATTATGCTCTGTAGAAATTAAAATTCCGTTAAAGTCTTTATTCTTTTCCCATGCCGATTATTCTCTTTTTTGCAGCATTTCCCCCCGGCATGTAAACCCATTCGTGAATAAGATTATCTTTGCCAATATAAAGTTCAAAAACGTCCCCGGGTGTATAGCCGCCAGCAGAATCAGGATATTTAACGATAAGGCAGTGAGCAGTTTTTTTGATATCGGGTAAGGTTTGCTGCCGGCATCTTCAACGTTTACTTTTTTATCCCACACTAAATGAAAAGGAAATAAAAACCAGTACTGATGATTATAAAATTTGCATCAACAAAGGTTGATATAGTATCTTTTTTATCTACTTTATTTTCATAATATGTATAATTCATTTCCTTGCCGTCTTTACCAAGGCCTTTATATATTATCTTTTGTGTAACCGGTTCCCAGTACCATGAACGTACAATATGTTTTTCCCCAATATTTACATTAAATGTAAATGCAATCGACTTAACTTTAGAGAAGTTATTAATACCATATTTTTCGGCAACTGTTTGAGAAAGCGGCGTTGTGCTGTTTTGATTTCCGGGTTTTGTGGAAGCATACGAGTTATTAAAGCTGAAAGAAAAAATAATAATTAATGAAAAAGTAAAAAAGCAGTGAAATACTTTTTTGAAATTTCCATTGAGGCAATATGGTATCAGAATTTTTTATCATAGCAAAATCCTTCCTAAACATTTTATAAAAAGAAATTTTTTCGAACCGGGGGTGGTTGAAGTTAGTAAATAATAAATATGTATCCTATTGAAAATGATTTACCCTGGTTATTTACTAAAATAATTAATAATGGTTATCCTGGTTTGCAAACAGTGACTTTAAAGAAATTGTTTTTTCCGGTTGAGCTTTGTTATTTATAACTTTTAAGCAAATAATTTTAAATTAAAATGTTTCTATCATCACTATATTTTAATCTCAAAATATTTTCTTGAGTTTGTTCGGTTCGTTCCCAGAAATGCCAGAAACATTTATCAACTTCAAATACCGCTTTAATTAAATTTCCTTCAAGTTTTATTTTCCCTAAAGCACAGAAGTAATATTTGCTAAAATGCCTGTAATATGAGCTGTGAAATCTTCTCTTCTATCTTTTTTCTCTATCCATTGAAGCAAACGGGCTAACGTACCTATAAAAGGAGAAGGCCTTGCCAAAGCTGAATTAATTAAATCTTCAATTGTCATAGTGATTTTGATTTCAGGATTATCTATTGTTCCTTGATAAACATTGCAAGTATCATTTTCAATCTTCATAAACCAATTGCCTTCAACATTTCCAATGATATTGTATTGAACAATTGCTGAAATACCTTTTGCTTTTTCTGGACGGAAAAATGCCGGACGAAAAACTATCATAAACCAATCAAGCATTGGATTAATGATCATAGGATCAAAAGATTTCCATCTATTTTTAGCCATAATAAGATCGCGCAAGTGTACAACATTATCGGCAAGCTGAATAAGGAATAATGTTTTAATATCAACATCACCTATAAAAAAGAAAGCAGGTAAATGCCATTGCTCTTCAGTTAGTGAATCATAAAGATTTAAGATTTTAGAAATATCAACTTTGAATTCATTGATTATTTCGTCAATAGTTTTATCTCTTCTTCGGGCAACTTCGTTTGCATTTCTTAAAAATAAATTGAAACCATATTCGGGAACAGGTTTCCCCTGGAGAGACAATTGAATTAGAAAATTAAAATTTATAGTAATAGAACTTGTTATATGGTTAACTAAATCTTTACAATTCCATCCGAGATATCGAGTACCGAACATCCATTCTTTGTCCTTGGTTATACTAATTTCTACTATAAATCGTTGTAAAAGGAACGTGCTAAACTGAGCCATTCATTTTTTGATATTAGAGTATGGTCTGTCACTTGGTTGCTTAATGTATATTGGAATAAACCATAATACATTAAAAATCATTTTAGTGCAAATATAAAATATTCAAAACTTTTAAATGCTTTTTTCAATCTCATCAAATAAGCTTTTGTTAGTCTCGCAAAATCTTTTTCTCTCAAAACATTATTTAATTTTTTCAATTCAGCTTATCAATTTTCTTTTGAATACTTTGTTTTTCGGTTTGTGTCTTTGCCATTGTAAACGCTTTTTGAAAATTCTCTTTTGCTTTTGTATTATCTATATCTGTGTAAAGTTCTCCAAGTAAAGCAAAGTAAAAATGATTGTCAGCTAATTTGAATTTTTCAGCTTCAATTATTGCTTCTTCTTTTCCATTAGCTTTTGAAAGGGCGTAAGTTCTGTTTAGTGCGGCAATAGGGGAATACTCTAATTGTAAAAGCTGATTGTATAGTTGTAAAATGTTTTCCCATTTTTCATTCGATTCTTCTTTATGTGTATGCCAGAAAGCAATCGCAGCTTCTAAATGATATTTTGAAAGTTTGTCTCCGGCAGCAGAGCAGTTTTAAAAAAACTCACCTTTCCTTATTAAATCCGAATCCCAAAGGGAAGTATCTTGTTCATCATCTTTTTGAAAATTTTCTTTTGATTTTTCATTATCTATATCTGTATAAAGTTCTCCAAGTAATGCAAAGTAAAAATGATTATCTGGTAATTTCAATTTTTCAGCTTCAATTATTGCTTCTTCTTTTCCATTTGCTTTTGAAAGAGCATAAGTCCTATTTAAAGCCGCTATCGGGGAATATTCCAACTGAAAAAGATGATTATAAAGCTGTAAAATATTCTCCCATTTTTCATGTGTCTCTTCTTTGTGTGTATGCCAGAATGCAATTGCAGCTTCGAGATGATATTTTGAAATTCTTATCACCTGCCGCAGCGCAATTTAAAAAATAATCTCCTTTGCTGATTAAATCCGAATCCCAGAGTGAAGTATCCTGATCATCATAAAGTACTAATTCACCTTTGTCATCAATTCTTGCATCAAAGCGCGAGGAATGAAAACACATTAATGACAACAAAGCATTTACTTCAGGTTTGTTGGTTATTTTATTTTCAACCAGCATGTAGCACAAACGCATAGCCTCAAGGCAAAGATCTCTGCGAAGTGTTTTGTCCTGGCTTACTGAATAATATCCTTCATTGAACAATAAATAAATTGTTGTTAGTACTGTTGCTAACCTTCTATCGATTTCAGATTCATTCGGAATTTCAATTTTAATTTTTTCTTCCCTAAGTTTTTCTTTAGCACGGTATAATCGTTTGTTAATTGTTTCTTTACTTGTAAGAAAAGCATCTGCAATTTCTTCAATACCAAAACCGCAAAGTATGCGAAGCGATAATCCAATTTGAGCTTCAGGAGGAATTGCCGGATGGCAAATTGCAAACATCATTAATAACTGGCTGTCATTTATATTTTGCGGTGATAGATCTATTTCATCTTTTGGAGATTCGAAATAGGGATTTTGTAATTCCGGAACAATTTTATTTTGATAAATAGAATTTCGATGCAAATAATTTTTTGCTTTGTTCTTTGCAACATGATAAAGCCAGGCAGTTGGATTTTGCGGAATACCTTTCAAACTCCATGTTTCCGATGCTGTAAGAAATGTATCGCCTGCTATATCTTCAGCAATTTCAATCTGGTCAAATCCAAAATGCCTGCAAAGAACAGAAACTATTTTTCTATACTCCGTTCTGAATAAATGCGGTATTAGTTCTTGTTGCGTTGCCATATAAAAAATGTCTTAAAATACTTTTTAACGAGCTTCAAAAATAAGTACTTAAAATGTTAAGCAATGTACTATATAGCTGCTTATCCTTTTAAAAATTTGCTTGTCTGTTTAAGCTGCAAGCCAACATATATGTTCCAGTAATAAAGTCCAGGTTTCAATTTGCCCGAAAATATTAAATCATTGCCCCTTATATTTGTTTCGTACATCACACGATTTTTATTATCAACAATACTTACCCTGTATGCATTGTTATTCCCGGTATCCACCCATCTCAGCCTAATTGAATTATGTAGAGTATCATTAATATTTGGAGAAATAATTACAATTCCTTTACCTGTTGAATCCGTTATACCTACATTTCTTTCTAATATATAATTTGGTGAAAATACATTTCTTATTTTAACATCTTCCGGATTAATGCTGAATGTGGAATCAACTTCAGAAGTTGAATCAACTTCAGAAGACAAGGCAGAATTCATCTGCTGATTTATTGATTCATCAGGTGGCCTATCTTTTTCTGATTCGATCATTTCTTTTCGTGTATGGGACATTAAAATGACTTCTTTGCTTTCACCTTTATTGCTTATAAAAAAATAGTATAATGAGGTTATTAAAACACCGCAGATGGATAAAAGTGCGATTGTTGTAACAAGGTTGAAACGATGTTCACTTTTTGGCGGAAAGGTTGTTCGACTGGTAGTGATTAATATATCTACTGCAATTTCGGAAATGGAATTTATCAAAGTTTCTTTTGGCAGGCTAACTTCGTATTCTTTGCTTACATCAACATTTAAAAAACGGAAAATCCTGCCAAGTTCGTGAATAGTAATCCGTATCATGTTGTTGTGAACCGAATGGGGAATAAGATTAAATATTAAAATGAATTCATCATCATTGTTTTTATAAATAGTTAATCTAAAATTATTAGAAATGTCCTCAAATAAAACTTCATTGGCCTCTTTGTTTGTAATAGAGTTGTTAAAAAGACTTATGGAATGTTTATTGTCTGATTCATTTAAAAGTTTATCAAAAATATCATCATATTTATTTTGGCATTCATTGCATTTAGATAGATGGCTGAAATTTTGTTCAGCTTCATATTGAGATAGTTGATCAAAATAATTTATGTAGGAAGTAATAGCCTCAATAGTTAGGTGCTTATTTGAATCATTGGGTGTAGGGATGTTAACATCCATAATTTAAAGTGAAAATAATGAACTAATTTAAGATGAAGAAATTTTATAGTCAAAAGGAAAGTAAAGATAGGAAAAAATGCAACCCGTAAACGATCATAATCACTCATTAGCTTTACCTCTACACAAATAACTCATTGTCGTTTACGGGTCTTAAACTGCCTGTTGTCTTTATATCTTGATGCGAAAGTAATTAGAAGAAAAATAAGGTGCTGTGATTTAAAGTAACTTAAAAATTAAAAAATCAATTTTTAAACAAAACTTAAATAATGAAAGGAAAATTTAATAATCTAATCATAGATATTAGTGCGTAAATTTATTTGCTGGTTCTTTTTATAAAATCTAAAATAATATCATCTTTAGATTCAAGAAGCTGGAGTTGAGTTCCTACAAAATAAATTTTACCATCGTGCATCATTGCAACTTTGTTTGCTACATTTTTTACGCTGTACATATCATGAGTTACAACAACAGAAGTTACATTTAGTTTTTCACTAAGCTCTTTAATTAGATGATCAATAGAATCGGACATTATTGGATCAAGCCCTGTGGTTGGTTCGTCATAAAGAATATAATCCGGATTTGTAACTAACGCTCTAGCCAATCCGACTCTTTTTTTCATGCCGCCGGAAAGTTCTGCCGGCTTTAACTTTTCAACTCCCGGTAAACCAACCAAAGATAATTTTTCTTTTACAATTTCTTCAATTTCATTTTCCGTAAAACCATTTTCACTTTCTACCAGAGGCAGACTAATGTTTTCTTCAACAGTCATCGAATCAAAAAGTGCTGCACCTTGAAATAGAAAGCCAAATTTCTTCCTTATTTCATAAAGTTGTTTTGTATTTAATTCATTTAATAATTGCCCTTCAACAAATACTTCACCGGAATCTGGAGTTAAAAGCCTAAGTATATGTTTTAATAGAACGCTTTTTCCTTCACCGCTTTTACCGATAATAACTAGTGTTTCACCGGCTTCAATTTTTAAATTTATTCCCCGAAGAACTTTTTTGCTGCCAAAACTTTTATAAAGATTTTTAATTTCGATCATTTTCTGCAAAAGAATTTTGTAAAAAACTAACTAAAAATAGTTAAAAACTTCTTAAAAAGTTTCCGGCGATTAATGCTGGTAAATAATTGATCCGCTATGATTGATTCACTTATATCAAAATTTCTAGATGTGATATTTCATTTTGAGCATTAAATAAAAAACCTTTTTTAATTTTGATCTCAATTTCTTATGAAAGAAAAGTTCAGTTGCAATTCCAAATGAATCAAAATTATTTTTATTTTTTTGTTGCATCTTATTTATTGATCCTTATTTTAAAGGTATTCCAACTTATGAAGATTAATTTTTCAAATCCTCCTATAAATAACTAAATTAATTACAAAATAAGGAAAACCCGCCATGAGGAAAATTTTTTACTTTTCATGTATTTCAGCTATCCTACTATCTATTCCTGTTAATGCCCAAATGCAGTTAAAAATTAATAGTTATTCACCCAACGACAATCTTACTTATAACCAAGTCTGCAGCGGCTTCTCAGCTAAAGCTTAATTTAAATACTGAAGCATTGGTTTCATCAAATGAAAGATTAAATAGGATCAGGATGATGATTTTGCTTAATTTTATTTATGCTGTAACACTTGGTGATTTTGGGAATGCTTATTCAGGAGCAATCGGCTTAGAATTAACTTATGCATACATCTTTTCACAGCAAATAATGTTTATTGGCTCACTTGGATATTTAAGCTGGCTTTTGAAAAACGAACTTCCAGAAGGTTATGAGCAGAGTTTTTCATCTATTCCGTTAATGGTAGGTTTGAGATATTTCTTGTTGCAGCAGATGGCGGTATTAATGCCTTATCTTTCATTTCAAATCGGCATGCACTTTTTAAAAGAAAAACAAAAAATTATTATAGGAAATTTTAATAGAGAATTCTCAGATAGCTGGACAAAACTCGGAATGAATATCGGCGCAGGTCTAATGTATTTCCTTACCACTGCTTTCATGATTGATTTTAGTATTAGATACATGTTCATAAATTTTGATCCTAATACCATCTCCAATATCGGATTTCATGTAGGCGCTTCATATTCTGTTCAATAATACAAATCAATTTTAAGACTGGTTTTTGCTTTATAATTTTATTTATGGGTTAAGCCAGTCTTAGGTGTTTAAATTTTTCTTATAGGCTTAATTATTTCCATATTTGAATAATATTAATTTTATAATTGTTTTTTACTTTGTAAGTATTTTTTAAATATCATTTTCCTAGATTCTTTACTTTTCCACTGCTGAATATATTTTTTCTATTTAATAATTTTCCGAAAAATTTTTCTATCAATAAGTTATTTTAAATAAATAATTAAGGACAAAATCAATGAAGATCACACCACCATTTTACCCGATAATTTATGTCCGTGGTTATGCAGCAACAATGAATGAAATAGAAGAAACTTCAGCAACCCCCTATATGGGATTTAATCTGGGCTCAACAAAAATTAGACAAAATTATGAAAAAGATATAGTCCATTTTGTTTTCGAATCTCCATTAATCCGATTTATGAAAGATGAAGGCTATATTGACACATATTATCATGGAGAATTTTTTGATATTAATACGGAAGTAACTCCCAAAAGTATTTGGATATTTAGATATTATGAGAGAGTATCTGAAGACCTCGGTGAAGGTAAGCGATTAAGCATAGTTGATTTTGCAATAGATTTAAGAAAATTTATTTTGAGAATTAAAAAACAAGTCTGCGGAACGGATAAAAAAGCATTAAATGATTTTAAGGTTTACCTTGTTGCTCACTCTATGGGAGGATTAATTTGCCGCACTTATTTACAAAATATTTGCGTACAGGGAACAAAAGATACAGCACTCGACAAAGAACTTGAACCTGCCAGCGACCATTTGGTAGATAAAGTTTTTACTTATGCAACTCCTCATAACGGAATTGATGTATTGGGAATGAATGTACTTAACTTAGGAGAGTTTTGATAAAGTTGATATTAAAAATTTTAATCGCGGCTATATGAAAGAATATCTTCTTTTACCTTCTGATTCTGATAGAGTAGATACATTAAACGATAAATTCCCGCCTGAAAGATTTTTTTGCTTGATTGGAACCAATTATAAAGATTACCCGGCATTTTTCGGTTTATCAAAAAAAGGAACCGGCCCCATGAGCGATGGCCTGGTGATGATTAATAATGCTGCGGTCAGTGGATCACCGCGAGCATTTGCTCACCGCTCACATAGCGGACAATACGGAATTGTTAATTCAGAAGAAGGCTATCAAAATTTAAGGAGATTTTTATTTGGTCAGGTTCGTGTTGATGCAAAATTATTAGTTGATGAAATAACTTTGCCGGCACCAATTCAAAAACTTAAAGATGATGGAAAAGAAATTAGAGCAAATTACTTGATTGAAACTACGGGGCAGGTTAGAGGAGCAAATTATCTTTTGCATGAAAGGCTGAAGACCAAAGTTCAGCTATTTTGGAGACATACGATGAAATTGTAAAGATAAAAAACCTATTTATTTATTCAGCGGATTTTTAGACAAAGATCTAAAACACTAAACTCAGGTGATACTGCCCTGGCATTTGCAATTCGTGTTGGCATAAAAGTTCCATTATATGAAGTAGATCAAAAATTTTGGTTTGATCATTATTTTCCTGGTGGTTTTGTAATTAATGAAACGATTACATTTAATATTAGATTTAAAGGCGACTAGTTTAGTAGTTTAAATATAGCTTTGGCTTCTGAAAGTGGAATTGGCGAGGCAGATCAGAATTCCTGAAATTAAAGATTTGGGTAATGGCGGGCTTGAAATTACAGTTCCATTGGGATTTAATGAAGGCGATTTAAATGCACCCAGGCCCGGATTCAGAGGTTGTTTAAAACTTTTTACGAGTTACTGGAATAAGTAAAATATTTGATGTGTTCAGTAATCTGTGCACACACTTAAAATGTATACATACGAAATAAAATCATATTTTATTAATATTTGTTCTCATTTGAATTCAGTATTTTCAGGCATATGAACATATACAAATTTAGGATGTACCTCAATATTGATGATAACCAGGTGATTAGTCTTCAATAACTTTTGTATTTCGTTTTCGATAGATATTTGTCCAGACAAGCTAAATTTTTATATAAGTGAATCAGAATAAAAACTTTCCGATATTTAAATCGTTTATAGTTGAATCATTTTTAAAATAGTCATACCAAAAAAGATAATCCCCTGAATCCGCATAAGCATAAATATAACCACCTAAAAAAGTTTTTTTGATTTGTACGGAATCAAAAGTAAATAAGAATGAAACTACAAAATTATATGAGCAAGTATCTTCAAACCCTATTTCAAGGCCAAGGTTCTGACAGCCACCGCTGGGCTGTGAATGATAATTATTTGAAACTGGATTATCAATCTTAGCTGCAAGAAATAAAGATAAATAAGCTTAGAAATGTTATAAATAGGATTGTACTTTTCATGTAATTATCTCGTAGTAATTAAAGCGGACATTCCTTATCATATTGATAAGCTAATTGTTTAAAGCGCTTTTTATTTTCAATAAATTAAACAAATACTTTTTATTTTGTAAATAAAAATCTATTCCCAATCCAACCACCTATCTACTTGTATATTGATATATTCTGATTCAATTCCAGCAAAGGATGTTTTTTCTCCCGTTAAAGTTTTGGCACTCCCTATTAGGTTTAATGTTTGGTCACTTTAATAATAAATATAATTCATGATAAATAAGATAGCCTAAAATTCAACAAAGGCTATTTCAAACGGTTTGCCAATGATTTTATGCAGCAGCTAAATACGGAATGAATTTGCATAAGTCTAATTATTATAAGGCAATTGAACCGATTAATTTAAAAAAGATACCGCCAAAATTTTTATTTCCATATAACGGCGTGGCCGATAAACGGCGCCCCAGAACAAGGTTGCCAAATAAAAAGCAAAAGCCGATGATTTAGCAAACTGTGCTTAACTTTCATCGTAAGCACAGTTTGCAACAATTTTATTTAATAGAACTACCTTTAACAAGTTAGCCGAAACGTAACGACTAACTCTATAATTTCTAAAATGCCAAATGCGAAAACGGCGTCCACTTGATTGGCTGGTTATATTACATCAATTAAAATCCTTCATATATCATAAAAGATTTAGTAAACCAAAGAAATTTTTCTTTTATTATTTTTGCCCCCGGGAAAAGACGTCTAAGTTCATTGTACTTTAACAAACGGATACTTTTTGCAAGAGATATTGATCCGGAATAATCTTCTATTTTATTATACCATCCAAGATTAAAGTGACGTATTAATACGGCTCTAACTTTTACGGGTAAATAATGTATCCCCATTGTTAAGAAATGCGGCTCAAATGGGAAAAAATAATTAGGAGTTTGAACAAAATAACTTCTTGAAATACGTTTAATCTCTTGTGCAAATCTTAGTTGATCTTTCCACTCTCCCACGTGTTCTATTACACTGTTGGAATAAACCACGTCAATAGAACCATTTTCAAATAACGATAAATTTCTGCCGTCACCCTTAACGTATCTAAATTGTGGATGTTTCTGAGTAACATCTTCTGGATTCAATAAAATTATTTCAAAATTGAGCGTATTATCTATATCCAATGTTCTCCAATGATAATCAGTTCCCCCGACGTCCAATATTTTGAGACCTTTAATATTTTTCGAAGTAAGTAAATTCATAAATAAATTTATTCTATTCTGCCTAAACTTGTTAGAAAGATTACCTTTAATGTCTCCTCTAACTATATTTTGCAATTTTGTTCTTATCATTTAAGATAAATATTTTAGTAATATAACGTTGTTGCGGTTAACCCGCAGCCCATAACAAGACTGATGATTAAAACCACAAACCTAAATGATTTAAAAATATTTGTTTAGCAAGAACACCTTTAACAAGAAAGCTTTTTGAAGCCACCAAACTTAAAAACTTTAGGGGGTGAGATAAGGAATAAAAAATAAAATATAAATTATATTATAAAAACTAATGGGTAATTTCTTAACTCAGTTTTCTATCTCACCCCCTGAAATTGCCCACGGAAAATATGCTGTCGGGTTGAGCCGCGGGTTAGGTTGCGTCTCTCTACTTATGCAAAACTTCCAAAACGGTGTTTGGCTCTTTTGACAATAAATTTAGTAATACTAATGCAGGTCCTTGCGGATATCTATCGCCCCTTTCCCAATGTCGCAATGTTCCCAAACTTATACCAAATGATGCTGCAAATTTCGGTTGACTCATTCCTATTCTTTCTCGCAACTTTTTTACATCAATGTGTTTTGGTTTAAATTCTCTTGTCGCTTTTGTGTTCCCTTTTGAATATTCTATTGCTTCTTTTAATCCTTTGCTTATGCTTTTATATGCTTCACTCATTTTTTTACCTATGATAATTTTTTGCTAATTCTTTTACCAATTTTGCTAAATCGTTTCGTTCAGTTTTACTTAGATTAACCTTTTCATTTTTACTGAATAAGGTTAATATAAATAGGGGAATGGTTTCGTTATAATAAAAATATATTACTCTTGAACCGCCACTTTTACCTTTACCTTTTAAAGCCCATCTTAATTTCCTTATTCCACCAGTACCTTGAATTAAATTCCCCGCTCTTGGATTAGAAGATAAATAATAAAGCAAATCATCTCTTTCATCTTCCGATAAAATTTTCTTTGCCCTTTTAATATATTCTGGTAGCTCAACAACTGTAATTAACATATTCTAATATAATCCATTGGCTTACCTTAATCAAGGGGAATATTTTTAAAGCCTCAACAATAAGAACATATGATTTGGAAGAAACTTATGTAATGCTAAGCAACCTAACGATTTCTATCTTACGCTAAGATTATAAAAAAATTAAATTGTGCCTTTCTACTTACAAGAGTAATTTTTGTTTAACCAAATCAAAAATATTTAGGAGTATTATTATGAACTCTAAATCCCTCGAAGCAAAAAGGCACTTTATAAACGGTAAAACTATTATCGGCATTGATCCGGCTAAGAAAAATCATCAAGCCGTTATCATCGATTCTATTGGAGTGCCCATCGGTAACACTTTCAAATTTAACAATAGTTTTATTGGTTTTCATCAAGAACTTTACCATAAACTTAATTGCTATATCTCAGATCTATCTCCGGATAAAGTAGTTTTTGCTGTTGAGACCTCAATTAACCTATGGCAAAAACTCTGCTGTTTCCTTAGCAATAAGGGCTTCACTGTTGTTATGGTTAGCCCTTTATTCACTCATCATGAGAGGCCCAAGATAAATAATAACTTCTCCCGCACCGATCCTAAAGATGCCCTGGCTGTTGCCAACTGTGCCAGGCAAGGTTACTTTAACTTTTACCGGCTGTATCCTTCAGATCAGAATGCTATGCACCGGCTTAGTATTACTTATGACAAGCTTAAAGTGCAAATGACTCAAACCAAACAGCGCATTCGTTCTCAAGTTGAGCTCATCTTCCCGGAGTTCATAAACGCTCTTGACCTAGATACCGATACTGCCAGGTATCTTCTGTCAAAGTATCTTTCTCCGAAAGATTTCCTTAACATGAATGTGTTTGTTGAAGTCCCGGAAGTTATGAAAGCCTCTCAACGTCAGCACGGTGAAGCTACGCTCAAAGCACTTAAAGAATCAGCCAAACAAAGCATAGGCATTAATTTATGCAATGAAGAAATTATCTCTGAAAGAATTACTCTCAACTGCTGGCTGGGCCAGTATGTTCTACTTAAGGAACAAATTAAATATGTCTTAGATCAGCTTATTGCTTTAGCTGAAAAAACTGTTTACTTCAGCATCATCTCTTCGGTTAAGGGTATCTCTGATATTAGCGCTGCAAGATTTATTGCCGAGCTTAGAGATTTATCATACTTTGACCATTACAAAAAAATAGAAGCAATCAGCGGATTAAACCTTAAGCTCTCCCAGTCAGGGCAGTACACCGGGTACCGCAGAATTACACACATCGGCAACCATAGGCTTAGAGCTATAATCTATAAGATGGCCGAAGAAACAAAGAACCATATTCCCGAAGTTAGAATACGTTATCTTAAACGGCAGATGAAACAGTCCAGGTACCGTAAAAATGTTATTGCTTGCTGCTCAAACCTCCTCAAACTTATCGCAGCTCTTGTAAAGGAAGAACATAAATATGAATACAAGGAAGAAAAACAAAAAGAGCTGCTAGAGCTTGAGTTGAAATACAAAGAGTTCAAGGAAAAGAAGAAATATAAAAAGTCAGCTTGAGTTAAACCAGTCTGCCGCCAGGCTGTTCTGTTCTTTGTCATATAAACTATTTAATCAAAATCAAAAGTATAAAGCAAAAAGTTTAGGCATATATCCTATAATATTTAAGGAACCTTTGATGGCCGCACGCTTAGCCGCATAAGAGGCCGATTCTTCGGCGCTCTGACTAACTGATAAGTCGGTCATCCCGGTTCCCCTGGATCGAATAAGAAAATTAGTATAACACTAAATCAAAAATTAGAAAACGGAAGTAAGACTGGATCAGGGGCACTGATAAGCCGGGATAAATCATCAAGGTAACTTTTCAAAAAAATACTAACGGGATAACTATGCCTTTACTAAAGGAATGCTATATGCTGTTTTTAACTGAATTGATTACCTTATTACAAATTTTCAAAGAACTATGTAATATTATTAGGTCAGTATTTTTACTCTTGTATGGAAGCAAGTAGGCTTTGCGGCTAAGGCGCAGCCCAGAACAACAATGCCGATTTAATTAGTAAATTTTATAATTAAAAAAATCATTCATAACAGAACAACGTTGAACAAGAAACTAAACACGGAACGACAAACCCGAAAACCCCAAAATTGCCAAGAGCGAAATCGCTGTCGCCTTGAGCCGCGGGTTATGTTGCGCTTTATGAAATGCTATCAATTACTTGATTTATTCTTTGCTTTACTTTTTTGTAATCTATTTCTTTCCAAGCTTCTAAAATTGGAATATATTTTTTGTCTTTCGATAGTCGTACTTTTTCTAATAATAAAAAAATTAGGCCCCTATTTTTATCTTTCAAATAATTCATATTAAAATAATCCGCTCCACTATCAATCATTTTATCAAATCCATTGAGCAGTTCTGTTGAATATGTATCTTTTTCTATTTCCCAACCTTTATCTGTAAATACTAATAAGGGTAAACGATAATCATATTCAATTGCGAGGTAATTATTTTTTATAACCCAATCTACTTTTGCTAAAACTTCTTCCAACGCAATATTTGAATAAAATCCATAGTAAGGATTTTTGTTGAAACCAAGTTCTAAAATTTTCTTTTCTTTAGAACCTTTTAGAATTTTTGAAAGTAAATTTCTACCACCGCTCATTATTAAATCATCTGCAACTCTTAAAATAGCAACAATTTCTTCATTTGTTAATAGTTTTATTCCTTTTGAATCCAGATGATATTTTACACGATTTACTTTGCGAGACATTATAAAAACTCAAGAAAATTTTTATATAAACTTCTCTCTTTATTTTGATAATATCAATCTTTGTTAAGCAACATAACGGCGTTGCGGCTAAGGCGCAGCCCAGAACAACAATGCCGACTTTAATTAATAAATTTTATAATTAAAAAAATCTTTCATAGCATAACAACCTTGAACAAGAAACTAAACACGGAACGACAAACCCGAAAATCCCAAAATTGCCGAGAGCGAAATCGCTGTCGCCTTGAGCCGCGGGTTAGCTACCTTTTAAATTTTAAACCTATTTCTGCAATTTTACCAATTATATAATTTATGAAGGCTGTGCAAGATACAAGCATATATTTCGCATCAACAAATGACAAACTTGTTTCATCTAAGAGTGAATGCCTAATTCCATCGGCATCACTTGTATAACCATAGAGTGAACTTAAACTCTGCTTGAAAGCTGGATGTAAATGACCTTTAGTTTCAAATATTTTTAGTGCTTCACCTAATGTTGCTTTATTCTTGCCAACAATTTGTTTTACAATTGATTCTACGGCACTAATTGATTCTTTAATTGAATTTCGATAATCGGGATTTTTCCTATCTGAAAGAAGATTTAATGCAGTTTCCAAATGGGTTCTAACACCACCAAATTTAGCAGCGTTTTTAACTGCTTCTTCGATACTTTTGATTTCTTCATCACTTGTGATTTCAACTAATTGCGAATTAATGAATCTATAAGCTGAGTTTTCACTTTCTAAAACAGAGTTGCAAAAACTACAAAAGTCCTCAATAAATATATCCGGGGCATTTTGAGCTGTGAATTCAATAAAATCATAAACTTCATTCCAAGAACAATCTAAAAAATCTTTTCTAACAACTTGATAAGCTTCGTCAAAATTAGATGAAAGATTATCTATCGGACGCTTATAGAATAAGTGCCAATATTTTTTGAATAATAATCCAAGATTAGAATCTTCCAAATGAGCTGAACCGATTTGATATTCAATTCTATCGCAGATACAAATTTTAAAAGCATTCCATAATCCATATCGTAGCTCATTGTCCATATCATCCTTTTGAACAATTTTATTTGCTGGCTTTAGACCTTTACGTTGTGAGAATAACATATATTATTACTCTTTATTATTGGTAGCTAACGGAGTTGCGGCTAAGGCGCAGCCCAGAACAGCAATGCCGATTTAATTAGTAAATTTTATAATTAAAAAAATCTTTCATAGCACAACAACGTTGAACAAGAAACTAATCACGGAACAACCAACCTAAAAACCCTAAAATTGCCGAAAGCGAAATCGCTGTCGCCTTGAGGCGAAATAAAAAGCTTGCTTTTATTTTTCATTATAGTGACATTGAGTGCAATCAGAATTCGCAAGCAGTGTAGCAGTTGAGCTAATTGATGTATCCGGCAATTGACGGATATACTCGTCCTTGAGGCTTGCTCTGGTGATTGTCATTTTTTATTTGGAGCCAATGATGTATTTATCCAGATGCCCGCTGTAGCAGCATACTGTTCACTGCAATCACCGGGCTTACGATATTCTGAATAATACTTCTAATAACAATTAATATTAAGGTAACCGCTATGGCTTCTTTAAAAAAAATAAGTCATAACTCTGCCGGAATTGATATCGGTGCTACAAAAATCTTCATAGCCGTTGAAGACATGAAGTAAAATCATTCAACACCTTCACAGATGATTACTTAAAAGCAATCATGTATTTGAAAGAACACAATGTTACTTCGGTTGCAATGGAAGCAACTGGAGTATACTGGATTCCACTGTTTGAGATGCTGGAAGCATCTGATATTGAAGTCTGTCTTGTAAACGGCAGAGATGTAAAGAATGTTCCGGGAAGAAAAAGCGATGTTGCTGATTGCCAATGGATACAGCAGCTTCACTCCTATGGGCTTTTACGCCCTTGTTTTATCCCGGATGAAGCCATTCGACAGTTACGTACTTATGTTCGTCTGCGTAATGATCACATCTCTATGGCTTCTCAGCATATCCAACATATGCAGAAAGCATTGGACTTGATGAACATTAAGCTTCATAATGTCATATCTCAAATTCACGGCAAAAGCAGCATGCGTGTGCTTAATGCTATTATCATTGGAGAACAAAACCCTGAAACTCTTGCAGCATTATGCGATGCTTCCATCCTTAAAAAGAAGCATGCAGAAGTAATTGCCTCTCTAAAAGGAAACTTTCGTGCTGAGCACATTTTCGCTTTGGAACAAGCTGTGGCTGCTTATCAGTTCTATCAGCAGCAAATTCTAAAATGCGATAAGAAGATTGAATTGCTGCTAAAACAGTTTACTGATGATAAGCCGGTTCCTACAAGTATAAACAAGCCGAAACAAATTCGCCACAATTCTCCGAAAGTCGAGGATCTTCACACTAAACTAATGATTATTACCGAAGGTAAAGACCCAACAACAATTACAGGCATGAATGATAAAACACTCTTAGAAGTAATAGCGGCAACAGGGCTTGAGCTTGAAAAAAATTGGAGAACAAAAAAGCACTTTACATCCTGGCTGGCACTCTGCCCTAATATGCACCGCTCCGGGAAGTCCAACAAAAAACGTAAAGTGAAAAAACATTCCACAGCAGGGCAAATTTTTCTTGAAGCCGCGATGTCTATTGCCAATAGCAAATACTCAGCATTAAGCGGGTTTTACAAACGGCTTAAAGCCAAGAAAGGCAGACGTGTTGCTCTAAAGGCTACTGCACGAAAAATTGCTGAGAGATATTATGATCTTATGACCAAAGGCATTGAGTATGTAGAACAAGGTATAAACCTCTATGAACAAAAATTCAAAGAACAACAATTAAAACGTTTATATAAACAAGCTAAACTTTTTAATTTACAGCTTGCTCCTATTACTGCGGAGTTATGTCAGTAGCAG
>CAVZSD010000014.1:0-109809 GCA_963777615.1 uncultured Bacteroidota bacterium | reverse complement strand
CCAAACGGAAATACTCATAATATAGCAGGTGCAATTTTAGGAGCATCTACATATTTGATAATTCAAAACAACTCAAAAGAAAATATTGACTTTAGAGATTTATTTCTATCTTCTGGTATTGGGCTAAGTACCGCGAGAATACCGGATATTCTTGAACCAGCAACTAATCCAAATCATAGATCTTTCTTCCACAGTTTTGCTTTTGGATTGTTAATGGGCTTTATCGTTTTTCAAATCTGGAAGGATTTGCAAACAAAAATAACGGAAAGAAAACACTTAGGAATAAAGCAGATGAGTTTAAAAGAAATTTTAGACTTTGCTTTAATTATTGTTATAGGATCAATTCTATTTCATTTACTTATGGATGGATTTACTCCTAAAGGTTTGCCAATTATTTAACTCATTTAATTTAAAGGAAGAATCATGAGCAGAAAAAATGATCGAATGGTTTATAAAACCACAAACGGCGACTGGGCTAATAAAAAGAACAGCGCCAGTAAAGCTTCATCTTTACATCAGACTCAAAAAGCAGCAGAAGTTGCTGCAAGACAAATGCTTAAACATCAAGGCGGCGGTGAATTAATTATCAAAGGATTAAAGGGTAAAATAAGAAGCAAAGATACAATTCCACCTGGAAACGATCCTAATCCGCCAAAGGATAAAGAACATTAAAAAAATATCTCAAGTAAAAGACTTTATTAGTAATGTATAAGCAAACTTTCGGTTGACAAACATTAAACCAAAGTCAATAACTGTCTTTCATGTAAAAAGAATATTTATTAAACTTTCATAGTTGATTTATTTATAATAGGAAATATTTATGAATAGTAAAATATCTGATCTAACGGTTGATGAGCTAAAGAATTTAATTACAACAACAGTACATGAAGCAATTGAAGATTACCTTGAAGATTTAAAAGCACTGTCAAGCAAGGATTACGTTAATTCAATCCGGGAAGCAAGAGAAGATTACAAAGCTGGAGACCATAAAGATTTTAATGAAGTCTTTTAATGTATAAAATTCTTCTTACTAAAAGAGCAATTAAAGATCTTGAAAAATTAGATAACAGTGTAAAAGAACACATTGGTAGTAAATTAAAAATCCTAATGGAAGATCCACTCATAAATATTAAAAAATTATCTAATCCCTCAATTGGTACTTACCGAATTCGTATTGGTGATTACAGAGTAATTTATGATATAGAACAAGAGAATATAGTTGTTTTAAGGATAGGACACAGAAAAGATATTTATAAATAATCTCATTCTATTCGGCATGAGAAATAATTTTAAATTAGAAATCATTTAATAACTAATTATTTCGCTAGTTAATTTATCAACCAAAACTTCTTCCCCTTTCCCTTCTTCGCAAATATTTTCTTATTTTTTAATCAATAATAAATTTTAATCCATAAAACTTCCGGGGTATTGATGAAAATAATTGAATGCGTTCCAAACTTCAGTGAAGGAAGGAATGACGCAACCTTTCAAAAAATGAAAGACTCATTAAACAAAATTTCAAACTGCAAGCTGCTCTCACTCGAACCCGATGCCGACTACAACCGTGTTGTGGTAACAATTGCCGGCGATGAAAACGGCATAATAGACGGTGCTATTGCATTAAGTAAAACTGCAGCAAATGAAATTGATATGCGAAATCATAAAGGCGAACATCCGCGTATGGGTGCAATAGATGTGGTCCCTTTTGTACCTGTAAAAAATGTTACTATGGATGAGTGTATTAAAATATCAGAATCTTATGCAGAAAGAATTTCAAAAGAATTAAATGTTCCTGTTTATCTTTATGAAAATGCTGCAAGAAAACCCGACAGGCAAAATCTTTCTACAATCCGTAAAGGTGAATACGAAGGTTTACAGGAAAAATTAAAGGATCCCAATTGGCAGCCGGATTTCGGGACAAATGAATTCAATGCAAAGTTAGGCTCAATAGTTACTGGCGCCAGACTTTTTCTTATCGCTTATAACGTCAATATAAAATCTGATGATGTAAAATATGCAAAAGAGATTGGCGAAATTTTACGTGAATCAGGCAGAGCAAAGCGGGATGCCAATGGCAGCATAATTAAAGTAGATGGACAAACTGTTAAAGAACCCGGAAGATTGAAGCAAGTCAAAGGAATGGGCGTACTGCTTGAAAAATATAACATTACTCAGGTATCGATGAATCTCACAAACTACAATGTTACTCCAGTTCATGTTGCTTTCGAGGAAGTAAAAAAAGAAGCTCAGCGTTTAGGAATAGAAGTTACAGGAAGTGAAGTTGTTGGTTTGATTCCTCTCGAAGCAATGCTTCAAGCCGGGAAATTTTATGCACAAAATAATAATTTAAATGAAAGTGAATTAGTCGATCTTGCAATTGAAAAGCTTGGGTTAAGCGATCTTCATCCTTTTAAAAAGGAAGAGAAGATTATTGATTATATGGTATAAAAAGTCAAAATTCAAAATCAAAAGGCAAGTACTTTATAACTGAATCATTTTATTGAAACGTATCATGCTGAACTCGTTTCAGCATTGTGCTGAATGTAAAAAAGATTCCGAAACAAGTTCGGAATGACCAATAAAAAACTATTAAAGAGAATTAAAATGGAATTATCAAAAACATTACAAAATTATTTAGATGAACTTTCTTCTAATTCACCGACTCCCGGCGGCGGGAATGTTGCTGCGTTATGCGGAGTTTTAGCTTCAAGTTTGGGAACTATGGTTTGCAATCTTACTATCGGAAAGAAAAAGTATGCTGAAGTTGAAACGGAAATGAATGAAGCTAAAAGTAAAATTAGAATCATTGCAGAAAGGATTTGTTTCTCTTGCATCAAGAGATAATGAAGCATTTGATCAAGTGATGGATGCTTTTAAGCTTCCCAAAGAAACTGATGAGCAAAAATCTTTGCGAAAAGTAGCGATTGAAAAAGCAACATATCAAGCAGCTTTGGTTCCATCGGAAGTAGTAACTAAATGCAGTGAGCTTCTTCCCTACTTGGAAATTGTGGCAAGAAAAGGAAATCAAAATTCATTGTCGGATGCCGGCGTTGCGATATCATTAACTTCAACTGCATCGCAAGGTGCTTTTCTGAATGTTTTAATTAATTGCACATCTTTATCTAATAAGCAATTAGGAAATGAATTATTAACAAAGTCCGAAAACACTAATTCAGGCATAAGCATAAAATCGAAATTTATGCTTGATGAAATAATTCAAAGGATAAAATCTTAATGAAGAAAATATATACTCTAATTATATTTTTACTTTTTGCATTTGTTATCAATGGACAAACCGATAAACAAAATTCTAAAGAAGCGCCAGGCAAAAATCCAATTCCCGCCACGCCTGCTGAAAAAAGATTAGAAGCATATCAGCAAAAATTAAAGCTCAATGAAAACTCACTTGTAAAAAATGTTAAGTTCAATTCAATCGGCCCAACCATCATGAGCGGAAGAGTTGACGATATTGATGTTTCCCCTTTCGATCCTACAATATTTTATGTTGCTTATGCATCCGGCGGATTATGGAAAACTATTAACAATGGACAATCATTCTCCCCGCTGTTTGATAATCAAGCTTCAATTACGATCGGGAATATTGCAGTCGATTGGAAACATGGCGAAACAATCTGGGTCGGAACCGGTGAAAATAATTCAAGCCGTTCCTCCTATGCTGGAACCGGAATTTACAAAAGTATCGACACTGGAAAGACATGGCAAAGTATGGGACTTGCTGAGACGCAGCACATTGGGAGAATAATTATCAGTCCCGATGACCCGAATACCGTTTGGGTAGCGGCACTTGGACATCTTTATTCACCGAACAAAGAAAGAGGAATTTACAAAACAACTGACGGCGGAAAAACCTGGCGTCAAAAATTATTTGTCGATGACAACACCGGAGCAATTGATTTAATTATAGATCCTAAAAATTCAAACACACTTTACGCTGCATTCTGGTATCGAACCAGACGCGCCTGGAATTTTGAAGAAGCTGGAAATTCATCAGGAATTTATAAATCAGAAGATGCAGGAGAAACCTGGAAATTAATAACCACAAAAGACAGCGGCTTTCCCACCGGCGAAGGCGTGGGAAGAATTGGTTTGGCAATATCAAATCAAAACTCACAAATAATTTATGCTGTGGTCGATAATCAATTTCATCGTAAGAAAGAAGAAGAAAAAGAAAAGGAGCATTTAACAAATCAAATGCTTAAAGAAATGAGCGAAGAAGATTTTCTTAAGCTTGATGAAGATTTGATTAATAAATATTTAGATGAAAAAGATTTCCCTGAAAAGTACACAGCAAAAAAAATAATTGAGCTAATCAAAGAGGATAAAATTAAACCGTCGGATATAGCAAATTACGCTGAAGATGCAAATGAAAATTTATTTGATACTCCCGTAATTGGAGCTGAAGTTTACAAGTCAACAAATGGTGGAATGAGCTGGAATAAAACAAACAAAGATTACGTCAATGATATGTTTTATACTTACGGTTATTACTTTTCTGAAATAAGAATTGACCCGCGTGATGAAAACAAAATTTATTTATTAGGTTTCACTGTTCTACTTTCGGAAGACGGCGGGCAAACATTTAAATCAATTAGTGAAGATAATGTTCATGCCGATAATCATGCTTTGTGGATTAATCCAAATAGAAATGGGCATATAATTTTAGGCAATGACGGCGGATTAAATATTTCGTTTGATGATGGTGCTCATTGGGTAAAAGCAAATACTCCGCCAGTAGGACAATTTTACAGCGTTGCCGTAGATATGGAAAAACCATTTAATGTTTATGGCGGACTTCAAGACAATGGAGTGTGGATGGGCCCAAGCAATTATAAATACAGCAGCGAATGGCAAATGTCAGGCGAGTATCCCTATAAAGGTTTGCTTGGCGGCGATGGGATGCAAGTAGCTGTTGACACTACGGATAACAATACAGTATATGCTGGTTTCCAATTTGGATATTATTATCGAATCAAAAAAAAAGAAAACAAGTATGATTTGATACAGCCTGTTCATGATCTTGGGACAAAACCATATCGATTTAACTGGCAAACTCCAATTCATCTTTCAAATTTTAATCATGATATTTTTTATATAGGTTCAAACAAGCTGCACCGATCATTAAAAGATGGCGATGATTACGAAACCATTTCTCCCGACTTAACTCTTGGCGGAATCAAAGGTGATGTTCCCTATGGAACTTTAACTTCATTTGATGAATCACCTTTTAAGTTTGGTTTGATTTATACAGGAAGTGATGATGGCCTGGTTTATATTACTAAAGACGGCGGCGGAACATGGAAAAATATTTCTAATGGGCTTCCAAAGAATTTATGGGTTAGCAGGGTAAGCGCCTCGTTGCACGATACAGCAACTGTTTATGTTTCGTTAAATGGATATCGATGGGATGATTTTAATTCGTATGTTTTTAAATCAACGAACTTTGGTGATACCTGGATAAAAATCGGAAATGACCTTCCGGCAGAACCAGTTAACGTTGTTAAGGAAGACCCGATCAACAACAATATAATTTATGTTGGAACCGACGACGGCCTTTATGTTTCAATTAACGGCGGCGATAGCTTTATGGGAATGTTTAATAATCTTCCTTTTGTCCCGGTTCATGATTTGGTTGTTCATCCGAGAGATAAAAAATTAGTTGTCGGAACTCATGGCAGGTCAATATACTTAGCCGATGCCCAATACCTCGAGCAATTAGATAAAAATACTTTAGCGAAAAATCTTTTTGTATTTGATATCAACAATATTACTTATAACGATAAATGGGGAATTAAAAATTATGCCTGGTCTAAGCCGGATGAACCAGATTTACAAATAGTTTATTATGCCAATAGTAATGGAATAACAGATATAAAAATAAAAACTAAAAATGATGATTTATTAAATGAACTATCTGATACTACCGAACAAGGTTTAAATTATTTTAATTATGATTTATCAGTTGCAAAAAATAAAATAGATCTTTACAAAGATGAAGTAAATAAAGAGCTTGATGAAAAGAAAAAAGATGAATTCAAAGAAACCGATAATAAAAAAGTTTACTTGCGTCCGGGAGAATATAAAATTGAAATTGAAATCAATGGAACAAAAGAGATCAAAAACTTTTGAAGTAAAACCTCAAAAGAAAAAAGTCCGTGGAAGCGAAGAAAAATTTCCTTAAGTTTAATCAACTCTATAAGAGGATTATATGAATTTTTCAACAAATAAATTTTTTAATTTTTTCCTCCTCCTTGTATTTGGGGTGGTTACAGTTTATTATGCAATAAGGTTTTTTAATCAGCCAAATAATCAAGTTTTTAATTTTATTGCTGTTGTAATTGGGCTAATTGGCGTTTGGCTTAGCTTTAGGGACTATAAGAAAAGTCAAAAGTCAATAAGTGACAAAAGTCAAAATGAAGATGAGAATTTACCTTAGTGTTTCAGATGATCTCATATGCCTAAGTGGTGAAAAATTTCTTACGTACTAAGACACTTAGAGCACTAAGTTACACTAGAATATTCATCAATTTAATTCTCTGCATTGTCAATCAATTTCTAAAATTTGTAAATTTGCAACTCATTAGATTATCTTTTTAATCAGTAACACTTTTCTTTTATAAAATTATTTTTCGTTGGGAGTTATAATGAAATTAAATAAATACAGCAGCCGCTTAACAGAACACTCAGCTCAAGTCGGCTCACAGGCAATGCTTTATGGTTTGGGACTAACAGATGAAGATATGCACAAAGCTCAAGTTGGAATTGTAAGCATGGGATGGGAAGGCAACACTTGCAACATGCATTTAAACGGCCTTGCAAAAGTTGTTAAAGAAGGTGTTAAAGAATCTAATTTAATTGGATTTATATTTCATACCATCGGAGTGAGCGATGGAATTTCAATGGGCACTGAAGGAATGAAATATTCTCTTCCTTCCAGAGATATTATTGCCGATTCAATTGAAACAGTAATGCGCGCTCAATGGTATGATGCTTTAATTGCTTTGCCGGGCTGTGATAAAAATATGCCTGGCTCAATAATGGCAATGGCAAGAATTAATCGCCCCAGCATTATGGTTTACGGCGGAACGATTAAAGCGGGATTTTGCGATAATAAAAAATTAGATATTGTCTCAGCATTTGAAGCTTACGGACAATATCTTTCAAAAGAAATTGATGAAGCAGAAATGCAGAAAGTTTTACATCACGCTTGTCCCGGTGCAGGCGCTTGCGGAGGAATGTACACTGCAAACACAATGGCAACAGCAATTGAAACACTTGGAATGAGCCTTGCCTTTCAGTTCTTCCACTCCGGCAAATAATAATGAAAAACTAGATGAATCTAAAAATGCAGGAAAAGCAATTCTTCATTTATTAGAAAAAGATATAAAGCCTTTAGATATTTTAACTAAGAAGCATTTGAAAATGCAATCACAATTGTAATTGCTTTAGGCGGATCAACAAATGCAGTTCTTCATTTAATAGCAATGGCAAAAGCAGCAAAGGTTCCATTGACAATTGACGACTTTCAAAAAATATCCGACAAAACTCCTTACCTTGCTGATTTAAAACCAAGCGGAAAATATGTGATGGAAGATTTGCATGAAGTAGGCGGAGTTCCCGCTGTTCAAAAACTTATTGTTGAAAGAAGGATTTTTGGATGGGAACTGTTTAACTGTCACCGGAAAAACTTTAGGTGAAAATATTGAAAAGGCAAATGACTTATCTGAAGGACAAACAATTGTTGCCCCAATTAATAATCCCATTAAAAAAACCGGGCACTTAAGAATTTTATACGGTAATCTTGCAGAAGAAGGTGCAGTTGCAAAGATTACCGGCAAAGAAGGATTAGTCTTCAGTGGGCCTGCAAAAGTTTATGATTCCGAAGAAGAATCACTTGAAGGAATTGAAACAGGAAAAGTTGTTGACGGCGATGTAGTGGTAATCAGATACGAAGGGCCTAAAGGCGGACCTGGCATGCGTGAAATGCTTTCTATTACTTCAGCAATTATGGGAAAAGGATTAGGCAAAACAGTTGCCTTGATAACCGATGGAAGATTCTCCGGCGGAACTCACGGTTTTGTTGTTGGACATATAACTCCCGAAGCACAAATGGGCGGCAATTTAGCTTTGGTTAAAGAAGGAGACATAATTACGATTGATGCTGAAAAAAATATAATGAATGTTGAAGTTTCAAAAGAAGAATTGGAAATCAGAAGAAAAAATTGGAAACAGCCTGATTATAAAATTAAAAGCGGCAGTCTTTTTAAATATGTTAAAAATGTTTCATCTGCTTCTGAAGGCTGTGTGACAGACGAATAGAATGTTAAATTAAATTGTCATGCTGAACTCGTTTCAGCATCTCAGAATAAACCTTGCTTGAACGATTTTTTGCTCGATCTAACTAATTAAAGGATTAGTATTATTATCATTAATCTTTTGTTTTAATTAAATTTTTGTTAAGAATTATTGTGGGGAAAGTTTTAGCTTTTTATTAAAGTGAAATGATTTAATTTAGTAGGAATTAAATAGGGTTATATGTCAATATGAAATTTCATTAAATAAATTCTATTTGCTTATTTTTTTTGCGTCAACTTCGTGCTATGCAGCTAATGTTGATTCATTGCTTAATGAAGGCATTCAATTGTGCAAAAGTTTTGAAAATCTAAAAGCACTTGAAAAATATAAAGAAGCTTATGACTTAGACTCGAACAATTACAAAACTATTTCAAAACTAACCAAAATTTATAATGATATAAGCGGTGAATATAAAGAACAGCGAAACCAGGTTGAATCAGAAAAATATGTGAAGCTAGGTGTAAAATTTGCGGAAATATTTCATGATAAATTTCCGGACAGCGCTTTAACTTATACATACCTTGCCTGGTCTTATGGCGGGTTAGCAAAACTTGTGGGAAGCAAAGAAAAAATAAAGCTCGCAAAATTAATTGAAGATAATGCAAAAAAATCAATTCAAATTAATCCTAACGATTTTATGCCTTATTTAATTTTAGGGGTTTATTATCGAGAAATTGCAGGCTTAAGCTGGATTGAAAGACTATTTGCTAATACATTTTTCGGAGATGTTCCGGATGGTTCTTATGAAGATTCTGAAATAATGTTGAAGAAAGCTTTAACCTTTAATCCCAATATAATAGTTGCTAACTACGAGCTTGCAAATACGTATCTTGCTGAAGAAAAAGATAAAGAAGCAATTGGTTTGTATAACGAACTTCTGAATATACCAAATAATAACTTTAGGGATAAATATATAAAAGATAAAACAAGAAGAAGATTAGAGAAGCTAAAAAGTTAAATATTATCCATTTAAGTCCGCTGCATACGTATTATCCGTGTCCTATTAAAGCACTGTATTTTTAGACATTTTTATTAGCAGGAAATCAGTAGCCTTTCTTCCTATATTCGGTCATTCCGCCTAAAACATTCTCCGCATCAAATCCATTTTGCATAAGTATCTTTGTTCCTTTTAAAGAACGAACCCCAGTTCTGCAAATCACAGCGATTTCTTTACTCTTATATTTATCAAGTTCGTGAATTCTCTTATCAAGTACTTGAATCGGAATATTAATTACTCCGTTAATTTCACCTAAAGGGCCTGTCAATTCTTGTACTGTTCTAACATCAAGAATTACTAAATTTTTATCATTCTTTATTTTTTGAATTAGCTGATCAACTGTTATTGACTTTGTTGAATCCTGAGCATAGGATATAAAACTTAAAATAAAAATGTATATCAGTACATAAAATATTTTTAATCTTTGCATAATTACCTCCTTTTATCAGGAGATTAATTTAATCCGCAAAGACCAGAAGCGCAACCACCATTTGAAGGGACATCACAATTACCGCTTGCACAGCTATTTGATGAATAACTTGATGAGCTGTCAAACGTAGCACTGAAAGTTGATAATAATTTTTTGCTTTTAGTTGAATTACATTTTGGGCAAGTTACTTCTTCCTGATTTGCAGATGATTTGTGCAGCACTTCATATTTACTTCCGCAATTTTCACAGCGGTATTCGAATATCGGCATATATTTCCTCTTTATATTTTTTTAATTATTTGAAACAGAAATATTCGGGTTTAAAATTATTTTTGATTTCATCGAGTTGGAAATCAAACAAGCTTTTTCTGATTTCTCGATTAATCTTAACGCTTTGTCTTTATCTTTTTCTTCCTTAATTACTACGGAAGGTTTAAGCTCTATTTCGGAAATCATAAATTTTCCATCGACTTTTTCAAGCTTCCCTATTCCTTCACATTCGAAATGATTTAAAATTAAATTTGGAATTTTCAGCAATTGCTAAAAATGTTGTCATCAAGCAGATGTTTGCAGATGAAACAAATAGATGCTCAGGCGACCAGATGCCCGATACACCTCCTGTAAATTCCGGAGGAGTAGCAACTGTAATATTGGGAAACGTCGGCACAGTAAGTTCACCAATTCTTCCTTCTTTCCATTCAACTTTTGTAGTATAATAATGAGTAGTTTCCATAAAAAATCCTTATTTCATTTTCAGTAAGATGAATTAAACTTATTAAGGTTTCAAAAAATATAGACAATTAAAATTGGATTGAGTACCCCTTTGAATAAAATAATGCAGTAAAATTTATTCTTTTTCTTTTAACCCCAAAAAATCTATTAATCTTTCATGAGCATCCTGAGGAAGATCGATATTATAATTCCTGTAGCAGTCGATTGTGAATTCAACTGTTTTAAAATAATTCTGGCATTCCGGGCAATTGTCTAAATGGCTTTTTATCTCCACACATTTTTCAGAATTTAAGTCTTCGCCTAGGCTATCACAGATGTGGCTCATTACTTCTTTACAGGTAACTTTTTTTTCACTCATGATTTTAACGCCTTAGTAATTTCATTTCTTAAAAATGCTCTTGCTCTATGCAATCGCGATTTAACTGCGGGAACAGAAAGATCAGTAATTTTCCCCGTTTCTTCAGTTGATAAACCTTCCACATCTCTTAATAAAAAAACAACTCTGTATTCAGTAGAAAGTTTTTGTATTGCTTCGTCCAAAATTTTTTTTAACTCTTCATTTTCAACTTCTAAATTCGGTAAAGTTCTTACGTCCGATAAATAAGCATCTTCAAAAACATCATCGTCATCAATTGAAATTGAAGGATGCCTTTTTTTTCGCAATTGCATTAAGCAGTGATTAGTAACAATTCGATACAACCAGGTTGAAAGCTTTGACTTTCCATCAAACTGATTCAACGATTTTATCATGCTTAAAAAAGTTTCCTGCATCGAGTTTTCAGCTCTATCAGGATCTCTGCAAACTTTAAAAGCAAAATTATAAACTGTCTTTTCGTATCTTTTTACCAGCTCAGATAATGCTTTTCTATCACCGGATTTTGCTTCATTTATAAGAACTTCTTCTTCTGTCATCAGATGCAATTTTCTTTTTTTAGATTCATAAAATTATATGGATAAATAAAATATTTTTTAAAATTATTCAATCTTATAGTTCAAGGCTTCTCCACAAATACCAGCTTGCAATTGAGTTATATGGTGCCCAATTATTTTTCTTTGAAATCAAATACATTTTTTTTTCGTCCGGTAATTTACGAAGATTATAAATAATCTTTACAGCTCTTTTTAGCCCCAAATCACCAACAGGCAATACGTTCAATCTTGCCAATGTAAATATCAAAAACATGTGAACTGTCCAAACTCCAATTCCTTTTACTTTTGTATATTCTGAAATTATATCCTCATCAGTCATTCTTATTAAGATTTCTAAAATGAATTTCATTATTTAAAATCTTTTCAGACAAATCTTTTATATAATCTAATTTTTGCATAAGACATTCCGAGTGCTCTTAAACTTTCCACATCAGCTTTTAGTATTTTTTCAGGTGATGGCTTATTATCAAAATAATTCATAAATCTTTCTTCAATAACATCAGCAACCCGGACAGACAATTGCTGCCCAATAATACTTCGCAAAAATGACAGATAATGATCTTTTCGAGACTTAATTTTGCATTTCCCTACCTTGTCAATAATTGCTGCCAGCTTTTTGTCGTTGTTATAAATATGTAAAATGCCGTTTTCTATTTCTAAAGAATTCATTATAATTAAAGAGTTAATTAAACAATATCTTAAAATAAAATAAAAATATGGCTCAATACAAAAACCTATCGGCAGTTTTTGAAAATAAGCTGTTTACCGGGCTTGACGAAAAGCAGATAAATCTTAAAACCAGTGCCAAAGATCTTTTAGAATTTAAAGAAGGCGACATCATTTTTATGAGCGGTGATAAAAGTGAATTTCTATATTTCAATCTTAGAAGGCGAAGCGAAAATAAAGCTGCCTGGCGCTAGACGACTTCCGCAAATTGATCAAAAAGGTAAAAATGATTTCTTTGGTGAAAAAGAGCTAATAGAAAAGACTGATCGAAAATCTTCCGCTATTGCGAATAGAGATACAGTTATCTATACGGTTGCTTACGATAAGCTGCTTGACCTTGTTAAGAACAATAAAAAAATAAAAATTAACTTATACAAATTCAGTAAGCTTGAAGCACCAGAAGATGTTCAAGGAAGAAGAAAAATCACCGCAGCCTATCAGGAAAAAGAACCGCCTAAAAAAGTTGAGCCTGAAGTAGCCGGCTAAAAAAGAAGAAGAATCAAATATTCAATATTATCATCCTGATGAAATTTCAACCGAACAAAATATATTTGCTGGAGAGAATGTTACATCTAAAGATAATGAAATAGAAGCATCTGAAAAAAATCCTTTTACAGATTTTAATTTAGCAGAAGAAAATGCTGCAATAAAATGAAATTCAAGGCTCCGGGCAACCCATTAGTGATAGAACAGGAAATTGAACCGGCACTTACAGAAAAATCAGAAATAAATCATACTGGTAAAAAAGAAAACATTGAGAATAAATTTTATAATAAATATTTCGGAAAATTTACAGAAGCATTGGACAATGAATAGCATAGATAACAAAAAACTTTCTCGAAATTTTACAAGCACTTCAAAGAATAAACTCAAGATTAAATGTTGATGAAGTTGTTTTTTCAATTTCCGATGCAATCAAATATTTAACTGCCACGGATGAATGTATTGTTTATATAGTTAATCGTGACAAATATGAAATCTCGGCAAAGTATAAAACTGAAACTGAAGCAAAGGAATTCAAATTTAAAATTAATGAAACCCTTGCCGGGATCTGCTGTTGAAAATTATCAGATACTAAATATTAAAAATGTTAATGAAGAAAAAAAATTCTCTGCAGAAAAAGAAAATTTTACACCATTGGATGTTAGAAGTGCTTTATATTTTCCTATAACAAGTGAAGATGGAAAAGTTATTGCAGTTCTTCAATTGCTGAGCACTGAATTTAATAAGTACTCGGATATTGAAGAGAATATTCTTTCTATAATCTCCATCCATGCTGCTCAAGCAATTCAAAATGCAATGATAATTGAATCTGCATTGCATGAAGGTAGAATGACTACATTGTCAAAAGTAGTTTCATTTTTGTCTAACGATATTTACCAGCCTATACACAATATCAATGAATACCTTGAAAAAGTTGATAGTAATGGGCATGCTAATAAGCTTAAACCATTATTTGATTTAATTAAAGAAAAGACTACAGCCATAAATAATTTTTCGGAAGCACTTATTCATTATTCTTCAGACAAATACCATATGAAAGAATATGAGCTCCAATTCAGCAATGTGATCAATAAAATTTTAGACGATGTTTCTGAATATGTCCAATCCCGGAATTCAAAACTGTACAAAAAATTAAATGCCGATGCAATGGTCAATGTAAATCCAAACGCATTTCATCAAGCTATGTACCAGGTAATTAAAAATGCCTGCGACTCAATGCCGGAAGGCGGAAATGTTTTTGTTGCTGTGGATAAAGAAGAGGAACAAATTGTTGTCGAAATAAAAGATATAGGACTTGGCGTTCCCGAAAGCATTAAGCAGGAAATATTTGAACCGTTTATGACTCAAGGAAAAGAAAACGGCGTCGGACTTGGACTGGCAGTTACTAAAAAAATAATCGAAGATCATAAAGGAAAAATCACGGTCGAAAGTGATCTTGGTGAAGGAAGCCGGTTTAAAATATATTTACCTATTGTTGAAAATATAGAATAATTTTTTTCTTTATGCTTAATTCATACCATTGATTTGAACTCTCTTAATCAACCAATTAATAAAAAGGCATACAATCTAATTACCATTCTGGGACCGACAGCAACAGGTAAAACAAAATTAGCTGCCGGACTTGCGAATCATTTTAATGGCGAAATTATTTCCGCAGATTCACGTCAAGTTTATAAAAAAATGAATATCGGAACAGGCAAAGATTTAAATGATTATGTGGTTGATGGAAATTCTATTCCTTATCAACTTATTGATATCATCGAGCCCCAAGATGAATTTAATTTATATTCTTTTATTGAAAACTTTAATAAAGTCTTTAACGATATTGTTAAAAGAAAAAATCTCCCATTTCTTGTGGGCGGAACAGGACTTTATTTAAGTGCTGTCCTTCAAAATTATGAGTTGAAAAAAGCCGACTTTATTAAAGCCACTAAATTTGAAAACTATAGTTTGGATGAACTTAAAAGCATGCTTATAAGTTTAAATCCAAAATTGCATAACACAACTGATTTAATAAATAGAGAAAGAATAATTAAAGCGATTATAATTGAACAAACAAATATTGAAGACAAACTAAAAGCCGAACAACTGAAATCTTTTAATATTGGCATTAAGCTTGAAAGAGAAGAAATTAAAAAAAGAATTACCGACAAGATTAAAGAAAAGATTATCAGAAGGAATGATTGAAGAAGTTGATAATTTAATGAAAGATGGGGTAAGTCATGAAAGGTTAAAATTGTTTGGCCTTGAGTATAAATTTATATCAATGTATCTGAAAAATGAGTTAAGTTATAATGACATGTTTCAAAAGCTGAATAGTGCAATTCATAATTTTGCAAAAAGACAAATGACCTGGTTTAGAAAGATGGAAAAAGAAGGTGTAAAAATTCATTGGATTAATGGTTCAAGTTATGAAGAAGCAAAAATTTTAATCGAAAATAATTTTAATTTAAAATGAACAACCTGCCTGAAAAAGTAAAAAAATATTTAGTAAAATACTCTTATTCCAGCCTGCCTGCCGGACAGGCAGGTTGGAAACTAGAATGGAATGAAAATAAAAATATTTCACATGTAGTGGTTGTTCCGGCTATTTGTGAGTTTGAAAATATTAAAAAACTATTAACCTCTCTTTCTCAAAATAACAATAAATACTTTAGCGAAACTTTAATAATTTTTATTATAAACAACTCAAAGTCTTCGGACAACAACATAAAGCTAGATAATCAAAATAGTATTTCTTTATTGAGAGAAATTATAAAGTTAAATGGAGTTCCCAATAACAGATTTATTAAATCAATTATTGAATCGCACTTACAAATAGGAATAATTGATGCATCATCAGAAGGGAATGAGCTGCCTGAAAAAGATGCTGGAGTTGGACTGGCGCGCAAAATTGGAATGGATTTAGCAATTCATATTTTTGATTATGAAAGCAATTCCAAAAAAATAATCACTTGTCTTGATGCTGATTGTTTAGTAGACAAAAATTATATTTCTGAAATAGTAGTTAATTTTAATAATAGAAATATTTCGGCGGCAGTTGTTGAATACTCCCATGATATTTCCGGATATGATGAAAACACTAAAGCAATATTATGTTATGAAATATTTTTAAGATATTATGTTTTAGGTTTACAATTTGCAGGTTCACACTATGCTTATCATTCAATTGGCTCAACAATGATCTGCGATTATGAAAGCTATATTAAAGTTGAAGGGATGAATAAGAAAAAAGCAGCCGAAGATTTTTATTTTCTGGAAAAGCTCGCGAAGAATTTTTCAATTGGAAAAATTAATTCCACAACTATTTATCCATCTTCAAGAGGTTCATGGCGGGTGCCATTTGGAACCGGGCAGCGGGTTAATCGTTATTTAAGGAAAGCACAGAACGAGTATCTTCTTTATGACCCTAAAGGTTTTTTAATTTTAAAAAAATGGCTGGAACTTTTTCATTCAAATGAAACTATGGGCATTGATGATTATCTTTCAGGAGCAAAAAGAATAAATGATTATCTTTATAATTTTTTAATTTCTCAAAATTTCAAGAAAGATTTTAATAAAATCATAAAAAATACTTCTTCACATGAACAGCTTCAAAAACAAAAGTTACGCTGGTTTGATGGATTTAAAACATTAAAATTAATTCACTATTTAAAAGACAATGGCTTTTCTTTTGTAAATATGTTCGATGCTCTTGATGAAATGATGAATCATTTCGGAAGTCAAATTAATCATAAAGGAAGCAAAGGCTGCCTGCCGGATATTGAAATTCAAAAAGAATATTTAAATATTCTTAGAAAGATCACTTAAGAAATACAATGATTAAAAAAACTTCTCAAGACGAAATTCAAAACTATCTGATCGATGCCGCAAATGTTAAAGGGTACTGTGATGCAGTTTATATTCCTGAGACTGTTGACGAAATATCAGAAATATTAATTAAAGCAAACAAAGAAAAAACGCCGGTTACAATTTCAGGCAACGGTACCGGACTTACAGGCGGCAGAGTTCCGCAGGGCGGTATTGTAGTCTCCACTGAAAAACTTAACAAAATTATTGAAATAAATGATGAAGAGATGTATGCTGTTGTTGAACCGGGAGTAATACTATCCGAATTCCAAACAGAAGTTAGAAATCATAATCTACTTTATTCTCCAGATCCAACTGAAAGAAATTGTTTTATAGGTGCCACAATCGCAACCAATGCAAGTGGTGAAAAAACTTTTAAATACGGACCAACAAGGAATTTTATTTTGGAATTAGAAGTAATTCTTGCATCGGGCGAAAAATTAAAATTAATTGGAGGAGAGAACTTGGCGAATGAATTTTCGCTGCATTTAAATACTGAAACCGGCAATATTTATGAATTAAGGATACCTGATTATCTAATGCCGGAGACAAAAAACACAACCGGCTATTTCGCAAAAAAGAATATGGATGCAATTGATTTATTCATAGGCTCGGAGGGTACATTGGGGATTATAACAAAAGCAAAACTAAAACTTGTTCCATTACCGGAAAAAGTAATTTCCTGTGTCGTCTTTTTTAATGATGAATTAAATGCTTTAAGTTTTGTTGATAAGGCACGCTACTTATCCTATGCATCTAGAGTCAATAATTTCCCAAATGTTATTGATGCATTAGCCTTAGAATTTCTTGATGAAAATTCTTTGAAATTTTTGATAAACGATAATTCAAACATTCCTTCTAACTCAAAAGCTGCTGTTTGGTTTGAACAGGAAGTTACAATTGATAATGAAGACATTTTACTTGAAGAATGGACAGAATTAATTTCCAAATATAAAGGTGACGAAGAAAATGTTTGGTTTGCTTTTTCTGAAGCTGACAATAAAAAGATTCAGGAATTTCGTCATTCACTTGGAGCAAAAGTTAATGAATATATCTCAAAAAATAATTTAAGAAAACTCGGTACTGACGCGGCCGTTCCCAACGAACATTTTTTAGAGTTTTATAATTTTGCAAAAGATACTGCAAAAAATGCAAATCTTGATTTTATTGTATTTGGACATGCAGGCAATTCACATGTTCATTTAAATATGCTTCCAAAGAATGAAAATGAATTTAATAAAGGAAAAGA
This sequence comes from uncultured Bacteroidota bacterium, assembly GCA_963777615.1. GTDB lineage: Bacteria > Bacteroidota > Ignavibacteria > Ignavibacteriales > Ignavibacteriaceae > CAVSWT01. The sequence goes on along the minus strand of CAVZSD010000014.1, from coordinate 92,020 downwards.
AGTTTATAGACAAATTTGCTTCAAAGCTGTCCAGCTTGGCGGCACTGTTTCTGCTGAACATGGAATTGGGAAAATTAAAAGAGAATATTTAATTGATATGTATGGTGTTGATAACATTAAAAAGATGGCAGCAATAAAAAAAGTGCTTGACCCGAACTGGATTTTAGGAAGAGGGAATATTTTTAGTGAAGATATTTATTAATTTTGTTATATTGGATATTTTTGAACAATAAAAGGAGGATAAAAAATGAAAAATTTGGATTTAATTTTTCAAGAAGCACAACAATGTAAAATTTGCTCTTCTATTCCTTCTGATAAGATTTATGATAAATATGGGATAACATACCCAGTCCCTTGGTATGTAAAAAATTTTACAGGTGAAAAAGTAAAAATTATTTTTGTATTACAATCAGCAGGAACAGCAGAAGGAGGCGCTGCAAAAACTGGAAAGTTATCGGATGCAACAAACTACGACCAAACTGCCAAGAATGCAATTAAACTAAGACAATCAGCAAAAATATTAGATCAAGAATGTTTCTTTACAAATTCTATTTTACATTCAGCAATAACTGAAGAAGGGAAAATGCGCGTCCCATTTAATAATGAAATTAAGCAATGTTCTAAATTCTTAAAAAGAATTATTGATGCACTTGACCCATTAATTGTTGCTCCAGTTGGCAACTCAGCTTTGAGAGCATTAAATAATATTGAACATCATCCTTATAAAAAAATAACTTTCTGTGCTGGTAAATGTTTTTCATGGTATGGTAGATGGGCTTTCCCGTTAGTTCATTGGTCTCCGAAGGGTTTAATAAATCGGAAATTGGATTTACAAGTTCAAGACTTTAAACTGTTAAGGAGAACCCTTGATAAGCTTTTAAATTAATATGATTGGTTATATTGAAAAGAAAATGAGGGAAAATTCATGTCGCAATTAGCTTTTTAATTCTCTTCTTAAATATTTGTAATTAGGACAATAGCTCTCCACTAGCTTCCAAAATTTTTTAGAATGATTCATTTCTTTTATATGACAAAGCTCATGTATAATTACATAATCAATAACTTCTCTTCTAAATTTCATTAGCTTAAAATTAAAAGACAGCTTACCGCTCGATGAGCAGCTTCCCCAGCGTGTTTTCTGTCCGCGAATGGTAATTTTATTTAACCTTGAAACTATATTTTTGTGCTAAATAATTTATTCTTTCAATTAAATATTTTTTAGCATGTCTTTTAAAAAGGCAAGATATAATTCCATTAACTCATAATCTGAATCACTTGGAATTTTTATTTGAAGAACTTTATTTTCATATTTTATTAAAGGACTCTTAACAAATAAATCATATCTTTGAAGTATATTTATTTTGTCTGCCGAAAGAAAATATATTTTTCACTTTTTCTGATTAATTTACTTGAGTATTTTTTTATCCAGTCAATTTTATCATTTAAGAATTTCTCGCCTTCTTTTAACGAATATTTTTGGGGAATAACTAATTCTAGGCTATTGGAATGATTGATTCTTAACTGGAGGTATTTGGCTTTTTTACTGAATCTAATTTGATAAGGAAGCTCTACGTCATTTACCAAAAGTTTTGCATAACTAACTCTGTTCTTGATCATTCAATTTTCGTTTGGTTAATATTTTTTCCATTCCCTTTTCATTTGGATAAAAAAATTGAAGCATCATTTCTTGAGTATATAAGAGTGAATTAATTCTTTCTTCTACAGAAGCATTTTGCCAATATTCAATTTCAGCTTTCTCAGCTTCTTCAAAACTGCTAAACTTTCTAATTGTTTTTTCTATCAATTAAATAACGGCTGATTATTTCTTTTTATATGTTGTTTTATCTTTCGAATCCTGTATAACAATCCCAAGCTCATTTAATTCATTACGTATTTTATCTGATAGTGCATAGTTTTTCTCTTTCTTTGCATCGGCACGCAATTGAATTAATAATTCTATCAATTCATTTTCCAAAGAATGATTTGACAAACTACTTTGTTTTGACAAATCAACAATTCCCAAAACACCTTCTGCAGTTTTCGCTAAAAACTCTTTTACTTTTAAATAAAATTCAGAATTTATATTTTCATTTTCGGCAATTGTTTTATTCACATCTCGAACAAAATCAAACATAACCGCAACTGCCTGCGGTGAATTAAAATCATCATCCATCGCTGTCTCGAAAACTTTTATATGTTTTTCAAAATCGAATTCGGGATTTACCCCCTGCTTGTCACTATGTGAGATAGGGTCAGGGATTGGGCTTATTTCATCATTTATTTTATCAACCAGGTTATTAAGTTTCTCTAAACCTTTTTCAGCAGAAGCAAGCAATTCATCAGTAAAATTCAATGGACCGCCGTAGTGAGTTTGAGCAAAAAGCATTCTTATTGCTTCAGCAGGAAAACTTTTTAAAACATCTCTTGCAGTTGAAAAATTGCCGAGGGACTTTGACATCTTTTCATCATTAATATTTAAAAACCCAAAATGAATCCAATAATTCACAAACTTCTTTTTATTTGCTGCTTCACTCTGTGCGATTTCATTTTCATGATGAGGAAAAATTAAATCGTTTCCGCCGGCATGAATATCAAAAGTCTCTCCCAAATGTTTGCAGCTCATTGCAGAGCATTCAATATGCCATCCTGGACGCCCCTTACCCCATGGGCTTTCCCAGAAAGGCTCGCCTTCTTTTGCTTTTTTCCATAACGCAAAATCAAGCGGATTATGTTTCTCTTCGTTTATTTCAACTCTTGAACCGGATTCCAGATCGTCAATATTTTTCCCGCTGAGTTTTCCGTAATTATCAAATTTAGAAACCTCATAAAAAACATTGCCATCAACATTGTATGCAGAGCCATATTCAACCAACCTTTCAATCATGGAAATCATTACGTCCATATTCTCTGTTGCTTTGGGATATACTGTTGCTTTTTTGACTTTTAGCTTTACTATATCCTCTAAAAAAGCATCAACATATTTTTGAGCAACAATCTTCGAATCAACTTTTTCAGAAATTGATTTTTTAATAATCTTGTCATCAACATCAGTAAGATTCATTATATAAGTTACGATTGTAACCTTTATATTCAAGATATTTTCTAATTATATCTGCCATTATAAAAGAGCGGGCATTGCCGATATGAAAATAATCATACACAGTTGGCCCGCAGACATACATTTTAACATCCGGCGGATTTATGGGGTTAAATTCTTCTTTTTTTCTTGTAAAGGTATTATAAATCAGCATAATTCAATTTTATTTTTTCTTCAAAAGTATTGTAAATAGTGGATAAATCAAAAATCAAATAATTCCGGAAATTTGTCTTCTGGATAGCTTTTCTATTGATAAAGATAAATTAATTTTTTCTTTGTGCAACAACAATTAATCCCAGCATTCCTAAATCGCTATATAATAGCGGCGCAAAGATTGGAGCAAATGCTAATATTCTTTCCAGGCTAATTTGCCCTGTTCCGGCAAGGTCTGCAGAAAGATGAAATCCGAAACCTAATACTCCAATAACTATTGCAGCAATCATTGTCCAGAAATAAACAAGCTCATCTTTCTTAGTCCATTGCTTTGATAATGCAATTGTTAAAACTACAGAAGTAGCAAATATGCCGAATACTATCGCAATTAATTTATAAATATTGTAGCCATATTGCGCATGGTCAATTATTGAAGTTACTGCGCTGGCTCCAAATCCTAGTCCAACCAACCATAAAAAATGTTTATCCCTTGAAATAGGTGCATGAAAAATTCCAATGCCGGGAACTTTTAACATTCTAGGCTGCTCAGCCATCTCTTCTGTTATTCCATACAAGCCAAGTAAGGAAATTCCGGCAAACGCTAAAGGCGCTAATATTGGAGAGCCAAAAACCAGCCATGCCCAGCTTAAATGCCCGTAAGGATTTAACACCGCATTCATGTGAAATGCCATGCCGATTACACCAACTAAAATTCCAATTATCATAAGTGAAAGATGAATTAGCGCCGACCATTTTTTAGGAGCCGGTTGAAAAGAAATTATAAAACATGACATCGCACCTAGTGGGAAAAAATAAATCGGTATCCATTCGTACACAGGTACAAAGCTATTAATGGAATGCGCAAGTGCAACATCAATCCCTGTAAAGAAAAGATTTATCCCCACGAAAATTAAAAGCAGCCTATTTTTTTCCATCGGCAGCTTTACGTTTGCAAGATGAAATATTTCTATATTACTCATTATTTCAGTCCTTTTCTATGTTCTTCTCTTAGCTTCTTCGCTTCTTCTTTTATTTTATTCAGCTCTTTCAGTAAAGGATAAACACCGTGCCATTGAACAAAGTCAGGGCCTTGCATATAAGCTCCAAACTTTGCTGTCCTTCCATCGTAGTGCCATAAATCAAAAGCATCAAAGCTGATTTGTGTTGCAAAAGGTTCCTTGGTAATGATTCCATCTTTCACAAGACCATTTATAATATCTGAAGCTTCTTTTACTTTGTTGTTTACAAATACCGTTACGCTATCCGCTTTGTTATAAAAGTCAGATACAAAATTAGGTGAATGGCAATTTGCACAAATAGCTTTCATCGCTTCTCTTCCTTCGACTTTATTTGGACGGTCGGTAGTTACTGCAGCAAACAAAAATTTTGATAATCTTTGCCCAACGTCATGCGTGGTTCCTTGATTACCAAACCCGCTGATATGGCAGGTGGCACAAGTTGGTGCCGGCATATCCTGTGTAGTCAGTCTTCCCGATTTCTGTTTCCAGTTCCATTTATCTCCTTGAGTTGCATACATTACACCATGAGCAGATTCCCTATAAATTTCCATTTGAGGATGGTCAGGGCCAAGATGACATTGCCCGCATATTTCCGGTTTTCTAACTTGTTCTAAAGAAAATTCATGACGCAAATGGCATTTGTTACAATTGCCGATGCTTCCATCTAGATTTGGTTTGCCTATTGCATGACAGCTTTGACATGCTGCAGGAGTTACTGATGGACCTTCAATATCAAATAGGGAATTTCTCATTGCAGTAATTATTCCGTTCGGGCCTCTGTTAGCTTCGGGAATATTTTCATCTATAAATTTTTGCTGTTCTTTTGAAAAATCTGCAAAACCATTTAGAGCCATCCATGCCGGTGCACCGTGACGGCTATGATCAAATTGCCTGGTTTCGGAGGGATGGCATTTAGCGCATTGCTTTGGAGTTGGAGAATTTGTAATAAAAAATCCTTCGTGCTCTTTTCCCATTGGATTAGATTTTTCAACCACATGGCAATCTGTACATTTAACTCCTGCTTCTTAGCCATTGTGCTCATTGCAAATTGATTAACAATATCCGGCGTTACTCTTCTATGGCAGGTAGCACATTTATCTGCAGAATTAAAAACAACTGTATTAGTTTTAACATCAATTGTTCCGCCTTCTCCGCCGCTTGGCAATTGTGTGAATAGATAAATAATTAATAGAACAACTAAAGTGGCTATTACCCCAACGATTAATGTCTTAGGAACTTGATTAGCCATAAAATCCTCCCATCAAAACAATAGTTTATTATTTTTTTTATTAATACAGATAAGTGATTTTAAAATAAACATTATATTTTAAAATCGCAGTTAAATTGATTAGAAAATTGGAAGATATGAAATAAATCTTATTCTGAGGAGTTAATGTACATGCACATAATGGTTCAATTAATTTATATTAGAAAAAGCCCGGTTGCTTATGGAGCCGGGCTTAAATTTTTAATTTTAACTATATTATTTGAGTAGAACAAGTTTTTTGGTTGAAACAAAATCATTAACCATTACTTGATACAAATAAACGCCACTTGCTAAATTACCAGCATTGAATTCTACATTATATCTACCGGTACTCTTATTTTCATTTACAAGTGTTGCAACTTCCTTTCCTAATACATCATAAATTTTTAGTGTTACAAATCCGTCTTTTGGGATTTGATAATTTATGGTTGTAGTTGGATTAAATGGATTGGGGTAGTTTTGAGTTAACCCATATTCAGTTGGCAGTATATTTTCTTCAATCACCAGTTCTGTGTATTCTTTTTTCTGCAATACAAGGTTTTCTTCATATACACAATCATTAATATTAAATTCTGCTTCTCCATTTACTTTACAATTCACTTTTAAATAATAATTACCTTTAGTTAGTGAACTACAATTTATTTTATAAAATGATTTTGTATCAGTTGTATCCTTAGAATTAAAATAAATGTCTTTTAAGTTATCGACCACCTTATCGTTTGAGTTCAGCAATTCAACATCAAATTTTACATCACTTAGTGTTAGATTTGTTGAATTTCTGTTTATGATATAAGCAACGTCTGAAAATTCCAAAATACTTTCTGGCGTTAATGAGAATAGTTCAGATTTCATTATAGAAGAAAGGTTTTCTATATCAATAACCTTTTCAGTATTAAATTCAAATTTAATACTTTTATTATCTAGCTTAATGTCACCTAATCCATAAACAATTTCTGAGTTATCTTTACTAATTACAGCAATTCTTCCATAATTAAATATTGATTCGTTATTTACTTTCTGCATCAAATTAAAATCATAAGCGGCAGGCATAACTGCGTAGGGTGTTGAACTCCAACGTTTAAAGACAACTGCCTTTATATTCGAAAAATCGTAACCATTGCTGATTTGAATATCATTTCCGTTGTACGTGGAAGGCAAAGTTTTTATCGTACTGTATGCTCCATCGTAGAATTTGACGTATTGAGGTTGATAATACATGTTGCACCAGGAAATTATTGTACCATCATTCCCTGTCTGTCGGGAATTATTATTAGAAGGATATGCTGCAGAACCATTCCCAAATGAATTAAAACCGGACCATGTACCATTAGTTCTTCTTCTAATTACAACTGCTGGAAGAGAACTGGTCCACCCGCTCCAACTGATCACAGGATCCCCGTTATTTGTTCTATGAACTGAAAGTGATGGATTTGCATTGTAAGTGAAACCGGAACCGGATGAAGGAGTTGAGTGAGCATAAACATATCCGCTGCCGGCAAATTCTAAATATCTAATTTCTGTATTAATATTTTGATAGGCAAGAAAATATCTCTGTAAATCTCCACAGTATAAAGATGGATACTGCTATTGGCATCTGTAAAACTTAATGCAAAACTCGAAGAGATACCACCGCTGCTATTAAATGGTGCTGCTCGCAAAGAAGATGTCGAAGTTGGTTTAAAGACAACAATGCCACCATTATTACCGGCGCCAACCACAGGTTTTACATCATAACTATATGAAGACAAATCGTAAACTGTTCTTTCCCAATTTTTAGCTCCGGTGATGTCGTTATATTGAGCTAAAATTACACCTTCATAAATATAAGGGAAATTATCGCGGTCAATTTGATATGTTATATAAATGTAATCGAGTCCATCTGCAGAATATGCGATTGATGGATATTTAGCGTTTGTCCCAACAGGATTTACGCTTTGAATTTGTTGCCATGAAGTTCCATTATTAGTACTCCTCATATACCAAACACTACCTGATGATTCATATACTTTATGGAGGTATCCATTATCTGTTTTAACTACCTTGCTTTGACTATTACTTGAAAAACCATTTATAACGGATGATAACAACCGTGCTTTGTAGAGTGCCGTTTGAGTAACATTCCCAGTAACATTAGGAATAGTTTTGGGATTATTTATATCACCATCACTCCATGCATAAAAATCATAATTTCTTCCATTAACTATTTTTGTCAAGGGGGCTGAAATTTGTCCGTTATTTTGATCTACAGCATAAGCAACCACACCTGCTGCAACGGTGCCGTCAAATTCAGTTTGGTCATTCCGGCTTATATTAAAACGCTTTTTTAATACACCCTGTATATCCGCTCCATTATCGTTTGAAGCCACAGCATAGTTATAATTTCTAGGAGTACTATTTGGCAATAAATTAAACTGTTCTCCCATTAATTTCTTTTGCCAGTAACTATTATTAACTCCGCTTTGATTCCATACATAATAATTGCCATAAGATTGATCTATTGCTCCAACTGTTAAATTTTCTCCGATAAGCTTATATGCTTTTGAGCCGCTTGAAGTTTGTCCACCATCGATATTTATAACACCGCCGCCAAAATTATTAGTAGCACTAATTGAATGTTTTACATAAAAAGTAATTGTTTGTTCTGCAGTTTTAAAATATTGACCTAATATATTGCCCTCCCATAATTCAAGACGCCAGTTATATGTACCTGCCGGGAGATACCACCATTGGCTTATACCATCTCCTCCTACATTTGATTGCTGGGTTGGATATGGAGAACAAAATAATTTTATATAAAAAGGGTTATGTGCTGACTGGTTCCACTGTAAATTTACCGGGATAGTTGTTTGTGTAGATGCAAATCCTGTGCTAGTTACCGTTTCACCATTGTAAGGGTGAACAAATCCGATACTTGAAGCATTTACTTTTACAGTAAAAGATGATAAGAAAGTTACAATAAAAAGAAGAAAAATCTTTTTCATGATTATGTCTTTCATTTTAATTTAAATGGCAAACATTTATATTGTAACTGCAAATAAATAAGGGTATAAAAACCCTTATAGGTGAGCAGCCTAAATTTGTTTGCAATTAGGGAACGGTGTTGCCGCACCGTTCCTTTTTATTAAAAGTATGTTTTTACTCTATCCTCCTAGTTGTTATTTTAAAGTTCCTCTAATCATAACATTTATTTGCTTATCAGAATTGTAACCACCAAAAAACACATCATTTTCAAAAATCAAAACTCCGGTCAACCCTAATTCTTTAGTATTATATAAATTGACTAAATCTGTTCCATTATAGTGTAAAATACCATTATATCCAGCACTAAAAATATCCTTTTCCGATCTGCCTAAAACTGTTCCATAATAAGAAGTATTTGAAAAATCTTTCCATACTGTCAATTTTTCATTAATATATATATAAATTATCCTATTAATAGTTATATAAAGGTCAGAGCCTATTTGATACAATAATGGGGCTTGATAATCAGAATAAATTTCTTTTAACTTACTATCTCCATCAAAAACGAATAATTTTTCTAGGAATCCATTATCTACATTGGTTCCTGTTATTAAATAATTACCATTTTTCATTCTTTTTAAATCATTAAAACCTACTTTAATTTCGGGTATATTCAGAGAATTCCAGGTCTTACCATCATACCTGAAAATTATACCCTTATATCCTGAGGCATCATAATGATCAGCAAAACCAACTGTATATAAATTGTTAGATGAAGTTCCATAAATAGAGGTAATAGCTATAAAATCATAATTTGGTAGAGATAATTTTTCGAATAATTTCCAACTATTTCCATCATACTTCCAAATTGAGCTTTCAGCATCACCAACCCAAACTTCTTTTTCCGAGAAACCAAAAACGGCACTTAAATTAGAACTTAACAATTGATTCTCTCTTGACCATTTAACTCCATCATAATGCCATAAGCAGTCTTTTGCAGTAGTTCCAACAGCGACAACCCAAATAGAACTTGGCGAACTTCCCCAGACATGATGTACGCCAAACCAATCATCTGCCCATAGTGTATCAGCTTTCCAAGTATAATCCCTTCTTCCGGGTTGAATATTATCTTGAGGAGGTTCAGTTGTGTTACAGCTTTGTGCATTAAGAAAAAGCAAAGCTATCGCAGAAAATATAATTATTGTCTTCATATCCAATTCAATCTATTTCATAAATTCATAACTATCCGAAAGTTATGAAAAAACTAAAAAGCCCCTTATCTTAACCTTTAAGTCTGACAAACAAAAAGGAAAAGAAATATGGGACTTTTTAGCAGGAATAAAAATAATAATAAACCTTTGGTACGACAAATAATGGACTTAGTACCACGCGTGATATTAAATGCTAGTATCCAAAAATATAATAGCGATAAAGGATGCAGCAAGTATAAAACCTTTGATCAATTTGTAGCTATGAGTTTCGGACAGCTGAATAAGTGTTCGACGTTAAGTGATATATCAACAGGCATAGGAGTAAACGAAATCTATATAAAAGATTTAGGGTTAACTCAATCTCCGGCTCGCTCAACAATGAGCGATGGAAATAAGAAACGTAACTGGAAGGTCTTTGCAAGCCTATATTATAAGCTCTTACGTCACTATGAAGAATTACTTAAGGTTCAACATAAAAGTCATATAATAGAAGAGATAAAAGACTATAGAATAAAACTAATTGATTCTACAATAATATCATTATGTTTATCGATGTTCGATTGGGCAAAATACCGGACAGCTAAAGGAGGAATAAAAATTCATACCTGCTGGGATGATACACTAATGATACCGGATATAGTAAACATTACAGAAGCTAAATTGCATGACAGGTATGGACTGGCTAAAATGGTATTTTCTAAAAACACTATAATAGTTGAAGACAGAGCCTATTTTGATTTCACATTGATGCTTAGCCGAATTGAAGCCGAAAATATTTTTGTAACCCGAATAAAAGAAAACACAATATATAAGAGTATCAAAGAACTTGAATTACCAGAAGGGACGGATCAGAATATCCTAAAGGACGAAATTATAATCTTAAATTCAGATAAAGCAATACAGACTGGAATAAATACTATAAAACTTAGGTTAGTGCATGTATATAAAGAGGATGAAAATAAAGTAATAGAAATAATTACAAATCAACTTGATTGGCAAGCTGCTACAATTTCACAGTTGTATAAAAAACGTTGGGATATAGAATTATTCTTTAAGGCAATCAAACAGAATTTACAGATAAAAGCATTTTTAGGAACAAGTGAAAATGCAGTAAAATCACAGATATACATTGCTTTAATCATATACTTGTTGCTTGAATTAATAAGAAGAACTGTAGCTAAAAAGAGATATGCATTTTCGAATTTTGTAGAAAAGATAAGGATATGTTTACCATTTTATTTGTCCTTGGAATATGTCTGTAATCAGGTTAATGAAGGTGCAAAACGAATAAAGATTCTAAAGCAAACGGAGTTAATTCCAATTGGCGACTTTTTTTCTTAAGGATTCAGATAAAAAATTATTTTTCAGTCCATTTACAACCTTTTTTGTATGCTAATTAAAAACTTTCGGATGGGTGTGTCATAAATTAAAATTAATACCAGCAATAAAAGCTGTGTAAGTGCCCCGTGTACTGAATAAACCATAATAATTTTCATTGATGTAACTGTTCAGTTTAAATGCTATCAATAAGTCTAAACTATTTGAAATTGAATGGGATAATCCAAGTCCAATTCCAATACCAAATAAATTTTCCTTGTTCCCTTGTTTTGAGTTCACATCCGGATAGTATCCCGTAATTTCTCCTGTTCCTGGATTTACCGCCATCCGTTGATCATAGCTGTTATAGCTCAAAAAGGAATAGCCTATTTCAAAGTCAACAAAAGATGTTAATAATTGATTAGAATGGAAATTTATTCTGCTGCCTATGTAAATAGGAATCAGTGAATGATTGTCCTCAGAATAAGAATTAAAATATTTAGGCCCGTAACCCGAATAAAATGGCCTGTTGTCCGGGAATTTAATTTTATATCTATCCCAACTTGTATAGCCTGAATAAAAATAAAAAATAATTTGTTTATTTAAAGAATAATTGAGCTGAATTGAGCCTGTCAATCCTTTTGACGAACTCATAGGAGAGACGACTCCGCCATTAACCTGGATTGAATATATATCTTGTGCTGCGGCAAGTCTGCATAATGAAGCAGTTATAAAAGCAAATAAAATGATTGATTTATTCAACTTATACCTCCTTGGAATTAATGAATTAAGTGATATAGAATTTTAACATCACTTGTCAGTAAAAATATCAGCATAAATCTTCCTCCTATTACAAATTTTTTTCAGTATGCACTATTGCATTACAGTTAAAAATTGGAATTACAATGAGGTAAATTAGTATTTTGTATATTTTCATTTATAATAATCCTCCCATTTATATTCAAATTAATTATTTAATCAAAGAATCAACCTTACCACCCAAAGCGAATCAGGATAGCAATTATTTAAAAACGGATTGGGAAAGGCAATCTCTGACAAAGTAAATCTTAGGAGATAAATACACGAATAGTGATTGAAATGTTTTCGGGGGGGGGGGGCTGCAAAACAAAAAAAGTTAACATATTTTTTCCCTCTTAGCAGTAAATAAAAATAACTACTGATTAAATGTTGGGAAATATAATATCATAGTCAATTTAAATGTTTATTGTGTGAGATTTGGCATTGTGTAATTTCTTTACTATATGTGAGTTTAACCCACCTTTAACTTTTCCAAAAGCAATTTAAAATCCTCCGGCAGCTCAGAATCAAACCTTACAAATTCTTTTATTTGAGGATGAATAAAATCCAAGTGTCTTTGCATGCAATGCTTGATGCGGCATAATTTCCAAAAGATTTTCTATCCTGCTTTTCATTTTAGGGAAGCTTGCACCGTATCTAATATCTGTACCGCCGTAAGCAGCATCCCCAAAGACCGGATGATTCATTGAAGATAGATGAACCCTTATTTGATGTGTTCTCCCGGTTTTTAAATTTAATTTTACCAAAGAGGTAAATTCAAATTCTTCCAAAACTTCGTAATAAGTAATCGCAGTTTTTCCTTCGATGTTGCTGGTTACAAATTTCTTTCTGTCTTTTTTACTGCGGGTAATATTGGAATTTATTTCATCTTTTTTATTCTTAAACAATCCCCAGCAAATTGCCCAGTATTCTCTCTCAGTTGTATGTTTTGAAAATTGTTTCGCAAGCTGTGCATGTGTCCAATCATCTTTTGCAACTACTAAAAGGCCGCTTGTATCTTTATCAATTCTATGAACAATTCCCGGCCTTCCCAACGGTGCTGCCGGAATACCGGGTTCATCAGCCTTGCTTAAGCTTTTTGTATGATGAAGTAAAGCATTTACCAAAGTTCCAGTATAATTTGCATATGCAGGATGAGCTACCATTCCAGCCGGCTTGTTTACGATTAATAAAAATTCGTCTTCATAAATTATATTTAAAGGAATCTCTTCAGGCTCGGCAAATTCAGGCCGTGGTGTAATTGGATGGGATGCTTCAATTATATCTTTCGGCAAAACCTGGTAACTTGATTTTACAATTTTTCCATTTACAGTTACAAGATTTGCATTGATAAGCTTTTGTACTTTTGAACGGGTAGCATTTTCAATTGTGTTGGCAAGAAAAATATCGAGGCGTTCTTTTTTCTTCCCATCAGGAATTTCAAAGCGATATTTCTTTTCCTTTATCAGGGCTGTCATTATCTAAATTTTCATTAGAATTGTTTTCTGCAATATCTGAACCTAAAACTATGGATTGAAGTTCAGCAGCAGCTTCCTGCGATTCTTCTTTACTTACTTTTCTATAAAAAAGAATAAGCATATACTACACCTATGGTTACTGCCGAATCTGCAATATTAAAAACCGGCCACCGATCGTAACTTTTTCCGAGAAATGTAATGTTAAAAAAATCAAAATCAAAAAAGTCGACTACCTTCCCGTAAAATAATGGAGCATAATGATAGAACACACCGTAAAAAACTCTATCTATTAGATTACCAACTGCACCGCCTAAAATAAAAGCCAGTGAAACTCTAAAAATTATAGATTGTTTTCTTGCCACATAAATATAAATAATTAATGCAATGCTGGCGATGAGAGAGAAAATTGAAATCCAGAGCTTCCAGTCAACGCCTGGATCAATTCCGAAAGCCATTCCCGGATTTTCAACAAATGTGATTCTAAAGAAATCTCCGATGACATTAATCCTTTGCCCTTCGAACATTCCTTTATAATTAATGTTAAAAAATGGAATTGAAAACCCTTTTACGGAGAGCTTAGAGATTTGATCAACAATTACTACTAATAAAGAAACATAAAGTACGCGCACCCTAGTCCTTATTTTCTATAAGTATAGGCTCATAAGAAATTGATGCTTCTGCTTCAGCTTTTTGTAATGCCTGCTTTCGTTCTCTTCTAAATGCTATAAGTAGCATCACTACACCGAAGGTTACGGCAACATCGGCAAAATTAAAAATATAATTACCGAGAGTTCTATTGAAAAGGTAAAATCCAAATAGTTTTATTTCAAAGAAGTCAACTACTTTACCGAAGAGAATTGGGGCATATCCGTAAAACACTCCGTAAAAAACTCGATCGATTAAATTTCCAAATGCTCCGCCAACAATCATGGCTAAAGGAATTCTAATCATCAAGCTTTTTTCACGGTTCATATATAAATAATAAAGCATGGCAAAAGAAGCAGCAATAGTGAAAACAGAAATTAATAATTTGTATTCCCCTCCAAAGTCGATTCCAAAAGCTATCCCCGGATTTTCAACGAACGTAATATTAAAAAAACTATCAAATATTTTTATTCGTTCACCGATATTTAATCCGCTGAAATGCAGATTTAAAAACGGGATAGAAAATCCTTTAATAAATAGTTTTGAAACCTGGTCAATTATCACAACAAACAAAGAAATAAATAATACTTTCAAATTATTCCCATAGTTTAAAAATTGTTGTGAAAAGATAATTCATCACTGTTTAAAATTAAATAGAAAAAATTGTTACCTGCTCTTTTCCTGTCTCTGCTTTATCGGAAGACACAACTGGCTGTGCGGAACTGCTTCAAGCCTTGCTTTGGGAATTAAAGGACAAGTATCGCAAAGATGCTGAGGTTCTTCAATGCATTCAAGGCAAATGCCGTAAGTGCCGGAATCAATTCTTTTCAAAGCATCTTCAAGGTATCCTAAAAACTTGTTCTCTCTCTGGGCATAAAGAAATGTTTTTTCTCTTTCCATTGCATCAGTTCCCTGTTCTGCCATGTGCAAAGAGTAAGGAGAATTTTCATTTATATATTCGCCTGTTGTCGGATCAAGCATTTGGTCTTTTAAATTTTGAAGCTGTTCAATAATCTCGTCTCTTTTTTCAAGAATAACTTCTTTGAAATGATCAAGGTCTTTTTTACTATAGCCTTTAATTTTAGAAAGCGCCAAAGCTTTAGCTTCTGCGCTATTTTCAACCTCAACAACTTTTTTCGATTCAGTTTCTTTTACTTTTTTAGTTCTTTTCGCCATAACCGGTATCTTTTCTTTCTTTTTCTCTATAGGTTTCGAAATACTTTTCTTTTTTGGTTCAGTTTTTTTCACAACATTTTTGATCTTGCTTACAGCAGCTTTTTTAACTGCGGGTTTCTTTGCTGCTTTTACAGCAGTAGATTTTTTAGCTGCCGGTTTAGCAGAAGATTTTTTCTTCGTCACTTTTGAAGTAGACTTTTTAGCCATTTTACTGGTCTCCTTGTAATTAGGGATTTACCTTTTCAATTTTAATAGAGCAATCCAGCTCTCCGATTTTCCAATCTTGCTTATCTTCCCCGTTAAAATTTTCTTCCTTAAAAACAATATCAGCTAAAGTTTCTGTGGATATATATTTTTCAAAAGATGAAACAGCATTTTCCAGTTTTGCGCTTCCGTTAAATTTAATTTTAATTCTATCGGTAACATCAAAACCTGAATCTTTTCTCATATTTTGAATCCTATTTACAAATTCTCTTGCTATACCTTCAGCTATTAATTCATCATTTAATTCTGTATCGATTGCTGCAGTTACACCTTCTTCTGTTTCAACTACCCAGCCTGAAATTTCCGAACTGATAATTTCCACATCTTCTTTTACAATTTCAATTTTTTCATTTTGAATTTCAATTTCAACCGACTTACCTGATTCAAGTTTTGCTATTTCATCTTTACCGAATCCTTTAATTGCATTAGCTACAGGATTAACCTTTTTCCCGAACTTTGGGCCTATTGATTTAAAATTTGCCTTTGCAGATTTATTTACAATTTCAGAACTGTCATCCAAAGCTACAAGTTCTTTTATATTTACTTCTTCAAGAATTACTTCTTTCATTTTTGTTAAAGCTTCTTTTTGGGAATTTTCAACAACAACCATTATTCTCTTTAGCGGCTGCCTTACTTTCAAATTATTTTTTGCACGCATTGTCCGTGTAAGATAAACAACCTTTTGAGCAATTTCCATTTTTGCTTCAAGTTCTTCATCTCTATATTCTGCGGTAGGAAATTGAGATAAATGAACAGATTCAAAATTTTCTTTTTTGGTCATAGAATTTAAATTTTGATAAATCTCCTCAGAAATAAATGGAGCAAAAGGAGCCGTTAATTTAACAATCTTAATCAAACATTCATACAAAGTTTGATAGGCAGCTAATTTATTTTCATTCATTTCCGATTTCCAGAAACGCCTTCTGGAACGTCTTACATACCAATTTGACAGATGATCAATCGTAAAAGCAGAAACAGCCCGTGCAGCTTTTGTAGGATCATAATCATCCATTAGCTGCCGATATTCAATTACCAAAGAATTTAATTTTGAAATTATCCATCTATCAATTTCTGGACGCCTTTCATATGCAATTAAGCCTTCTTTAAAATCAAATTTATCAATATTGGCATAAAGGACGAAAAATGAATAAGTATTTATCAATGTTCCAAAAAACTTACGTTGAACCTCAACCAATCCGTCTTCATCAAAAAGTGTTGGGCGCCAGGGCGGACTGTTTGTAATCAAATACCATCTTGTTGCATCAGCACCATATTTGTCAAAAAGCATAAACGGATCAACTGTATTGCCTTTAGTCTTGGACATTTTCAATCCGTTTTTATCAAGAATTAATTCATTAACTATAACGTTTTTATACGCAATACTATCAAATAGCATTGTGGCAATTGCATGAAGAGTATAAAACCATCCGCGGGTTTGATCAATTCCTTCACAAATGTAATCTGCAGGAAAGAAATTATTCTCGAACCATTCCTTATTTTCAAAAGGATAATGATATTGAGCAAAAGGCATTGAGCCTGAATCAAACCAAACATCAATTAGTTCGGGAGTACGTTTATAAATTTTACCGTTTTTCTCAAAAAGAATTTCATCAACATATGGTTTGTGAAGATCAATTTCTTTTAATTCGGAAACGGAAATTTTCTTTCCATCTTTTTCAACATAACCTTTCTTCAATTCATCGATACTTCCTACTGCAAATGTATCTCCATCATCACTAACCCAAATCGGCAAAGGAGTTGCCCAAAATCTATCGCGCGATAAAGCCCAGTCTTTATTTTCTTCAAGCCAATTTCCGAATCTTCCGCTTCCAACTTCTTTTGGATGCCAATTGATTTTTTTATTCAGCTCAACCATTCTATCGGCAATAGAAGTTGTGCGGATAAACCATGATTCACGTGCATAATAAATTACCGGAACATTCTCATGCCGCCAGCTAAAAGGATAAGAGTGTGTAATAGTTTCTTTCTTAAAAAGTTTTCCTTCTTCTTTTAGCTTTATAATAATTCCCTTATCGGCATCTTTAACAAACTGTCCTGCAAAATCAGTTATTTCCTCGGTGAATAAACCGCCTCGCGTAACCGGCTGAAGCATTGGCAAATCATATTTCTTTGAAATTTCATAATCATCCTGTCCAAAAGCCGGAGCAATATGAACAATACCGGAACCGTCTTCGGTACTTACAAAATCTCCGCAGACAACATAAAAAGCTTTTTTATTTACGCTTAAATAATTGAATAATTGTTCGTATTCTGTCTTCTCTAAATCTTTACCTTTAAACTCTTCAAGAATTTCATATTCATCTTGAATAAGAGACAAACGTGCTTTTGCTAAAATTATTTTTTTATCATTTAATTTTATTTTAACGTAATCAACATCAGCACCGACAGCTAAAGCAACGTTTGAAATTAGTGTCCATGGAGTGGTTGTCCAGACTAAAAAGGAACTGTCCGAATTTTTAATTTTAAAGTAAACATAAACAGATGGATCTTTTGTTTCGCGGTAGCCGAGTGCTAATTCATGCGAAGATAAAACTGTTTCTGATTTAGGATCTTGCGGAACAATTTTATAATCTTTATAAATTAATCCTTTATCGAATAAAGTTTTTAAAGCCCACCAGACAGATTCAATATAATTATTAGTAAGAGTTACATAAGCTGAATCAAGATCAATCCAGTATCCCATACGGGAAGTCATTTTTTCCCATAGGTCCAAATAAACAAAAACAGATTCACGGCAAGCTTGATTATATTTTTCTACTCCGTATTCTAAAACTTCGCTTTTATGTTTTATACCGAGTCTTTTTTCAACTTCAATTTCAACAGGAAGCCCGTGAGTATCCCATCCAGCTTTTCTTTCAACTCTATAACCTTGTAAAGTTTTGTAACGGCATACCAAATCTTTTAAAGTTCTTGCCATTACATGATGAATACCGGGTTTTCCGTTTGCAGTCGGCGGGCCTTCATAAAAAGTAAATGATTTATTTTTATCTCTTGATGAAATACTTTTTTCAAAAATTTTATTCTCTTCCCAGAACTTTAAAATTTTTTCTTCAATTGAAGGATAACCGTTTTTTTCTATATTTTGTTTGAACATCGAACTTAAAAATTAACTTTTCTGATTATTATAAAATTTAATTTATTTTTATGAATACTTTTGAATTACAAGAATGATTGATTGGATGAATGAAATCAAAATTATTCATTCATACAAACATTCCGCAATTCATTTCTTTAATAGCATCTCCACAACTTCATCCAGATTCTTTTTTAATTCATCCATTGTTTCGGCTTGTGAATGAGCCCCGGTAAAACCTGGAATGTATCCAACATACATATTTGTATCTTTGCAGTGTTCAATTACGGCTGTATACGATTTCATTCTATTATTCTTTTTTCAAATCATACCATTTATAAAAATCGATTGGATGAATGATTGAATGAAATCAAAATGATTCAAACATTCACAAATTCATCTCTCTTACTGCCCTGCGCTTTCGTATCGCTTAATTAATTCTTTCTCAGCTTGAATAAATTCTTTTAATTCTTTTTCAATTCTTTCTTTTTTCAAGAAAGTATTTTTTGCATTTGCTTCAGCATCGTTAATAATTTTTTGCGCTTTTATTTTTGCTTCGCGAATATCAAGTTCGGCTTCTTTTTTAGCATCAACAATCTGTGTTTCAAATATTTTTAATTTTTCTTCAAGAATAACAAAGTCACGCTGCTTTGTTAAAATTTCAACTGCCATCATTCCGAAAAATGCCATGGCACCAAGTGTAACATTTCTAAGACTGTACAGAATTAGATTTTCAGTTAACAATTCACTTGCTGAAAAGTATTCTCTGAAAAAAGTAATAACTGCAACTCCAATAATTGTTGCCGCTATAATAACTGCAAAAACAACTTTACCGCCAAAGTGGTAACCCAGGGTTTTATTTATATACCATCCACAGGCAAAACAAAGAAAAGAAAGCACAAACCAAACAGCAAATCCATTTTCACCAAACTTGAATAATGATGTATTCAAAAAGTTTGAAGCAAACATTAATACGCCAAGTAAAAACGGGACGAGATAATTAAAAACTTTAGTTTTCATTTTAATCTCTTAATTACTTCTTTCATTATCAAAGTCATTTTAGGCTCTGCTGACATGGCAGTTGCAATTATTTCTTCAACATTAACCGGCTTTAATGAATCGGGAAAACATTCATCTGTAATAATACTTATTCCTAAAACTTTCATACCCATGTGATTTGCGACTATGTTTTCAGGAATGGTTGACATTCCCACGACATCTGCACCTGTTGCTCTTAAAAATCTATATTCAGCTTTAGTTTCTAAGTTCGGGCCAGGAACTGCTATATAAACACCTTTTTGAACTTTAATTTTATTTTCAAGTGCAACTTCTTCGGCAAGTTTTATTAATTCAAGATTATAAGCTTCACTCATATCCGGAAATCTTGGCCCAAGCTCATCTTCATTTTTCCCGATAAGCGGATTATCTCCAAGAAGATTTATATGATCGCTCATCAGCATTATGTCTCCCTTACTATATTGGGGATTCATTCCGCCGCAGGCATTTGACACTAGTAAAGTTTGAACACCAAGAAATTTCATTACCCGAACCGGGTAAGTAATCTGCTGCATTGAGTAGCCTTCGTAAAAATGAAAGCGGCCTTGCATTGCCACTACATTTTTACCGTTTATGTTTCCAAAAATTAATTTACCTTGATGAGACTCAACAGTAGATAAAGGAAAATGCGGCAAGTTCAGAATAATCAATTTCATGCTCAACATTTATTTCTTTTACCAATCCGCCTAGGCCTGTTCCAAGAATAATTCCGATTGGATATTTTTTTTTAGTTTTTGTACGGATTACTTTTAATGTTTCTTCAACTTTGGAAATTAATTCACTCATAATATTTTATAATAATTTATTAACAATTTCGTCAATATTAACTTCAATCTTCTTTGACTGTTCAAGCTGCTTTACAGCTACTTTTTCTTCCCCGGCTTCTTCAACTTTTACTTCAAGAAGATGCGCTTGTGAATTAACAATTGACTTTAATTTTGCAACTATCAAATCTCTTTCTTCACGCAGAGAAATTACTGCATTTCTAATTTCATTTGCACTTTCTCTTGCTTTTTCAAGTATTTGTGATGACTTTATTTCAGCTTCTTTAATCATCAAGTTTGTTTGCTTTTTAGTAGATTCAATTGCTTTGGCAGAAGATTCTTGTGCTTTTAATAAAGTGTTTTGAAGATTTTTTTCAATTCTCCTAAATTCAGAAAGTCTTACACCTGCTTCATTAAGCTGCTTTTTTAATTCATCGTTTTCATTTTGAATTTCTTCAATATCGTTCGAAAGCTTTTCCAAAAATGCTTGAACTTCATCAGGATCATAGCCCCGCATTTTTTTAGTGAAGTCTTGCTTTATCACATTATGGGGGGAAATTTTCATATTTCCTTCCGGTCTAATGGCTTGATTAATTTCTTTCGAGTAATCTCTCTGTCCAAAAATTGCTGAACCAACACGAATCATAGTAGCGCCCTCTTCAATTGCAATTTCATAATCGCTTGTCATTCCCATTGACAGCTCAGTTAAATTATAACCTTCAGCATTTATCTCGTCCTTCAAAATACGCAAATCACTGAAACTTTTCCTAATAATATCTTTATCTTCAGTATAAGGTGCAATTGTCATTAATCCAAGCAATTTTAAGTTAGGAAGATTTTTACAATAGCCCACTAAATTTTTCAATTCACTTTTTTCTTCAATGCCGGCTTTGGAATCTTCGTATGAAGTTTTTACTTCTAATAATATTTTCTGAATCTTTTCAAGCTTACCGGCTCTTTTATTTATTTCATCTATAAGTTCGATTGAATCTACCGAGTGAATATATTCGGCGGCATTAACAACATACTTAACTTTATTTTTTTGAAGATTCCCTATAAAGTGCCAGGTAACTTTTTGGTTTAAACTTTCAAATTTTGAATTTCAATTCTTGCGCTTTATTCTCCCCGAAATCTTGAACCCCTTCATTTACAGCCTGAGTTATCTCATCTAATCCGAAATTTTTTGAAACTGCAATCAATTTAACTGAAGAAGGATCTCGATTAGCTTCAGCGCATTTACGCTCAATATTTTCTCTTAAAAACTTTAAATTTTGAGCTATCATAATAAAAATTAAGATTGTGAATCTATGCTTTTTGAATACAAAAATCAATGTTAAACAGGCTTATAATATTGTGTTTTATGAGTATAAAAACAACATAAATTGGAGATTTTGAATTTAAAATTTAGCATATAATTGTATGTTAAATTGAAGATTGAAAGATGTGATTGAGAAAAGTCTATGATTGAATAAATAAAACTAATAATTTCTTTTTAAAATAAGACATAGTTTCTCATGTATTATTTGAGAAGACAAATTTTATGAGTTAAAATATTTGAATTAGTTTTTAAAACCAAGAAATATATGCCGCTCGAAAGCGCATCAGCATTAAACCGGATTTTATAACTTCCTTTTTCTTTTTTCGTCGTCGATAAGTTCTTTAACTTTTCTGCCTAATATATCATAAACTGAAATATTTACTTTACCTTCATTTGCAATTGTATATTCAACAATGGTAGAGTTATTAAATGGATTTGGATAGTTTGTAATTACATCAAATGATTTTGGAAGTGAATTTCCTTTTTCAATAGATGTAATTACTCCAAATTTTTTCCCATCTATTATTGCGCCTGAGAGGTAAAAAATATAACCTTCACTTTCGGTACGTATTAATCCAAATCCTTTGGCTAAATAATCATCGCCCAATGTTGTTTGAAAATTAGGTAAATGCCTTTCAAATCTATAACCTTTTACGACAGTGCTTTCTCCAAAAACAGTAGAATTAAATAAACCAAATATTTTTACAATTATAGTATCAGTGCTGTCTGCGTTATTATACCCTGCTATCCATGAATCTCCACTGTCAGCATAAAGTTCATATCTAACATATTTAGGATTGTAATCCATATTGAACAAGTTCTCGTGTGAGTCAATCCGAAAACAATAACCTGCCCTATAATAAATGATTAATTCTTTTGAAAGCGAATCAACCCTTACGGAATCAATATAATCTGTATAACCTATTTCATTAGTTGACGCCTCACAGTATTGCCAAATATCTCCTTTATGGGCAGGCCAAAAATCTAATAAGCTATCTGCTTGTGCAAACAATGAGATTGTATTAATAAAAAATATTAGGCTTAAAAGTGTTTTCATTTTTTTCATAATTTTCATTTGCTATTAATTGTTATTAAATAATTTAAAGTTAAGTAAAACCGGTGGGGTATTCCCTTCTAAGAAATAAAAATAAATTTGGATAAGTGCTAACATACTCTCTCTGCTATAGTAATAGGTTAATGGAAGCAAACTAAGAAATGAATGCGTTATAGAAAAATTATTTAGTCCTATTTTCATTAAACCCCTAAATTTTTCTAACAATGCCTCTTAGTTTTACTAAAACTTTGTAGGTTTGTCATTTACTTACTATTACGACATTTGTCGTTATTTTAAAAGCACCATTTTGTTTGTAATGGTTTTTGTTCCATTGGTTAATCTATAGAAATAAATTCCACTCGGTAGGTTATAAGCATTGAATTTTATTTTATATCTACCTTTTGGCTTTATTTCATTTACTAAATTAGCAACAGATTCTCCAATAGAATTAAAAACTGTTATGTTAACATAAGCGAGAGAAGATATTTCATATTCAATATTAGTTGTGGAATTAAAAGGATTAGGATAGTTTTGAGAAAGTCTATAATCAGTAACATTATTTTCAGTTTCTTCAACACCAGTAATAGTAGTATCACCAAATAAAACATTATCAATAATGCATCCTATTAAATTATCTGTAAATCCTTCATTATGATCATCAGACAACTTCCCAAATTCTTCCGACCAAATTTGTTCTTTATCTAACAAACCACCGTAGTTCCTAATATTCAAAAGCTTTATAGTTCTTGTTTTATTCCAGATTTGAACTTCGGCAGTATCTAATAGCGTAAAATATAAAGTGT
This sequence comes from uncultured Bacteroidota bacterium, assembly GCA_963777615.1. GTDB lineage: Bacteria > Bacteroidota > Ignavibacteria > Ignavibacteriales > Ignavibacteriaceae > CAVSWT01. The sequence continues at coordinate 68,545 of CAVZSD010000014.1, read as the reverse complement.
CTGTAAGGCCCAATGCTTGTTGCCATTGATCACCAATTTGAGCATCTTTTTTATAATATATTTGTTCATGATTAGTACCAGGAAATGATGTATCTCTTCTCATCACATAATAGCCATCTTCTCTTAATCTAAGAAGTATATTATAAGAATAATTGCTTTTTACCTCTAATTCATAATATTTAATTGAATCAACATATTTTGCAGTGTCAATAACTTGAATAGTTTTCCACGTATCTGAAATATAATTATCCAGGTACACCCAATAATTATTTTGTGCTAACGGTGCTACGGCATCAGGTGTCTGAGCAATAATTTCCGCACCTATTAGAATTAATACGACTATAAAGCTTTTCATAATATTTTCTCCGTAAAAAATTGTTTTCGTTACATTTAAATCTCGTGTTTATGTAAAACCTGTAAAGAAAATTTTAAAAGAAAATAAGATTAAATCAGCTTTACTATTAGGGCAAATACAAGTTAATATATTTAAGTTTTTGGATATAATTGAAGTAGAGAGAAAACAAGAGAGGATAAGTATTAAGAACATACACAATACGCCCACCCATATAAGCGGATAATAAAGGTAAAAAGAAAATTTAAATCCAGAAAAACTAAGCTGCCCCATATTAAAAAGACCCCTAAATTTTCTTAAGGTATATCTACTACATTTTTTTCCTAAAAGCCAGAAGAAAATTAAATTTGTTTTTAGTATTAATTTTAAATGTCAAAAATCACAAACCGGGCATAGAAGTTAATTTTAATATTCATTTCCTCTATATCAAAGTGGCTATATTTTTTTGTAATTTTAAACCGTTAAATTTTTCAAATTAGGGAGCAACTATGGAACTTGAACTATTAAATCAAATAATCGATAAAGCAAGAAGCAAGAAAAAGACTATCGTCTTACCTGAATCTCACGATGAAAGAGTTTTGAAAGCAGCGGAAATTCTTAACAAAAAAAATATAGTTTCTGTAATAACAATCGGGAACGAAGAAAAAGTTAGAAGCGATGCAGCAAAATTAAAAGTAGACCTTTCAGGTGTTAGAATTATTGACCCTGAAAAATCAGATAAGCATAGCGACTTTTCAAATATCTACTTCAACTTAAGAAAGAAAAAAGGGATTACGATTGAAGAAGCACGCGAAGCGATGAAACGTGATTTATTCTTTGGCGCCATGATGGTTAAAGAAGGAATGGTTGACGGAAGCGTTGCCGGTTCAACTGCTTCTACAGCAGATGTACTGCGTGCCGGAATTCAATGCGTTGGAATGTCGGAAGGAATTTCAATTGTATCCAGTTTCTTCTTAATGGTATTCCCGGAAAAAACTTACAGCTTTGCAGATTGCGCAGTTGTACCCGACCCGGAAGCAGCACAGTTGGCAGACATTGCTATTTCTACTTCAGATAATCACAAAAAACTAACCGGCGATGAACCTTATATTGCCATGCTTTCATTTTCAACTAAAGGAAGTGCAAAACATGAAAAAATTGATAAGGTGCTTGAAGCAACTGAAATTATAAAAAAGAAAAGGCCGGATTTAAAAATTGACGGCGAACTACAATTTGATGCGGCGGTGATTGATAATGTGGGAAGAAAAAAAGCACCAGGCAGCGAAGTAGCCGGACGGGCAAATGTTTTAGTTTTCCCGGATTTAAACTCAGGCAACATCGGATATAAAATTGCTCAACGCTGGGGAAAGGCCGAAGCCGTTGGCCCAATGGTGCAAGGACTGAAAAAGCCTTTCTTTGATTTAAGTCGCGGATGCAGTGTGGATGATATTGTTAATACTGCTTCTATTGCTGCTTTGATGAGTTAAGAAAATTATTTCCCCTAAGTTTAAAGGCTGTCTCAAAAGATGAAATCTGTCAGTCTGAGTTTATCGAAGACTGACATTACTAATCTAATTCACACTTCGACCAGCTCAGTGTGACAGTATAAATTAATTTTGAGATAGCTACAATTTTTTACTCTGCGTCCTTATAAACTTTCCCTAAAAACTTCTCCACTTCATATTCTTTTATTGCAAACAGGAAGATTGGAACAACAACTAATAAAGAAGAAAATTCTAATTCATTATTTACAGCTCTATAAAAGCCGAGTTGAATAATTTTGGAAATAGAAGGAATCAGCAGATAGATAAATAAAATTATTCCCGATGAAAAAAATAATTCCTGTAAATCAGCTATCATCCAGCCGACATAAATTGTAATCAACAATAAAATAATAATTAGCCATACAGGTATTTGGGGAAAGAAAATTTCATAATCAAAAGTAAAATGAACTGCATTTAAAAATTTGGGGATTATAATTCCGAAGGCAAATGTTATTAAAGAAAATAAAAATATTTTGGGAAAACTTTCTCTAAAAATAAAAAGTATTGCAAGGATTAAAACAAAACCAAAATAAAAATTAGCGGAAAGAATCAGGCCAAATAGAATTGGAAAAATAAAAAATGAAATATTAAATTTTTTACCGTCAAGATAATTAGTTCCCATTATTATAACAGCGGAAGCTAATACCACAAAAATCAAAATCTCTGTTTCAACCCACCTCCCCTCAGGATTCATGTTGGAAGTAAAATATGTCAGCAATAAATACGGAAGAAGAACATAAACAGAAAGTAAAGTAGGGAAATATTGTCGAATTCCTTCCACATGGTGCCCGATTCCAACAGACTTATTTTTATTTGATTTTTTATCTGCAATGAAAAAGAAGGATAAAAATGCTGCTACATAAAGAAGGCTAATCAAAAAGGGAATTTCCACATATAGCAAGGTAAGCTTATAGAAATTGATGAAGGTTACAACTGATAAAAGTAGTAAAGAAACTACATTGATATAATGTTTTTTTGTGAACATATTTATGAGGTCAATTCAAACAAATCAATACAAATTTTTAAGGGTTAATATTATGTTGAAATCGATCCACATAGTGACTGGTGCTATGCGAAAAGTTTTTCTATCGTTAGCTTTGTTATTATTTGCTTATGCATCGCTTAATACTTTTGCTAAAAATAAGTCGGATAAAAATAGTCATATAAATACTGAAACAAAATCAGGAGAAAAAATGAAAGAATCTGTAGTAACTGAAAAAGCTAATATCAGTGATATTGTTGTAACAGATATGGAAGGTAAAAAAATTCCTCTATCCGATTACAAAGGAAAAACATTATTGATAGTTAACGTAGCAAGCAAATGCGGCTTCACTCCTCAATACAAAGGTTTGGAAGCGATTTATAAAAAATATCATGACAAAGGATTTGAAATTTTAGCATTTCCGTGCAATCAATTTGGAGGACAGGAACCTGGAACGAACGCTGAGATAAAACAATTCTGCTCTACAAATTATGATGTTACTTTTAAGCTGTTTGATAAAATAGATGTGAACGGAAAAAATAGAACCGACCTTTATAAATTGCTCACCACCAATGATGTAACCGGCAGCGGTGACATCGGATGGAATTTTGAAAAATTCTTAATTTCAAAAGATGGAGATATTGTTGCACGATATCCAAGCAAAGTTGAACCAACAAGTGATAAAATTGAAAATGCGATTGAAGAACAGCTTAAGAATTAAATTTCTATTTTTCTTTTTCTTGTTTAACTAACAGCTTGGCATTTATTAAATCACTGTGTTCAAGATTTAGCAAAGTGCCAAGCTTACGCATTAATCCATCCTCATATTGATCGAGTGTATCATCCACGTAAACTAAGCGCCAGAGATTAATCAGCAGATCAATTTTTTCATTTCTATCAAAATTATTATTGATGACTGTAGTAAATTCATAAACGCTTACACTTTGATTTACCTTCGATTCTGAAAGCTCAATTAATTCTTTGACGTATTCTTCATCAAGATTAAAAATATCCTGCATCAATGAAATTATTTTTTCTTTTTCGATTTCCGAAAAATCATTATCAGCTTTTGCAAGCTCAATAAATAATGCACAGGTAGCCACTTGAATTTTCTTTTCCTGATTAGATTGAGTATTATTTCTATTGCTTCCGATTTCAGGTATTAAAACTTTTTTTAAATATTCAAACATCTTTTTTACTTTTATTTATTAAATCGTTTATTAATTTTCAAATGTAGTATCCAACACAAACCCAATTTCTTGGAGAAATTGGGTTTGTTTAAAATCGTTAATTCATTCACTATCGTTTTATTTAACTTCAATCTCTGTTTCCTTTTTTGGGCTTTGGAGGACGTTCATACAATTCTGCCAATTCCTTATAATAAAATTGAAGTTCGTAAGGAACCTGCGTCCATGTAAATCTCCAGCTCCAGTTTCCTCCAAGCTTTCCGGGAAAATTCATTCTTGCATCATTACCAAGTCTTAAAATATCCTGCATTGGTATTACAACACTATCAGCAACAGACGCATAAGCAACTCTAATTAATTCACCAACAATATCATCACCATAATAATTTAAATATTTTTGAGCATGTTCATAAATGTCGTTATCATTTCCTTTTTCAATATCAAAATAACTTTTTGTTGTATCGTTATCATGAGAACCGGTGTGAACAACACAATTATTAATATAATTATGCGGTAAAAACTTTTCTTCCATCCCGGTTCCAAAAGCAAACTGCATAATTTTTATTCCCGGAAAATTAAACTTATCACGGAGAGCTTCAACACTTTTAGTAATCACTCCCAAATCTTCGGCAATAATCGGGAGTGTTCCAAGATCATTTTGAATTGTATTAAATAATTTTTCGCCAGGAGCTTTAATCCACTTTCCAATTTGAGCCGTCTCTGATCCGCCTTTAATTTCCCAGTAAGCATCAAATCCTCTGAAGTGATCAATTCTTATTATGTCAACAAGCTGTAAAAGATTTTTCAATCTTTGGCGCCACCAATGGAAATCATCTTTCTCCATTATATCCCATTTATAAAGGGGATTTCCCCAAAGCTGTCCGGTTTCACTAAAGTAATCCGGAGGAACTCCTGCTACTGTTTCAAGATTTCCTTCCTTATCTACAGTGAAGAGATTTTTATTTGCCCAAAGATCTGCACTATCATAGGCAATGTAGATGGGCATATCACCTATTATTTTTATTCCTTTATCATTTGCATATTTTTTTAATTGAGTCCATTGCTTGAAAAAATTAAATTGAACAAAATTGTGATATAAAATTCCATCCGATAATTTTTCTTCCCAATCTTCCAAAACTTTTTTATCTCTTAAAACTAAACCTTTTTCCCATTCAGTCCATAAGGCTCCATCGTGAAAATCTTTTGCCGCCATGAAGAATGAAAAATCTTCAAGCCACAATTCATTTGAATTAACAAAATCTTTATAATGTTTATCTGTATCGCCTTTTCCTACCTTGAACGTATTGAAAGCTTTGTGCAAAATATCTTTTTAAAATTAATTACTTCCCCAAAATCAATATAGTTAAGATCAAAATTCGGTAAGTTTTGAAGATCATTATCCGAAAGTAATCCATCTTCTTTTAATTTCTCAGGGCTCACAAGCAGCGGATTACCAGCAAATGCTGAAAAACATTGATATGGAGAATCGCCATAGCCGGTAGGTCCAAGCGGAAACACTTGCCATAATTTTTGTCCGGCAGATTCAAGAAAGTTAACAAAATTATATGCTTCATACCCTAAGTCACCAATACCGAATTTTCCAGGCAAAGATGTTGGGTGAAGCAAAACGCCAGCGCTTCGTTCAAATCTCATACAAATTTCCTTAAAATTTTGATTTTAAATATAGGCAATTGAGGAAGGAAAATAAAAAAGCGGTATCCAGATTGAGTACCGCTTAATAAAATTAAAGTATATTTTAATAGAAAAAATTAAAACTTGAAATCAACTCCTACTTCTAATCCGCCATAACTTAAAGATCCAAATGATAACCTTCCTGTAAGAGCTAAATTAGGTTGGATAAAATATCTTACCCCACCCTGAACTGCTGCCCAAAAACCACCAGCCGAAACACTAGCTGAATATCCATTAAGAAATGAATTATTGTAATCAACACTGGTTGAACCAATATCATATGCTAAAACTATCCCGGCATAAGGGTCTAAATTATTATTATCAGGAATTTTAAAATGATAATTTCCCTGAGCCCCTATCAATATATTTGTATAACTTACTTTTCCATAACCAAAATCCTCATTGTATCCCCAATAACGAAATACACCACCAAAACCCACTGATCCAAAATTTTGTAAATCCATAGAACGTTCATAATTAATACCAAATTGAGGTGCACTTCCGAGAAAAGATAACCCAATTGAAGGCCCCAAATAACTATGTTCCGCAATAAATTGAGCATTAGCAGTACCTAAAAACAGAAAAGCAATCACTACCATACTGGATAAAGTCATTTTAGAAAGCATGTAGAATCCCTCCATAATTTATGATGAATTTGATTATTTATTTGGTCTATTAACTACCAAAAAGTTCTATTAAAATTAAATGAAGTAAGAATATTTGACAATAACTCATTTGTTCTATTTTTAAAAAATCTAAACTTAATATGTGCTTAATTTATGAGTCGAATCTAAAAAGGCCAATTTCAAATATTTCAGTTTCATTTATGAATTAAAATCGAACAATATTTTTCCTAATTAAATCTTTTTAGAGCAGACTCATTTATAGTTTTTAATATGCTGTGAAATTGGTTGCTGATTGTAGGTGAAAAATTAAGTAAAAAAATAATTAGATGCAGATAAATCTTTAAATACAATGAAAATTTAATTTAGCTGGTTTCAATTCTATATTGATTCATCAAATTTTTTACAAAGTTATATTCGTATCATTATTTTTAGTTCAATACGAAGGGGAAATAATTACTAAAATATTTTTTAGAATACAATAAATTTTTGCTAAGTTAACTTTTCAAATCTTTTTATACTTAATGAAATATATTAGACAACTTTACGATTGGGTTTTAAGCTGGGCAGAATCTCCTTACGGCGGTATTGCTCTTTTTATTTTGGCCTTTGCAGAATCATCATTCTTCCCTGTCCCCCCTGATGCTCTTTTAATTGCACTGGTTTTGGGTTCGACAAAAAAAGCTTTTAAATATGCTACCACATGTACAATAGCATCTATCGCTGGTGCCATGTTGGGTTATGCAATCGGACATTTTGTTTGGTGGACTCCTTTAAATGAATTTACTAGCGTGGCAAACTTTTTCTTTAATAATGTTCCCGGCTTTACGCATGAGTTATTTTTTCGAGTTCAGAAGATGTATGCTAAATATGATTTCTGGATTGTATTTACTGCAGGGTTTACTCCTCTTCCATACAAGGTTTTCACTATTTCTTCAGGTGCATTTAATATTAACTTACCAATGTTTTTTATTGCCTCTCTCGTAAGTCGAGGTGCGCGATTTTTTCTCGTAGCTTTTCTAATCTGGAAATTTGGCCCAACAATAAAAACTTTTATTGATAAATATTTTAATTGGCTGGCAATTGCTTTTACGGTTTTACTTGTTGGCGGGTTTGTGGTAATTAAGTATTTAGTTTGATAAAACCACTTCACAATTATCTTTAAATATTCTAATCCCGCATTGAAAAGTAGAGATGAGGCATGCCTCGTCTCTACAATCATATAAATCAAGTTGAAATAAATTCATTATTTCACATTATCTAACACTCTTTTTGCAGTATTAACAACATTCTCTTTTGTGAATCCATATTTTTCCATCAATACTTTTACCGGCGCTGAAGAACCAAATTTTTCTATGCTTATCGACTCACCATAATCGCCGGTATATTTTTCCCATCCTTGCTTAACCCCGGCTTCAACAGCAACTCTTGCTTTAACTGATTTAGGAAGTACGGAATTTTTATATTCATCACTTTGCTTTTCAAAAAGTTCCCAGCTTGGAAAGCTTACTACTCTAACTTTTGTTCCGGCAGCTTTTAATTCTTCAGCAGCCGCCAAAATTACCGAGACTTCAGAACCTGAAGCCATTAAAATAATATCCGGCTCACCTTCACTGTCTTTCAAAATATATGCGCCTTTCAGCAGTCCTTTAGCAGATGGATATTTACTTTGGTCTAAAATAGGTAACCCTTGTCGTGTTAAAGCTAAAATAACCGGACTGTCTTTATGCTCAATCGCCACCTGCCAAGCATAAGTCGTTTCATTTGCATCAGCGGGGCGAATAACTATTACTTTTGGAATCGCTCTTAGTGAAGATATTTGTTCAACAGGCTGATGAGTTGGGCCGTCTTCGCCTAATCCAATGCTATCATGAGTATAAACTAATATAGTTCTAATTTTAGATAATGAAGCTAAACGAATTGCCGGACGGGCATAATCTGAAAAAATTAAAAATGTTCCGCCGTAAGGAATAACTCCGCCGTAAATTGACATGCCGTTTAATATACTTGTCATTCCATGTTCTCTAACTCCAAAATGAAAATTTCTTCCGCCATAACTTGTTGAAGAAAATTTATCATACTCTTTCAACCAAGTGTTATTAGATGGTTCCAAATCAGCAGAACCGCCAATTAAAGTTGGAAGTGATGAAGCAATTGCATTCAAAACTTTTCCTGAAGCCGCTCTGGTTGCCAATGCTTTTCCCTCATCTTTAAATACAGGCAATTTTTCTTTCCATGCTTCACCATAATTTCCTGATGTTACCGCTTCAAATAACTTTGCATCTTCAGGATATTTTGCTTTATAGTTTTTAAATAATTCGTTCCATTCTTTTTCATTGTCTGCACCATTCTTCTGAACAATTTTGAAAGCATTAGCAACTTTATCCGGAACTAAAAAGCTTGCATCTTCGGGCCAGCCTAAATTTTTCTTTGTAAGCTTAACTTCTTCTTCACCTAAAGGAGAACCATGAGCTGCAGCAGTATCATGTTTATTTGGACTACCGTAACCGATATGAGTTTTTGTAACAATAAAGGAAGGCCTGTCATCTGCTTGTGCTGCTTTAATAGATTTTTCAATTGCATCAACATCATTTACATCATCAATGTATTGAACATGCCATCCATAAGCTTCAAATCTTTTTCCAACATTTTCAGTAAAAGCAAGTGAAGTTGGGCCGTCAATCGAAATATGATTATCATCATAAAAGAAAATTAATTTTCCTAATTTTAAATGTGCGGCTAAAGAAGCTGCTTCATGAGAAATTCCTTCCATCATATCACCGTCGCTGCAAATTCCATAAATGTAATGGTCAATAATTTTTATATCATCTTTATTAAAAGTTGCAGACATATATGCTTGAGCAATTGCCATTCCTACTGCATTTGTAAATCCTTGCCCCAATGGCCCAGTCGTGGTTTCAATTCCTTCTGTTAAACCATATTCAGGATGGCCTGGAGTGATGCTGTCCCACTGCCTGAACTGCTTTAAATCATCAATGGAAATTTTGTATCCGCACAAATGAAGAGTTGAATAAAGCAGCATGCTTGCATGGCCGTTTGATAAAATAAATCTATCTCTGTTAGCCCATTTGGGATTTGCAGGGTTGTGATTCATAAATTTATAATACAAAGAATAAGTAATTGGAGCCAATGCCATTGGAGCGCCGGGATGACCGGAATTTGCTTTTTGAACTCCATCCACAGATAAAAACCTTATTGTATTTATTGCTAATTCGTCTATTTCTTTTGATATAATTGCCATTTTATTTTCTCCGATAATAGAAAGATTGTCAATTTTAGAATTGCAAATATATGAAATTTCTTTAAGAAATGACTTGACGGTTTAAGCAATTTAACAATATTGTTATGTAAGTCTTGCTGCAGATAATAAAAGAGAAATAAAAAGAATTTCATTCCCAATCTTGAAAACTAACAATTTGGATTATTGCAAATCTGAAAGTAAAAAACGTAAATCTTAACAATAATCAAATTTTTTGTTGAAATTTCTGACCGGTTTTATTGGCTTTGTTTTTGAATCAGTAGAACAATTTTAATTTAAAATATCTTTTAAAAAGCATTATGTATAAAATAATTTGTGCCGATTTCCTAGCCCCAAACATTAAAAAATTTGTTATCGAAGCTCCCAAAATTTCCCTCAAAAGGAAAGCAGGGCAATTTGTAATAATAAGAATTAATAACTACGGTGAAAGAATTCCTTTAACAATTTCAGATTCAAATCCTGAAAAGGGAACGATTACAATTATTGTTCAGGGAATTGGTAAAACAACTAAAGAATTAAATTCTCTAAATGCTGGAGATTCAATTCAGGATGTAGTTGGCCCTCTCGGCAAACCTTCTCATATAGAAAATTTTGGTACTGCTGTTTCTATCGGCGGCGGAGTTGGAACTGCAATTGCATATCCAACTGCGGTTGCATTAAAGCAAGCTGGTAATCATACTATTTCAATTGTTGGAGGGAGAACAAAAGAGTTTGTTATTCTTGAAGATGAATTAAACAAAGTCTGCGATGAAGTTTATCCAACCACAGATGACGGCAGTTATGGATTCCATGGTTTTGTAACTCAAAAGTTACAAGGACTTATTGATGAAGGAAAGAAGATTGATTTCGTTTTAGCAATCGGGCCTATCCCGATGATGAAAGCAGTTGCAGATGTAACAAAGCCTTATGGTATAAAAACAGTTGTAAGCTTAAACCCGGTAATGGTTGATGGAACCGGGATGTGCGGCGGATGCAGAGCAACTGTCGATGACAAAACAGTTTTTGTTTGTGTTGACGGGCCGGAGTTTGATGCACACAAAGTGGACTTTGCAACTTTACAAAGAAGAAATAAAACTTATAACGAATTCGAACATGAAGCTCTCGAACATTTTTGCACTATCGATTCAATGTTTCAATACGGATTAAAAAATAATAACTAATTGATGTTACGCAAAACAAATAATTATAAACCCAGTTTCTTTAGGCATCTTGCGTAAGGTAACTAATAAAAATTCAAAGATTGAGTAATGGGAAAATTATCTAACAAAGAAAGAATGAAAATCCAAAGGCAGGCTATGCCTGAGCAGGATGGACTAATTAGAAGCAGCAATTTTAATGAAGTTAATTTGGGATTAACAGAGGAGCTTGCTTTGCTTGAAGCTCAAAGATGTATTCAGTGCCCCAAACCAACCTGCATAGAAGGATGTCCGGTAAGCGTAAATATTAAAGAATTTATAGGCTTGGTTGCTGAAGGTAAATATGTAGAAGCAGCTAATAAAATTAAAGAAGATAATATGCTGCCTGCAATTTGCGGAAGAGTTTGTCCGCAGGAAGAACAATGCGAAGCTAAATGTGTAACCGGAAAGAAAAATGAACCTGTAGCAATCGGAAGATTGGAAAGATTTGTTGCCGATTATGAAAGAGAAAAAGTTGGTTTGAAAAAACCTGAACTAAAACCTAAAACTGGACGTAAAGTTGCAATCATAGGAAGCGGACCAGCCGGCTTAAGCTGTGCTGCAGATTTAATTCAAATGGGACATGATGTAACTGTGTTTGAAGCACTTCATGAACTTGGCGGAGTTTTAATTTATGGTATTCCTGAATTTCGTCTGCCTAAAGAAATTGTTAAAGTTGAAATTAACTCATTGAAAGAGATGGGAGTTGAATTTAAAACAAATTCAGTAATTGGATTTACAGATACTTTGGATGAATTGCTTCAAGATGGATACGATGCAGCATTTATTGCAGTAGGAGCCGGACTGCCCTACTTCTTAAATCTCGAAGGAGAAAATTTAAATGGTGTTTATTCATCAAATGAATTTTTAACCAGAGTAAATTTGATGAAGGCTTATAAATTCCCGGAATTTGATACTCCTGTTTTTGATTGCAAAGATAAAAACGTTGCGGTGTTCGGAGGCGGAAATACTGCGATGGATGCGGTGAGAACTTCTAAAAGGCTTGGAGCAAAAAATGCTTATATCATTTATAGAAGGTCGGAAGTTGAAATGCCGGCAAGAAAAGAAGAAGTTCATCATGCAAAACAAGAAGGGATTGAATTTACATTTTTAGCAAATCCATTAAGATTTATTGGAGATGAAAACGGCTGGTTAAAATCAGTTGAACTTCAAAAAATGGAACTTGGTGAACCGGATGCATCAGGAAGAAGGCGGCCTATGCCTATTAAAGGTTCTGAATATAATGTAGATATAGATATGGCTGTAATTGCAATTGGGAATGGCTCCAATCCGATAATTCAAAAAACAACTCCGGATTTGGAATTTAACAAGTGGGGAAATATTTTAGTTGATGAAGCAACAATGAAGACTTCTAAAGAAGGAGTATTTGCTGGAGGAGATATTGTTACCGGCGGTGCAACTGTTATTTTAGCAATGGGTGCCGGAAGAAAAGCTGCAAAAGCAATTGATGAATATTTAGTTTCCAAAAACTAATTAGTTAAAGAATAACCTTCTTCACCACAGATTATCACTGATTCACACAGAGAAACTAAATTTGTAATCTGTGTTTAATCCTGTCTTTCTCTGTGGTGAAAAAATTCTTTAATGAAAACTTTTAAATTCAGTTAAACAAAGAATTAAAATAAACTACTGCGCCAATGTGTGCAGATAGAATATCTGTCTTTGATTTTGACACGTCATAATAAACCTGTCCGTTATTTATAGTTACCGAACCTTCTTTTAAATATTCAGCTTCCGAACCAAATAAATATCTAACTTTTAAATCGAGAAAGACACTTCCTACCTGTCCTGTGGGATCAGAAAAAAGGCTAATCAGAAATCCGCCGCCGCCGCCATAGCTCCATGCCCAATCATCAATGTTTGTATTAGATGCCACATCTTTATCTTCATTACCTAAACTTTTTATTGATGTTTGCGTATAAAAATATGAACCGCCGAATAATGCCTCGACATAAGGCCTAATCGGCCCAGCGGGTAATGCTATCTGAAAATATGCATGAAAGTTTACAAGATTATTTGTCCTATCCACATCAACTGTCACATCAGGGATAGTTAAGCTGAATGGTTCTCGCCTGGTTTCGCTTCCATAATTATAATAACTGATATCGATACCGGCGGAGAAAGGAAGAATTGGTGTTGGATTCCAAAATAAAAAATTACCATTTATTCCAATTCCCGTTCTCTTTAAATTATTTTTGAATTCACTTGATGGAAAACCAAGAGTAAAATTTAATCCGGCAGATTGCGCAAAACTTGAATATGAAACAAATAATAAAATTATAATTGTAAAAATATATTTCTTCATTTAATTCCCTCTATGTTTAAATTGATTGTGCCTCGAAACTTATAAAGAATAATTCAAAGAAATAAAAGAATATTTTGAATGGCTGATAAGTATGATAAAGTGTATTATAAATTATTAAGCTAAAAGTGGGAAATTCATTTAAGATGATTTCAATTCTTATTAGAATTACTTTAACATTAAACCGCGAGGAACAATCAGCTTTTCAATCAAATCAAAAAACCATTGAACAATTAAAGCCAATAACGCTGCTGGAATTGCCCCTTCTAAAATCAAGCTAACATTATCCAACCTTATTCCTGTTAAGATTGGCTGGCCATAACCGCCTGCACCAATTAACGCTCCGAGTGTGGCAGTTCCCACATTTATTACTGCAGATGTTTTTATTCCAGCTAAAATAGAACGGGAAGCAAGCGGTAATTCGACAAGCCTTAATTTAGTGAAAGAAGAAATCCCCAATACTTCCGCTGACTCTTTTATTTGAATTGGAATATTTTCTAAACCTGAATAAGTGTTTCTTACTATCGGAAGAAGACTATACAAAAACAAAGCCACTATTGCCGGCCACGAACCTATGCCAAGTAATGGAATCATAAAAACTAAAAGAGCAAGCGAAGGTATAGTTTGAATCACTCCCACTGTGCCCAAAACAATATTGCTTAAGGCTTTATTTTTGTAAGCAAAAATTCCAAGCGGAATTGAAAATAATATTGCAGCGCATAAAGAAATTAAAACTAAAAACAAATGCTCTTTGGTATTAAATAGTAGCCTGTTCCAAAATGTATCTTCAACAAATTTAGTTTTATAATTAAATTTTTCTTTAATAAAATTTGAAGCAACTTCACCTTCGGATTTTCCATTTATCTTAACTTCCCCATTAAGTCTAACCATGGTCGATTCGGAAACGCTTCCTTCTAATTGAAGAAAAGCATTAACGGCCTGCTTATTATTTTTTAACAATTCTTTCCTATAAAGAATAACTGCATAATATTCATGAAAAAAATTCAAGTCATCTTTAAGCGATTTTAAGTTGTAATATTTTATTTCAGCATCAGTAGAATAAAATTCAATTACATCAATCGAACTATTTTCTAATCCTCTATAAGCAAGGTCGTGGTCAATACCGGTAACATTTTTTTGCGGGAAGTTATAACTTTTTTGAAGTCCCGGCCAGCCGTCTTTTCTATCCATAAATTCATTACTAAACCCAAATTTTAAGTCAGGATATTTTTTTAAATCAGAAACTTTTTTAATACCAAGATTCTCAGCTTTTTCTTTTTTCATTCCAATTGCATAAGTATCATTGAATCCGAGTGGTGCACTCATCTCAATTCCAATTGAATCTAAATAAGATTTTAATTGATTATCATCTTTAATTTTTTTACCGGCTAAAATTTCCTCTTTAATTGTTCCGGTATATTCGGGATAAATATCAATATCACCTTTTAACAAAGCATTCCACAAAACTCGTGTCCCACCAATCTCTTTTAAATGTTCTGCTTTAATATTTTTCTGCTGGATAAGTTGGGTTATCATTTCGCCGAGTATTACATTTTCGGTAAATTTTTTGGAACCTATTTTAATTATCTTTTGATTTGCTTGTCCATCGGCTTGTGCTGAAATTATTACAAAAACTAAAAATGCAATTAAATATTTGTTCATCTTATTTATTGTTTAATAAAATATCTAAAGGCCGTTGGGCATTTATAAATTCAGTTACAAATTTATCTGAAGGATTTTTAACTAATTCTTCTATACTTCCTTCCTGTACAATTTCTCCTTGCTTCATTAAAACAATTTTATCTCCAAAGAATCCTGCTTCGTTTATATCATGTGTAACCATTAAAACTGTTTTGTGAAGCTTTTCAAAAATTTCTTTTAAGTCATTTTGAAGATTATATCTTATTAATGGATCTAATGCGCCAAGCGGCTCATCAAGCAAAAGAATTTTAGGATCCAACATAAGCGCCCTCATTAAGCTTACACGCTGCTGCTGCCCGCCGGAAAGTTCTGCCGGAAATCTGTCTAATCCTGAAGATGGAAATTTTGTTAAAGTTAAAAGCTCGTCCACTCTATTATTAATTTTTTGATCTTCCCAGCCAATATGCTTTGCAAGAAGAGTTACATTTCCTTTCGCTGTTAAATGAGGGAATAATCCTCCGTCTTGAATTACGTATCCCATTTTTCTTCTGATAGAAATTAAATTTGCCTCAACTAATTTTTCATCATCAATTAAAATTTCACCCGTTATCACTTTTAATTAAGCCGGTTATAATTCTGATTAAAGTAGATTTTCCGCATCCGCTTTGGCCAATTAAAACGGTAGTTTTTGCATCTTCAATCTGCAAACTGATTTTATTTAATGCTTGAGATAACTTATAAGATTTTGATATTTCTTTTAACTGGATTGCCATCAATAATTTTTTTGATGTTTATGTTGAAGATAAATTATTCTGAAAAGAAATAAAAATGAGCTATTAGAAAGTGTATTGCACTTTAAATAACCAAACCTTAGTTTCAGTTGGATTATCTATTTCAATTACCAAGGGGATAAAATGTATGGGAAAGTCAATCGATAAATAATAATTGAATAAGAAAGGGTAGTAAAATGTTTAAATATATTTTTGCTTCTTTAAGTTTTATATTAATTATTTTTTCTAATATTATTTTAGGTCAAAGTAGTAACTCTATTCAAATTAACGGGGGTCTCCTCGTTCCAATGAATTCTTCAAAAGGTTTAAGCACTTCTATCCAATACAACTATTCCTTTAACAGTAATATTCAATTCTACATATTTACTGGATATTCACATTGGGATAAATATAATGCCAGTTTTTTAGAACAAAGTTCATCTTTACAGCAACAAACTCATTTTAGCACATATTTAGCAGATAACCATATTTTAATACCTTTATACATTGGAAGCAGAATAAATATTCATACAAGTAAACTATTTACTTTTTTTACAACAATCGAAGCAGGTTATTCGTATTTAAGCTACAGCTCTTATGGATTTAAAAAGAAACAGAACCGGGAACAGGAGTAGTTTTAACTTACAATACAGATTTGAATACAAAGAAAAAGAGGAATGAGAATTTATTTGGAGTTGGGGCAGGAGTGGGATTATCCCATCCAATAAATAACAATATGAATGTGATATTATCGTTTAAGTTAAATAGTCAAATAAATTCAAATTACTATGGCTTTTTTAGCAATCATGGAACATATACCACATTTAATTTAGGTTTTAATTTTAATATATAAGAATGAATGGCAAGTAATTCATAGCAACAGATATAGCTTCTGGCTTTTAGGAAATTTTAAGGTTTGCCATTTCATTTCACATAAATCTCATAACCCCACGGTTTCAAAACAAAATCAGCAGCATTACTAAAAGATATTTTTTCTCCTGAAAATAAATTTTTATAGTCCCCTTCTATTTTATTGCTTTCTATTTTTATTTTATGTTCTTTATCGGAGAAATTAAAAATCGCAAAAACTTTATCTCTATCTTTTTCTCTCACAAAAGGATAAATTACTTTTTCACTTGAACTATCACTTTCTGATTCATAGGGAATTACTTGCAGTTCGCCACCATGGTCACCGCACAATAAGAGCTTTATTGTTTTTCTTAAGTTCAATTAATGTGTGATAAAATTTTTCATATTTCAAATTAGAAAAATCAATTGTATCTTTTTCAAAAAAATCCAGGCTCCTGTTTATTCCGACTTCCTGTCCACTGTAAATTAAAGGCATTCCGGGAATTACAAAAGTAAAAGCTGAGAATGATTCAAATGCATCACCAAGCCTTTTTACTGCTGTTCCATTCCAGGAATTTTCATCATGATTTGTAGTAAATTGCATCCTAAAAGCGTTCGATGGAAAATTCATTTTATCTCTTTTCATAACACGCTTCAGCGAATCAAGACCAGTTTTTTTTGCTGCAATTTCATTTAAAGCATGATAAACATTCCAATCATAAGTCATATCAAAAGCCTGATGCAATTCCGGGGCATCAGATTCAGCAAGCATAAAAACCGGTTTTAATTTATCCAATTCTTTTCTTGCTTCAATCCAAAAATCTGTAGGAACCATGCTGGCAACATCGCATCTAAAGCCGTCAACATCGCATTCTTTAACCCAATATTTTAATGCGTTAATCATATATTTACGTAAATCTTTATTTGAATAATTTAAATCAATTACATCATGCCAGTCAGGTACCGGTGGAACAAAATTCCCCAGTGAATCTTTTGTGTACCAATCAGGATGTTCACTGGCAAGTGCATTATCCCATGCTGTATGATTTGCAACCCAATCAATTATAACATGCATTCCCAGCTTATGAATTTCTTTTACCAAATGTTTTAAATCGTCAAGAGTACCAAACTCCGGATTGACAGCTAAATAATCTTTAACCGAATAATAGCTTCCCAAAGTTCCCTTTCTATTTTTTACTCCAATTGGATTGATGGGCATTAGCCATAAAATTCCTACACCCATTTTTTTCAGTCTCGGCAATTGAGTTTCAAACTCTTTAAAAGTTCCGCTTGGCGTATATTGCCTTACATTCACTTCATAAATAGTTTGATTGTAGCTCCAGGCTGGATGTTTTACAGATGTGAATTTTTGCTGTCCAAATGTTTTGTTAAATGGAAGGAATGAACATATGATAAAAATTATTAGACAACCAAAAGTTAAATTTTTCTTTTTCCCGAATAAATATTTCATGTTTTTATGCACACCTATCTCTCAATGATGAAATAAATATATTACTAATTTGATAGTTATTTTCCCAAAACTAAAGTGCAAAGATAAAATAAAAAATAGTTCAAATCATAAGTTGAAATCCATCTATTACAATCACATTAGAATATAAATCTTTTAGACCTATGGATTAAAAAATAGTAAATTGTCACGTTAAAGTGTTTACTCTTTAAAATTAAGCAGTAACTAAATTGTTTGAGTTAGTGTTTCTAAAAGAAGACAATTTGATAGGATATAAAATGAAATGACATGGTTGTAAATCTGCACCTAAAAAGAAATTCGACCAGAAATTATACTGAAAGACATATTTATTAATGCAAAGTTAACACAAAAAGAAAAATCTGTTTGAAGGAGCGGAGCGACTGAGTTATTTTTCTTTACATGATAGGATAGGATTTTCGATATAAATTATAATTTCAGAATTTCTTTTTAAGTGCATGTTCTTTTGGTTCTTTTCTTGCGCCAAGAAAAGAACATTTGAAAAATAAATGAATGTTAATTTTTTATCTTTTCCTTCTTGAATATTCAGTCGGAGTAACTCCAAGAATAGATTTAAACTTCCTGTTAAAATTAGATATATTATTGAAGCCAACCTCAAAAGCTGCTTCCGAAATACTTGTATCTTTGTTTAATAATAATTTGCATGCTTCGCTAATTCGAAGTTCATTTAAGAAATCAAAAAAAGTTTTACGCGTTCTTTTCTTGAAATATCGGCAAAAAGCGGGCTCACTTAAGTTTGCTATTCCTGAAATTGTTTTTAGTTTTATTTCGCTTTGATAATTATTTAATACAAAGCTGAAAATTTCATTCATTCTTTTATCACTCTGCTCATTAAATTTTATAATTTCTTTTTCACGACTTAAAAATTTCACTTTGCTGCAATTGCTCAATTCATTTAACAAATCAAGAAATTTTTTTATTCTATCTATGCCTTTAGAATTAACAACACCTAAGAAATATTTAGAACATTTTTTATCTTCTATAATTTTTATTCCCCTATTGAAACTATAAAGCATTTTCCCAATATGTTTTGTTTCCGGCAGCTTGAAAAACTCAGCGCCAAACGAATCTTCTTTAAAGAAAATTGACAAAGAATGGCTTATTAATTTTTGATTTTCATAATATTCTCTCGCTGATTTAAAAACATGCGGAACATTTGAACCCACAACGAACATATTTCCTTTTTCATAACTTACCGGTACTTTCGCCAATTGTGAAATTACCTTCTCCTTTTATAATAAGTGTGATTTGATACTCAGGATGAAAATGAAGCAAATCATAAAAATGATTCAGTTTATCTTCCTGCAGTTTGATTGACTCTTCTTCGAGTTTGGGAATTTTAAATGATAACGCCTTCATAATTTCAGGTTAACCATATTTGCAATATTTGACTTTTTATATTATGAAAAATGTCAATATTCTACAAGCATTTGTTAATATTTACAAAGTATTTATTTTATTGATTTGTCAGGTTTAATTATAAAAATTAAAAATACAATTTGAGGAACAGATGGAAAGTTGAATGGAAAGGAGTTTATCCTGCTGTAACTACACAGTTTACTGCAGATGATAAACTTGATTTAAAAATGTTTGCTAAAAATATAAAAGCGCAATTAGAAGCCGGTGTTGATGGACTTGTACTTGGTGGTACGCTTGGGGAAGCAAGTACTTTGACAAATGAAGAAAAATCAATTCTTGTAAAAGAAGCAATTAAAATTTCAAACGAAAGAGTTCCTATAATTATCAATATTTCAGAACAGTCTACAAATCAGGCAATACATAGTAGCAGCTAAAGCCAAAGAAGATGGTGCTGATGGTTTAATGCTTCTGCCGCCGATGAAATATAAAGCTAATGATTATGAAACAGTGGAATATTTTAAAGCAATTGCAAAGTCAACAAGTCTTCCAATTATGATTTACAACAATCCGGTTGATTATAAAATAGAAGTAACTCTCGATATGTTTGAACAGCTTCAGGAATGTGAAAATATTAAAGCAGTCAAAGATTCAACAAGAGATATAAGCAATGTAACACGAATGATAAATAGATTTGGAAAGAGGTTTAAAGTTTTAACCGGAGTTGATACATTAGGGTTGGAAAGTTTATTAATGGGTGCAGATGGCTGGGTTGCCGGATTAGTTTGCGCTTTCCCAAAAGAAACTGTTGCAATATACAGATTAGCAAAATCCGGAAGAATTGATGAAGCATTAAAAATATACAGATGGTTTTTACCTTTGCTGGAATTGGATGTAAGTCCGCAGCTTGTACAAAATATAAAAATGGCAGAAGCAGCAACCGGAATCGGAACAGAAAATGTCCGTGCACCAAGACTCCCACTTATCGGAAAAGAAAGAGAGCGTGTACAAGCGATAATTAATAGCTGCATGAAAACAAGGCCGGAATTACCGGATTATATAAATATCAAAGTTTAAAAGATTATTATGATTACCGGAAAAAATTTTATAGGAAATAATTTATCTTCTCATGGAACCAAGACTTTTAAAGCATTCAATCCTTCTTCTCTAAAAGAAATTGAAAATGACTTTTACGTCGCAACAAATGATGAATTAAATGAAGCAGTAAAATTAGCAGATGAGGCATTCCCAATATACAGCAGGCTGCCGCAGAAAAGAAGAGCAGAATTCTTAAATGCAATTGCAGAAGAAATTTTAAACTTAGGCGATGAGCTTTTAGAACGTGCTTCAATGGAATCTGCTTTACCTATTGCAAGATTTCAAAGAGAACGCGGAAGAACTGTTGGACAATTAAAAATGTTTGCCGATTTATTGGAAGAAGGAAGCTGGATTGAAGCTTCAATTGATACTGCCATTCCGGATAGACAGCCAGCATCTAAACCGGATACAAGAAAATATTTAAAAGCAATCGGGCCGGTAGTTGTTTTTGGCGCAAGTAATTTTCCTTTGGCTTTTTCAACTGCAGGTGGAGACACAGCTTCCGCACTTGCTGCCGGATGCCCTGTGATTGTTAAATCCCACCCGGCTCATCCGGGAACCGGTGAACTCGTGGCCTCTGCAATTATTAAAGCAGCAGAAAAAACCGGAATGCCGAATGGAGTATTTTCTAATTTAAATGATAACGGATTTGAGATAGGAAAAGCGCTTGTTCAACATCCTTCAATAAAAGCTATAGGATTCACTGGTTCATTTAAAGGAGGAAAGGCTTTATTTGACTTAGCAAATCAACGCAAAGAACCAATTCCAGTTTATGCGGAAATGGGAAGCATTAACCCGGTAATTTTGTTGAATGAAGCTTTGGAAAAAAGAGGCGAGAACATTGCACAGACTTATGCAGGGTCAATAAATTTAGGCGTCGGTCAGTTCTGCACAAATCCAGGATTGTTAATTGGAATTGAAGGTAACCGTTTAAATAATTTTATTAAACATTTGTCAGAGGCAATTCGTAAACTCGAACCTGCAAGCATGCTTACAAAAGGAATTGCGCAGGCTTATTCAAATAATTTGAAGAATGCACTTGAGCAGAAAGGTGTAACACTTGAAGGTTCTATCAACAGAAATATAAATGAAATACAAAGTAAACCTTCTGTTGCTTCAACAACAGGAGAAAACTTTTTAAATAATCCTAAGCTGCACGAAGAAGTTTTTGGGCCTTATTCATTAATTGTAAAATGCAAAGATGAAAATGAGCTTCATAAAGTTGTAAAAAGTCTGGAAGGTCAATTAACGGCTACTATTATTGCTGAAAATAATGAGCTTATTAATTTCAAATCAATTATTACTTTGCTTGAAGAAAAAGTTGGAAGGATAATTTATAATGGTGTTCCTACCGGCGTTGAGGTTTGTTCTTCAATGCATCATGGCGGCCCATATCCGGCAAGTACGGATGTTAAGTTTACTTCCGTAGGAACAGCAGCAATTAAAAGATTTGTACGACCAATCTGTTTTCAAGATTTTCCGGATGAGCTTTTACCTGATGAATTAAAAAATGAAAATCCATTAAACATCTGGCGGTTAGTAAATAATAATTTCACTAAAGATTCAATCAAATAGGAAAATAAATGTCTGTAAAAAATTTCTTTTGTATTGATGCTCATACATGTGGAAACCCGGTTCGATTAGTTGCCGGCGGGGGGCCGATTCTCGAAGGAAAAAATATGAGCGAAAAAAGATTGGATTTTATGGAGAGATTTGATTGGATTAGAAAAGGATTAATGTTTGAACCGCGCGGCTCGGATATTATGTCCGGCAGTATTTTATATCCGCCTCACGACCCGCAAAATGATATTGCAATTTTATTTATAGAAACAAGCGGCTGCCTGCCTATGTGCGGGCATGGAACAATCGGCACGGTTACTGCCGGAATTGAACATGGATTGATAACAGCTAAAACTCCTGGAAATTAAGATTAGAAGTTCCTGCCGGATTAGTTACCGTTGAATATAAACAAGAAGGTAATAAAGTTACCTCAGTTAAATTTACAAATGTGCCTTCGTACTTAGCAGTAACAGATATTGAAGTTGAATGCCCTGAGCTTGGAATGTTAAAAGTTGATGTTGCTTATGGTGGAAATTTTTATGCTATAATTGATGTGCAGGAAAACTTTCCCGGCTTGGAACATTTTGAAGTTTCACAATTAATTAATTGGGGCAGAGAGATTAGAAAATCAATTAGAGGAAAACATAATTTTGTTCATCCGGAAAATCCAAGCATAAACGGATTAAGTCATGTTGAATGGACAGGTAAAACCATTGACCCAAAATCCACAGCTCGTAATGCAGTTCTTTACGGAGAAAAAGCAATTGACCGTTCACCATGCGGAACAGGGACTTCTGCACGACTTGCACAATGGTTTGCAAAAGGTAAATTAAAAATTGGCGAGCCATTTATTCACGAAAGCATTATCGGAACTAAATTTATTGGAAGAGTTGAAAGTACTGTAAAGATTGGCGATTATGATGGAATAATTCCAAGCATAGAGGGCACTGCAAGCGTTATAGGCTTCAACAATATTTTTATCGATGACGAAGACCCATTCCCCGAAGGATTTCAATTAATTTAAACTAAGAAAATAATGAGTAAAGTAATTGTAATCGGCGGTGGAATTGTTGGATTGATGAGTGCTTATTACCTTAATAAATCCGGGCACGAAGTTATTGTTTTAGATAAATCAAATTATACTAAAAGCTGTTCGTATGGCAATGCAGGTTTAATAGTACCGAGCCACATAATACCTCTCGCTGCACCGGGAATGATTTCAATGGGATTAAAATGGCTGTTGAATCCCGGCAGCCCATTTGGTTTCAAGCCTTCCCTCAATAAAGATTTAATTTCATGGGTATGGAAATTTCATAAATCATCAACTTCAACTCACGTAAACAATTCCAAAATTCCTTTACGTGATTTCAATTTGTTAAGTAAAACGTTGTATCAAGAACTATCTCAAAGTTTTGATTTTCATTTAAAGAACACCGGTATTCTTTTAATGTTTAAATCCAAAGAGGCAGGAAAACATGAAATTGAAACTGCACATGAAGCAAAACGATTGGGACTTGAGGTTGAAATATTATCAGGCGAAGAAGTTCAAAAGATTGAACAAATAGAAACAAATGTAGCTGGCGCAGTTCATTTCAAATGCGATTCACATATTTATCCGGGAAAACTTTTAAGTGAGCTGATTGAACACTTCAAAAAAAACAATGTGAAAATTTTTAATAATACAGAAGCAACAAACTTTGAAATGAAGACAGGAAAAATCGTTTCTGTTGTTACAAACAATCAAAAATTTGAAGCTGATTATTTTGTTCTTTCCGGCGGGATGTGGTCAAATAAACTAAGCAGGAAATTAAAAATAAATCTTCCGCTTCAGTCAGGAAAAGGCTACAGCATCACTTTACAAAATTTTAAAAATCCGCCGCGCTATCCATCTTTGCTGCTTGAGACGAGAGCCGCTGTAACACCAATGGGAAATGATTTACGGCTTGCCGGCACAATGGAAATTGGTTCAAACAATGAAATGATAAATATAAAAAGAGTAAAAGGATATCTATCTAAAATAAAAAATTACTATCCGAAGATAGACCCGGTTGTACCGGAAGAAAAAGATATTTGGTTTGGGCATCGGCCTTGCTCACCGGATGGCTGCCTTATATTGGTAAATCTAAAAATATTGATAATTTAATTTTCGCAACAGGGCATGCAATGATGGGATTGAGTCTTGGGCCTGCAACCGGAAAACTTGTGCAGGAAATTATAGATAACAAAAAAACTTCTTTAGAATTATCTCCCTTTGAAGTTGAAAGATTTAATTAAATTCCTTCCTTTAAATAAACCCAATTTCTCAGAGAAATTGGGTTTATAACATATCATTACAAAGTTAATATTACTCTACAATTTATAAATTTGAGCATTTTTCTTGTCGGCTTCCTTAATATTATTTATCTCTTCTCTATTAATTTCTTCACTGCTGTTAAGCTCATCGCTATCATATTTTCCCGTCATCTGGTCGGACTTTATTTTTTCTCTAATTTTCTGGTAACGCTGTAAAACTATTTGATGCTTTGAAATTTCCGATTGCAGCTTTTTACGCATTGCCAATAACTTTGCAACACCGGTCTTGCTTTCTTCAAATTCAACTTTAAATGATTTAATTGATTCCTGCAGTTCAACATATTCCTGCATTGCGCTTGTAATTTTGTCTCTTCTCTGCTGCAAGCTCTTCATCATAAATAAGAATATCATTTTCAATTTTTTCTTTTTTCTCTCTTGAAGCTGCAAAGCTGTGATTCATCATGTTTAACAATTCATGCATAATTTTTTCAAGCGAAGCTTTCTTTTTAAGCAGTAATTCAGTTTCCAGCTTAAGTTCATTGTTATAATTTTTTCTTTCAATTGATTCTTCATCAATTTTTATCAATTCATTTTTGATTTGCTCTTTCTGCTCATCAATACTTTGAAGCATTTGCTCAACAGCTTCAATTTCAGCTTGTTTAATGCTAAGCATCCGGTCTGTTTCTTCCAGCAAAGTAGTTTTTTCATTTAATGAATGTTCTTTTTCTTCAATCTCTTTTTCCTTTTTATTTACAACTTGCTCAAGTATGCTTCTTTTACGATTTACTTCATTCAGTTCACTGTTATACTTCTCGAACATTTTACCAAACTTGCCTTCAAGGTCACTGTTGCCGTATTCAATTTCTTTTTTCCTCTGTTCATGCAAAGAAAGCAGTTCTTGAATTTTTTCATTTTCAGCTCTCAACTGTTCGGCTTTTTCCTGTTCCTTCAACTAGCTTGCTGCTTAACTCTTCTCGTTTTTTCTCAAGCTCTTCCGCAGTTTGTTTTAATGCCGCAGATTTCTCATCCAAATCTTTTAATTCAGAATTAACTTTTGTCAGCTTTTGTTCTTTTAAAGTTAAATCTTCATCAACAGAAAAATATTCTTTTCTCTTTTGATTTATTTCACCCAACACTTTTTCATATTCTTCTTTTACTTTTAAAATCTGGTCTTGCTTTTCATTCAGCTCTTTTTCTAATTCAGATGATTTTTGATATAAGCCCAACTTGCCGGATTCTTTTTCCGAAATTGTGCTATCCAGTTTTTTAATTAAACTTAATTTTCCCTTTTCTTCATTTAACAAGAAATTGGATTCTTCCTTTAATAACATCTTCTTCATCTTTAAGTGAAACTACTTTTTTATTCATTTCACTGTATTCGGTTTCAAGAATATTTAAGCTTTGAGTCACTTCTGAAAATTTATTGTTTGTGCTGGATATAGCTTCTTTCAGTTTGTACTCTTCCTGGTGAAGGGCAGGGATTTTATGAGTTAAAATAGTTTCTTCTTCTTTTAATGTCATCAATGCTGCGCTTAACTGTTTCCTGTTCATTTAAAAGTGATTGCAAGGTGGTTTGAACTTCTTCAAGTTTTTTATTTTCATTTTCTATTTTTGAATGTAAGGCCTGCTCTTCATTATTTAAGAAAGTGATTTTTTCATTAACTGTTTTTTCTTCTTCACTCAATGTATTCAAATTTTGTTTCGCACGGTCGGTTTCATCTTCAAGGAATTGAATGTTTTGCTGAATTTGCTCAATTATATTTTTCTTTTCTTCGTATACTGTCTTTGAATTTATTCTCTTCGGTTTTGAGAACCGTTACTCTATTTAAAATTTCTTTTTCTTCATTCTTTAATGAATCAATTATTCTCTTCAGCTGATGTAATTTCATTTCGCAGTGTTTCCAGTTTTTTCTGGTTTTCATTAACGACAGTGTTGCCTTCGTCATAATGCTCTTTAAGCTGCTGTTCAACTTCATGCAGAGCTGCTACTCTTTGTATTATTTCTTTCTCTTCTTTGTGAAGAACATTTAATTTTTCTTTCTGCTGATTATAGCTGGCAGCGAGATTGTCCAGTTCTCTTTTAACTTCCGAAGATTTTCCCTTTTCAAGCTCATTTTTCTGAATAGCTCTTCTTCATTTTTTTGCAAAACTGAAATTCTACTTACTAATTGTTCTTCCTGATTTTTTAATTGATTTAAATTCTCAGAACTTTCTGTTGCAGATTTACTTAATGTTTCAAGATTCTGAGAAATTTCATCAATCAGTTTCTTTTTTTCCGAAATATCATTTTGCAGTTTTTCTTTTTCACATTGTTAAGGTGCTTAATTTAGAATTTTCTTCGGCAAGCTTTGCTTCAACAGATACTAATTCATTTTTAATTTCAGAAGATTTGCTTTGTTCTATCTGATTTTTTTGCTTCAAGTTCTTCTTCTGTTTTTTCTAAAGCAGATATTTTACTTATTATTCATCTTCCTGAACATTTTAATTGATTTAAATTCTCAGAACCTTGTCTGCATAGATTTATTTAATGTTTCAAGATTTGTAGTAATTTCTTCAATTAATTTTTTCTTTTCTGAAATATCATTTTGTAATTTTTCTTTTTCATTTGTTAAACTGCTTAACTTAGAATTTTCTTCGGCAAGCTTTGCCTCAACTGATTCCAGTTCTCTTTTTAATTTCGGATGACTTGCTTTGTTCTTGCTGATTGTTTTGTCTTAGTTCTTCTCCTGTTTTTTCTAAAGCAGATATCTTACTTATTAACTCATCTTCTTGAATTTTTAATTGATTTAAATTCGCTGTACTGCCGGCAAATGACTTATCAATTGATTCCAGGTTTTTTGAAATCTCTTCAATCAATTTTTGTTTTTGTGAGACTTCGCCATTTAATTTTTCTTTTTCACTTGTTAAGCTGCTTAATCTTAGAATTTTCTTCGGTAAGTCTTGCTTCAAACGATTCAAGTTCTCTTTTTAATTTCAGAAGATTTGTTCTTGCTCTTGTTCATTTATCTGCTTCAATTCTTTTTCTGTTTGTTCTAAAACCGAAATTCTATTTACAAGTTCATCTTTCTGTAAATTTAAGCTGATTTAATTTTTCAGAACCTTCATACCCTGTTTTATTGAAGGATTCAAGATTGTCAGTTAATATCCTTGAATCATTGCCTGCTTTTCGGAAATTTCATTTCTTAATTTTTCTTCTTCATTTACCAGGCTTGTTAATTTCGAGTTTTGTTCCTGATATTTTGTTTCCAGTGATTTTGCAGTTCCTGTTTTATCTCAGACGAACGTTTCAGCTCATTTTCATTTTCAGCACCAGTTGTTTCTTGCTCATCTTTTAAAGAAATAATATTTTGAGTAAGATGCTTCCCACTCTTCTTTTAACGAAGATAATTTTTCTTCATCGTTTTCATATTCTTGTTTTAAACTGTTTAAGTTATTATTAAGCTCACTTATCTTCGAAGTTTTTTTCGTCCAATGATTTGACAATTTTTTCTTCTTCATCTTTTAAATTTTTAAATTATCATTTTGTCCACCATATTTTGCTTCAATTGATTTTAATTCTTCCTGCAATATAGATAATCTCTCCTTCCGTTCATCATAGTCTGACGAAAGATTATCTAACTCTGTTCTTTAATTCTAAATTTTTCTTCTGTTCTATTTCATTTTTCTGTTTTAATTCTTTCTCCTCATTTTCCAGCGAAGCAATTTTATTTGTTAATTCATTTTGATGAAGCTTTAGTACGTTTAATCTCTCCGTGTCCTCTAACTTTATTTTTTTTAACTTTTCAAGATTTTTAGTTATCTCTTGAATTGATTCCTGCTTTTCTGAAATCTCTTTTGTAATCTTTTTTCACCGGCTACTAAGTTGGTTAATTGAGCAGAATGCTCGCTGACTTGATTTATAATTGACTGCAGCTCATTTTTAATTTCTATTGAGCGATTAGACTCTGTTTCATTTTCGCTTAATAATTTTTTATGCTTATTTTCTAACGCAGCAATTTTATTTGTAAGATTAATTTCTTCTTCTTTAAAAGAAGCTAATTTTTTCTCATTTGATTCATTTGCATTCTCAAGATTGCTCAAGCTTTCAGTAAGATTATTAATCTTTTCACTTTTTTCATCGATTGATTTTATTAATTTTTCCTCTTCATTTCGTAAGTCTTCTAAGCTGTTATTTTGTTCTTCATATTTTGATTCAATTGTTCTAATTTCATTTTCTAAATTAGAATATCTTTCAGTTTCAGAAGTCAATTTTTCACGAACAGACGATTCTTCTTTTCTTAACTCTGATATTTTATCTTTCAATTCCTGCTCTTCACTCTTTAGTAAAGCCAGCTTTTCTTTATCCTCAACTTTTGCATTTTCAAGCAGTCTTAAGCTTTTTGTTATTTCGTCCATCTTTCGGACTTTAACATCAATTGAATTTCTTAATATATCCTCTTCTCTTCTCCAATGCTGCAACTTTTGAGCTTACATCAGCAAGTTTTTTTTGATACTCCTTGTTCTCTTTTACCAGCTTCTGTTTTTGTTCTTCTAAATCTTCAACTTCTTTTCTTTTCTTATCTTCTTTATCTTCAATGTTTAGTTCTTTTTTATTTAGAGCTTCAATATTTTGCTTCAGTTCCTTGAATATAATTTTCAATATCTTTTTGTTCTTGTTCAAGCTTTTTACTTTTTGAATCAAGTGTATTAAACTTTTCGTTTGCCTGCTCAAGTTTTTTTAATGCTTCTTCATCCAATTGTGAAGGTTCGGCAGAATCATTTTTGATCTGTATCAGCTCTTTCGGAATAAGTGAAAATTGTGTTTTGAAGTTCCTCTTTCATCTCATATAATTCAGAAACTCTCTGATTTAATTCCTGGAGCTGCTCACGTCTTTGTTCCGCTTCATCTTTTATGGTTTCAATTTCCAGCAGGACAGATTTTTTTTCTTCGTAGATTTTGGAAAGCTCTTCTCTTCTTTTACGCAGCATTTCATCGAGGCGTTTACTTGTTTCTTCTTTTTCATACATATAATGAAACTTAGATTTTAAATCTTCATTTTCGGATCTAAGCTTGTCCAATTCTTTTGAATTAAATAGTCCCATGTTTTGTCCTTTTAAATTAAGCTTACTTGTTAGCAGTGGAAACAGAAAGTTTAATTGAATTAAATATTAAAAGTGCTAAAAGTTACAATTTCTTTATCTTAAATTCACCTTATTTTTATTAAAAATATTGGATTTCTGCAAGTTAAATCCTTAAATAATTTTTAATTATTCTCTGGTATATTTTTTTGATATTGAAAATAGCAATTTCCGGTTTAAATAATTAATAAAATACATCAACTTTTGTGCTGAAAAGATATGGAATTTAAGCTTGATCTAATAGCAAATTTATCATGTAGATATTTGATTAAATTACAACTTATTTTATGGTCTAAATTTCATCTAATTTTAGTCAGAGTAGAAAATAATACCTGTAAGAATTTCTTCAAGAAGATTTAGCTCGGTTGGATAATTCAGATTCGCCCTTCTTTATATTTTTTCCTCATCTCAATTTTTTGAAGCTGCCTTTCAATAATTAACCCGGCAATTGCTTCAGGCAACCTTTTTTATTTTTATCAGAAAACGCAAGCTGGAGCTTATCTTCATTAACATCTATTCGATACAAAGTATTAATTAACTTGTCAAAGTTATTATCCATTAATTCGGAAATTTTTTTTGTGAGATATTCTTTTAGCTGCTCAAGTGTATCCAAATCATCAGTTGAAATAATAGAATTAATTCCGGAAATGCTGAACTCATTTGAGATAATATTTGTAATGCCGTCAATTTCTTCTTTATTAACTTGCTCATATTTCCTCCAAATTTTCAATTATATTTTGAAAAATAGATTATAAAAAATACTTACCAAATAATCTGTTGTGCTTAATAAAATTATGAAACTTTTCAGAAGTTTTTGCAAAGCAAAATACAGCAGGTATTAAAAATAAAAAGCCGGGAATAATCGGAAGTAATAACCCTATTAACCCAAAAACTAAAAAAATAATTCCAAATGATAAATAAATTATTTTCGCAATATAATTTTTTAATGTTCTGCATATGCTAAATGTCAACAAACCCAATTTCTTGAAGAAATTGGGTTTGTGCAGAACAAGTAAAAATTAAGAAACTATAAATCTTCTTCTCAATTCAAAAACTATTTTATAAACTCCATAAGCAAAAAATGGAGCCGCAATAACATCAACTGAATAATGCGTATGCTGAATTAAAACCGATAAGCCGACAGCAATTGTACAAATTAAAAATATTCTTTTAAGAATTTTGTTTTCACTAACTAAATATAACAAAAATAAAGTAGCAGTATGCCCTGAAAAAAATAAATCTTTATTAATTGAATTCCTGTTCCCAAATATTTCACAAAAGGATCAATTAAGGGAATAGCTCGCATGCGGCGGATCAAGCGGAATGGAATACATTGCAATTGTTCTGACAACCATAAAAAGCATATAAGATTGCAAAGCAAACATTAACCTTATCCGGTGATTTTAGAAACGAAATTATAGCAGTGAAAATTGAAATATAAATTAATCCAAATGTCAACCAATTTGTATTAACCGGATTGAATAAAGCAAGAAAAGGATCATCTAAAGTAACCCCTTGCCTTCCTTCATTAAATGTTAAAAATCGTGTAAATAGAAAAAGTACTATTATCAAAAAAAATAATGTTAAGACTAACCTCAGCCTTAAATCTTTTGTCTTTTAATTTTTGAGTCCAAATACTAAATAAAGATTTATCCATTTTTATCCCCTAACAAAAAAAATTAATTTACCGACTTGGGAGTGATTTGTTCTAAAGCTTCAAGTAGAGTTGATTTGTTGAAAGGTTTTACCAAGAATTTATTTGCCCCGGCGTTGTAAAACTCGTTAATTCTATCCTCTGAAAAAACACTGGAAATAACAATCAACGGACGGTTAAACTTATCATTCTTTTTAATATCCTGAACGATTAAAATTCCCTGTTCCCAATGATTTTGATTCACATCAAAAATTATATATTCAAAATTATTATCAGAAGGTCATCAAGTTTAAATTCTCTAAAATTTTTTGAACTGATTTTATATTTATTTTTTAAGAAAGCATTTAAAAATCCATATGACTCATTGGCATCATCAAGCATAAATATTTTTTTTAATGTCGTCATCAGCATCTTCATCAGATTTATCTTTCAGGTTGATTTAAATTTTCCGATAACGGAAGTGTAAATGAAAAAGTTGACCCAACTCCTTTAATACTGTCAACCAGAAGTGAGCCTCCAAGTTTTTCAATATATCTTTTTGCTAAAGCTAGGCCTAAGCCCATTCCCTTCAAAAAATCTTCCTATATTTAAATCTTCCTGGCTAAATGGGCGGAATAAGTGATCCAGATATTCAGTTGAAATACCTACTCCTGAATCTTTTATCCGGCAGATTGCAAGCTCTCGGTCTTCAAAAGTATCAACTTCAATTTCTATAAATCCCTGCCGTGTAAATTTAACAGCATTGTTTAATAAATTATTAAGTGCATTTTCAACACATTGAACATCAGCATCAACAAACACAGTTTTCTTTTTAAACTGGGTTTTTAAGTCAAGCTTCTTTTCATGTGCGCTCTTTCTTAATTCCTTCAAGACAGTTATAAATTAAAGTTGTAAGTTCAATCGGTTCAATATTTACTTTATAATTGCCTGCTTCCAGCTGCGCAAACTCAAGCATTTGAGAAATGCTTTTAAACAATCTTTCACTTCCGCTGTAAAGGTTATCAAGATAAACTTTATCTTCAGCAGTAATTTTGTCTTTCATACTTTCTTTAATAATAGAAGTATAGCCAAGCACAATATTAAGCGGTGTTCTAAGCTCATGTGAAAGAACATTTAAAAAAGTATTTTTTAATCTCTCTGCTTCTTTATAACCATCTCTGGCTTTTTTAACTTCTTCTTCAGTTAAAATAATTTCAGTTTGATCTTCATGAAAAAGCACAACATAATTCTGCTTGCCTTCAGCAATATGAAAAATCTTTGTCCTAAATAACGGAATAGTTATTTCTTTATTTTTTAAGAGCGCATCGGCAAAATTATCAGTGAAAACAAAATTTTTATTTTCAAATACACTTTTAATATGATTAAGTGTTCCGCTGTTTCTTAATTTCAGAATCATTAAAGATTGAATACTCTTTCAACTCATTAACATTGTATCCCCATTGAAAAGTGAAAGCTTGGTTTACATAAACAATCTTCCCTTCTTCATTTATTACTTCAATGGGAAAATGAATTGAATCAAAAAGCAATGAAAAATATTTAAATATAAGTTCACTCATAATTTATTTTACCGGCAGCCAAAATTGAATTTTTGTTCCTCTTTCACTTTCTAATATTTTAATTTCTCCACTGTGTCTTTCAACTATACTTTTACATAAGAAAAGCCCATAGCCGCTTTTTGCAGATGTGGGAAGTTCAAAAAAAGACTCAAAGTCATTTGAAGGCATGCCAGGCCCATCATCTTTAACTTCAACATAAACTCTATTTTTCTTCTCAATAGTTTTTATGATAATATGTTGCATCTTTTTTTGCTTCTGCACTATTTGTAAATAAGTTTACCAGTAAATGCTGGATTTGCTCCGAATCATAGCTGCATAATGGAATACTATTAAATTCCGTTTTAAAAACAATTCCCGCGAACTTTTTCATTGGGGAAATATATTTTATAACAGACTGAATTGTTTTATTCAAATCCCCGCTGTCTATATTTAAATTCATTACTGAAGTTTCAAACAGTACCTGGGCATATTTTTGAATGTTTCGAATACTGTCTGTTGCAACACGAGATTTCAAAATAAGTCTGTCAAAAAATATTGAATCAGTCTGCTCAATTTTATTATTGATATTCTTTTTGCGACTTATCAATTATCCGCATTAAACTTTCATTCTCAAGCAAAGCCAAATGAACCAAGCCTTGCAATGACTGTCCTATTTCAGCATCAATACTTGATTTTAAGGCTTTTCTTTCAGCCTGAATAAGCTGAACATTTGCTTCATTTAAAGCATTGTATGCACTTACCTGTCCTTTATATAACTGAGCATTCCTAATTGCAATTGCTGCCTGGCCTGCAAAAATTTCAAATGTGCTGGTTATTTCCGAAACTTTTATTTTATGCAGGCGTTTACTGTCCACATATATCACCCCTATTTTTTTATCTTCTGTAATTAATGGGGAACATAGAATAGTCTGAGTTCAAGTTTTAAAATACTTTTTGAAGGATCATAATTAGTATCGCTTTGTGCGCCTTCAATAAAGCGCGAACGGCCTGTAACGAAAACATCATTAACAACCGAATTGCTAATTTGAAAAGATTCTTCAGAAAGTTTTTCGCCATCAGCAGTGATTCCAAAGCTATATTCAAGATTGCCTGCTGAATTTTTAAGTACAATAAATCCTCTTTCCGAGCCGGTAATTTTAATTGCATTTTTTAATACCAGCTCTAAAACATCTTCAAGAATTAATGATTGATTTATGAGCTTAACTATGTCAAGAATTACTTCAAGAGTTTTAGTGCGTTCGCTTGAGCCGTTTTCATTAGCGGCATTCAGCTCATCATCAATTTTTTTCTTAAACTCTGAAAATTTCATTGTAAGACCATATCATACTTAAATTAAATTGGTCACTATCGAAAATATAAGGCTTTAAGAGTAAATACAAAATATCCAACGTCATTTAAGTTTATTTCTACTTCAACTAAATATTTTGAATTGATGAAACAGATTAAAGTAAAATTAATTTCTTAATAGTTTGTAAGATAAAAACCATTCCCATGATTCTTTATTTCCATACCAGGCATTTGCCCCGCCAGCCGAAAATGTTGATTCCAGGTTAAACCAATGCTTAAATATAAAATTTATTTGGCCGCCTAATGTAATATAACTATCATACTTTTTATTATCAATTGAATTTACAACTAGTGCCTGCCCATATATAGAACCATCAATATGATTTAATATTTGCGAGCCGATATGCAAATCCCCGAAACGAATCGGAGGGAAATTATTTTCAATCATGAATTTTCCAAACTCATCAGCTTCAATACTATAAATTGGAAGCCCCGGGAAAACGAAATACTTTTCGGTATTGTTTAACATCTTCATTTTCTACTTCCCTATTTCCAAATCCGCCAAAGAAAAATTTTGACTGAATCAGCAGCCTATTTTTTATATGATAACCTCCCGCAGTTTTAAAATGAAAAACATTGTGTTTACCAATCCAGGTTGAATAATTATCCCACTCAGCAAAAAATTGAGCAGAGTTTTGAGGGTCGGCGGGATTGGCTGAAAAAGCAATTACTGAAATATTAAATTCATTTCCTTTTTCAAAATCTGAACTGCCGATACTTTTTCTTAAATCTCTTGAATTGAAAACCGTTTGAGCAACAAGGAAATCAGGTTCAATTATTTCCAGTAAGTTATCGTTATAGAATTTGTTATTAGTATAAAGTGCAATCTCTGTTTGCTGTTTCATTTTTAACGGATTATCATAAACCCAATAATTTGAATAACCAATCCTATATTTAGTTCCTATTGTTCCCCTTTTTCTTTTATTAAATAAATCATAAAAATCTGTAGCATTATAATCAACTCCAATTGACAGCTGCTTTTTAAATTCGTATTTAAATTTTACATGATACTTAGGAAGTAGTGGAAATTCATTGAAAGGAGCATATCCGGCTTCTAATGTAATGTCATGATATAATAAAGGATCAGATATATGAGTGAATATTCCTAACACTTTTTGCTTTTGGAATCCAGTAATAACAGGAACAAAAGTTAAAATTTGCAAATTGGATAAACTGCTGTAAGGTCTGCCGGCTTTTATTGGAATACTGTACTTTCCAACTTTTTCAGCAGATATATTCCAATTTTCTACTTCAGGACTTTTATCAACAATTTTTTCTCCAAAGTACTCAATGGCAGAAAGATGCTCAATGGGTTTATTAGGAATTATTACAGGCATAAATCCATCAGAAGTAAATTCAAATGCAAATAAAGAATCTTTTGAAATATAAACCGGTTTGAATAGTCCAACAATTGTATTGCTTAAAGGAATTGGATTTAAAGTTTCCGAATTAGTTTTATAAATATTGGATACTCCATTTATATAAGCACTCCAATAAATTTCTTTTCCATCCGGGCTCCAAGAAGGATTTTCCGGCGAACCTTTACCGGAAATAGTTAAATATTTAAAGCTTTCACCCGCTTTTAAATTTTCTAAATTAATCAGCACTAAGCTTTGTTCGCCATTAGTTTTGTGAATCACTGCTGCTAAAAATTTTCCATCTGGACTTACAGATAAGTTTTGAACATTTTCACCTACATTAAATGATATAACCTTCTCAAGATCCTTATATGGATATTTAGAGTATACTAAATTTCCATGCCCGCTTGAATGCTGTATTCCCCATAATTCATGAGTCTGAGGAGAAACTGTTAAATCACCAACACGGCAATTTTCAAACAGCATTTCTTCATCACCTGTTTTAGGATCCAATTTCCATATATCTCTAAACAATTGATTATTATTTGTTGTGTAGAAAAAAATATCTTTATTGATGTCGTACGCAGTTGAAGCAACTTGATAGATGCTTGGCGTATTCAAGATCCCCAATTTTTTTACTTATTCAGTGTCGTTAAATTAATTCCTGTATTCCTGCTAAATTATGCGGTTTGTGATAACCAAATAAAATTGAATTTCTTTTGGAATTGTAAAATAGGCTGCGCAACCCATCCGGTTGATTCATTAAACAATGGATGAAATTTTGTTATTGGGTATGTCTTTAATCTATTAATATTTTTTTGTTGGAATTGTTTTTCATTTTTTAAGAATGCTTCCCAGGCATCTACCATATCAAGCCCAAACACATCTTCAAATCTTCCGGAATAACTTTCAAAAAATTCTCCTGGTTTATGTTTGTACCATTCAATTACTTTTTGCTGTCCATAATTTGCAGCTAAATAAGTTATAAATCTCGTTCCGTATAAATAAAAAATATTATCAAGAAGTAATGAATTATGACTTAAAATTGTTTCCAATTCTATATCAGTTGGGAATTCTTTTCCTTCATTTACCATCGCCCTAAAATACATTTCATCAAAATTGCTAAGCGACCTTCCGTAACCTCCGCTTAACCAGGTTTCAATAAAAACTGCAATTGCTTCCTGGTGCCATCTTGGTGTATATCTATCATAATTTGTGAGTAAACTGAAAAACACAGTTAAAGGCTGCATTTGTTCTGGAGAGACTTTGCCAAATATTGATCTAAAAATTCTTTCGACTTTTGAAGGATTATCATTTACAACAATATGCACAAGCTCATGATTTAAAAGCCATTGAAATCTTTCATTATAAAGAATTGCTTCATAACCTGGTTCAAGGGGTTCAATTTCAAGCCTTATAAAATTAGTTGGAACTGCAGTAGCAGCCGCAAAACCATAATCGTAAACATCATAAGTATTAATTATAATTTTTTCATTTGGCTTATAATCAAAAATCTCCATTAACTTTTTAATTGAGTTTTCTGCTGAATTTAAAATATGAGATACTAGATATGAGTGAGAAGTTCTATAAATAATTTGAAAATGCTGGCTTTCAGCTTCACGCCATTCAGAAGAATTGCTAAGTGGATAATACTGTGAATAACTTTTTAAAATAGGAAAAAAGGAAAGCAGTATAAGGAAAATTAAAATTCTAGTTTGTAATAGTTTCTTTAACAATGACAACAAAAATCAAATTAATAAAGAAAAGCCTCTAACTTTAAAATTAGAGGCTTAAATTTACAAATTTCTTTGCAAATTACTAAACAAATCTATTTGCACCAGCAATATCTTGAACCAAATTCTTCTAATTGAGCATTAGATTTTGCCCAAATATATCTTGAACCCAATTCTTCTAATTGAGCATTAGATTTTGCCCAAATATATCTTGAACCAAATTCTTCTAATTGAGCATTTGATTTTGCCCAAAGATATCTTGAACCAAATTCTTCTAATTGAGCATTAGATTTTGCCCAAATATATCTTGAACCCAATTCTTCTAATTGAGCATTAGATTTTGCCCAAAGATATCTTGAACCTAATTCTTCTAATTGAGCATTTGATTTTGCCCAAAATATCTTGAACCTAATTCTTCTAATTGAGCATTAGATTTTGCCCAAGTATATCTTGAACCCAATTCTTCTAATTGAGCATTAGATTTATTTTGAAGTAAATTACCATTTACTTCATTAATTGTATTAACTGAGGAAATATTGTTTGTTTCAATAGATACAACAGCTTGGTTTCCTCTGAACCTTGATGCTTCTTCAACTTTAGATGAAGATTGAGCAAACATATTTCCGAGAAGTAAAATGGTTAAAAAAGCGACTAATGACAGTCTTTGCATAGACCACCCTTCCCTTGAAATAGTAAATAAGACACATATTTTAATTGGTTGGTGTTTCCAATAGCATAAAAACACCGTTTCTTGCAATAGCGGTAGGCAATATGCAATAATTTATGCTCTATGTCAAGATTTTTTTAAAATATTTTTTTAAGTTTTTATTCCAGATCTATCTAAAACGAATTGTTTTTTAACCTTTTTATAAAGAATCACATTACTTTGCACAGGAGTGTTTTATTTAGTTTTCAGAATTTTTCAAAAATCTTTAATGCAAATGCTCTTTCCTCTTGATTTAAATATTCATGACTTAATTTTTCATCTCTAATGTTTTGGCGAAATATGAATAAATTAATTTTTTACCATAAACAGAAAAATCTTTTGCTTTATTCAGATCTCCCCTATTAAAATAAATTTGAGTTAACTTTAATAAAACTTTCCATGTTAATTCTGTTAATGTTCTCATCTCTTAATAAATTGAAAGCCTTTTCATAATATTCTATTGCAGGTTTTAACTGTGATGCTTTGGGTTGTCTCAAGGTATACACCTAATAATAATTTAATTCTGATTCAAAAAGAAAATTTTTCTTACAAATTTTTATTAACTTAGTTTCTGAAAGTATTTCTAATACATCCGAATGGTTTCCTCTTTTTATTAGAAGACATTAATTAGAATCATAGTTGCATAAAAATAATGATGCTCATCTTCGTATTCTATAAATTCATCCTTAATTTCTCAACAGATTAAAACAGAATTATTATTATTTATTAAAGAATTGTTAAGCGAACTAAATAATTTTGATATAATAAATATTTTTAAGATTTATTTTCTTTGTCCAATTATTTTTTCAAATTCTAAAAAGTTTTTCAAAAATTTTCTCTGATAACCAATTATAAAATATGCTTCCGTTAATAGAAAAAGAGATTCTATTTCTTCAACTGGTATTTTTTAATTCATTAAATATTAGCTTTGCTTCAATTAATGAATTAATAGCTGAACTATATTCACATATTAATTAAATAAACTTCATATATATTAACTAAAACAATTGCTTCACTATTCCTTATTTGCCAATTGCTAAAAATATATTTAATGCTCTCTTATATTCATTCAAGTGATTTTTCAAATTCTAATTTTTTAAAATGTGAAATTCCTAAATTTTCTAACAATCTTGCTTCATGCTCTAAATTTCCCACTCATAATTTGTCGTTAATAGATTTATTCCAATATTCTTCCGCTAAATCATATTCCCTTTTATATTATATATATTACCAATATTCATCTGCATTTCAGCAACATTAAATTTTGAATTTGCTTTTTCATATTGCTTTTCAGCTTCAAAAAATAATTTAATGCTTTATCCAAATTGTCATCTTTAAAAATTTCCACTAGCCCCAAAAGATTATAACTTTTACCTTTATCTATTGTTCTGAAATTTCACTTTTAATTATTTCTGAACAAATATTGACAACTTTGCGAAAATTGCTTAAATCTAAATATCCTCTTGCTGTTTCAGACAATAAATTTAATTTTTCTTTTTCTTCATTTATTTTTTCAATCAATTCATTCAATAGTTTTATACCTTTCTCTGCTTCGCCAATTTTTATAAGAGAAATTCCTTGCATCTTTAATAATTCTCTTTTTTGATTCTTCATCAGCTTTAAGTTGCAGTAGTTCGTCAATTAATTTTTTGGCTTGAGTAAATTCACCAAGAGAAAACAAAACATTACTCAATTCAATATTTATTTCTAATCTATACGAATAATCTAAACGGAAATCTCAATAAATGCTCCAGTAATTTTTTCTTGTAGCTGAAAGCTGATAATTTTTCAGCTTCATTAATTTCTTCCTTTAAAATTTTATAGCTGGTAAAAAACTCTTTTGCTAATTCAAAATGCCGGGCAATTTCATTTTTATTTGTTGATGGAAATTTTTGCAGTAAAATTTTTCCGATATCTAAGTGAAGCTGTTCTTTATCCTCTATTGTGGAATAAATAAATTTTTTAAATCCATCAGATTGATAATATGGAGGGATAGAATCATTAGGCGCATAAATTATATTTTTTTTATTTAGCTGATTTATTATAGAAGAAATGTTCTCTTCATCTTACTGAATTTCCGAAATAATTTCTTTATCAACTATGATATCAAAAGCAGAAATTATTTGAGCTAAGTTTTTTTTCTTTATCCGATCAAAGTTTGAAACCGGGCATCATAAATAACTTCATGAGAGCTTTTTAATAAATTAATTGCATTTTCATCAAGCTGAATTGTAATTTCATTATAGCTATAAACCATCAAATTAAAGAACAAACAATCTCTAATAAAGTTTACCACGCTGCCCGGAAGAAAATCAGCATAAAATGTAACATTTTTTCTAAGCTCGTCTTTCGGGAAAAAATTTGCATAGCTGCTTTCGAAAAATTCTTTAAGCTGAACATCCGTAAAAGGCATCAAATCAATTTCTCTAAGGTTGTTAATAAATCCTGAA
This sequence comes from uncultured Bacteroidota bacterium, assembly GCA_963777615.1. GTDB lineage: Bacteria > Bacteroidota > Ignavibacteria > Ignavibacteriales > Ignavibacteriaceae > CAVSWT01. Next base: position 28,413 of record CAVZSD010000014.1, on the reverse strand, counting down.
AGATATGGATGATCGGAACTTTCGGCTATAATTACTTTAACTCTATTTACCTGTAAAATAGGAATTATTTCATGAAGTATTTCAACCGTGAAATGAATCATATTTATTAAAATCATCCAGCAATAAAATAAATTTATTTAGTGCTGAAAGTTGTGAAAAAGCAATTCTTATTTGGTTAAGTATATTTTCTCTATTTGATGAAAGAATATTTTGAATTTCATCTTTCAATTCTGCTGAAAGATTTGAGTAAATAAAATCATTAAAAAATATTTTCTTCAGTAAAATTTTTAAAAATTCTATTCCCGATTTAGCATAACTCCCTCTTAAAAATATTACATTATCAAACTCATAATAAATTTTATATAACAGCGAAGTCTTTCCTGCATCTTCCAATCCTTTTACAGTAAATACTTCACCGCTTTGCTCATCACTGATATATCTCTTTAGAATATTGAATGAGTCTTTCCTGTCTGCAACAACTCTTGCGGGCATAAATTCATTTTTAATTTTTTCATTTACATCATATACCTAAATCAAAAAGAACTTGGATCGAATTAAAATATCTTTCAGATACATCTTTAGCCAAAAGTTTTTTTATAATATTTAATAGCTTTTCAGAATAATGTGTGGATGGAAATTCAAATTCTTCTTCAAGATGAGCTTTATAAATACTCAGTTCAGTATCTGTTTCAAAAGGAAATTTACCGTACACAATTTTGTATAGCAAAATTCCGAATGCATATAAATCCACTCTATGATCATGATCTTCTTTTTTTAATATTTCCGGAGCAATATACTCAGCGGTTCCTCTAATTTCATATTCTTCATTTTCAAAAATGTTTTTGGCAAAACCAAAGTCAATCATTTTTACAATGCGGATTACCATCAATATGTTTTAATTAAAATATTTTCAGCTTTAAAATCGTAATAAATATAATTTGACTGATGAAGATAAAATAATGCAGAGCATAACTGCTTGATAATTTCAATTAAATAATTTTCATTTGATAAATTCTCATCATTTAAGAGATTTGTTCCTTCATAAAACTCTTGAGTAAAAAACTTACTTCCAAGCTCAATACCATATTTATTATCTTTTGTTGTAACAACTGTTCCGTATTCAAATGATCGAATTATATTTGGATGATGCAGTCTTCCCAAAATAAAATATTCGTCAAGAAAAGTTTTTGCTTCTTCTTTTGACGAATTCGCCGGCAATATTTTAATTGCAACATTTGTATCCGGCAACTCTAAATCTTCACATAAATAAACTGTGCTTCTGCCTTCACCTAATTTCTTCTTTATAATATATCGGTCATTTATCATAAATTACTTCGAGGATTAATGATTTGATTAATTTCTTTGCCAAATTTATTTGCAGTATATAAAGTGATAAATAAAGCAATGCCCGGAAACAAGATCATCCACCAGGCTCTTGATAAATAATTTTGCCCGGCATCTATCATTGCACCCCATGACGGATAAATAGATCCTGTTCCAAGGCCAAGATAGCTTAATGCTGCTTCAGCTAATATAACATTACCGTACAAAAACACCAGGTTAACTAAAACCGGAGCAAATATAACTGGTAAAATTTCTTTGAATAACAATTGAAATTTTGTTAACCCTAATAATTTTGAGCTATGAAAATAATCTTTATGTTTGATTGTAATTACTTCCCCGCGAACAATTTTAAATAAGCTCATCCACCCGGAAAACCCTAACACGATAATCACCGCGATTATTGATGAGCTAAAAAAAGCCAATATAAAAATTATTAAAAATATAATTGGGAAAGCAAGAAACATATCTGTTATGCGATTGAAGATTGAATCAACCACGCCGCCAATATAACCGGCAATAAATCCTAAAATTAATCCAATCAATGCTGAAATAAACACTGCTCCAATACCAATCAACAAGGAAATTCTTGCACCATAAACTAATCTGCTGAAAACATCTCTTCCTAATTCATCACTGCCAAGCAAAAATATTTTTGAATCAATAATCTGTCTTTTATTTCTTATTGACCATTTCAAGTATTCAGTCGAAATTTCTTTCTTTTCATTTTTTTGATAAAAAATTATTTCATCATTTTTTATTTGCACGCTATCAGCAAAAATAATTGAATCGTCAAATGACTGACGGGCTACATTTTTTTTAGCAATTATAAATCTATCCTCTTCATTTAACTTACTTTCATCTTCATTCTTTACATGTAAAATTGTAACGATACTAAAAGGCGGAAGAAGTCTTGTTACTTTTAAATTTTTCTGAAAATCAGGATTGAAATTTGAAATAGCAGGAGCAAAAATAAAAATGAATAAGAATAGTTATGATAGAATTTGTGAAATTAATTTTTGATTGAAAAATTTGATTGAAGATTTTTTTAGTAATACAAAAATGAGAATCGCAATATCAACAAAACTAAAGATAAGTAAGAATCTATTAATGAAAAGCTAATTTGATTTTTCGCAAAATTAAAATCTGTAAAAAATAATTTTAAGTGAAAGAAAACAGTAAATTAGTGTATCAATAAAAAAAGGAAATTTAAATACCAGCAAACTGCCAATTAAAAAAAGTATAAAGTGCCATATTTTAATTTTAAGTTTCAAATAATTTTCTAATTTAAAATTTCTTTAAAACTCTCTTATCAATTTTGCTCTTATTAGATCAGCGGCAAGATTACTAATGATTATAAAAAATCCTGCCGTAAAAGTACATCCAATTACCATCGGATAATCTCGTGATAAAATTGAATTTACTGTTAAGCTTCCCATTCCAGGCAAACCAAAAATTACTTCTGTTATTAATGCGCCGCTGAATAATAAACCAAGCTCAACGCCGGCCACTGAAATCAGCGGCCCAATAGCATTTGGGATTACATGTTTCCAGACTAATTTTTTTTTCATTCATTCCAAGTGAGCGAAGATTTAAAACAAAAGGCTTGTTAAAAGTTTCTTCCAAACTTTCTCTTAAATATTTATAGAATACTGCAACTCCCGCAAGTGAAAGAGTTATCAAAGGCAAAGTAATATGCTTTAAATAATCTAAAATTTTATTTACGAATGAAAATGATTCATGGTCAAAAGAAGTTAAGTTCGAAGAAGGGAATAAATTTAACAATTCGGAAAAAACAAAAATTAAAAATACTCCCAGCACAAATGAAGGAATTGAAAAAGCAAACAAGCTTAATTTGGAAAACAACTTATCCGAAAATTTGTTAATTCTTTTAACGGAATACAGCGCTAATATAAATGCAAAAATGATTTGAATAATAAAACTTGAAATTGCAAATATCATTGTAAAAGGAAGATATTCTTTTAAAACTGAAACAACGGGAATTCTGTACGTGTATGAAATTCCCAAATCACCTTGAACTAAGATTTAATAAAAATGATTTGTACTGATTAAGCAGCGAGCTATTGAGATCAAATGACTCTCTAACTTTTGCAGCCAATTCGGGTGAGAGTTGTGGCGAAACAAATTTTAGAGATGGATCGCCAGGTGAAATTCTTAATAGAAAAAATATAAAAGTCAGCATTAAGAATAACACAATTAGTGAAGATAAAATTCTTTTAGCAATAAGTATTAAAGTATTTTTCTTCATTCAATAAAAATTAATATAGAAAAAATTTATTAAATCCAGCGTAATGTCAACTTTATAATGACAATTTATAAACACAATTTCTCAGAAGATATTGGGTTTATTAACACGCTTTCGTCAAGCATTATATGATTAACATGACAACTTGTTTACTATTGAGCAACTTTCCACTCCCAGCATTTTTGAACTGCACCTAAAGGAGAAATTGTAATATTTTTTATTCGTTTGTTATATGCAACAATATCATCAATCCAATATAAAAATGTTGCCGGCTCATCTTCATGAATTATTTCCTGAAATTTTTTATAAAGAATATTTTTTTCATGCGCTGGAATTTTTGTATCAAGCTTCAGTAATATTTGCATCAATTTCTTTGTTCTGATAACAATATAAATTATTCGGTGCAGCATCAAAATCCGAATACCAATTAGGTTTTAAATCAAGCGGAACGGCAATTTCCCAGCCTGCCATCCATGCATCATATTTTCTTGCAAATACATTTTCAAAAAATACACCTGGCTCAATTGAAGTTGTTGTTACATCAATGCCCACTGCTTTTAAATTATTTTTTATAACTGTCGCGGCAAAGTCTCTTAAAGGATTTCCTGACGGATAATATAATGTAAATGAAAATTTCTTCCCGTCTTTTTCTAAAATTCCATCTTTATTATTATCCTCCCACCCTTCTTGTTTCAACAATGATTTTGCCTTCGAAGGATTATAATCATAAGTATGCAATTTATTATTAAAAGCATTTTTTAAAATATCCGGCACCGGACTTATAGCAACACTTCCTTTATTATTCAAAAACTCTGATACAATTTCATTTCTATTTATTGCATAGGTTAAAGCTTTTCGAACATTTGCTGAACCAAACAAAAAATTGGGTTTAATTATATTTTTATTTTGATAAGTTTCAGCATCAATATTATTCCAGCCAATATAATCATAGCTTCTTCCTTTCACAGAAGCAATATTAATTTTATCTGAAGATTCAAGTTCGGCAGCATCATCAGGTTTTAAATCTTCCATCAAATCAATTTCCCCTTTTTTTAATTGAGTTATTCTTGAATTGTAATCCGGAACAATTTTAAATATTATTTCAGAAACATTATCAGGATTGTATAAAAATGATTTTGGATTTGCTTTTAAAAATATTGCTTGATTTTTATCCCATCTTTCCAAATAAAAAGGACCGGATGTAACAGAGTCTAATCCTTTTTCAAGAGTTACTAAATTTTTTCTATCAAACTTTTCAAAAACATGTTTGGGAATAATTGGAACATCAACATCAAATAAAGATGGAGCTGATCCTTTAATAAAATTAATCTTTAATTGTTTTTGAATCGATAATATCAAAAGTTTTTTTAAGGTCTATCAGCGAATCTTTTGTCAATGCAAATTTTTCAAAATATCCATAAAGCCTGCTTTGAACAGTCGGATCTGCATATAAATCAAAAGAAAAAACTATATCATCGGGAGTGATTGGTTTGTCATCTCGCCATTTAATTCCATCTCTCAATTTAAAAGTAACCGAAAGAGAATCATCGCTCCACTTCCATTCTTTTGCAAGCATTGGTGAAGGTTTTAAATCACCATTCGAATCATCCCAATCAAACTTAACCAAACTTGCATAAAGCAATTCTGTTATCTGTCCTTCATTTAATGTAAAAGTAAAAAGAGGATTCATTGATTCGATGTCTGAATTAATTCCGATAACAACTCTATTTGAATTTACCGGCGTTTCATTTTTACAAGAGAAAAATGACAGCAATAAAATTAGAATTAGAGATAATAATAGAACGTTGAAAAGTCCCCTGAAATTTTTAGTAAATTTAATGGTCATAAATTTAACTTAATTTATTATTTTGATATTCAAATATAAAATAACAAACTTCGTAAATAAATGGTTGACGTTTCATATAAAAGAAATAAAATTAATTGGCGAAAGAAACAGCCGAATACTTTTGCATGATATTGAATTTGAAATTCAGCCAAACACCATCTACACAATTCTGGGAATTAACGGCAGCGGTAAATCAACTCTCATTAAATCATTAACAAAATTATTAGATGAAAGATTTTATTCTATTGACGGCAAAATTATTTTTGATGATAAAAATATCTTTAAATTAAATGAAAATGAATTAAGAGAATTACGAAAAGAAAAAATAAAATATGTATTCCAGGATGCAATGAATGGCTTTGACCATTTAAAAAAGTTAGGATATTATTTTAAAGAGTTTGCAAATGATAATATAAATATTGATGAACTGCTTGAATATTTTCTTCTTCCGAATTCAAAACAATTATTTAACATGCATGCTTATGAACTAAGCGGAGGAATGGCGCAGCGGGTTAGTCTTGTTTTGGCTTTATCAACTAATCCACAGCTTATTAATTTTGGATGAACCCACTTCAGGAATTGATACGGCAATTTCAAATTTATATTTGTATAAGATGAAAGAATTTGCTTCGCAAGAAAACAATTCAGTTTTGCTTGTTTCGCAGGATTTAACTTTTTCAAAAAATGTAAGTGATAAAATTGCATATTTAAATAACGGAACACTTTCAGAATTTTATAATACGGAATGATTTCTTCAATCAAAAAATTAATTCGTCATTTGAATTTTTTATTTCTTCATATCAAAGTCTTTCAAGCTGATGCCGCAATTAATTTTAAATAATATTTCATATTCAGTTCAGAAGAGAATAATTCAAACAAGCATTCTGAAAAAATTATTTTAAAAGATATTTCATTTGAAATTGACCATGGGAAAATACTTGGGTATTGCGGGTGAATCGGGAAGCGGAAAAACATCTCTTGCAAAAATAATTGCCGGAATAAATAGTCCAACAAAAGGTTCAATGATTTTTCATAAATCAAAAAACTGGGGAGATATTAAAACCAGTCCCATACAAATTTTATTTCAGAACAACGGCGAAATATTAAATCCATTTAGAGAAATTTATAAAATTGTTGAAGAAGCATATTCAATAAGATTTAATGAAACACAAAATTCATCAAAAAATGTAGAACAAATTTTTAATCTTTTAAATTTTTCAGAATCACTCTGGCATCGGAAAGGATATGAATTAAGCGGCGGCGAACAGCAGCGTGCAGCTTTGGCAAGAATTTTAATTACTCAGCCTGAACTTTTAATTTTAGATGAACCTTTTTCTGCACAAGACCCGGAATCACAATTAAATCTTTTAAACTTGTTTAAGAAAATAAATGAACAATTTAACCTAACAATGATTTGCATTGCACATAATTTAAAAATCTTGCAAAAGCTTGCTGATGAAATTATAATTATGTACAAAGGTGAAATTGTTGAAAGAGGCGAGACAAAAAATATTTGATTGTCAAAACCCTCAGCATCCTTATACAAAATTACTATTAAAAGCTGAAGAATATAATCTTACTTTGAATGAATTAAGACAAAAAGAATTGAGCAATGATTTTTCAATTGAAAATTAAAATCTCCAATGTCCAAAACCAACGCAGTTAGAATTTTAGAAGCTAAACAACATTCCTCATTCATTACACACTTATGAAGTTGATGAAGATGATTTATCGGGAATTACAGTTGCGAATAAAATTAATGCAGAACCTGATTCTGTTTTCAAAACTTTAGTAACGGAGGGAGATAAAAACGGAATAAATGTTTTCTGCATTCCAGTTACTTCAGAATTAAATTTAAAAGAAAGCCGCAACTGCAAGCGGAAATAAAAAAATCGAAATGATAAAAGTAAAAGACCTGCAGCCGCTCACCGGTTATATTCGCGGCGGATGCTCTCCGATAGGAATGAAGAAAAACTTTCCTACTTTCATTGAAGAAACAGCACAAATGTTTGAAAAAATTTATGTAAGTGCCGGCATTAGAGGGATGCAAATCTGCTTAAACCCTTTAGATTTAGCTAAAACAGTTGAAGCAAATTTTGTTGATTTACTATAAAAATCGTCTTTTTTTTATAACCCTTTCTTTATATATTTACGCTCCAAATTTTTAGGAGATAAAAATGGCTAAACAACAATCATTTGCTGATAAATCAAAAGCAAAGAAAAAAACCGAAGGCATTAATGTAAAGCTTATTAAAGCTATTAAAACCACATAAAGGCACTTACAAATTCAATGAAAAATTTGTAAAGATTGACGACATAAGTAAAGTAACCGACATTAAATAAAAAGCGGTTAAATTCCGCTTTTTCTTTCTATTTTTCTGCCCTGCTTATTTTATATAATACCTTGATTTAATCCCAATTTTTTTTATATTTATGATTACTTTACATTCGGGCAAATGCCTTTCAATAATTCTTGCATTAGTTACAATACGTAAGAACTAAATATCAGAATTCGATACGGTTAAGTCTCACAAATTAGAAGGAGAAAAAGGATGATTACCCCTAAAAAGATGAAGTTTTACGGAATTAAAGGACATTGATAAAATCCCTCAATTACAAAAGCTTACCTTTGAAGACAGATTTAATTTAAAAGTTGTTTCCAGCGTACTTCCATTTAGAACAAATAATTATGTAATTGAAGAGTTAATAGATTGGGATAATATTCCTGATGACCCGATTTATCAATTAACATTTCTTCAAAAAGATATGTTGAATGATTATCAATTTGAAAGAATGGCCTGGGCATTAAGAAAAGGTTCCTCCATGAAGAAATTAAAGAGCTTGCAAATTCAATCAGGCTTGAATTAAACCCGCATCCAGCAGGACAATTAACAGCAAATATTCCAGTTGTCGATGATGACCCTATTCCGGGAATTCAACATAAATATAAAGAAACAGTTTTAGTTTTTCCTTCAAGTGGACAAACATGTCATGCTTACTGCACTTTTTGTTTTAGATGGGCACAGTTTGTTGGAATGAATGATTTAAAATTTGCAACTGATGAATCAAATAGATTTCAAGATTATATTAGAAATCATAAAGAGGTTACCGATATTTTAGTTACCGGCGGCGACCCGATGATTATGGGATTAAAAAATCTTGAAGCATATCTTCTTCCATTTCTTGAACCCGAATTTGAGCATATTCGTTCAATTAGAATCGGAACTAAATCAGTTGCTTACTGGCCATATAAATATGTAACTGATAAAGAAGCTGATGGTGTTCTTGAATTATTTGAAAAGATTGTACATTCAGGAAAACATCTTGCAGTAATGGGGCATTATAATCATTGGCAGGAATTATCAACTGATATTGCTCAAGAAGCAATTAAAAGAATAAGAAATACCGGCGCTCAAATTAGAACTCAATCACCTCTCATCAAACATATTAATGATGATTCCAATGTTTGGGCAAGAATGTGGCAGACTCAAGTAGGTCTTGGATTCATTCCTTATTACTTTTTTGTTGAACGGAATACCGGTGCAAAAAATTATTTTGAAATTCCTTTAGCAAAAGCATATCAAATTTTTAGAGAAGCTTATGTGCAGGTTTCGGGATTGGGAAGAACTGTTCGGGGACCATCAATGTCCGCTCTTCCGGGTAAAGCTGCGATTGAAGGTGTAACTGAAGTGAATGGCGAAAAAGTTTTTGTTCTTAATCTAATTCAAGCAAGAAATCCTGATTGGGTAAAGAAACCTTTCTTTGCTAAATATGATGAAAATGCTACCTGGCTAAGTCAATTGAAACCTGCTTTTGGTAGAGATAAATTTTTCTATCAAGACCAATTGAATGAAATCATCCGAACCAATAACGGCCAAATGTACTTTAATGAAGAATCAGAGGCAGATTCGGCATTTGATATGGATTTTGAAGAAATAGAAGAAGTAGGATAAAATTTAAATTAAACATTCAACTGATCACAAAGTAATGCAACAATAATAACCTTATGTGAAACATAAGGAACGAAAAAAATATAGCACGTCAGAACTCTGTAGGAGTTCAATAAAAGAGAACTGTTACTTTTATTAAACCTACATAAGGGTACAGACCTTTCTTTCTTTTTATTCACCGGATTTTATCCAATGTTATTAACTTTCATCCCCTTTTGGGTATGCAGCTTGTCTTGTATGTCCAGACAAAAATCAAAGAAGAAAGAGGATAATAAGTTATCAACTTAGATAATTTTACAATTGCACTAATTAATTTTGTTTTAAAATCAGTATAAATGAATTCTCTAAATTTTATTTGATAATATTTAAACCTTTTTTGTTTATACTCTTGTCTAACCGCAAATCTTAATTCAAAATGTAAAATAAATTAATAGGCTTAGGTGTTACATCATTTAAGTTTATTTCTGAATTTAAGATTTCTGAACCTCATCCCATCCCTTCTCCTTATAAAGGCGAAGGGCTTATTATTAGAGATTATAACCTTATATAAATATTCTATCAAGTAATTATCACTTAACGTTTTATTATCAACAAGTGAGGTAATTTTTTTTGGATAACACTACGATATAGCTGTAATTCAATGTGGACATACAACTGTTTTTGAATTAACGTATTTGAGAGTGAATAAATAAAATATGCTGTATTAAATAAAAAAGTAAAAACATGAAAAGAAAAGACTTTGTTAAAAATGTTGTTATAGGGGCAGTTGGTGCACCAACTTTAATCGGACAATTTAGCAAAACAAAAGCTGCATCTGAAGTTGATAGCTGTTCAATTTTTCCTGAGGAGACTTCAGGCCCTTACCCGCTCGACTTAAGCAGCTATGCAACAATTTATCGTTCAGATATTACCGAAGGGAAAGATGGCCTCCCATTAAATCTAACTATTACCGTTGTTGAAGCCAGCTCCTGCAATCCAATTGAAAATGCTAGTGTTGATGTTTGGTATTGCGATGCTGACGGATATTATTCCGGGTAAAATGCTTTTGCAGACATTTTCATAAGTCTATTCTAAAAAATTCAGAAGTTAAAAATACTTTTAAAAATGACGCAAACATGTTATTGCAAAAGTAATATAGAAAATCAATATTTCTCTCTGAATCCATTTTAATATTATAAATTTCTTTTCTCCGGGAGCAAATAAAAATTCTCTCAACAAATACATAAGGCAAAATATGAAAAAATCTACCATCCGAACTGCATGGTTCGCATTAATTTTTCTGTTCATGTCTATTTACACTTTTGCTCAAGTACCGGCAAAAGTAGGTTCATGGAAATTTGACGATAGCTCCAATTTAACTAAAGCCGATATTGGAAGTGACCTTGAATTAGTTGGAAATGTTAAATCAATCGGCGGGACTACTGCGACTGATAAAGCTATAACTATTGCTAAGGGAAGTTATTTCAAATTAACTCATGGCATTTCGGCTAATGGCGGCGGTACAAAAGTAAATGAATATTCTTTAAAATTTGATTTCAAAGTTTCTAACACCAACACATGGAAAACATTCTTTCAAACAAATCCACTTAATAATGATGATGGAGATTGTTTCATAAACACATCGGGAGAAATTGGAACTCAAGCTACAGGCTATGGCGCCTATACTCTTAAAGATAATGAATGGTACAGGCTTATTATCTCTGTTCAGACCGGAACTTCTTATAAATATTTTTTAGATGGACAGCTATTACTATCTGGAACTGTTCAGGCTGTGGATGATAGATTCAGCTTAAGTGATGTTTTACTTTTATTCGCAGATAATGACGGCGATGATGATAGTATTGATGTATCTGAAGTTGCTATCTGGGATAAAGCACTTTCCGATGCTGATGTTCTTTCACTTGGCGGATACGGACATGATCTTGGCGGCGGAAATTCAAGTGAGCCGGCACTGGTTGGAAACTGGAAATTTGATGATGCTTCTAATCTTTTAAAAGCTGAAGTTGGTAATCCGCTTGAACTTGTAGGAACTCAAGATACAGTTAGCGGGCCAACGGCAGGAAATGGGGCTGTTAAAATTGGAGTAGGCAGTTATTTGAAAATGACTCATGGAATTTCTCCAAATGGAGGCGGCTTGCGCGTTAATGAATATTCAATTCAAATTGATTTTAAAATTCCTGCTTTGGATAACTGGCATTGTTTCTATCAAACTACTCCTGCTAATACTGATGACGGAGATTGTTTTATTAATACTGCCGGAAATATTGGAGTAGGTGTTACCGGATATTCTTCATATTCTGTTAAAACAAATGAATGGTACAGACTTATCGTTTCAGTTAAAAATGGTTCACAATACAAATACTATCTTGATGGAAATCTTTTATTGGATGGTACAGTTCAAACAGTTGATGGAAGATTTTCTTTGGATAATGTTTTATTAATGTTTGCAGATAATGATGGAGAAGATGCAGAAATAGATTGCGCTGAAATTTCAATTTGGAATTATGCTTTAACTGCAAATGAAGTCAATGCATTAGGTGGTTATGGACACAAAATTAAAATTTCTGGTACACAGCAATTGGTATTAGTACCCTACTTGCAAACTCCTCAGCCCACTTCAATATATGTTTGCTGGCATGATACATTAGCTACACTAACAAAAGTTGAATATGGAACTACAGAAGCATTGGGACAATCAACCGACGGCACAAGTGAAATAATCTCTTCAACATACAGATGGCATACTGTAAAATTAACAGGCTTGCAGCCTAACACAGAATATTTTTACAAAGCTGTTAGTGGAAGCGGTTCTTCGTTAGTTTATTCTTTTAAAACTCTTCCCGATGCTAATTTTACAGGTAAGATTAGATTTTTACTTTTAAGTGATACTCACAGTACTGATACCACAATGGCTGTTAAAGTTATAAAGGAAGCAAAGAAAAAAATCCAGGAGCTATACGGTGATGATATTCAAAATCATTTGAATATGGTTTTACATTCAGGTGATTTAGTTGTTGACGGACATAACATAATTAATTATACAGATCAATATTTTGCTCCTATGTCAACTCTCTCTCCTAATATTCCTTTTATGACTGTTACAGGAAACCATGAAGCAGAAAATCCAATTTATTATAGGTATATGAAGTATGATGATTTTTCTGACTATCCAAATATCGCAGCGCTAAATGAAAAATTCTGGTCATTTACAACCGGTGGAACAATGTTCATCGGGCTAAATTCTAATGTAGTTTCATCTTTAGGAAATACTCAAAAAGATTGGCTTGAGCAAAAATTAAAAGATGCTGAAGCTGATTCATACTATTAAACTTTGTATTTATAATTGACCATCATTTTCCATACACAGAACTTATGGGGAGAAGGAATTACTTTTGATAATGGTCCGGCTTATATAAACAATCAAATTATCCCGATCTTAAAAAAATACTCAAAAGTAGTTCAGCTATCTTATGGCCATACTCATGGTTTTGAAAGAGGAACAATTGAATCTGCAGATTCAAATAGTTTGGGAGATTTTAGAATTGTTTGCGGCGGCGGCGGCGGCGGGCCAACTGACCGCTGGGGTGTTTATATAAATAAAGATTATCCGAATATTCATATTACTTTAGATCATTATTTTTTCCAGTTAATTGAAATTGATGTTGCAAATAAATCTTTTGAATCATCAATGTACAGTTTGGGAAATGCAAGTTTAAGCAGGCCTACTGTATTAATGGATCACTGGTACAGAAAAAATATGCAAACGCCGCCAACAGCGCCAACGGCAACAAAGCCAACTGTTAATGGTGATAAAATTACTTTCAATTCAGGCGCCTTTGTTGGAGTTGATTCACTAATGACAACAAGAATTCAAGTTTCAGAAGATGAAAACTTTACTTCTGTTAAGATTGATACTTCTGCAAATTGGGAAGACATTTATGGAGTTGATAGTGCATACACTCCAATTGATTTAAATAAAGGAATTGACCTCACAAAGCTTCAAGCAAACAAATCTAAATTTGACAGTACGAAGAATTATTTTTACAGGGCAAAATACCGTGATCAAAATTTAAAATGGAGTGATTGGTCAAACACTGTATCATTTAATATAACTACTGCTGTTAATGAAAAAGGACAGTTGCCGATTGAATTTAAATTGATGCAAAATTATCCGAATCCATTTAATCCGACTACCAAAATAAGATATCAACTGTCTAAAGATGAATTCACAAAATTAGAAGTTTATGATATACTTGGGAATAGAGTTGCTACACTCGTTAGCCAAGAACAGCATGCAGGTTATTATGAAGTTGAATTTAAGGGTTCAAATTATGCAAGCGGTATTTATATATACAGAATAATTGCAGGCAATTATATTTCTACAAAGAAGATGATGATTCTTAAATAATTATTGTAACGGTTTTCAGGGAATATTTATTATTCCCTGAAAACTTTTTTTAATCTTACTAATTAAATAATTCCAAACTCATCCAGCCTTCTAACTCTAAAAGCTTTTCTTTTATTTTTAATCCGGCAGAATATCCCCCAAGTTTCCCATTTGAATTTATTACCCGGTGGCAGGGAGTAATTATCGGAATAGGATTAGCACCCATTGCCTGGCCAACTGCTCTTATTGCTTCAAGGTTGCCAATTCGTAAAGCAATATCTTTATAGCTTACAGTTTTTCCATACGGGACTTTTCTCAATTCTTTCCAGGTTTGTTTTTGAAAGTCGGTGCCGATTTCATCAAGGGGAACAGTAAATTTTTTTCTTTTTAAATCAAAATATTCTGTGAGTTCTGTAAATACATTAAATAAAAAAGGATCATCATTATGCAGCTGAGTTAATCCTTTAATTTTATTCAAAGCATTTTTCTTATTTAAATAAATGCTTCTTATTCCTTTTTGAGTGGAAAATATTTTGAAGTGAATTCCTGAAATTACAGCAGATGAAAAAAATAAATTCTCGTGCGATTCCATTGACTTTTCTTTCAGGTTTAAAAAGTATGAAATGATTTACCTAATTTTATAAACCCAATTTCTTTAAGAAATTGGGTTTATTGGAACAGCTTTAATCAAGTAAAACTTTTAAGCAGCAACAACTTCCAAAGCAGGATTTATATCTCTTCTCAACAAACCTTCTATCGCCATCAAAGTTCCGCTTATTGAACTTGGACAGCTTCCGCAAGCCCCTTGATAATGAATTTTAACTGTGTTTCCTTCAATTCCAAGCACTTGAAGCCACCGCCATCACCAGCTAAGGCGGGCCTTACAAGCTTGTCAAGTAAGCATATTTACTTTTTTCAAAGTTTCACTTGCATTTTCATCTAATGGCTTTACATCTTTTTCAGCAGGTATTAAGCTTTTATCAAAATTTTTCAAGAAGTGAATAAATGGACGCTGAATTTGTCCCCAATTAGTTTCTTTTGATTTTTCAATCGTAACAAATTTATCCATATAAAAAACAGAAACCACTCCTTCAATTTCAAAAACACCTTTTGCTAAAGGATCATTTTCTGCATCTTCTTTATGTTGCAAATTGGCGTGATTCAACATTTAATAATTTTTCATTTAAAATAAATTTTAATGCGTGCGGGTTTGGCGTTAAATCAACGTCTTCTACCATTAACATAATTTTCTCCTATAATTAAACTTTATTACAAAGATAAAGTTTAATTATAACTGCTTCAAGGGAAATCTTGTTTTGAATATCAAATCAAATCAAATTATTCATAAATATTTTTAATTATTTCTTTAAGTTTAATGTATTATTTATAAAAATTTTGAAATTATAATTATTATGAAAAAAATATCTAATCGTTTTTACCGGCGGCACCTTTTCAATGAAAATTGATAAAACAACCGGCGGCGCTATTCCCCGCTATTCAGGGACAGAATTGCTTGATAAAATTCCCGAAGCAAAAAAGCTTGCTAAAATTTCTTGTTATGATTTTGGAAAATATCCGGGCCCGCACATGACACCGGATTTAATGTTTGACCTTTCAAAAAAAATTAGAGAAAAAATTTCAAAACAAAAATTTGATGGTGTAATTATAACTCACGGAACAGACACTCTTGAAGAAACAGCATATTTTTTAGATTTAACTATTAAAACAGAAATTCCAATTGTATTAATCGGTTCAATGAAAAACAGCTCTGACCCTGATTGGGACGGGCCGAGAAATTTAATTGATGCAATTCATATTTGCATAAATGAAAACTGTAAAAATCTTGGTGTGCTTGTCTGCTTAAACGGAGAAATAAATGCAGCAAGTGAAGTAACAAAAACTTACACCGATGAAATAGATACATTCCACAGTCTTGATTTTGGTGCACTTGGTTTTGTTCAAAACGGAAGAGTGTTTTTAAATAGAATGCCGCGAAAGCTTGAAACTATTGAAACAGAAAAAATTGTAACCAACGTTGACTTGCTTACAGTGTATGCCGGAATGGATGAAAAGTCTTTTAAATTTTCTGCCGAAAGTAAAGTTGAAGGAATTGTTGTGGAAGCACTTGGAGTTGGCAATGTTCCTCCGGCAGCTTTTAAAGGAATTAAGTATGCAGTTGAAAAAGGAATTCCTGTTGTGCTGGTTTCACGCTGTCCTGCTGGAGAGATTGAAGATATTTACAGTTATCCGGGTGCAGGTAAATGGCTTTATAAATTAGGAGTTATATTTGCTGATTACTTAAATGGACAGAAGGCAAGAATTAAATTGATGATTGCACTTGGTAAAACAAAAAATAAAAACAAGCTGAAAAAACTTTTTGAGAATTGAATCTCGATATTTGTATTACTCGATTTTTTATCCAGTATCCAGAATCGAGTATCAAGCATCTATCATTATAAGTTTTAATAATAGAGGAAGAAATCCATTTACAGCTTAATACGAAGTAATAATAACATCATTCCTCAATCATTTTATCTATAATATTCTTGAAAATAATTAATTCGTCTCTGGTAGATTTTTGAACTTTTGCCGGTGGTGTTTCTGTTAGCGAAGTATTTAATAATGAATAAATTCTTTGAGCATGAACTGTGAAAATATATCTGATAATGATCACGTTTCCATTCGTCATCTTTTTTCTTTTTAGCAATTAATCTTAAATCGCTTGTCAAAGCATCAATTAAATTTTCAAGTCTTGGGATTAAATAATTAATCATTTTTTCCTCTAAAAACTAAACTTGTAGAAAAATTCATCGATAATATATTTAGAATGTTTAACTAAATATAAGGGTTCTCTTGGGAGATTTCATTAAAGAAATATACGAAGATGTGGTTATAGAAATTGTGAATATAACCAGGGCAACGTTGAAAGAAGCTATCGAATTTAAGACCATCTTAATAAGTGAAATTGATAACGGCTGCAAAAAAATGATAATTGATTTAAGTGGCTGCGAATATATGGATTCAACGTTTTTAGGAACAATTGTAGTTGCATTTAAAAAGATCACCAATGTTAATGGAAATTTAGTTTTGATTTCTCCCAAGACATTTGCTTATAATATGCTGCATGTAACCGGCACGCTAAAATTATTTGATGCTTTTGAATCTATGGATGAAGCTTTACAATATTTTGATAATATAAATCCACCCTCGGCAAAAGAAACATCAAATAAAGCTAAAGGACTTGAGCCTCAAGCCGTAAGGCCCATTCATAAGGAATCAGTTAGAACTTCGAGATCAACTTTTTGAATATCATTAATTTCATTGCCTAAAAACAATTCAGCAACCTCTTTAAATTTTACAGGTATATCACTTACATAAAAACTTTGCTTTCCCTGGATATGTGAATTGGTTTCAAATCCAATTCTATTTAATTCTTTTTTCACAACTTCCGCGGAAGCAATGCCGGAATCAATTAAAGTTACATCCTTTCCAACAATATCTTGAATTACCTCTGCTAAAATCGGGTAATGGGTACAGCCTAAAACTAATGTATCAATATTTAATTCTCTTAACTCTTTTAAATATTCTTCAGCAATTTCATAAGTCGCTTTATGCTTTATCCATCCTTCTTCAGCTAAAGGCACAAACAATGGACAGGCTTTTTCGTAAACAAAAAATTTATTGTCAATCTTTTTTAATTCTTTTGAATAAGCTTTGTTGCTTACAGTTGCTCTTGTTCCGATAACCCCTATTCTCCCGTTTTTGGTTTCTCTTGAAGCCATTTCTGCTCCAGGTTCAATCATTCCGATTATAGGAATATGAAAATGTTTTTTCAATTCATCAAGAGCTGTTGAAGATGCAGTATTGCAAGCAACAACAATCGCTTTAACATTTTTATTTACTAAGAACCTCGCATCCTGCATTGAATATTCAATTACAGTTGAATTCGATTTAGAACCGTAAGGAACACGTGCAGTGTCTCCAAAATAAACTATATTCTCCAGCGGCAAAGTTGAGGCAATCCTTTTCACAACAGTTAATCCGCCAATACCTGAATCAAATACTCCAACAGGTTTTTCTTTTTCCATGAAGTTCAATCTGTTTCCTATAACATTTGATTAATTGTTTCGCTTAATTCTTCCTTAATAAATTCATAATCGTTGATTGATATTTTTTTCCCGTTACGATTTAAAACATAAAATGCATCCACAATATCATCCCCCCGGGTTGCTATTTTTGCAAAGTAAATCATTAAGCCCAGCTCATTCATTTTGTTTGTTACCTGGTAAAGAAATCCGAGCCTGTCGGGAGAATAAATATCAATGATGGTATAAGTTTTATGCTTCTCAAACACAACTTTTATTTTTCCGGAACGTTTAAAAAATTTATTTTCAATTCTCCACCAACGCGTTTTTAGCTTTGCAAATTCCTGGCTCAACTGCATCATTCCGGAAACAACTGATTTTAAATCCTTGCTGATTTTCTCATAACGCTGAGGTTCAATTTTTCTTCCTGTTCTAAAATCAGATAGATTAAAAGTATCAATTACAATTCCATCTTTACGGGTAAATATTTTTGCGTCATGAATGTTTGCATCATTTATTGAAAACACTCCGCACAGCTTTGAGAGAAGTGAAGGAAAATCTTTTGTAATTACAGTTACATTTGTAAAATCATTCAGCTCTGTAAACAAAGATGAAATGACATCACCCTTTTGAATTTCTTCAACATGCTTTGCAATTTCCTGATCTGAAAATTGATGTGCATAAGCTATATCATTAATAGCTTCAATATGTTCCTGCACATGAGATTCATTTATCATTGGAGAATGCTTGCTGATTTCTTTAGGAACGATATAAGTAGATGATTTAATTAATTCTTCACCACTTATTTGCTCCTCAAGCATTGACCTTGTTTTCATATAAAGCTCTGAAAGCAAATCACTTTTCCATGAAGTCCATACAGCCGGATTTACAGCAGAAAGATCAGCATAAGTAACAAGATAAAGAAGTTCAAGATCTCCAACCGAAATAAACTTTGATGTAAAATTATTCAAGGTTTCAGGGTCATTTAAATTTCTACGAAAAGCAACCTGCTCCATAACAAGATGATTACGGACTAAAAATGTGACATGCTCAATCTCATCGTCGCTGTATCCTAGCCTATTCATAATTGATGAAGCCATTTCAGCACCGATTATTTCATGGCCTGAAATATTTATCGGCTTTGCTATATCATGAAACAATAACGCAAGATGAAGTATTTCCCTGTTCTTTAGATTGTTATAAATTTTTCCTAATGGAGAAGTATCTTTTTCAAGCATCTCCAAATTTTTTATAGTAATCAATGTATGTTCATCGGCAGTGTAGCAGTGGTAAACACCGTGCTGCAAAAACCCAATTAAATCTTCAAACTCAGGAAGGAAAGAAGAAAGCACACCAAGTTCGTTCATTACAGATAAAGTTTGCCCAACATTTTTAGGCAGCTTTAAAATTTCTCTAAAAAATACTGAAGAATCCGATCCGCCTATTTCCTGGTAACCTTTATGTTCAACAATTTCAACAATAAGTGATCTAAAACTTTCATCAAAATGGCCGCTATATAAACCACGATAATAAAAGCCTCTCAATATATCTGAAAGAGATGGTTCTTTTTCATTGATATAATAAATTGTCTTTCCTTTAATTATAAAATCATCATCCAGTTCAATGCTAAGCGAATCCGGCAAAGGATTTGAAATTTCTTCTTGAAATTTTTTTATCATCGATTTTGAAAAACGGTTGATAACAGTTGCCGCTTTAAAATATTCATGCATAAAAACAGCTAATGCATCTTTCTTGTGAACTAAAAATGAAGATACTTTTTGCTGAAGATTAAATTCGAACCTGTCATTTTTTTGTCCGGAGAAAAGATGAATTAAATTTCTTACACCAAGGAGTAATGAATAACTTTCGAGAAGCCTGGAACATTCATTTTCAGTTGTGTAATTCTGTTCCTTCAAAATTTTAACAATTGCTTCGGCTTGTGTTGTATCGTCATCTTTAATAATAAGACTTTTATTTTTTAATATATACATCCACTCAATTGCCTGGAAATCTCTTAATCCCCCGGCAGACAACTTAACATTTGGCTCTAAAACTTTTGGTGAATCACCGTACTTTTCATATCGATCGTTTATATCGTTGAAAAAATCGCTGAAAAGATTCTTTATACTTTTTGTATTTAAGCAGGCAAATATTTCTTTGTTCCATTTATCATATACCTCTTATTGCCTAATAAAAATTTTGTTTCAAAAAATTGTGTGAAAGTATGAAGGTCTTCTTTTAAATATTTTTTTATATCGCTGAAGTCTCTTACTGTATGTGAAGCCTCAATTCCGCTGTCCCAGAAAAGCTTAACAAGTTCAGTGATATCATTATTATTATGGTCAAACGATTCCGCAATAAACATTAAATCAATATCAGAAAAAGGGGAAAGCTCATGCCTGCTGAAGCTGCCGGCAGATGCCAGGGCAAAGTTATAGTTTTTTCCCTTTGCCAAATCTTTAATAAAATTCTCTACTAAAAGAGTATGGCTTTTGCAGAATGCAAGCGAATCTTTTCTTAAGGAAGTATCCTGGAAAAGTTCTTCTTTCTTTTTTACAAAATCATTTTTTAGTTCTAAAATTTCGGGCATATATTTTTAATAATAATTATATAATAAAAATCACTTAATTTTTTCAGAATAGTAATCTTCTTTTGCATATTCTACTTCAACAGTTGAACCGATGCCGCCGCGGACATTAAATTCAGCAGTTACCCGCATGAATCTTGGTTTTGAAACTTCAACTAAATCATCCAAAATTTGATTTGTTACCGATTCAAAATAAATTCCATCATTTCTGTAAGAGTTATAATAAAACTTTAACGATTTCAATTCAATGCAAAGTTTATCGGGTACATATTCAACTGTAATAGTTGCAAAATCCGGCTGGCCGGTTTTTGGGCAGACAGATGTAAACTCCGGAGCTTCATGAACAACAGTGTAATCTCTGTCCGGATATTTATTTTCAAACACTTCTAATAATTTTATTTTTTCACTCATGATTTTTTTAATATTTATTTAATTCGATCTGCCGTCAAGCAGATTTGACTTTTGCCCCGATTATATCGGGATGACTTTTGACTTGCAGATAGTAATCCGGTTTTAATTTATAAGGAATCGGGTCTTCTATTCCAGCCATTTGAAATCCTCTTAAACGTAACGCACAGCTATCACAAACTCCGCAGGCTTCATCTTCATTTTGATAACAAGACCAGGTTAATTCAAGCGGTGCTTTTAGTTCAACTCCTTTTTGTACAATTTCCGATTTTGAAAGATTAATAATTGGAGTTACAATTTTGATTTTTGTTTCCGGTTTAGTTCCAACGTCAATCATTTTTTCATAAGCTGAAAAAAACTCAGGCCGGCAATCCGGATAGCCAGATGAATCTTCATAAACAGCACCGACAAAAATTGCTTCTGCTTTTATTACTTCTGCCCAGCTTACACAAGCAGACAAAATATTTGCATTTCGGAAAGGAACATAAGAAGAAGGAATTTCTTTGTTATCTAAATCAGCTTTGGTTACTTCAATATTTTTATCAGTTAAAGATGAACCGCCGATTTTTGAAAGATGCTGAAAATCAATTACAAGCCTTTCTTTAACATCATAAAAATCTGCAATATCATTAAACGATTTTAATTCTCTTGATTCAGTCCGCTGTCCATAATTAATATGAATAAATGCAAGCTCATAATTTTGTTTTGCAATTGCAGCAGTTACACAGCTATCCATTCCACCGCTGACAGCTACAACAGCCTTTTTTGCTTTAATTGCCAATTTAGCTTAACCTGTTTTTTGAAGTTTCAAAGATAAGAAAAACAAGTGCATTAGTAAATTGCCAAGCCAGCCCCTCCAAACCTCCCCGAAGGGGAGGCCTTTGTTTTATCCAAACCGTCATTTAATTAATTTTAATTTGAAGTTTATTGCTAATAATTAAAATCTCAATGTGCCTTTTGTCTCGATGTTTTTTTACAGCACCTGTTATTTCAAAAGCAGCATTTTTTTTGTTTGAATATAATTTCCAACCCTAAGCTGATAAAAATAAACTCCACTTGGTAGGGGCGAATAATTATTCGCCCTTACATTTGAATTAAATTCTACTTCAAATTTTCCAGGAAGCTGATGCTTGTTTACGAGAGTCGCGACTTCTTTTCCAAGTATATCGTAAACCTTAAGTTGCACTAAAGCCTCCCCTTCGGGGAGGTTTGGAGGGGCTGGAATTTCATATTTAATTTTTGTAGTTGGATTAAATGGATTTGGATAATTTTGCGCTAAATAAAATTTGTCTGGAATATTATTTCCTTCGTAATCATCAACAGATGTTAAGTTACCATCTTTATCCAGTTTGATTAATATCATTGATAACTTATCACCATAATCATAGTGCATTGCTCTACCAACTATTGCATAGCCACCATCATTTGTTTCTATTATAGATTTGCCTATAGTATATTCTGAATTTTCTTCTGTAAAGGTTTTTGTCCAGATTGTATCACCTGTTTCATTTAGCTTGGCTGCGAACAAACGGCTGTTACCGGCGGAATCATATTTTTCGCCTGTAATGAGGTAGTTACCATCAGAACTCTGAATACCGGAGAATGTATAATCCACAAAATCAAAAACATATTTTTTTGTCCATATTGTATCCCCATCACTATTTAATTTTAACAGCCAGGTATGACTTAATAACTCGCAAGATTTACATGGGTGTTCGGTATAACTCCCAATAAAAAAGTAGCTGCTGTCTTTTGTTTCAATTACTGAATAAGCATAGCTTTCGTAATAATCGCCAAAAGTTTTTAACCATATTGTATCCCCAATTTCATTGGTTTTAATAACTACTATTTTATAAATGTTTTCATTATGATTATTTGTATCCACAAAAACATCATGCCCGGCTAAAATATAACCTCTATCCATTGTTTGAATTGCACAATAACTCTTGCCCCAATATTCATTTTCTACTTTATACTTTTTAGTCCAGATAGTATCTCCATCGTTGTCCATCTTCATCAAAAATAAATCAAAGTTCCAATTATTTTCATAATAAGACCCGGTTACCAGGAGACAAGAATCAAGGGTTGAATTGACTGCAAAAACAGTTGCATATTCAATTGTTTTCTCCCAAATGACATCCCCGTTTTTATCTGTTCTAATAAGACTATTTCCAAATCCAATTAGGTAATTTTCATTACTTATCATTTTAACTGCATATTTTTCATTAGGATACGTCTGCGTATTTCCATAAACTTTTGTCCACAATGTATCTCCAAACTTATCTGTTTTAATTAAAATTGCCTGGTTTTCATTTGTAGCGCCGATTATTACAAATCCGCTATCCGCAGTTTGAATAATGGCATCACCAATTGTGCAATTTAAATTATAATATGTTTTGATAAAGGTATTTTGTGGGAAACTTATTTCCCCAACAATTAGTAGTAAAAAAATTGTATTTACTAATGTTAAATAAATTTTCCCTTTCATTTTATACCCTATTTCTTTCTCCTCTATTAATTTGGTAATAGATTTAATAATACTATTAACTTGTATTGTATTTTTTTGAATGACAATTGAAATGCCATGAATATTGGTTAATTTTATTTATAGTTTATTTCAACACTCCCCTTAATTTTTCAAACTATCCCTATTTTTTAATATAAGGTATGTCAATGTCTATTATTAAAGTAATAAATCACTCTTATCACTTTAATAAAATCATCTTCCTGGTTTGAACAAAAAATAGATTTGAATTTGCATCACTCACTTTAATCTGATAGAAATAAACTCCGCTTGGTAGAGACGCATTGCGATACGTTTCTGCAGCATTAAAATCTACTTCATAATTTCCAGGCTGCTGTTGTTTGTTTACGAGAGTAAATATTTCCTTACCAAGTATATCGTAAACTTTGAGTTGAACTAAAGCCTCCCCATTGGGGAGGTTTGGAGGGGCCGGAATTGTATATTTAATTTTTGTAGTTGGATTAAATGGATTAGGATAATTTTGATAAAGCTGAAACTTATGAAATATTATTTTCTTTATCATTCACACCGGTAATTGTATTTGATTTTCCTGGAGTTGGATTTGAAAAAAATTGCCATGAATCAGAAGCATCAGGATATCTTCCATAAGATGTATCTGTTTTTTGCGCACCAAAAGAAAGTGAATCAATAACTGTAACACCATCGGCTTCTGTTAAACCAATAAATTCCCCATCAGCACTTAATTTAAAATTTGTATGAATACTCCTTGTTCCTGTTCTTCATCGCACCAGATTAATAAATATTCGCCCTGCTTTAATTTTTAAGCTGTCGCCGGGGAATTTCCATTTAGTTAGATTATCCGGTTTGTCAGTTAAATACATTCCACTTAAAGTTACATCAGCTGATGTTGGATTATATAATTCAATCCAGTCATCAAAACCTCCTGCACTGTCGGAAATCGTTGTTGAGTTGCTTGCCATGAATTCATTTATAACCAGCTTTTCACTTTGAATTGAAGGAGTTTTTATTTCAATAGTTTTATAGCCCGGATAAGTTACTTCATTTTGATTTGCATCTTTCACTTTTACCACAAAACTTCCTGTAATGCCTTTTCCCAATGGCGGAATTGTTCCTATCCATCTATCAGCATCTTCAACTTTATTGCTGCTTGTAATTGGCTGGTATGATAATGAATAAATTTCATTATCAGAACTACTATCCTTTGTGAAATCAATCTCTGCATTATTTATTCCAGCATGTGAAAATACTGATATTACAATATGAATTGAATCATTTGCGCCGGGATAAATTGGATAATAATTTAAATCATAAACAATCGGATTCGCATTACCAAAATTTAACTGTGTTTTTAATGAATTGTAACGAAGGCTAATAAATTGCTTTAATCCATTTTTAACATGCTGGTTTGAATAGCTTCCGGTTGTAAATGATTGATTAAAATCATCCATTGAAAACCCGTAATCTTTAGTTCGAAATGTATCAGTTTCTGCAAAAGGAGTAATCATATTTTTAATGCTGTCAATTTTGGAACTCCACATTGGAAAGCTTGAAATACTTGTTCATTATAAAAATCAAGAAAATGAGTGTATAAGAGAATTCAGTTCCGGATTATTTAAAATCCTTTCAGCTAAAGGACGCGAACCGGAAACTACTTTTGGATAATCGTAAGGATCTGCATTTGACCAATCAGTATTAAACCAATCAACTCCAAATGAATTATCATAATCATAAGGAATTAAATAAAATTGATCTTTGGCCGGATTATGATATAAATAATAATTATTCATAAGGGACCAATAATTATCCCAGCTTCCGGTTAAATTGTTCAAAGCAAAATATTTTAATATAGCACTTACATCCAATAATTTTATCAAGTGAATCTAAAAACATATTATCCGGATGTATTATTAATTATATTAATGAATCTTGCTAACTGAGAATAATCATCTTATGCTTTCATTTGTTTTAAGATCATAAACAGGCCTTCCGTTATTCTGTTAATTTATATAGATTAGGATCATCTCCAAGATAAGATAAATCAGCCGGGAAAAGACATTTCCATAAATTTCCGGAATCATCGGAAAAATTTTTCTTTAAAAATTGATTATCAACATGTTCAACAGAAATATAAAGTCCGTAATAAATTCCATTTATATAAACTTCAGCATAAGCAGCACGGCTTGAAATCACTCCGAATTTTTTGAACATATCCCAGCAAATCTTGCTTCTTATTATAGAAGGATCATTATGCTCGCCATTTAAATTTAATTTATCAACACCATAAAATTCTCTTCCCTTTACAAAAGTATTGAATGAAATTTTAAATGATTTCTTTTTTGCACTTCTGGAAGTATTTCCTCTTAATCGGAATCCAACCGAATCAACGGTTTCATCAATATATTTATTTTTAAAATGAATGGAAGCTAAATGAAGTGAGTCACTTAAAATATTATTGTCATTATAAATCCAGGAAAGATCTGCCGTGTCAATGCTGACATCAATTCTTGCAACACCGGTATCATCATACAATTTCCAGCTTTTATCATTGCTTTGGGCAAAAGTGGAAATAACAGAAATAAAAATTAAAAGTATTAGTTTTTTCATATGCTCTTAAGTTAATCTTATAATCTTTTGAATCAACAAAAAAATAGACTGCTGAAGAAATTCATTAACTTTGAAATGTCAACAGCAGTCTCATTGAACAAGATGCAGCAATAGACAAACTTAATTACGAATTACTTCATTAATATCATCTTGTTAGTCTTTATGAAATTTCCACTTGAATTCTATAGAAATATACTCCGCTTGCCAGATTACTTGCATTAAAATTAACTTTATAATTTCCTGCAGTCTTAACTTCATTAACAAGGCTTGCAACTTCCCTTCCTGTAACATCATAAACTTTTAATGTAACATGAGAAGTTTCAGGCAATTTAAATTCTATAGTAGTTGATGGATTAAATGGATTCGGATAATTTTGGGAAAGACTAAATTTATTTGGAACTACTGAAATTTTATCCTTTTGTTCTACGCCGGTTAAATTCGCAAATCCTTCATAAATTAATTGAAGTGAATCTGTTAATCCAACAAAACCGGGATAGCCTCCGCCAGTTAAATCAATTGTCTTTTCAGTTAAATTGTAATTAACGAAGCTTGTATCAGGATTAAAGTCAGTGTATTCACCGCTTGGATCTGTTTGAAATACTCCAATATCATCTGAAATACCTGTTGTATCCATTTTGAAAGATGTTCCTTCAAAATTAATGTTTGCTTTACCTGGCATAAGTATATCTATCGGCAGTGTTATAAATACAATTTCCAGTACTTCCAAAAGGCAGATTATGAAATGGAGCTGTATAAGGATAACCGCCGCCCCAGGAAGTAAAATCAGAAAGAACTAATTGCCCTGACGAGCTGGTGTACATTGTATCTTTGGGATCAACCTTAAGTGTTTCAAAGTTTATTCTTACTCGATTATAATATGTAACAACATCTTTTCCATAATACATCATTGAGTAATCAGGAACATTTAAAGTGTCACTAGCCGGAATGAAACTATAATTATATTTCATCGGCTCCCCGGTAGCTGCAAAACTTTTTGCAAGTGTTAAATATTCTCTTGGCTCAGGCAAAGTATCATCTGTTTGCGGATCGAAAAACATACAATAAATATATGACTGGTTTATTTTCATCGCCATTTACAAATAATAAGATAATCACCGCCAGGATTTGGTAATAATGTAACATTTTCTTTTACATCTTTTGCAGATGTGTATAATGCCGGTAGAATTATTTTTGATTTAACAACATCTCCCTCTTGCATTTTCAACAGTTACTTCACCATCAGGTTCAGCCGGACTATCAAACATTGCTGAATTAGTAAAGAAAGCTCCATTCCCTTCTGTTAAAGGTATTTCTTTCATTTCACCATTTATTTTTACATTTGCTTTAACCGATATAATTGGAAAATTATTTGGCGAAGCACTAACATAAATTTTCTTAAAGTCCGATGAGTAAGTTGCAAGGCTAACAAGCGGATTTGGATTTCCTCCAGGAGTAATCATAGCAAGTTTGGAATTTTTGAACATTCTAATGCCCATTAAATCTTGCTGGCCATTTTTGTTCCACTCATCTATAACTTTTTGTGAAGAAGTTGAAAAATACCAGTCGCCAGGAAATTTTCTTCCTTCAATTGTTGTATCACCAACTGCATCCTGAACATCAAAAATATTTTTTAATAA
This sequence comes from uncultured Bacteroidota bacterium, assembly GCA_963777615.1. GTDB lineage: Bacteria > Bacteroidota > Ignavibacteria > Ignavibacteriales > Ignavibacteriaceae > CAVSWT01. The sequence continues at coordinate 796 of CAVZSD010000014.1, read as the reverse complement.
ATCATGCAAATTATATTGAGGATCCCAATATTCTGTACCTGCAAACACGTGATATATTTTTGATTCATCAGTACCAAATTCCGCTCTCACTTCAACTGAAACTGGATTGATTTCATTTTCAAAGCTTGTCCAGCTTATATTTGATGTCCAATCCTGTGTAGTAGAATTCCATCTAATAACTTTAGCATCAACCTGTACTACGACTAATGAAATTGGAGCACCCATTTGGATTGCCTTCAATTCCTCCAATGATAAAATAATATCATTATTGTTTTCATCTTTATCTATAGCAATAGTTCCTGTCTGGGGATACCTGCTATTATTTGTTCCTTTAGGTGATAATATATTTGCAGATTGATTAGCGTTAGTGTTATAGTAGCGATTGTTTTATTTCCGATTAAAAGATTAAAAGTTGGCGTAACATCGAGAGCTGAAGCACTGCCAATATTTTCCATATAAACTCTAAGTTTTAATCTTGCAGCTTCACTTGGGTTTGAAGATTTTGTTTTACTCCAATTAGAGCCGAATGTGCTTGTTGTACTTTCTGTATGAACCCAGGTATGTGAGTAAGAAGCTTCAACAGAAGCCGAAGCTAATTTAAATGGATTAAAACTAAATTCAGCACCGACAGTTACTCCAACTTGGTTCTCATTAGAAGTTGTATTTGTAAATGACTTTTCCTTATCACCTCCTTTTGTATCCGTAATAGTCCCGATAGGAATAACGTCATAGCTTTCCATTCCCATTCTTATAACCGGCCTTGCAGCAACCAATGGATTATTCTCAGGGGCTTGAA
>CAVZSD010000013.1:0-38649 GCA_963777615.1 uncultured Bacteroidota bacterium | reverse complement strand
AAAAGAAAGATCCTTCATGTACGCTTGAGCTTTTATTCACTAAGGAAATGGTTATTAAACAACTGTCTGGCGTGTCGCCGGTAGTGTAAAGTATAGGGATTGAAAAATTTGTATATGCATCTGTCGCTGGATACTCAACTCCGGCAACACCAACAGCTTTTCCGTTTTTATTTAGAAGAACTAAAACAAATAGAAGATCTCCTCCAACTGAGTTCAACTTATAAAACCCGTTAATGTTTGCATGCCTTTCAGAAACAGGTAATACCTTTTTCGCCCTGTTTACCTGATGTGATTATTGAGTAATAAATTCCTGTATTTGTGGTAATGGCTTCACCTCTGAGCGCTGAAGTTCCGCTATGGGAATCATTAGTTTGCGTCACCGTAACAAAATTAATATCTGGAAAATTATTAGTGTACCAACCATCCGGTTCGCCATTAGTCCATTGTTCAAACCCACCGTTTGGAACTTGAGAAAAAGCTTGAGTCACAAGAAACAAAAGGGAAAAAAAAGCCTGTAAGAAACGTTTGTTCATATATAGCTCCATATGAGTTTTAAGAAAACGATTAATTAAAAAATAATAATTTGTTTTTCCGCTGGTTTCGAAAAGAGAATTCTGTCAGAATAAATAGGGAAGTTTATGAAATGAAGATATGATATTAACTTCACCAAAGCAACATGTATTTTAGTCTGTTATATTTACTAATCTCATTTTTCACGCAATTACCAGCCCGGGGATAAAGGCAACAATTAGTAATCTGTTTTAATTAATTATAATATTTCTCAGATATTCGCCATTGTCTCTTTCATCTTCAGTAAATATTTACTATCATAACACACACAAAAAATAGGGAGATATATGTCTCGTCTGTTGATTCTTGGGGCAGGGATTTCAGGACAAACCGCCGCACTTCATGCAAGAAAAAAACTTGGCAGCAAACATGAAGTAGTGGTAGTCTCACCAAACAGCAAATGGAATTGGATACCTTCAAATATTTGGGTTGGAACCGGCTATATGAAGCCGGAACAAGTTACATTTTCTTTAGCTCCGGTTTATAAAAAAACCGGGATTACATTTCATCAGGCAAAAGCATTTAGTGTTCATCCTGAAGGGGATTCTAACAGTTCAATTCCATATGTATTAATTGAATATACTTCTACTGATAAAGTCGGCAGGCAAGAAAAAATTGTTTATGATTATCTTATAAATGCTACAGGTCCTAAATTAAATTTTAATGCCACAAAAGGTTTGGGGCCGGATAAAAACAGCCTTTCAGTTTGTACATACCTGCATGCGGATGAAACTTCAAAAGCTCTTACCGAAGTTATTCAAAAAATGAAGCATGGAGAAAATCAAACTTTATTAATAGGAACCGGACACGGAAATTGTACCTGTCAGGGTGCTGCATTTGAATATTTGTTTAATGTTGAATTTACATTACGAAGGCAGAAGGTGCGGGACAAAGCAAAAATTATCTGGATATCAAATGAAACCGAGCTAGGAGATTTCGGAATTGGCGGAATGTTTATTCGGCGCGGCGGATATGTAACTCAAAGCAGAATCTTTACTGAATCACTTTACACTGAAAGAGGAATTGAATGGATAACTCAAGCACATGTTAAAGAAGTTATGAAAGGTGAAACTGTATATGAAAATCTTGATGGGGAAGTAAAATCTGTTAAACATGATTTTGCAATGCTTCTTCCACCATTCAGTGGAGTGGGCTTACAAGCGTTTGATAAAAATAATGGAGACATTACCTCACATTTGTTTGCTGCAAACGGATTCATGTTTGTTGATGCTGATTACACAAAGAAACCTTTTGAAGAATGGAAGCCATCAGACTGGCCTGAAATTTACCGGTCGCCAAAGTATAAAAATATTTTTTCAGTAGGAATTGCTTTTGCTCCTCCTCATTCAATTTCTAAACCGATGATAAATCCAAATGGCTTTCCCATTTTTCCAACTCCTCCAAGAACCGGAATGCCTTCGGGCGTTATGGCAAGGCAGGTTGCTTTTAACGTTGCAGACATGATGGAAGGAAGAGAACAAGAACCGACGCGAAAAGCATCTCTTGCTAAAATGGGTGCAGCTTGTATTGCTTCAGCCGGAGCAAATTTTTTCAAAGGCACTGCTGTTTCAATGACTATGTTTCCAATCATCCCGGATTTTGAAAAATATCCTGATACCGGAAGAGAGCTTAGATATACTACCGGGGAAATAGGCCTAGCAGGCCATTGGGTTAAACATTTTTTACATTTTGCTTTTCTATATAAAGCAAAAGCAAATCCTTTTTGGCGCATAGTGCCTGAATAAAATATTGGAGAAAAAATATGTCCATAAGAAAACCATACGAACAAAGCTATTATCCGCCGGTTCCAACAAAATTTACAAAATTTTTTAGGACCAACATTATTTACCAGTTTTTCCGCTTTCTAATTATTAATATTAAAATGTTAAGAATGGTTAGGAAACATTGAAATATTTAAATCTTTTTTAGTTATTTTAAAATCAAAAAAATAATATAGGAATGCTATGAGAATTCTTTCATGGAATGTTAACGGTATAAGAGCAGTTTATAAAAAAGGTTTTATTGATTGGTTTAAAAAGAGAATCCGGATATTTTATGTATTCAGGAAACAAAGGCCCACGAAGAGCAGCTTGTTGATGAAATAAAAAATGTAGATGGATATCACTCATACTTTTGTTCGGGAGAAAGAAAAGGTTACAGCGGAACGGCTCTTTATACAAAAGAAAAACCTGTTAGCGTAAAGAAAGGATTTGGGATAGAAAAATTTGATAACGAAGGAAGAATTTTAATTGCAGAATATCCCGGTTTTGTTCTATTCAATATTTATTATCCGAACGGAAAGGCCCGCGCAGAAAGACTGCAGTACAAAATGGAATTCTATGATGCCTTTTTAGATTATGCCAACAAGCTTAAGAAGAAAGGCAAAAAAATTATTTTTTGCGGCGATGTTAATACTGCACATAAAGAAATTGATTTAGCACGCCCCAAAGAAAATTCAAAAGTCTCAGGCTTTCTCCCGGAAGAAAGAGAATGGATAGATAAACTAATTGTCAACGGTTATGTTGATACCTTTAGGATGTTTAATCAAGAGCCAAATAATTATACCTGGTGGGACCAAGTTACAAGGGCGCGTGAAAGAAATGTCGGCTGGCGTATCGATTATTTTTTTGTATCTGAAAATGCAAAGGCAGATATAAAGGACGCTTTTATTTTAAGCGATGTTATGGGTTCTGATCATTGCCCGATTGGCCTTAAATTAAAAGTTTAAAATTGTTTCGAATATTATTCCCTCCAAAAATTCTGTAAAATTTAATTAAGAAATATTTTTCTTAAAGAATAATGGTAAACCCCAAGCGCATTAAACTGCTTCAAAACGGTGAAATTAAAAAAGGTATAATTGCTTATTGGATGAGCCGTGACCAAAGGCTGCATGATAACTGGGCAGTTTATTTTGCGCAGCAGCTTGCCGATGAGAAAAAAGAAAACTTTTGTATTGTGCTTTGCCTTGTCCCAAATTTCCTTGAAGCAACCATCCGCCAACATGGCTTTATGTTAAAAGGGCTAGAAGAATTAGAAGAAGAAGCGGAAAAATATAACATTCCTTTTTTCTTATTAACCGGGAAACCGGAAGATGAAATTCCAAAATTCATAAAAGAAAATAATATCAGCAATCTTATTTCCGATTTTGATCCTTTAAAAGTTAAAAGAATTTGGAAAAAAGATGTTGCAAAAAAAATTGATATTCCCTTTTATGAGGTAGATGCTCATAATATTGTTCCGTGTTTGCAAGTAACCAATAAATTGGAGTTTGCAGCTTATACCATCAGGCCGAAAATTAATAAAAATCTTCCTGAGTTTTTAGATTTGTATCCTGATTAAAAAAGCAAAAAAAATCAGAAAGTATATTTTCAAATAAAATTGATTGGAAAGAAGTCAGAAATACTCTTCAAATAAATTTTGATGTTAAAGAAATTGAGTGGATTAAACCAGGCAGCAATGCAGCATTAAAAACTCTTGAAGATTTTTTACACAACAAATTTGAAAATTATTCTGTAGATAGAAATGACCCGAACAAAAATGTTCAATCAAATCTTTCACCATATATACACTTTGGACAAATATCTTCTCAAAGAATTGCGCTTGAAGTAAAATTATTAAATGGTAATCCTGACTCTGAAAAATCTTTTTTAGAAGAGTTAATTATCAGGAAAGAATTGTCGGATAATTTTTGTTACTTTAATTCAAATTATGATAACTTCAATGGATTTCATGAATGGGCACAAAAGACTTTAAATGATCATCGAAATGATAAGAGAGAATTTATTTATTCGCTTAAAGAATTTGAAGAAGCAAAAACCCATGAAGAATTATGGAATGCTGCGCAAAAAGAATTAACATTGAAAGGAAAAATGCATGGTTACTTGAGAATGTATTGGGCAAAGAAAATTCTTGAATGGAGCAGTTCACCTGAAGAAGCATTAAAAATAGCAATCTATCTTAACGATAAATATGAACTTGACGGCAGGGATCCAAATGGATATACTGGTTGTGCCTGGGCAATTGGCGGAGTTCACGACAGAGCATGGTCAGAAAGAAAGATTTTCGGTAAAATTCGCTTTATGAACTTAAATGGGGCTAAACGCAAGTTTGATGTAGATACATATATTAAATAGTATAACAAACTTATCTTATCAGAAATACTAATAAAATTCTCCCAAATTACAAATTTTCAAATTATATATAGTAAATAGTAAAATTTAATTGTTAATTTTAGTTTGAAATTATTGGAATAATAATTGATTATAATAGTCGATTAGTAAATAAATTGATTTTTAATACAAATTGAATGATTAAAATCCAGCAAATGGTCCTATAAATTACCATTTAAATTGACACTAATTTTTTCAGTGTTTGGGGCTGTAATATTAATTTTTATTTACTTAACTCTTACTGAAAGTATACAGGAAAATTGTTATTCAGAATTCTATAATAAAAAAGATGTCATTACAAGAAGTTTAGCATCTAACGCTACGACATGAATTATTAATCAAAGATAAGAATCGTACATACAGCACACTATCAGACTCTTCTATCCTTAAAGAATTAGAATACTTAGTTCTAACTAATGACACCGGTAAAGTTCTTTTTAGTTATAACCTTCCGCTTGCCGATTCTATTAATTATTCATCTATATTAAAACCATCAAGCTTACCAATTGATACTACATATTACACATTTGTAAATCCTTTAAAAGATTTTACGCTTCTCAGAGATTTTATGCCGGTATCAAAAAATGACAGCATTTTAGGCAAACTATATTTCGGAATTCCTATTGAGTACCTGGGGAAAAAGATTTCTACAATAATTTTAATATCGCTGTTGGAGGATTAATAATTCTTATTATTAGTATTTTGATAGTATTTTTTGTTTCAAAAATCTTTACCCGCCCGTTAGATGGTATCCTTGATACAGCACTGAAATTATCCAGCGGACATTTCTCTGCTCGTTCAAATTATTTGGGTGAAAATCAAATCGGTGACCTTGCTCATTATGTTAACAGGATCGCACATAATGTGGAAACTCTTTCCAATCAGAATGAAAGCTTAAACAGGCAGCTTAAGGTGGTTATGAAAGATAAGCTGGGAGAGCTTAATTTTGAAATCAACCAAAGGAGAATGGCTGAGTTCTCCTTGAAAAAAAGTGAGGAACAGTTTCGCTTGATGTTTGAATTAGCTCCTATAGGTATGTTTATCAGTTCCACAGATAGAGCAATTAAAAAAGTTAACCAGGCTTTTTGTAACACGGTTGGTTATTCTGAAGAAGAATTAATTAAAACCAATTATGCTGAAATTACCTATCCCGACGATAAGATGGAAGATATAGCATTGCATAATGAGCTATTAAACAACAAAGTTGAAAATCTAACTTTTGAAAAAAGATTTATTACAAAAAACAACAAAGTTATTTATGCGATTCTGAAATCCGTTTTATTAAGGGATGAAAAAAATAAACCTATTCAATTTATTGAACAGATACTTGATATTACTGAACGCAAAAGGACTGAACAGGAATTAATCGCTGCAAAAGAAAAGGCTGAAGAATCAGATAGATTAAAAACCGCTTTTCTTGCTCAGATGTCGCATGAAATTCGCACGCCATTAAATATTATTCTGAATGCAACCCCGTTAATTGCAGATGAATTTGTTGATGGTATTGATGAAGAAACCGAAGTGCTGTTGGACTCGGTTCATAGCGCCGGGAAAAGGCTGCAGCGTACTATAGATATGATTTTAAATATGTCATCAATTCAATCCGGTAATTACGAGTCCGAAAATGAAATGATTGATATTGATATAGAACTGAGGAAATTGGTTGAAGAATTTAAACCCCTTTGCCTTGAAAAAAATCTTGGCTTGTTTTTCTTTAATGAAACAAAGGAAGCTAAAGTTTATGCTGACCGCTATACTATTATTCAAAGTTTTCAAAATTTAATTCATAATTCTATTAAGTATACAATCCGCGGTAAAATTGATGTGGTTATTTTTAAAGACGAACAAAACCGGGTAAATGTTAATATATCCGATACCGGAATTGGAATGTCTGAAGATTATTTAACAAAAATATTTCATCCATTCTCTCAAGAAGATACCGGGCATAAAAGAGAATTTGAAGGGAATGGTTTAGGTCTAGCTCTAGTTAAAAAATATCTTGATTTAAATAAAGCTGAAATTTTGGTTAAAAGTAAGAAGGAAGTTGGTTCAACATTTACTGTAACTTTTGATAACCAGAATGGAAGAATAGCCTAGTAAACAAAGCATTTCACATATTTAGTGTTTCTTATCCAGCAATCTTTTCTTAAATTTACGCTTCCAAAATCACTAAAAACTAATTCCTAAACATGAAGAACTACAGAGTATTATTATTTTATAAATATGTTAATGTTGATGACCCTGAAAAATTCATGAATGAGCATTTAGAATTCTGCAATCAAAATGAAATTAAAGGCAGAGTGTTTATTGCAAGTGAAGGAATAAATGGAACAGTTTCCGGTACAGTTGAAAATATTGAAACGTACAAAAACAATTTAAGAAGCTATCCGATTTTTGAAGACATAATTTTTAAAGAAGATGAAGCAGACGAACATGCATTTCTTTAAAATGCATGTAAGAGTTAAGAAGAAATTGTTAACTCCAATTTGGAGGATATTAATTTTAATAATGGCGGTAAAAGATTAACGCCGGAAAAACTGTTAAAGTTTTATGAAGAAGGAAAAGATTTTATAATTGTTGATGCACGAAATAATTATGAAAGTAATATCGGCAAATTTAAAGATGCTATTACTCCCGATATAAAAAATTTCCGTAAGTGGCCGGATGTAGTTGATTCATTAAAAGATCAAAAAGATAAAACAATTGTTACATATTGCACCGGCGGTATAAGATGTGAAAAAGCTTCTGCATATATGGTACAGCAAGGCTTTAAAGATGTATATCAGCTTGAAGGCGGGATAGTATCTTACACAAAAAAATTCCCGGATACTTATTGGGAAGGTGGAATATTTGTGTTTGACGAAAGACGGGTAGTTGAACCAAATACAAAAAATGAATTAAAGCATGTTGCAAATTGTCATTTTTGCGGCAAGCCAACTTCATATTATATTAATTGCCATAATCAAAATTGTGACAAAATTATTATTAGCTGTCACGAATGCAAAGCTCCAAATGATTATTGCTGTTCGGATGAATGCAGAAATTCCACAAACAAAAGAGACAGATATTACGGTTGATGAGAAAATGAAAAATGGAAACGGGGATAAATTATATCATATTAAAAAGTGGCTGCCGTCTATAATAATCCTTCCTATTACTATTTATTTAGTTTTTAACAGAGGCAATTATTTGTTTATCGATAATGCCGATTTAGTAATTCACGAGGCAGGGCATTTCTTTTTTAGGTTCTTCGGCAAATTCATTTATACTGCCGGAGGTACTTTAATGCAGATCATTCTCCCTTCTTTAATAGCCTGGTATTTTTTTAGAAACTCGTATCGAACCGGTGTACAATTTTCTTTGTTATGGGTTGGACAGAATTTTATAAACATTAGTGTGTACGCAGCAGATGCACAGTCAATGAAATTGCATTTACTTGGCGGTAACAAAGTTTATCACGATTGGCATTTTATTCTAAGTGAACTGAATATTTTGAATTACGATTATGCGGTAGGTTATTTATTATTTGGTGCAGCAATAATAATTTTTATTGTTGCAATATTAATGCCTCTTGTAATTAAAGATTAAATATTATTTTTGTCGAACAAATTTTTTTATGTGATAACAACAATGAAGTTACAATTTATATTAATAATTACGTTAGCTGTAAATGTGTTTGGACAGGATAGTCTTGTTACATCTTATTTTGATAATGGGAAAAAACAAGAAGAATACCACCTTAAAAAAAATATTCGTATTGGTGCTGATACACTATATTTTGAAAATGGAAACATTAAGGAAGAGCGTTTTTATGTTAACGGAAGAATTGATGGGCTTATAAAAATTTATTCAGAAGAAGGAAAGCTGCAAAAAACAATTTATGTTGAAGATGGAAGAAGGAATGGGCCCACTTCACTTTTTTCCAGGGAAGGCGTTTATGAAAAAGATGTAACGTATGATAACGGAAAAAAAGTTCCTGATGTTGACCCTTATGTAGAACTGGAAAAACAATTAGCTTCAAAACCAAAAGTTAAAAAAGAAGAAAAGACAAATATTGTTCCTGCTAAGGTGGAAAAAAATGTGGATCATTCATTACCGCCTAAAATGGTAGAAGATGTTGCCGAAGATGACCCGGCGTTTTTTTTAAGCGTAGAAGTTATGCCCGAACCTGTGGGTGGTATTGAGTCCATTCAAAAAAGGATAGTTTATCCAAGAAGAGCTATTGAAAATAATATACAAGGGACAGTAAAAATTCGTGTGTTTATAGATGAATATGGCGAAGTTACCGAAGCATCTGTTGCCGAAGGTATTGGTTATGGCTGTGATGAAGCTGCACGTACCGCTGTCTACTATTCTAGGTTTAAGCCGGGACTTCAGAAAGGGAAGAAAGTTAAGGTGCAGACTATTATTCCTATCGAGTTTAAACTGCCAAAGAAAGAAGAATAAAAAGATAAGTCAATCCGCCGCGGCGAATCAGAAGTCAAAAATCAAACAAATACCAATTTTCAATCTCCAATTGAATAATTAGATTGAAGTGTTTTGCAGTTTGGAGATTAATGCTTGTTATTTATTTTGGATTCTTATTTTGTATTGTTATTTCATATCGGTTATAAAATTTTTACCATTAAACATGTCTTTAAATCATAAGAATGTTATTAAATAAATTTTAAAATTGGTTAATTGTTTTTTCAAATATTAAAGTTTATTTTTGGACACTTTTCAATTAAAATTATTAAAAATATGTAGTAAAAAAATAAATTTTTAAATCACTTAAAATTAGGGAGTATAAATGCTAAGCCAATTGCTTCAACCCGAAATAAAAGCCTTAATTGATGAGCGTAAACTTAGCACATTAAAAGAGATTTTAAGTGAGTGGACTCCTGCCGATATCGCCGAACTGCTTTCCGAAATTTCAGAAAACGAACAAGCCATTCTTTTCCGCTTACTTCCAAACGAATTAGCTGCAGACACTTTCGAATATATGGAATTCGATACCCAGGTTAATTTGTTAAAAGCTATGGGAAAAGAAGATGTTGCAGCAATATTAAATGAAATGTCTCCTTATGACCGTACTGCGTTATTAGAAGATTTGCCTGGTTCAGCGGCAAAACAATTAATAATGCATCTTTCTACTAAAGAGAGGGTAATTGCCCAAGCACTTCTTGGTTATCCTGAAAACAGTGTGGGGCGTTTAATGACCCCGGATTATATAGCAGTTAAGCCTCAATGGGATATGAATCAAACTTTGAGTCATATTAGAAAATATGGAAAGGACAGTGAAACTTTAAGCGTAATTTATGTAATTGATGAAAGAGGAAAGTTGATAGATGACATCAAAATTAGGGATATTATTTTATCTTCTCCTGAAAAAACTATCAACGATTTGATGGACGAAAATTTTGTGGATTTGGTTGTAACTGATGACCAGGAAAAAGCTGTAGCAATATTTAAGAAATATGACAGGTGGCTTTACCTGTTGTAGATCATTTTGGTGTACTTATCGGAATTGTAACCGTGGATGACGTGTTGGATGTTGCCGAAGAAGAAGCTACTGAAGATATTCAAAAAATAGGCGGTGTTGAGGCTTTGGAAGAGGCTTATTCTACAATCCCACTAACGGCAATGCTCAAAAAAAGAGCGGGCTGGCTGGGGTTACTTTTTGTCGGGGAGATGTTTACTGCGACAGCAATGGGCTTTTTTGAGAGTGAAATTCAAAGAGCGCTTGTGTTAAGCATATTTATTCCTTTAATTATTTCGAGCGGTGGAAATTCCGGCTCACAAGCGTCCACACTAGTAATTCGTGCTTTATCTCTCGGGGAAGTTACTTTAAAGGATTGGTTTTTTGTTTTTAAACGGGAATTCATTTCGGGTTTACTTCTAGGATTAATTTTAGCTGCGATTGGTTTTTTGAGAATTACTATCTGGCAAGCTGTTGGCCATACATATAAAGAGCATTGGTTTTTAATTGCTTTAACTGTTAGCTTTTCATTGATCGGAGTAGTATTATGGGGGACGCTTTCCGGATCAATGCTTCCTTTTATCTTGAAAAAATTAGGCGTTGACCCCGCGACTTCATCTGCGCCTTTAGTAGCTACTATGGTAGATGTAACAGGGTTAATTATATATTTTACCGTTGCAATGGTGATATTAAGAGGTACTTTATTATAAAATTAAATAATGTATTGTTTTAACCAAATTAGTAAATAAGTTGTCATAATTTAAGATTGAAGACAATTATACCTCAAAAAATGAAAGGATTTTACATAAATAAATCCGGCATAAAATTTTCAGAGGAATAGAATTTTCTCTAAATTGCATACTCAAATTTTCCATATTAAAACAAAGGGACAAATAACTTGTCAGTTATTAATATTTAATATATGTAACTAACTAAGCGAAGCTATATTCCGTTTTAACTTGTATGCAATTATTCTTGTAAACGAAATTTTTTGAAATATTAAATTATATAAGGAAATGTATGAAGCTACTTGATGCTGTTCAAAATCAAACTGTTATAATTGGTGTTATTGGCCTGGGTTATGTCGGCCTTCCACTGGCGGTTGAGTTCGGGAAAAAATATAAGGTAGTTGGTTTTGATATAAACCAGGATAGAATAAAGGAATTGAAAAGCGGGAAAGATAGAACTCTGGAAGTTACAAGTGACGAACTTGCAGAAGCAGCAAAGTTATCTTATACAAGCACTCTTGAGGATTTAAATGAAGTAAATGTTTTTATTGTAACGGTTCCAACCCCGGTTGATGATTTTAAGCGCCCTGATCTTACTCCTTTAATTAAAGCAAGTGAAACAGTGGGAAAAGTATTAAAGCCGGGTGATACAGTTATATATGAATCAACTGTTTATCCAGGGTGCACTGAAGAAGATTGCGTCCCGGTGCTTGAGAGGCAAAGCGGATTAAAATATAATCGTGATTTTTATTGCGGCTACAGCCCTGAAAGAATAAATCCAGGCGATAAAGAGCATAGAGTTAGTTCGATAAAAAAAATAGTAAGCGGAAGCACACCTGAAGTTGGTGAAGCTCTGAATGAATTGTATAAGAGTATAATTAAAGCTGGAACCCATTTGGCACCTTCAATAAAAGTTGCTGAAGCAGCTAAAGTAATTGAAAATTCTCAACGGGACATTAATATTGCTTTTGTTAATGAACTTTCAAAATTGTTTGACCTTATGAATATTGATACTCTTGATGTGCTTGAGGCTGCAGGTACTAAATGGAATTTCTTACCTTTCCGGCCGGGTTTAGTTGGCGGGCATTGTATTGGCGTTGATCCATATTACCTTACCCATAAGGCAATAAACCTTGGATACAATCCGGAGATAATTCTTGCCGGAAGAAGAATAAATGACGGCATGGGTGCTTTTATTGCTAATCAACTTGTAAAATTAATGATTAAGAAAGAACATAAAGTTAATAATTCGGACGTATTGGTTCTTGGGATTACATTCAAAGAAAATTGCCCTGATATTAGAAATTCAAAAGTGATTGATATTATAAAAGAGCTTAAGGATTTTGGATGCAACATTGATGTATATGATCCCTGGGCAGACATAAAGGAAGTTAAACATGAATATAATCTTGATATAATCAGCGACTATTCAAAGGTGGAAAGCAAAAATTATCATGGTATTGTTTTAGCTGTTGCTCACGATGAATTTAAAGAATTGGATTTTAATGGGTTGCGGAACAACGGGGCAGTAATCTATGATGTTAAAGGCATAGTTGAACGCAATTTAGTTGACAACCGTTTATAGAATTTTCTCAATTAACAAAAAAGAAATATGAATAAAATTTTAATTACAGGCGCAGCGGGATTCATAGGATTCCATCTAAGTAAAAAACTTTTAGAGAATGGATGGAAAGTTACCGGGCTTGATAATTTAAATAATTATTATGATGTAAATTTAAAAATCAGCCGCCTTGATCAATTGACCCCGAATCAAAATTTTAGTTTTCAAAAAATAGATTTGCAAAATAAAGAAGCGATCTTAACTCTGTTTGATAAAGAAAAATTTGATTTTGTGGTAAACCTGGCTGCACAAGCCGGGGTTCGTTATTCTTTAATAAATCCTTATGCTTATATTGAAAGTAATATTAATGGGTTTATTAATATATTGGAAGGCTGCAGAAAAATTAAGGTTAAACATTTTGTTTATGCTTCTTCAAGTTCTGTTTATGGTGCAAATACAAAAATGCCTTTCTCAGTTCACCAAAATGTTGACCACCCGGTTTCACTTTATGCGGCTACAAAAAAAGCAAATGAATTAATGGCTCATACTTATTCCAATCTTTACAATATTCCTACAACCGGGCTGAGATTTTTTACTGTTTATGGCCCATGGGGAAGGCCTGATATGGCATTATTTCTTTTCACAAAAGCGATACTCAGCGGTGAGCCGATAGATGTTTTTAACAATGGTCAAATGAGAAGAGATTTTACTTATGTTGATGATATTGTTGAAGGTGTTTATAAAATAATTTCAAAAATCCCGGGGCCTGATCCGGATTGGAACGGAGATGACCCTGACAGCGCTACAAGTTTTGCCCCTTACCATCTTTTTAATATCGGTAATAATAAGCCGGTAGAATTAATGAGATATATTGAAGTTCTGGAAGATAAGTTGAATATGAAAGCTGTTAAAAATTTTCTCCCCATACAGCCGGGAGATGTTCCTGCCACTTTTGCTGATGTTGATGACCTGGTTAAAGCGGTGAATTTAAACCTAATACAAGAGTTGAAGATGGTATTTCAAACTTTGTGGATTGGTATAGAAGCTATTACAAAGTATAATTCGTTAATTGTTTATTCATAATTATTAATGAAAAATTTCGCTATTACCGGAGTAGCCGGTTACATTGCACCCCGCCATTTACAGGCTATTAAAGATACAAAAAACAATTTAGTTGCTGCCGTTGACCCGCACGATTCTGTAGGTATTTTAGATAGATATTTTCCAAATGTCAGCTTCTTTACTGAGATTGAAAGATTTGACAGGCATCTTAGAAAAATTAAGGCGAAAATCTGAAGACGGGCATGTTCATTATCTCACAATTTGTTCTCCCAATAATTTACATGATGCTCATATTAGATTGGCTTTAAGAATTGGTGCAGATGCAATATGTGAAAAGCCTCTTGTGTTAAATCCCTGGAACCTTGATGCTTTACAAGAATTAGAAATTGAAACAGGGAAAAAGGTGTACACAATTTTACAGCTGCGGGTTCATCCCAGCTTAATAGAATTAAAGAAAAAAATTTCATCCAAAAAAAATAATAAGAAATATGAAGTTGATTTAACATATATAACGTCGCGCGGGATGTGGTATGATTTTTCATGGAAAGGTATAACGGAAAAATCCGGCGGCATTGCTACAAACATTGGAGTACATTTTTTTGATATGCTTATCTGGCTTTTCGGTGACGTTCAAACCAATGATGTTTATCTAATGGAAAAAAAACGTGCTTCGGGATTTATAGAACTACAAAACGCCAACGTAAAATGGTTCCTTTCTATAGATAAAGATGATCTACCGGATGGGGAAATAAATAATGGGCAAACCACGTTTCGTTCGATAACTGTAAATGGCGAAGAGGTTAAATTCAGTGCAGGCTTTACTGATTTACATACACGTGTATATGAAGAAACCCTGGCAGGCAATGGATTTGGTATTGAAGAAGCCCGCCCCTCCATCAAATTGGTGCATGATATTCGTCAGAAAAAAATAACCAACAACACAGCTAATTATCATCCTTATTTGTTAAAATAATTGTTAAATTCTACTACTTAAATAAAAGAGAACTATATTTAAATGAAATACTTTTTATTGCTCTTTGTTATAATAGCTATTAATTCTTCATTCGCTCAAGATAAGGATGTTCAAATTGGCAGCAGCCTGAATCCGCGTATGCAAAGTCAGGGCGGATATTTTGATTATTCAGATCCTGAAGCCGTTAACATTAAAGTTTCTATTTGGGGTTTTGCTAAATTTCCCGGTAAGTATGTTATTCCGGAATACAGCAGCTTGAGCGACCTTTTATCTTATGCCGGAGGGCCTACAGATGACGCACATCTGGATGATCTTAGATTATTTAGGACGAAACCGGATTCTACCCAGGAGTTGATGAAATTCGATTATAATGATTTATTGTGGGAAGATAATTTAACGAAGGAAATTAAAAACCCTAAGCTGCAAGCCGGTGATATGGTGATGGTAGCCGGTACACAAAGACTGTATACTAGAGATTATGTAACACTTACCGTTTCCGTTTTATCTGCATTAATTTCATTGTCAATATTAGTTTTGAATATAGTTAAGAAATAGGATAAGACATCAATGAATAACTCAAATATTAAAAATAGAGATATCGAATCTAATTCTCTAAAAGATTATATAAATCTATTAAGGAATAATATACTACCTGTAGCTATTATTACTATAGCATGCCTTGCCACAGCAATTTTTTATGCGATACATTCTATAAATATTTATAAAGCAGTAACCATGCTCAAAATTTCCCAGCCGCAGGGAAATATCCTTGAATCTCCGATCATGCCTGATTTCCAGGACTTTGGTAGCGACAGATTTGTAGCTAATGAAATAGAGATTTTAAAAAGTTACAATTTACGTGAAAGAGTTGCGAAAGCATTAATTGACAGCTTTACTGTAAGTACAAGCCAGGATAGTTTTTATCTAATAATGGAAGACAATTCTAATTTTGGCCAAAAGAAAAAAGAAGTAAGATCTGTTTCCTCCCTTGCAGCGTTGCTGGAAAAGAAAGTTTCAATTGATCAAAAGAGAGGCCTGGATATTGTAGAAATTGCAAGTGAATCTCCTTCGTCTCATGAGGCAGCTTTAATTGCAAACATTTATGCTAAACAGTATAAGATTTTTAATCTGGAAGTAAATAGAGATCAATTAACAAGTGTTAAAGATTTTCTTGCACAGCAAAAGGAAGAGAAACAAGAACAATTAAACAAAGCTGAGGAAACTTTAAGATCATTCCAGGAAAAGGGTGGTGTAATTGCACTTGATGAACAAGCGAAATCCTTAATTGATCAATTATCCCAATTTGATGCTCAAAAAAATGCAGCACAGATTGATTTAGAAGCGTCAAATAAAGTATTAACTCAATATAATTCGGTGCTGGAAAAACAGAACCCAAAATTAGCAGATTATTTGGAAGGCCTAAAATCGGAAGCTTATTTTAAATCTTTACAGGATCAACTAGCCAGGCTGGAAACAAATAAAGACCTTGCACTCTCAACTGAAAATGCTAAAGTGAACAGGTCTGAAGCAATAAAAGTGTATGATGATAAAATAGCAGATATCAAATCTAAGTTGAATGAGAAAATCGATATAATTAAATCAAGCATATTTGCCAGCAGCCCTGAAGAGATAAAAGACCTTACACAAAAAATTATTGATGAACAAATAAGAAATCAAACATTAATTGTAACTGTTAGTGAATTGGATAAGATCGTTTCTCAATATGAAAAGAAATTTAACGAGCTACCGAAAACTTCAATTGAACTGGCAAGATTTCAAAGACAAAGAGAATCGCTAGAGAAGCTTTACACTTTGCTGGAAGAGAAATACCAGGAGGCTTTGATCAATGAACAGTCGCAGCCTGGGAATGTTTTAATAATTGACAATGCTAGAAGGCCTGATAAACCCTCTAAACCGAATAGAATATTGATTGTACTGATCGGATTTGTGATGGGTTTCGGGTTAGCTTTTGGATATGTATTTTTAAGAAACTATTTTGATAATACAATCAAAACTCCGGAAGATATTCAAAATAGAAACATTAATGTACTAACCTGGATACCGCCGGTTGAATGGCTAAATAAAAGCAACGGCCACAAAGAAAGTGAGCTAATAGTAGCTGAGCGGCCTGATTCAATTCCAAGTGAAGCATTCCGCGCTTTAAGAACAAGAGTTCAGTTTTCCCGTTTGGGTGATAATGCTATTAAGACGATACTGGTCAGTTCATCTGCCCCGCAAGAAGGTAAAACTTTAGTAAGTGTTAACCTTGCCGGAAGCTTTGCACAATCAAACAAAAAAACATTGCTGATTGATTGTGACTTGAGAAAACCTAGAGTGCATACGGTTTTTGATATAAAAAGATTTCCAGGCTTAATTGATTATTTCTTTGGGCATGCTACTTTAAAGGAGATAACCAAAAGCACAAAAATTCCGAATCTTCATTTTATAACTGCAGGAACAATTCCCCCGAACCCATCTGAAATGCTGGAATCCGGGGAGATGAAAACATTCTTAACGGAGATGAGAAATCTTTATGATATAATCGTTTTGGATTCGCCTCCAATTGTGGCAGTTACTGATGCGGAAATTCTATCACGATTGGTAGATGCTTCAATCCTTGTAGTCAGTTCCGAATCAACTGAAAGTGATTTGATGCAGAAATCAGTAGACTTGCTTAAAACCGACAGGAATACATTCATCGGAACTGTGCTCAATAATTTTACTTATAAATATGGTTACGGTTCTTATTATAAATATTATTATGCGTATTCTCACGGAGCTGATAGAACTAAAACTAAACGGAAAATAAAAACTAAAGAGAGTACTTAAGCAATAATCTATAATAGGATAATGTGGAAACAAATAATTTTTATATAGATAAAAATGCAGTTGTTGATGATAACGTCACCATAGGTGAAGGCTCAAAGATATGGCACTTTTCACATGTTCAATCCGGAGCAAAAATTGGAAAGAATTGTGTAATCGGGCAGAACGTAAATATTGGAAATAATGTAACGGTCGGAAATTATGTTAAGATTCAAAATAATGTTTCTGTATATGAAGGTGTTACTTTAGAAGATTATGTTTTTTGCGGGCCTTCTATGGTATTTACAAATATTTTAAATCCTCGATCAAAGTATCCGCAGGTTGGGGCAAAATATTATATTAAAACTTTAGTAAAAGAAGGCGCTTCACTTGGAGCTAACTGTACTATCGTATGCGGACATACAATTGGACGGTTTGCAATGGTTGGTGCCGGTGCAGTTGTTACAAAAGATATTCCCGATTTTGCACTGGTTGTGGGCAATCCTGCAAAAATTTCCGGTTGGTACTCCGAAGCAGGAATTAAATTGGTTTTTAATGATGAGTATAAGCGTTTTGTGAAAAGTCCGGGAAAAAATATAAGCTTGAAAACGGATTAGTAAAAGAGATTTTATAAATAATTTGTAGAGACGATTCTGTGAGGCGTCTTTATATAATATTCCATTCTATTAATAACATCGAATTAAAGTATTCTAATTAAGACGCTCCTATATTTGTGCCATTTGGCATTATAACCGGAGCGTCTCTACATTTAATAACCTACATTTAAAAATAAATGAAAATAGTATCAATTGTTGGCGCACGCCCCCAGTTTATCAAATATGGGCCGCTCGGGAAAAAGCTAAAAGAAAATTTTGATGAAATATTAATTCATACCGGCCAGCATTATGATGAAAAAATGTCTGACTTATTATTCAGAGATTTAGAAATTCCAAAGCCGGAAATAAATCTGGAGATAGGTTCTCATTCGCACGGCAGGCAAACTGCTTTGATGCTGGAAGGTATAGAAAAAATTTTAATAGAAAGAAAGCCTGATCTTGTAATTGTTTTCGGGGATACTAATTCAACTATTGCCGGTTCGCTTGCTGCTTCAAAGCTGCATATTAAAGTTGCACATGTTGAAGCCGGGCTGCGCAGCTTTAATAAATTTATGCCTGAAGAAATAAATAGAATTCTAACTGACCATTGTTCCGATTATTTATTATGCCCTACTGAAAACGCAATTAAAAATTTAAAAGATGAAAATGTAACTAAGGGAGTTTATTTTACCGGTGATATAATGCTTGAAGCATATAATCAAAATTTAAATATTGCAAAACAAAAATCCGGTATTCTTAAAGAAATGAATCTGGAGAATGATGAATTTTTCCTGGCAACGATTCACCGCGCTGAAAATACTGACGATTTAAATAATCTTAAAAATATTCTTGATGCATTTAAAATAATAAATAAAAAAATAATTCTTCCGCTTCATCCCCGTACAAAAAAAATAATTTCACAAAATAATATTCATGTAAATTCTAATGTCACTGTTATTGAGCCGGTTGGATATCTTGATATGATTCTGCTTTTAAATAATTGCAGTAAAGTTTTAACCGACAGCGGCGGACTGCAAAAAGAAGCTTTCTTTGCGAAAAAGAGCTGCGTTACTTTACGAACTGAAACTGAATGGATTGAAACAGTTGAAGCTAAAGCAAATGTTGTGGTTGGAGCCGATAAAGATAAAATTATTTCGGAAGCATTAAAAGCAAAGCACTATAAATTTTAATGAAATTAGTTCTCCCTTTGGTAATGGCAACACAAGTCAAATAATAATTGATATAATTAAAAACTCACTGTGAGAATCTGTGGTGAAGAGAAGTTTTACCACAGAGAAAGAAAAGATTAAGCACAGATAGATAAAACACCAATGGAAGATATAAATAAACTTACATATAATATAATCGGGTGTGCCTATAAAGTGCATTCTGCACTTAGACTAGGTTCTACTTGAATCTACTTATGAAACTTGTTTAGCTTATGAATTTAGGAAAATGAATTATTCTGTAGAAACACAAAAGGCGCTACCTGTAATTTATGAAGAAGTTAAGCTTGACGCCGGTTACAGAATAGATATTTTAGTTGAAAATAAAGTATTGTTGGAATTAAAATCTGTTGAATCAATTTGCGATATTCATGTTGCACAAATATTGACTTATCTAAAATTATCAAGGAGTTAAAATTGGCTTACTAATTAATTTTAATGTTAAAGATCTAAAGCAAGGAATAAAAAGATTTGTAATGTAATGTATCTGTAAGAATCTGTGGTGAAGAAAACATTTTTACCACAGAGGAAAACAGGATTAAACACAGATTAAAATTCTCTGCGAGAATCTGTGCTAATAAGTGGTGGATAATTCTCATTTATATAAAAAATCTTATGATGAAAAAAATAATTTCAGTTGTTGGTGCACGGCCAAACTTTATGAAAGTTGCACCCATTCACAAAGCATTTGAAAAATATAATATCCATAATCCAGAATTGAAGCATCAGCAACATCTGATTTGTCATACCGGGCAGCATTATGATGAAAAAATGTCTAAAATATTTTTCACTGATCTGGGCTTGCCGCAGCCGGATTTTTATTTGGGCGTAGGTTCCGGTTCGCATGCAGAACAGACAGCAAATGTAATGCTTGAATTTGAAAAAATTTTAATAAAAGAAAAACCCGATTTGGTAATTGTTGTAGGTGATGTTAATTCAACTATTGCCTGCAGCCTGGTTGCATCAAAACTAAATATAAAAGTTGCGCATGTGGAAGCAGGCTTGCGCAGCCGCGATAGAACCATGCCTGAAGAAATAAATAGAATTTTAACAGACTGCATTTCAGATTATCTCTTTGTTACTGAAAAAAGCGGACTTGAAAATCTTAAACATGAAGGTGTGGATGAAAGTAAAATATTTTTTACCGGCAATGTAATGATTGACAGCCTTGTTCATCATTTAAAGAAAGCTGAAGCATCAAATATATTAAACAATTAAAGATTAATAATTCTCCTTATATTCTTTTAACATTTCACCGTCCGGCAAATGTTGATTCGATTGAATTCTTAAATGAACTGGTTGATACTTTGAATACCCTTGCTGAAAAAAGAAAATTAGTTTTTCCAATTCATCCCCGTACAAGAAAAAATTTTGATTTATATGGCTTAAATGAAAAGCTGTCTGAAAATATAATTCTAACTGATCCTATCGGCTATATTGATTTTCTCTGCTTAACAAAAAATGCCGAGCTAATTATCACTGACAGCGGCGGCATACAGGAAGAAAGCACTTATCTTGGTGTGCAATGTTTAACTGTAAGAGATAATACCGAAAGGCCAATTACAGTTGAAGTAGGCACAAACCAGTTGATAGGAACCGATTTGGCAAAAGTTAAAAAGCTGCATTAAAAGTTTTGGACGGAGAGAAGAAAAAAGGTGGGATACCTGAAAAGTGGGATGGTAATGCGGCTGAAAGAATTGTGGAGATATTAACTCGGTGGTAAGAGGCAAGAGATAAGAAATAGGAATAAAGAAAAATACAATAGCACACGGATGACACTGATTAAACGGATATTCATGGATTTTTAAATCAGTGTTGATCTGTTACATCCGTGTTTTTCCGTATCCTATTTCTTATGCAAACCATAGAAACCCAAAACAATTGAAGAAGAAATTTCATTCAAGACTGGGTTTTAACATTAGAAGTAATTTATTTAAATTCAATTTTAATAATGAAAGATATGAAAGAACAAAAAGTTCCATCCGAATTTAAAAAATATTTCTGGGATGTTGATTTTGAAAAAATAGATCTTCAGTATAATAGAAAATTTATATTGGAGAGACTACTGAATTTCGGAACTTTTGATACTTTCAATTGGATATTTACAACATTTACTAACGTTGAAGTGAAAAATTTATTAAAAGAAAAGGGGTTCCATTCTCTTTCAAAAAACAGTTTTTATTTTTGGAATAAAATAGCAGAAGAAAATAATCTTTGGCAAACTCATTAGCATTAGAAATAATTGATTCAAATAGACAAAGTCTATTACCCCTATTTAAAGAATTCAAAAATGAATTTTATCTTGCAGGCGGAACAGCTTTGGCACTGCAACTGGGACATAGAGAGAGCATAGACTTTGATTTTTTTTGTATAGCGAAATTTGATGTTAGCATTCTTCAAGGAAAAGTAAACTTGTTATTTAATAAATATAAGATTGATACTTCTCAGTTTGAGCCGGATACACTTTCAATATTAATTGATGATGAGATTAAACTTTCTTTTTTTAAAATTCCAAACGAGGTTTTACTTCCATTCATTAATAGTGAGTGGTTTAAGCTTTGCAGCGAACTTGAAATAGGAGCTATGAAGATTGCCGCACTTATGAGGACTGCTTACCGCGATTATGTTGATCTATACTTTCTTTTGAAAAAACACAGCTTAGATGATATTCTATCTCTGTGCGAAAAAAAGTATTCCAATTTTGAAAAATCTGTGTATCTAAAAGCATTATTAAGTTACGATGACATTGAAATTACTCCGATTAAATATGTAAAAGGAAATGAGAAAAGCTCTGATGAAATATTTACATTTATAGAAAAGCAGACAAAATCTTATATAAAACGAAATATGTAAAATAAAAAAGAAACTAGAGATGAGAAGCAAGGGATAAGTAATAGGGATAAAGAAAAATTCAATAGCACACGGATGACACTGATTAAACGGATATTCATGGATTTTTAAATCAGTGTTGATCTGCTGCATCCGCGTTTTTCTGTGTCCTATTTTCTCACAGATTATCCTGATCTTTGATTATGAAAACTGAAACAGAAAAATATAACGAAGTAGCTGCAAACAGGTTTAAGAATATGTCTGCTGAAAAAAAATTAAATCTTTCTTTAAAATTATATTCCGATGCGCGTGAATTAAAAAAAGCAGCTATGAAGAAATTTCAACCTGAATTAACAGATGAAGAAATAGAACAAAGAGTGAAAGAAATTTTCTTCTATGCAAGAACTTAGTCTTTACCAAATATTCACGGAGAAACTAAACAATAAGAAAATACCTTATGCCGTTACCGGTTCCGTTGCGTCTATAATTTACGGCCAGCCGAGAATGACTCATGATATTGATATTGTGATTAATATAAATGTTAATAGGGCTGAAGAGTTTTTAAGTTTATTTCCATCAAAAGAGTTTTATTGCCCGCCTAAAGAAATATTAAAAACAGAAATCTTAAAAACAGTAAGAGGGCATTGCAACATCATTCATAATGAAACTGGCTTCAAAGCAGATATATATTTTACCGGAAAAGATGAATTTCAAAAATGGGCGGTAGCAAATGTAAAATATATTACTTTTAATAATGCAAAGATTGCAGTTGCGCCGCCGGAATATGTTATAGTAAAAAAGCTTGAGTTCTATAAAGAAGGAAAATCACCCAAGCATCTTGATGACATTAAATCTATTGTTACTAATTCAAAAGAGTTAATCAATTTTTCTGCTTTGGAAAAATATATTTTTGAGCACGGATTAAAAAACGAATGGAAACTTTGCGAAAATGAAACGCAAGAATTTGATTAATCAAATTCCTACAAACAGCTGCTACAGTGCGCTTTAAAATAAATGTAGAGCAATTGCAAGTGTTTTTCGGTATCCTATTTTTTGCGAGGATAAAAAAGCAACAGCCGAAAATTTTACTCTATATAAACATTATGAAGTGAATTAGTGTTTTGTATAATATAATCCTGTGCTTCTGCTAAGCTTTTAAAATTTATGGTTTCAATTCTTTTGAATAAACCTAATACATGCTGCTTCTTAACTACAAAATATTCGTCATCATCTTTCTTAAAAAGCTTGTATGATTTATTTCCTTCCCTTATACCATAAAGCATTTTATAATTTGGAGATTTTCTGCTTTTCATTTTCCCTCAACTGTAAAATATAAGTTTGATTGAACTTATTAATAACAGCATAATGCTATTATCCCCTCCCGAAAGCAGATTTTTTTATTAAGCATGCACGTTTTATATAATACCATCAAGAAGACGGCATTACATAAATCAGTTTATATTAACGATTGTCTTATAATAATAGAGAGGGCATTCTCTTATTCATAACACGTAAACCAATGGGTTGGAATATAATAAATTATTTTATCATCGTCATCTCTATACCATAAAAAAAATAGCGCATGTTTAAGGTGAAGCGCAGTTTTTGACGGTAAAGATAAGCATTGTCAAGAGAACCCTCTCCCACCTCTCCCTTGAGAAGGGCGAGGCGTCCTGATCTTACCCCTGTAGCGAACGAACAGATAAGATAGTATATTAATAAAAATACAGGAGGTAAAAATGAAAAAAGAAAGAAGGAATTATGAAGCAGAATTTAAAAGGGATACAATAAAACTGATAATAGAGGGTGGCAGAAGGACCTCAGAAGTGGCCAAAGGATTGGGAATGAACCCGAATATAATATACCGTTGGTTGAAGGAATATAAGGAAGACCCGTCAAATTCATTTCCAGGTAATGGGCATTTGAAACCGGAGGACGAGGAGTTCAGACGGTTAAGAAAAGAATTAAGAGATGTAGAAGAGGAGCGCGACATATTAAAAAAAGCTATAGGCATCTTCTCAAAAACCCGGCAATGAAGTATAGATTTATAATGAATCACCGAAAGGCATTCAGACTTGGGAAGATGTGTGAAGTATTAGAAGTATCGAGAAGCGGATATCATAATTATCTCAGAGGCAAAGCACGACAGACAGAACTGGAAAATCGTAAGCTTTTAATGGAGATAAAAAAGATATATTCAAAATCGCGGGGCACCTATGGAAGTCCCAGAATATACAGAGAACTAAGAAAAATGGGATATGGCTGCAATAGGAAAAGAGTGGTAAGAATTATGAGAGAAAACGATATAAAAGCAAAGACTAAAAGGAAATATAAACTAACAACAAATTCGGAGCATAACTATCCGGTAGCCGAAAATCTGTTGGGAAGAAACTTTAGTTTTACGAAAAAAAACAGAGCTTGGGTATCAGATATAACATACATTCGTACAAAGGAAGGATGGTTATATTTAAGCTGCATAATGGATCTTTACTCCAGAATGATTGTAGGCTGGTCATTGGATAAAACAATCAAAGCCTCATTGGTAACATCAGCATTAAAACAAGCTGTAAGAAAACGTGGTGAAAACCCCGGAATAATATTTCATTCCGATAGAGGCAGTCAATATGCCAGTTACGAAGTAAGGAACTTCTTAAATGGCTATAAAATGATACAAAGTATGAGTAGAAAAGGTAACTGTTATGATAATGCCGTGATGGAGAGTTTCTTTCACACGTTAAAATCGGAGTTCGTAAGCTTTGAACAATTTCATACCAGGCAAGAAGCTAAAATGAAAATATTTGAGTACATAGAAATATTTTATAACAGACAAAGAAGTCATTCAACTATTGGATATGTTTCTCCTGTTGAGTTTGAACAGAAGAATAATATTAAACTAGTTGCTTAATTGTTTGTACGTTTTTGTGGGTAAAGATCATCCTCTGAGTTAGCCTTTTACATTTTTTAATTCTGTGCTAATATGTTTTACTTTTTATCTCATCTTTCAAAGGATATTTCATTTTGTTGAATATGTAAGAATTTGATTCATCAAATTCATGCTGATCCGTTGTGAGAAATTACAAAGTGCCGTGGCTGAATTTATTTGATCCCCATATAGATGAGCCACCAAAGTTTGTCTAGTGCTGCTCAATTCAGAATTGTCATTTCGAAAGAGTCTTCGAGTGAGAAATCTAATATTTTAATTCGGAATAGATTTCTCCCTTTGGTCGAAATGACATTTGCGGCAGTTCTACAACGGCAGGCAAGATTAAATTCCTGTGATTAATCTGTGGTGAGGAAATTATTTATTACTTATGAAGATTTGTAAAGAGAACTCTCTCCCACCTCTCCCTTGAGAATGGCGAGGCTTATTCTCAGTAAGAACTTTACATTTTTTAAGTCTGTCCAGATATTTTTTATGTCATCTTTCAGGGAAGAGTGTAAGAATTTGATTAATCAAATTCCTACTAATCCGTTGTGAGAAATTAAAAAGTGCCGTGGCTGAGGGCAGTTGCCGGACGGATTTTTTCAGAACGGTGTAAATTAGTTGTATCTGAGTTTTTCGGTGTCCTATTTTTTTTATTTATTTACTTTTTAAAAATCAGCTTTTACTTTTGGGAAAAAATGGCAGAAGAAAAAAAACTTAAGCAAATTCACACGCATTAAATAAGAAATTAATAAGAAATAAAAATCCGGCAACTGCCGGATAAAATTCCGGAGTTATAATTATGCGGCTAAAAGATTATGAAGCAAAAGCGATTAAGAATGTAGTAAAAAAATATGATGATAATGCCAGGATATATTTATTCGGTTCCAGAACTATCGATACAGAAAAGGGTGGTGATATAGATATATTAATATTATCAGACAAGATAAAATTAAATGAAAAAATAAAGATCAAAATTAACTTATATAATTTGATAGGTGAACAAAGAATAGACCTTATAGCGGCACCCGAATTAAATACTTCATTTTTGAAATATATATTTGAGAGAAGCATAAAGCTATGACAAGTATAATTAATTTATTATCTGAAGAATTAAACATATTAAAGGAAGCGGCAAGCTTGCTTGATTACTCTTATAGAAAATGCAGTAAAATAGGAATAATGAAAGAGTATACAGAAGAAGAACTGGAATCGTTTGACTCTTTAACTTCCCGATTTTCTCGTTTAAGCGATTTGTTAATTCAAAAAATATTTAAGATTATAGAAAAAGCAGACCTGGAAATTGAAGGGGGAATACGCGACCGTATTAATAAGGCAGAAAAGAAAGGTTTGATAACTGACGCTGATACATTTGTTGAAATAAGAGAATTACGTAATACAATTGCTCATGAATATATACCAGAAGCATATAAAGAAATATTTACAAAGGTTTTAGAATATACGCCGGACCTACTGCATAGCATTGAAAAAATAAAGAATTATTGTAAAGATAAATATGGAATCTTAGGTTGAACATTCTAACCTGACTAATACTAAAGGCGTCTATGATTGCAGCATGATACTTATAGGTTTAGAATTTGAGGATTGATGTTGGTAGCTATAAATTGTTAATTATTCATTTTTATTTATACTTTGCTAAAACATTTCCCTTTTCTTTCTTTGCTGCTGCAGCCTGGTTGCCGTAGACAAGCGTTTTTTGCGAAGACTGAAGTAAGAATTAAGAGATAAGAAATGTGCTATTTTTTTTTCTCTGTGAAACTCAGTGAGTCCTCTGTGCTCTCTGTGTTACAAAAGTTTTTGAAATTGCACACCTGTGTGCCGAAGCACTTCGGTGTGCAGGCACAGAGTTCCACGGAGAAGGCAAAGAGAAGCACGGAATTGAGAATGTAAGAATTTGATCCGTCAAAGCCGGACAGGTTAATTAAATTCCTAACATAATCTGTGGTGAAGAAATTATTTAGTGCACATGAGATTTGTCAAGAGAACCCTCTCACATCTCTCCCTTGAGAAGGGCGAGACTTGTTCTCAGTAAGAACTTTACATTTTTTAATTCTGACTGATATGTTTTTTAAAATTTATAATTTTTAATCTTTAATCTAATAGCATTTTTCTGGCTGGTGCAGGGGAATATAATTAAGAAATAAATCAGTGTTTTTTTAATAAGTTACAGTAGAAAAAACAAGTAATTTGTTGCACTAAATGGTTTCTCACCAAGTTATATTGAGCTAAATTTAACGTAAAAGATTAGATGGAGATTCTGAAATTTTATTTTATTGTTCTATTAGCATAGATTGATATTTTAGAACTATATTTTATTTGAAAGCTCTAAATGAGTTTAAATAAGAAAGTAGAACTTGCCGTAATTGCAAAATCCATTTGCAGGGAATTAAGAAACAACCCGACAAAAGCTGAAAGAATTTTATGGGAAGCTTTGCGTAGAAAAAAAATCTGTGGTAAGAAATTTTTAAGACAATATCCTTTCCTTCATGATATAACAGGTAGTGAGAGATTTTTTGTGGGAGATTTTTATTGTCATGAAGAAAAACTAATTATAGAACTAGATGGCAAATATCACAAATATATATTAAAGGAAGATGAGGATAGAACAAAGATTCTGAACTATCTTGGAAAACGAGTGGTACGGTTTAATAATGCTGAAGTAATAAATAATATAGATTATGTTTTATCTGAAATAAAGAAACATATTCAAAATATTTAATATACTCACAAAAGTTTTTCCAATTACGAACCCATCCCAACCCTTCCCTTGAAAATGGAAGGGCTTATTGGAGGTAAAAACTTAACATTTATAATTTTATCTATTCGTAAAAAAGTTATGGCTTAACTTAAATGGAAATGTCAGAATGAAACATGCAAAGATATCTTTGAGAACAAGTCTTTCCCTTCACAAGGGAAAGATTAGATAGGGTTTTAAACATGTTACCGAACTTAAAGGTACAAGTTAGGAGTGATCATTGTGGGATTCTCAAAAAGCTGTTTACATTTTTTAATTCTGTGCTAATATGTTTTATTTTTTATGTCAACTTTCAAAGGATATTTCATTTTGTTGGGGGTGTAAGAATTTGATCCGTCAAAGCCGGACAGGTCCGTCAAAGCCGGACAGGCCCGTCAAAGCCGGGCAGGTTAATCAAATTTCTACGAGTTAGCCCTTGAAGGTTTGGAAAAACCAGCTTGATTCTAAAAGCCTGAGTATCATTGAAAAGACGGAGGATTTAATTCTTGAATAATTGTTATTTTAATTCTATTTTTATTAAGAATTAAGAAAGTAAAACTTATGCACACATCAACAAATTTAAATGATTTTTTGGAATCTGTTTCAAAACTTCCACTTGATGATCAACTTATGATATCTGAAATTATTCACAAAAGAGTTATTGAAGAAAAAAGAAAAAAATTAGCAGAATCAGTTAAAGAAAGTAAAGAAGAATACCGGGCAAACAAGACTAAACATGGTTCAATTGAAGATTTCCTTAAAGATATAGAAAGTGAATGATAATCTTAAACTGGTCTTCATCATATAAGAAAGCATTTAAGAAAACAATAAAAAACGACCCCGCATTAAAGAGTAAGATTTTAATGACTATGGAATTACTTCAACAAGATTCATTTGCACCCAAGTTAAAAACGCACAAGTTAAAAGGAGTTTTAGATGGTAATTGGGCTTGTTCTGTTGATTATGATTAAAGAATAGTTTTCGATTTTATAAAAAATCAAACCACGGATGAAACTGGAATACTGTTAATAAACATTGGAACTCATGATGAAGTTTACTGAATGACTTCTGATTGTCAACAAATTATTGCAGTTGCTGATTGACTTCTTATTAATGACCAACATCTAACATTAAGAATCCAGAATCGAGAATCCAAAACCCGGTAGAAAGAGATAGGAAGTGTTGTATTTCTAAATCTCTGTGAAACTCAGTGAGTCCTCTGTGCTCTCTGTGTTTCAAAATTTTTGAAATTACACACCTCTGTGTGCCGAAGCACTTCGGTGTGCAGGCACAGAGTTCCACAGAGAAGGCAGAGAGAGCCACAGAGGAAGAATGTAAGATAAGGCTGGACAGGCCCCCGTCAAAGCCGGGCAGGTTAATCAAATTTTTACGGTTCATTGCGGACAGGCAAGCACGGAATAAGACAGGATTAAGCACAAAATAAAATCCACGATTAAAATTTTGTTAAATAATTTCACTGCTAATTTAAAATTTACCAATGCCAAATGACTCTGATGCACAATTGAATGACTAAGATGCTATATAGTTATACCATAACATTAGGTTGAAGATCTCCGCCTAAAGGGAATTGACATAAGAAATTGTTTGTAAGCTTATTTTAGTATAAATTATAAAGGTAGGAATGGCAAAAAAAGCTGATCTGGAAGAAATTAGGAAACTTCTTAACGACGAAAAATTTATCATATCAGATCATGCCAGAGTTAGAATGTTTCAAAGGAATGTTACAACAGAAGAAATAAACGAAATTATAGTGAACGGTGAAATTATCGAAAATTACCCCGATAATTTTCCTTGTCCTTCGGTTTTAATTTTAGGATTAAAAAAAGGAAAATCTTTACATATTGTTGCGGCACAATGTGAAAACCATGTTAGAATAATTACTGTTTATGAACCCGATGAGGAAAAGTGGGTAGAATTCAGGAAAAGAAAGGAATAAAATATGCAGAATGAAAAACTTTCATTGAATCCCGAAATTTGTAGTTTTTGCAAAGGTAAATTAAAATATGGAACCACAGAATTTATTGTAAAAGTTGAAAAATCCATAATTACAATTAAAGATGTACCCGCGCTTATTTGTGAGAATTGCGGTGAAGCTTACTATGAACCGATAGTATCAAAAAATATCGATAAAGTAATGAATGAATTCCACAAGGGAATTTTACTAGTCCATCCACTTGCTGCAGGCGAACTTGAATATAATAAAGTAGCATAAAGCGTTTGACAACCACTGACTAGGCTTCTCTGACTTTTGCGGATTCGCCCTTGCAAGCTGCTGAATGAAGGACTATATCCGAATGACAACTTACTGACTACAAGTGACCATTTAATGGCTAGCTAATAACTAATTACCCAATAACAACAAAGCAAATGATTGACGACCTATGACCCGGCTACTCTTATTGTTATGCCGTTGCTGAATTTATTTGATTCCCATATAGATTAGTCACTAATGTTTGTTTAGTGCTGCTCAATTCAGAATTGTCATTTCGAAAGAGTCTTCGAGTGAGAAATCTAATATTTTAATTCGGAATAGATTTCTCCCGTTGGTCGAAATGACATTTGCGGCAGTTCTACAATGGTAGGCAAGATCAAATTCCTACCATAATTTGTGGTGAGAGATTAAAAAGTGCCGTGACTGAATTTATTTGATTCCAAAATAGATGAGCCACCAAAGTTTGTTTAGTGCTGCTCAATTCAGAATTGTCATTTCGAAAGAGTCTTCGAGTGAGAAATCTAATATTTTAATTCGGAATAGATTTCTCCCCTTGGTCGAAATGACATTTGCGGCAGTTCTACAACGGCAGGCAAGATCAAATTTTTACGATTTCATTGCGGGCTGGCAAGGACAGAGGATAACAGGATTAAGCGCAGATTAAAAATTCACTGTTAGAATCCGTGTTCCCTGTAACGAAAAAAAATTACAACTCAAAACCTGATAGCTTAGCTTAGAAAAAAACAAGTTTAAATTTTATAAATTAAACTATGGAAAAAACAAATATCCCCGGTGGGTTAAAAAAGTTTTTTTGGGATGTAGATTTTGAAAAAATTGATCTTCAGAAGAATAGAAAATTCATTTTAGAAAGATTGCTTAACTAGGTGACTTTTGATATTTCAAATGGATATTTAACACATTCGGCAGTGATGAAGTTAAGGAATTGATTAATAAAAATGGAATTTATTTACTTTCTAAAAATAGCTTTTACTTTTGGGAAAAAAAAGCAGAAGAAAAAAGACTTCAAACCATACACTAAAAACAACAAACTATTTACTTTATACTACAAACATTTTTATGATAGCAGTAATTTTAGCAGTGGAGTAACGGCAGAGGTAAGCGCTTATCGAAGAAGAAGTGAAAGGTTCTAAATTACAATGGGTAACGCACTATAAACAAAAAACAAATAAGTAGTAATACCGGTTAATAAAAGAAGTCCGTAATTTTGCATATATATAAAAAGAATTTAAAAAATGATTGAGAACGACAAAGAAATAAAGAAGTTTATAAGAGAGCACAGCAGTTTTTTTTGGTATGTAAAAGATGATGCAAAAGAGAAAATAAGCATGGAATTTTTAGTAGAGACAATTTTGAGTTACGGCAACGGAAGCGATGTTAAGAGATTGTTCGAGTTGATAGGCGTTGAACAAGCAGCGCAAATTTTTTATAGACAAATTTCCAGGAAAAGAATAAACTATAGACCACGCACTATGCATTATTTCAAATTATATTTTGACAGGCATGTTCAAGGAAATATTAACTAAAGAGCAAATTGAGCTGATCCCTTTAATTAAGGAATTTTCGAAAGATTACTATATGGTCGGCGGAACTGCAATTGCTCTGCAAATTGGTCATAGAAGATCAATAGATTTTGATTTGTTCACGAAACAAAATCTTAAAAGAAAACAAATAAAAAATATTATCGAATCATCCGCATATACCACCACCGACATAATATATGAATCTTCGGAACAGATGCATATAATTATAAACGGAGTAAAAGCGACTTTTTTCCAATACCCGTACGAGATAAAATCTTTTATCAATTTTGAAGAAATTATTAGGATGCCTTCATTATTAGATTTAGCTGCTATGAAGGCGTATGCATTGGGAGGCAGAGCTAAGTGGAAAGATTATGTTGACCTTTTTTTTATTATAAAATACCGCTTCCCGTTAAATGAAATCATACTAAAAGCAAAAGAGTTGTTTAATCATTTTTTCAATGATAAACTTTTCAAGGAACAATTGGCTTATTTTGAAGACATCGATTACAGCGAGGAAGTGGAATATATGGGTGATGAAATTTCAAAGGAAGAAATAAAATCTTTTCTTGTTGATGCGGCGGTTGAAAAATTCTGAAGAAAAATAATGTGACAAAAAAATATGGATCTGCTGCAGAATAAAAATAGTTTTTCCGCTCTGTTAGTCTCTGTGGTGAATAAAATTATAACTAACAAAGTGATGGCTTTGCAAAGAGAAAGACAAGATTAAAAATGTAAGAATTTGATCCGTCAAAGCCGGACAGGCCCGTCAAAGCCGGGCAGGTTAATCAAATTCCTACTAATCCGTTGTGAGAAATTAAAAAGTGCCGTGGCTGAATTTATTTGATCCCCATATAGATGAGCCACCAAAGTTTGTTTAGTGCTGCTCAATTCAGAATTGTCATTTCGAAAGAGTCTTCGAGTGAGAAATCTAATATTTTAATTCGGAATAGATTTCTCCCTTTGGTCGAAATGACATTTGCGGCAGTTCTACAACGGCAGGCAAGATCAAATTCCTACAAAGCTGTGGTGAGGGAATTATTTATAACTCATGAAGATTTGTAAAGAGAACCCTCTCCCACCTCTCCCTTGTGAAGGGCGAGGCTTGTTCTCAAATAGCTCTTTACATTTTTTAATTCTGCCCTAATATATTTTATTTTTTATCTCATCTTTCAAAGGATATTTCATGTTGTTGAATATGTAAGAATTTGATCCGTCAAAGCCGGACAGGCCCGTCAAAGCCGGGCAGGTTAATCAAATTACTACTAATCTGTTGTGAGGAATTAAAAAGTGCCGTGGCTGAATTTATTTGTTTACAAAATAGATGAGTCACCAAAAATCACTGCTGTCCAAATTAAATAATCAATAAGAAATTTCCTTTAATAATTAGTAAATATATAATGATAAAGGCAAAAAATTTATTCCACCCCTTCGGGGTTAAAGATAATTGGATAAATAATTTTGCTACAATAATATCAGCCCTTCGGGCTTATCATACAAACGCCGAAGGTCGTGAGATTATTATAAAAAACTTAAGAGCTTAAATTGAAGTAAGCTAATTTACAGAGAGATAAGAGATAAGAACCAAGAAATAAGAATCAAGAGATAAGTAATAAGGTTTGTAATAATTTTTATTCCATAAAAACTAATCAACAAGTAATCTTTGTACATTAAACCTTATCAATTGAAAAACCTTAGTAACAAAAATAGAATAATTTATCTTGAGATATAATTAAATGATAAAATTTACTAGACATTCTAAAAGAAGGATGAATCTTTATAATCTTACTGAAGATGATGTTATAGAAGTGATCAATAGGGGAAATAAAGAAATTATAAAAGAACATAAAATATCGTTTATTGCTTCTACTAGATAATTATAATTATCCTATCAAAGTTATTTGTAAAATTATTAATGATGATATTTTAGTTATTTCAAATTATCTATTAAAGAAAAGGTTATAAGATGAAAGTAAATTATGATAATGAGGTAGATGCTTTATATATTCAAATATCCGATGAAAAACCGGAAGGAGTGATTGAAGTAAAAGAAGGGCTAAATATTGATGTTACAAAAGATGGAAGAATTGTTGGGTTTGAATTATTAGAGGCTAGCAAAAAAACTTCTTTAAAATCTTTTTATTCTTATGAAATATCACCTGATGTTTTTAATAAAGCAGGTTAATAAAATTGTAACCTTAGTTTGATTATTTAAATATTAATATCCCAAAATTTGAGTAATAATTTTTCATTTAAATAACTCCTTTTCCCGATTCTTTACTTTGCCGCTGCTAAAAAAAATACTAAAATTAAATATTCTTTGAGAATCTGTGTTAATCAGCATGTAAGAATTTGATCCGTCAAATGCCGGACAGGTTAATCTATTCCTACAATAAATCTGTGGCGAAGGAATTATTTACCACTCATGAAGATTTGTTAAGAGAAACCCTCTCCCACCTCTCCCTTGTAAAGTGAGAGGCTTATTCTCAAATAGCTCTTTACATTTTTTAATTCTGTCCTGATAAGTTTTATTTTTTATCTCATCTTTCAAAGGATATTTCAGTTTTGTTGAATATGTTAAGAATTTGATCCGTCAAAGCCGGACAGGTTAATCAAATTCATGCTGATCCGTTGTGAGAAATTACAAAGTGCCGTGGCTGAATTTATTTGATTCCCATATAGATGAGCCACCAAAGTTTGTTTTAGTGTTGCTCAAATCAGAATTGTCATTTCGAAAGAGTCTTCGAGTGAGAAATCTAATATTTTAATTCGGAATAGATTTCTCCCTTTGGTCGAAATGACATTTGCAGCAGTTCTACAATGGCAGGCAAGATCAAATTCCTACGAAGCTTTGTTGTCGGTGAGGGAATTATTTATAACTCATGAAGATTTGTAAAGAGAACCCTATATTCCCACCTCTCCCTTGTGAAGGGCGAGGCTTGTTCTCAAATAGCTCTTTACATTTTTTAATTCTGTCCTGATAAGTTTTATTTTTTATCTCATCTTTCAAAGGATATTTCATTTTGTTGAATATGTAAGAATTTGATTCATCAAATTCATGCTGATCCGTTGTGAGAAATTACAAAGTGCCGTGGCTGAATTTATTTGATTCCCATATAGATGAGCCACCAAAGTTTGTTTAGTGTTGCTCAAATCAGAATTGTCATTTCGAAAGAGTCTTCGAGTGAGAAATCTAATATTTTAATTCGGAATAGATTTCTCCCTTTGGTCGAAATGACATTTACGGCAGTTCTACAACGGCAGGCAAGATCAAATTCCTACCATAATCTGTGGTGAAGAAACTTTTTTCAAGCACCGAGTAAAACAGGATAATAAATAGATATAATCATCTGCATCACATTTGTATTTAATGCTGCAAATAATGAATAGTAAATCTTTTGTCTTTAGCTTATAATTATACACATTAATGCATTTATTGATAAGCATTAATAACAAGACTATGGATTTACTATGAAAAAGTTTAAGATATTTTTTATTCTGTTTGCAATATTAATTTCCAATTCTCTTTTGCAAATACTTATTATGTTGATATAAATAATCCCAATGCATCCGATAAAAATCCCGGCACAGAACTAAAACCATGGCAAACCATTCAGACATGCCGCTAATATTTTAACATGCAGGCGATACGGTTTATATAAAAAACGGAATTTATAGAGAAAGTGTAGTAGTTAAACATTCCGGTACCAGCTATAATAAAATGATTAATTTTATTGCCGACGGGGACAGCGTTTTCATAAAAGGTTCGGATATAGTTACCGGCTGGGAAAAATGGAAAAATAATATTTGGATAAAGAAAAATTGGCAGTATAACAGCCAGCAGGTTTTTGTTGATGGTAAATATACTTCAGCAGATTGGGGGAAATCATTTTTTTTCCCCTAAAAGATTACCAGCGGTTGGAAATGATGAAAATGATATTACTCCCGGCAGCTTTTACTATAATCCAGATGAATCAAACCTTATTTATAGAGTTGAAAGATAACGGCGATCCTAATAATCATATTAGTAGAAGCTAGTGTACGGCCCGTACTATTTTACTGTAATAAAAATAATTTCATCAAACTATATGGACTTAAGTTTTTGCACTCCAACACCTCAGCTCAATTTAAAACCGGCTGGCCGGCAGTAAATATATGCAGGAAATAATCAAATCTGTGAAAATCTGGATATTGAATGGTGTGATTTTACGGGGTTAGGCGGGAATTGTGATTCGCGCATTATTAAAAATTGTAAGTGCAATTTATAACGGTTGTACTGGAATGACATTTTACGGAAATCATTTAGAAGTGACTAATAATACGGTTGAATATAACAATTACAGAAAGTTTAACTTAGCTGGCATGCAGGGGGAATGAAAAATCTAAAAATATCAAATAGCATATTTTTCAAATAATATTATAAAATATAATTATGGCCCGGGGATATGGTTTGACGGAGATTGCCGGAATATAACTATAAATGCATCGTTTGTTAGTGAAAACAAGGGGATGGGTATTTTTTATGAAATTTCAAACAATGCATTTATAACTAATAACATAGTAACTATATAATCTACAAAATGGCATTTATATATCTGCGTCTGATTCATGCTATGTAGTAAATAATCTAGTTAGCAATAACACCCGGGGTATTGTGGTTCATGGCATACCAAGGGAAGGATATGAATTAGTAAACAATAAAGTGTATAACAATATTATGATCAGTGACAGCGTATCAGATTTAAATATACTAGATCGCTTATCTGCCGCATGGCGTAAATATTAGTGATTATAATTTATTCTGGAATAATAAAAAATCTCCAAAGCTTAGTGATGGTAAAAATCATACTTACTATAGCATCAGTCAATGGAATCAAAATACAGGGAATGATGAACATAGCCTTTTTGCTGATCCGCAATTTGTTGACCCTGGAAATAATAACTACCATTTGAAAGATGATAGTCCATGTATAAATAACGGCAAATATATTCCGTTTTTAAAAAAAGATTTCGATGGTAATTTAAGAGACAATAAAAATATGGTTATTGGACCGTTTACAACTAAATAATTTATTTTTTGTTTAAATCAAAAACTCTTCGAAGGATTAAACCATAAATCCTGTTAGGCTCATTCTCAAAAGCATTAATAAAGGACATGAAAGAAGTGTAAAAGCAAAAAAAAATATTGCATTCTCGTTTATTTTAAAATCATTGAATATAGTTGTTCAATTACTATTAGTCCCGCTTTTATTAGGATACCTAAGTCCTTTAAAGTACGGGATTTGGATTACTATTAGTTCCGTGATAAACTGGTTTTATTTTTTTGATATAGGGCTTGGAAACGGGTTAAGAAATAAATTAGCAGAAGCGCTGGCAAGAGACGAAAAGGAATTAGGTAAAATATATGTAAGCACTACTTATGCGGCATTATCCATCATTGTGATAATCCTTTATATATTATTTCTTATCGCCGACAAATTTATCAACTGGCAGAAGATATTTAACTCTCCAGAAAGTTTAACCAGTGAAATAAATTCTTTAATAATTGTTGTTTTCACTTTCTTTGCAGTTAATTTTGTGGTGAGACTGATTGGAACGGTTTTAAATGCAGATCAAAAATCTTCGCTGAATGATTTAATTTATACAAGCGGCAACCTATTATCCTTACTCATTATTTTTATACTTACAAAAGTCAGCCATCAGTCTTTAGTTTTAATTGCCGTAACAATCGGCTTTTCAACTTTTTTGCCTGCAGTTATTTTTTCTGTTATATTTTTTAGCCGTAATTATAAACACCTAAAACCATCTTTTAAATTTGTTCAATTCAAGCATGTAAATAAGCTTACTTCATTAGGAGTAAAATTTTTTGTAATGCAAGCTGCAGCAGTAGTTGTCTTTACAACAGATAATTTAATTATAACCCAGCTATTCGGCCCCGCACAGGTAGCCCCTTACAGCATTGCTCTAAAATATTTTAATATAGCTCAAATGGGATTTTCAATTATAATTATTCCATTTTGGTCTGCATTTACTGAGGCATACACAAAGAATGATTTTGGTTGGATTAAAAATACTATTAAAAGGTTAATCCAAATCTGGATATTAGTGGTAATTATTATTTCAATAATGCTTTTATCTTCGGCAAAAGTATATACATTATGGATTGGAGATAAAGTACAAATCTCTTTCGCCTTAAGTGCATTGATGGCGTTATTTGTTATCATGAGTACGTGGAATAACATTTTTACTTATTTTATAAACGGCGTTGGTAAATTAAAGATTTCACTTATTACAGCAAGCATTAATGCAATAATTAATATACCATTATCTATCTTCCTGGCTAGAAATCTAAATATGGGAATAAATGGTGTAATATTGGGTACATGTATTAGTTTAAGCTTGAGTTTTTTCTTGCGGCCGATTCAGGCTTATAAAATCATTAATCAAAAAGCTTTTGGTATTTGGGGAAAATGAAAAAATTTTCATTGACTGAACTAATTGATTTACAGAATAAATTACATTCATGCTTGAATAGTTATTTAAATGGCAGCAGTTTACAAGCTGGAATTTTAAATGATATAAAAACGCTTATAGATAATAAATTTCTTGATGGTATTGACGTAATAGTGGAAGGCTTTAAAATATTAGATTCATCGCTGCAGTTAGATAAATCCAAAATTGTAATAACGAAGAGTCTGCAATCAATTAGCGAATGGGAAAAAAGATTTAGAAGATATTGAATATTTACGGCCCATTAATAAAGTATTATAAATATATCCGTGATAATTCATCATTATTTTGTTTTGCAGGAATTCACGGAAGCTTTTCAACAAAAGATTACATTAAGTATTTCAGTGACCTTGATACAATTTTAGTATTAAAAAAAGAAGTTGTTCTTGATAAAAACTTATTATTAAAAGCTAAAAATATTATTACAAAATGTGTCCTCTATCAATATCAACAATGTGTATTTCAGCACCATGGTAACCACATTATTACTGAAATTGATCTTAACTTTTATCCCAACAACTATTTTCCTACAGTGCTATTCGAATTTTCTACTGCTATAATTGGAGATAATTTAGAAATTGTAATGCGAGACGATTCAAATGAAAGAGTAAACAATCTTAAAAATTGGGAAAAATATTTTGAAAGATTTTCAAATAAAAATTTTGCAAACTTAAGCCTTTATGAATTGATTCATTATAATCAAAGTACAC
>CAVZSD010000012.1:0-25382 GCA_963777615.1 uncultured Bacteroidota bacterium | reverse complement strand
GAGTGTTAATACATATCATAATTATTTCTAACTTTACTTTGTTACAATTGACATAGTGCATTATTCTCATTTAGAAGAGGGACGAAGGGAGATGTATGAGTTAATATCAAAAAATAAAAATTACTTTACTATCTTTTTTATTTTCAATATTATACTATCAAAATTCTTAATCATTTAGTTAAGGAAAATCCATTCACAGTATGCAATTAAACGACAAATTATTATTGATGGTACGCAAAAAAGCGTTAATCAAAAAATATAATGAGTAAAAATATTTTGTTATAAAATGAAAGGTTCCATATGAGAATCTGTCAATTAATAATCAAAAACTTTCGTGGTATAAAAACCAGTAGTTTAATTTTCCCAAATCATTGTAGTATTGGTTGGTGATAATAATACGGGAAAGTCTACAGTATTAGAGGCAATAGATTTAGTACTTGGCCCAGACAGAATGAACAGATTACCAATAATAGACGAACATGATTTTTATTTAGGTAAATATCAAAATGACCAGGGAGGGGAAAACAAAATCATAATAGAAGCTACTGTTACAGACCTAAATGATGATCAAAGAAATAAATTTCACGATTTTATTGAATGGTGGGATGAAGTAACTAATTCCATGTATGACAAACCTGATATAACTCCTATTGATAGTTCTAATTATAAAGAGGCTGTGAGAATTACATTCGAAGGTTACTACGACACGGACGATGATGATTTTAAAGGAAATACTTTTTATAGTCGAAGTCTAATTGAAAGCGATTCTCCACAATTTTTTACTAAAAAAGACAAACAATTATGTGGTTTCCTTTATTTAAGATCATTAAGAACTGGTACAAGGGCATTAAGTTTGGAACATGGTAGTCTCTTAGACATTATATTGAGATTAAAGGAAATTCGTCCGCAGCTTTGGGAAAATACATTAAATAGTTTGAACTCTTTTGAAATTAAAGATGAAAACGAAATAGGTTTATCAACGGTTCTTTCAAGTATTCAAGAAGCAATTGATAAATACGTACCAAAAGAATGGGGTTCAAAACCTCATTTAAAGATATCAAATCTTACCCGTGAGCATCTTGAAAAATAATAACAGCATTTGTAGCAACTGGCGAGGGTGATCATTCGGCACCTTATTATAGACAAGGCTCCGGGACAATAAATATTATGGTACTTGCAATGTTATCCCAGATTGCTGAAGACAAACATAACGTTATCTTTGCAATGGAAGAACCGGAAACAGCTATTCCTCCTTATACTCAAAAACGGATTATTCAAGAAATAAGAAATCTTTCCTCTCAGTCTTTATTCACTTCACATTCACCTTATGTAATTGAAGAATTCAAGCTTGAAGAAATTGTCATATTAAGTAGAGACTCAATCGGTGAATTAAACCAATCAAAAATAGAATTACCTGATAGTATTAAGCATAAAAGATTTAGAAAAGATTTTAGGAACCGATTTTGCGAAGGGCTTCTTTCTCGTCGTATTATTATTGCAGAGGGGGCAACTGAAAATACTTCTCTTCCAGCTGTAGCTCGAAAATTGTCAGAATTAGATCCCGGCTACGTTTTCTCCATTAGAATTATTAGGTTTTTCAATCATAGATGCTGAAGGTGAAAAACAAATCAAAGATATATCGTCAGTTTATTCTGCTTGGAAAAGATGTTTATGCAGTATGCGATAAACAAACTGAAGAAAATAAGACAGCTATTGAAGCATTAGTAAAAAAGCTATTTATGCATGAAGAAAAGGGCTTTGAACGATTAATTCTTAAAAATACAACTTCTGATGCTAAGGAAAGATTTCTTAAAAGTTTGGATTTACCTCAGCACTTGATTGATAAATATCCCAATCCCAATGATAAAGTAGATGATGTTTTATTAGAATATTTTCAATGGTCAAAAGGTAATTGGGGTATTGCAGATTTTCTATCACAATGTAATCTTGATGAAATTCCTCAATGGCTAAAACAAGTATGTATTGAACTAAAAAAAATCTGCACACCTAATCTTCCTGTTAATGTGAAAGCTGAAATTAATCAAGACAATATAAAAGGGGATAACATATCTTGATTGAACTTTCAGAAAAGAAAAAACAAATCATTCAAGAAGATGGACATCTTCTTATAATAGGCGGTCCAGGTTCCGGAAAAACTTTCGTTTCTATTTTAAAAGCTTCACACATAGCAAAAAATTACTTAACTTCTACTCAAAAAGTATTATTTCTTAGTTTTGCTCGTCCAACTGTTTCAAGAGTAATTCAAGCTATTCAAGAAAATGTTCAAATTACAGCGGGAATCAAGAGTTCAATTCTTGTTGATACTTATCATTCTTTCTTTTGGAAAGTTATTAAAACCCATGGACATCTTGTGGGACTACCTAGAAAACTTTCTATTTTGTCTCCACCAATGGAAGCTGTCATATTATCTGCTTTACGAAGTTCAGGGCAGTCCGAGAAAGAAATCAAAACACTTGTTAACAATGAAAGATTTAGATTAGCTACTGAAGAAGGGAGAGTTTGCTTTGATTTATTTGCATATTTTGCTGGCAATATACTACTTGGAAGTGATAAAATAAGAAGAATAATATCTGGCGTATTTCCGGTAATTATTCTTGATGAATTTCAAGATACCAACTCCGATCAATGGAGATTGGTTATTCAATTGGGTATGTATAGTAAATTAATTGCTTTAGCCGATCCGAATCAACGTATTTATGATTTTTTAGGTGCTGACCCAGAAAGGATTAATAATTTCAGGCAAATATTTACTCCAACTGAGTTTGATATTAGCGATGAGAATCATAGAAATAGTGATACAGAAATATCTATGTTTGGTGATGATTTATTAACTGGGAAATTTCAAAATGATTATAAAGGAATTATATTAAAATCGTATCGACCAAATCAAAACCAAGCATATTCAGCACTTAAATATGAAGTTTTGAATGCCATAAAAAGAATAAAAGCATTGAATCTAAAGAATTGGTCTTTAGCTATTTTGGTCCCTACAAAAAAAATGATGCGTAATGTATCCGAATCACTTCTTTCCGGTAGTCAGACACTACCCTCAATACATAACCATGCAATGATAGATATGGAAGGAGTAGTATTGTCTGCTGAAATTATAGCATTTCTTTTACAGCCTGCTGAAAGTTCTCAAGATGATGCAAAATTTATTAAACTTATTAATGATTTCTTTTTAGGTAGAAGTGGTGCCACACCATTAAAAAAATACATCAATGAATCTACTAAAATTATAAAAGCTTTAGAAGAATTAAATAATTCTAGAAGAACTAATAATGAACTTCCTAAACGTTGTATTATTAATCCAATGTTAGAAGTTTATAATTTATGTAAGTCTTTGAATAAAACTGGGGATCCTTATAAAGATTGGATTGAAATCCGTAATATATTAGATAAAGGCATTTGTAAACGATTATTTCAAGTCGCAGAAGAATCAAGGAATATTAGATTATTAGACCGGGGTACTCAGTTAAGGGACTCTTTATCAAGGGATTGGCGTGAAAATGGTTCATACATAAATGCACTCAAAATTGTCCGCCAGGCTTTTATTCGCGAACATTTCTCTACAACTATTAAACCGGAGACGGGTGTAATTGTAATGAATATGCACAAAGCTAAAGGTAAACAATTTGATGAAGTAATAATCTTTGAAGGATGGCCTCATAAAAAGAATGGAATTATAATAACTAATCCTGATAGAATAATACCCGGTAATAAGATTGAGAATGCAGGAACAAATCAAAAATATAATTTGAGAGTAAGTGTCACTCGTGCAAAACTTCAAACAACTATTATGACACCCGAAAATGATATTTGTGTTTTGTTCAAATAGAATATTATCATTTTTTATTATTAACCGGTTGGCAAATGGGAAAAATAGAAAAAACCTTAGAATTGAATATAACTCATGAAATACTTTCGTTAGCAGATAGTTTTTGGTGGTATTTACAACCTATATCTCTTAAAAAATATTGGCGTCCTCATTGGCGTTTCCCTTTTATACAAGCTCCAAAATCCTTTGCTACTGGATTGCATATTAATCTAGAGGGTAAAAAAAATGGTGGCTATGATGTATGTATTCACTCCCCCTCTAATTTTCAAGGTGGCACAGCTAGATTATTATTTATGCAATTTAAAGCAGGCATTGAGAAACAATTCAATGATAATCCCAAAAGTATATTCTTCGGGGATAAATCCCATCCAAACATTCATATAGAGTTTGACCTCAATAGCAACAAAAATCATAATCAACATAAACTACTTCAAGATATATCAGCCAAAGCAGGTAATAAAGATGCAGCAGTTTATGTTTTCCCTCATATGGTAAACGAAGATCAACTTACTGAAAACATCGGCAAACTTCTAACTAAAACAAGTTTCATTTCTGTTTCTGAAATTGATGATAAAGCTAATGTGTATGGCTTTAAAATAGATGATGGTCATTCTCATAAATTAGGAACTAGCTATCATGATTACAACAACAACGAAGTAAATTTTTTCTTTTTCTTTTTTGGAAAACCAAAAGAACCTGGCGGTGTATTAGGGGAAATATTCGCAATTCGTATTTATAGAGCATTAGAAGTTCTTAGGCAAGCACAGCTACCAAATTTCCCTATTTCAAAATATCATATAATTGATGCCCTAATAAGACACTTGTTTAATATTGGGATTTATTTTTCAATTCCAATTCGAAATTTGCAATCATCTTTAAAGGAATTTAATGTCATTTTATCTAGATTAAATTTTCTTAAGGAATATGAAGAGTTACCTCTACCATATATAGTTAATGAAGAAATAAATAATTACTTTTCCGACATTTTTCAAGACATTTCAAACTCTTTGCTTAAATATTTAAGCTGGCTAGAATATTTAACTGAATTCAACAATAAAACATTCATTCCTCTTCCTGATTATAAATATACAATTGAATTACCGTTAAATGGAATTAGATTCGCTCTAAGCAATGAAATAAATGACATTGATATAGATAGTCTTAATGAAATTAGCTATACTATTTTATAATTATTTTTGAAATCACCAACATTGCATCTTTGATAGTCGTAACTGATGAAGACCTAATAAGCAGAAGACATTGGGTTATTATAAATTATCCTAAAGATGTTATAACCTTAAAAGTAAACAAGGTGTCTTTGTCAACAATATTGAAGTTAAATAAAAACGTTTCTTAAATGAGAAGCATAAAATAAGATTAAGAAATATCGAGTTCGA
Organism: uncultured Bacteroidota bacterium; assembly: GCA_963777615.1. Taxonomy (GTDB): domain Bacteria; phylum Bacteroidota; class Ignavibacteria; order Ignavibacteriales; family Ignavibacteriaceae; genus CAVSWT01. Next base: position 20,126 of record CAVZSD010000012.1, on the reverse strand, counting down.
ATTTTATTCAAATGAAGGATTATTGATTAAAGTTTGATAAAGTCTATAATCTAAACGGATAGCAAAATAATTTGTCTATAGTTAAAATATTTACCTTCATTAAGTGAAAAATATAATTAAAATAAAACAACAAAATTATTTCATGTATTACAGAAGAAAAATATTTTTAGCTCTTATTGGAATCATTCGGCGGAAGCCTGGACAGCACCGATTTTGAAAAACTCCTTTTTCTATTTTGCAAATTTTCGAACAAGAACCATTATGATTTTTTCCCTTACAAATTCGGCTGCTTTAGTCATTTATCTTATCAAGATAAAAGAGTACTGATAAGCCAGGGGATGCTGGAAAATGCAGATAAGTTTATACTTTCAAAGAATGAGAATCATTTAAGTAAATTAAAAAAAGATGATCAAGTTTCGCTTCATAAATTTACTTCTTTGTTTAAAAACATAAGAGGCAATGAGCTCATAAAAAAAACATACATTGACTATCCTTATTTTGCGGTTAAAAGTGAAATTGCCGAAAAAATTCTTAATGAAAAAGAATTAACTGCCGTAAAAAATGTTAAAAACCTTTCGCATGAGAAAACTCTATTTACTCTGGGGTATGAAGGCCTTACAATTGATTCATATATAAATAAATTGATTACAAATAATATTGCTCTTGTTATTGATGTCCGCAAAAATCCACTTTCAATGAAATACGGCTTTTCAAAAACTAAAATGAAATCTTATCTTGAAAAAGCCGGCATTGAATATATTCATATCCCACAGCTTGGCATTGTCTCCGAGTTAAGAAAAAATCTTAAAACTGAAATCGACTACACGGAATTATTTGATATTTATAAAAAAGAAATTTTACCACAAAATATTGAATTCATCAAAACTGTAATAGAGTTGCTTAATAAATATAATAGAGTAGCGCTTACTTGCTTTGAATCCGACCACAATTCCTGCCACAGGCATAAAATAACAGAATGGCTGGAAAGTGATTCTTCATTTAATGAACGGATAATTCATATCTAACTAAGGGGAAAATGTATCTTCCAAATGAAATACACGATGCTAAAAGTTTTAATAACGGTTAAAACATATCCGCTCCCTTCAAATAAGTACGAAGAGCTGGTATGCACAGCCGGCTTATTAGAAGATGGTAAATGGATTAGAATATATCCCATACCGTTTCGTTCTCTTCCATTTCGGTAAACGCTTTGCTAAATTTCAATGGATTCAACTTAACTTAATTAGAAATAGTTCAAAGGATTTTCGCCCTGAAAGCTATCGTCCTATTGGCGATGCAGCTAATTCAATTAAACTTTTAGAACATTGGGATACAAAAACGAAAGGCAATTGGAATAAAAGAAAAGAAATTGTTTTAAAAGAAGTCTTTACTAACTTCACAGAATTAATTGAGGCTTCTTACAGTGATACAGCATAAATCTCTTGCTACTATTAAGCCATTAGAAATAATTGATTTTGAAATTGAAGAAGATGCAAGGGACTGGAAACAGCAATGGCAGGACTATTATGACCAGTATGACCTTTTTAATTTAGATGATACAGGTGAATCCAAATTAAGAGATAAACTTCTGAAAAGTTCCATATAAATATTATTATAAATTTCTAACTGAAGGCGATAAAAAACCTCGCAGAATAATGATTGAGGATTGGGAGATCGGCGCATTATATTGGAACTCTCTAAGAAGTGCCGAAGGTGATGAAGTTAAGGCAAATGAATTAGTTAAAAAAAGATACTTCGAAGAATTTACAACAAATAAAGATTTATATTTATTTGTGGGGACTACTTTACAATTCCACCGCCGCAAAGCACCAAATCCATTTGTAATTATTGGAGTATTTTATCCTCCTAAAGAAAAAGATACTCTTAAACTTTCTTTTTAAGGAGTCATTAAGCTTTATGGACACTAATTATAATATATTATAAAAGAAAAAGCTTAAACCATCCAATAGTTTTTTTTGATCTTGAAACAACCGGCACAGATGTAAAAAAAATAGGGCAGATCTAATTCTTACAAAACCCAATCAATGAAACCAAAACTACAACAGATTGCTTCACTTCTGTTCGCAATGACAAGACTGTTTTAAATATTGTCAAACCCGTCTTCAATTCATTTCGCCGGGCAGGGAAAAATTCTGCTACATAGTAATCACTTTGCGAAAAGTAAATCACAACATTTTTTTTCTATGAATCAATTTACAATTGAAGTTATAAGGTATTTGACATTAATTAGTTAACTTCTTTTTTTAAAAAAATATAATACTTCAAATAAATATTTTGAACGAAGACAAAAGAATGCTTTATGAGAATTATATCCTGGAATTGCCGGATGGCATTTCGACAAAAAAATGATGCCATATTAAAATTTAAACCCGACATACTAATTGTACCGGAATGTGAAAATGAAAAAAAACTTGAATTTGGCAAATTGACACCAACGCCAAATGATTTTATATGGTATGGGAATAATGAGAATAAAGGAATCGGAGTATTTTCATACTCAGATTATAAGTTCAAAATTAACGAGGAATTCGATCCTAATTTTAGATATATAATTCCGTTGAAAATATACGGGAAAAATATTTTTAATTTATTTGCAGTTTGGACCATGAACAGTCCCAAAAATCTTAAAGACAGATATATAGCGCATCTTTGGAAAGCGGTTAACCATTATGATAAATTATTAAAAGAAGATTCAATATTAATTGGAGACTTTAACAGCAATAAAATATGGGACAATGAAAAGCCTCAAAGAATTGGAACTCATTCTGTTGTTGTTGACCTGCTGAAATCAAAAAATATTTTTAGTATTTACCATAGATACTACAATGAAGAACAGGGAGAAGAAACTAAACCAACATATTTTTTCCACAATAAGGAATCGAAGTCATTTCACATAGATTATTGTTTTGCATCATTAAAATTGTTATCAAACATTAATTTTAATATTGGCACTTACAATGAGTGGATTAAATTAAGCGATCATGTGCCGATTATTGTGGATATTGATGAGGGTGTGTTTTGTCACATTGAGCCTGTCGAAATGTGACGTTTAACTTTTCATGTCATCGTTCATGGTTCGACAAGCCTGCCTATGCCGAAGCGCTTCACTACACACAACGTTTCGTGAAGTGTAGCTTCGCGCAGGCAGGCTCACCATGACATCGGCATTGTCACACTTATTTGCCGCGACTGACTTGTCACGACTGACTTGCCACGACTGACATTGCCACGACTTTTAAGTCGTGGAAGGAGGGGGAAAATAAAAACAAGTTTGCTCTTATCGGGCTTTAGCTCAAACAATTTGGCTAAAGCCGGGAATCTTTTTTATATTTAATCCACGAGCTAAAGCTCGTGGCAATTCAGAAGGAATACTCCTATTTTTATTTACATGAAAAAATTAAATGACAGAAAAACTCGCCTCTTAAATTACTTTAGCCATAATGCTTCCGGAGTTACAATATGCCTTACATAAGAATATGGATTCATATTATATGGGCTACTAAAAATAGAGAAAAGATAATTACAAAAGAGCTCAAGCCTAAGCTTATACAACATATCAAAGAAAATGCAAAAGAAAAAAATATTTATATAGATTTTATCAATTGCGAACCGGAACATCTACATGCAACAATATCATTAGGTGCTTCTCAGACAATTAGCAAAGTAGCGCAATTATTAAAAGGTGAATCATCAAATTGGATAAACAGAAACAAATTGATACCGGGTTATTTTGAATGGCAGGATGAGTATATTGCTATTTCTGTCAGCGAATCTATGATTGACAAAGTAAGAGATTATATTAAGAACCAGGCAGAACATCATAGAAAAAAGAGCTTTGCAGAAGAGTATGAAGTGTTTATTTCTAAATATGGGTTTGCAAAATTTCAAAAATAGTTTGGCTAAAGCCGAGAGTTTTTTTATTAGTAGTCCACGAGCTAAAGCTCGTGGCAATTCAAAATATGAATAGTCATGACTGGCTTGCAGCGCCTGACTTGCCACGACTGACTTGCCACGACTTTTAAGTCGTGGGGGGAGGGGGGAAATAAAAACAAGTTCACTCTTATCTGGCTTTAGCCCAAATAATTTGGCTAAAGCCGGGAATCTTTTTTATATTTTAATCCACGAGCTTAAGGGGCTGTGTGAAAATTAAAAACCAATAAATAAGTAATCAATTGTTTATTGAACCCCCATGGGGTTCGGGTATTTTTGGGTAATATTTGTCCTACAAATAATTTGGCAAAGCCATTACTTTGTGAAACTCCTATGGAGTTAATTCACAATCTGTTTTCGCTCCGTAGGAGCGATATATTTGTAGAAAAAGAAATACAAAAACAACCTCGAACTCCGTAGGAGTTCAATATTAATCGCTCATTAAAAAGAAATTACCATATTTAATTTTGTAAATATTTATAAATCAAAATCTGATTTGCACACAGCCTCTTAAGCTGGCGGCAATTCATAATAAATAAATCTTTGCAATAAATTATAGAGCTACCTTTTCAACTGTATCTTTCATGGTTCGACAAACTCATCATGACAATATAATTATCAATCATGTCGTTCATGCTTCGACTCGGCTCAGCATGACACTGTAATGTCACACTGAGTTTATCGAAGTGTGAAGGTTTATTGTCAATGTTGTCTTTCATGGTTCGACAAGCTTACCTATGCCGAAGCGCTTCACTACACGCATCGTTTCGTGAAGTGTAGCTTCGCGCAGGCAGGCTTAGCATGACACTGTAATGCCACATTGAGCTTATCGAAATGTGAAGGATTATTCTAAATCATGTCGTTCAGTCTTCGACAGGCTCATGCTTCGACTCCGCTCAGCATGACACATGCAGTCTTCGTCAAGCTCAGTCTGACATCATCATGTTTTGCCTGCATCCACAATCTTTAAGATTTAAAAAAGAAATTAAAATTGTTTAAGGGGAATGAATTATTTTCATGTAGGGGCGAATTGCAATTCGCCCTTGCGATATGAAGTCTCAGCAAAATCGAACATACTCCAAAGAATTATTATCACTCTTCAAATAGGTTAAAATAAGAAATAATGATTATGCAAGGGAGTAAAATTAAATGGGTGCAACGAAGGAGAAATTGATTATCCATGATGAGAAAAAAACCTTCTTAAACATGCACCCATCAAACAAATAAAAAAGAGAGAACATTTTTATTATCGAAACAATGTAGAAATTTTAAAGTGGGATGCTCTAATGTTGCATGGTAAAAATAAAATTCAATAGAATACCCTGGCAAAAGTAGTTACCAAAGTCAAAACGGCCTGACAGGTTTGAATGTCTCGTCATAAAATTAAAATCAGAAAAGAAAACACATTTCAAATCAAAGTTTTGTAATTGTATCCAAGCATTAACAAAGGGTGTAAAATATTACACCCCTACATTTGTTTTATTTTTTGCGGCAGGCACGAACGATATCATGACAAAACATTTGCAATATAATTCTCATTTTAAATGGTTCTATATAACTTAAGAAAACATTAAAGACGGTTATAATCATGGATTTAGCATAATACATTTATTCTTTAATCTCGATATCCTTTAGGCTAAAGTAAAGCCAGAGGTCATAAATTATTTTAAGGCCTCCGGCAAAGAAAAAAGGAAAATTTAATAGCAGCGGGTTTGCTAAAAATATTCCGCTTAATGCCGGTGAGATTGATGCACCGATTGAACGCGTTATAGTGGTTACACCGGAAGCAGCCGATCTTTCGTCGCCCGGTACTGAAATCATAATAAATGCCTGCCTGGTGGGGACATCCATCTGTGATATGCTGAATCTTAATATCAACACAGTTACTGCTAAATAAAGATTAGGCATTAAAGGAACTAAAATTAATAAAATATTTGACGGCAGATGTGTAAACACCAGTAGTATTAATTAACCCGATCTTTTTTGAAATCTTTACGGCAAATAAAGCTGAAATACCTGCAACTAAATTCATAGTAAAAAAGATGCTTCCGATTATTCCTGCACTTAAATTAAACTTAATAAAAAACCAATAGGCGATAATACTTTGAATTATGAAACCCCCGGCAAAAGAATCTAACGCAAATAAAGAGCTTAATTTTAATATTATCTTTTTCGATTTGCTTAAACCAAACGTTCTCTTTACCGGCTTTGCATCTTTAATTATTACTGCTTCCACATTTGAGGATAAGGAAAGAAAAAATATTGCAAGCAGAATTCCTGAAAGTCCGTAACATGCTAAAATTACTTTGTAAGATGATGCTATAGAAAAGCCATTGTCCTGCAGCAAAACAGCAAACCAGCCAGCGGCTAAAGCTCCGCAAGCTCCAGAGAAAGAGCCGGCAAGATTATACCATGCAAATATTTTTGTAAGCTCATTTGATGAAAGGATTTGAGCAAGGGCTGATTGTTCGATTGAAAGAAAAGGGCCTATCTCTTTTCCGCTTGGGCTAATGACTCCAATTATTGCGGTGACAACCAGCAATAAATAGTTGTTTGTTAAAAGAAAAATAAATCCGCCTAATGCCATCAAAATTGCACCGGCAATTAACATTTTTTTGCGGCTGTAAGTATCGGCATGAGTTGTAATCCATAGCGAAACAACTGCATCACCAAGAAGCGTAAAGGTAATCAGCAGGCCGATTTCGTATTCCGACAACCCGATTTTTGCCAGGTATAGAACAAAGATTACCGATAAGAAACCGTAGGCAAATAATCTTATAATCCTGGTAGTGAAAAGAATATATATGTCTTTGTGATAAAGATTCATATAAAGTTGGGGCCAGTTGAAATAGGAAATATTTTTGATTAGAAAATATCTGAAACCTATCAATGTTACAAGCCCGGCAGTTCAAATCATGATTTAGAAATGTTTTGAATTTTAGTAATACTAGTTAAGCATTACATTTGCTTAACTTCAATAAATTATTGAATTCAATGTTTTGCATAGTGTGTGTAGTAATTAATTTTGCACTAAACTTTCTTGAAACTAATGCAGTACAAATATTTAGTGGGCCTACCGGCCGATGCTATAAAAAAAAAGAGAGCCTTCTGTTTAAAAAATTTATGTTTTCATTTAGCATTAAGCATGCAATTATACATGCAGATAAAATTCCCCTTTGTCACTTTTATTTTTTATTTAACACTTCTTATTTAACAACCGGGTTGAAGTAAAAAAATATTCAGTATAATTATTTAGGGATTTAATAATGAAAACACATCAAACTTTTTGCATTAACGATTTATTCTTTTATCATAAATTATTTTTTCTTTCCCTGCTTATGTTATTAGGCAGCGTCAATTCATTTGCAGCGCACGATCTTGAAGTTACAGGTAATATTTCTGAATTAGGTTCTGATTTTGTTGTTGTTCAAAACTATAAAATATTGGTCGACTATAATACCGATTTAAGAAGTTCAGGAGGCGGACGACTTTCTTTTTCAGCTTTTCAAGTTAATGATCTTGTCCAGGTTCAGGCTGATAATTATGGTAACGGTACTTTTTTGGCTTCTAAAATTAAGCTGGAAGATAGTACTGGAAATGAAAATGAAAAAGAGATTGAACTCACCGGTTACGTTGCTTCTGCGGGTACAAATTCTTTTGTAATCAATAAAGTTACTTTTGTGGTTGATGCTTCAACTGAATTTAGAGGAAGGCATGGAAACTCATTTTCTTTTGATCAAATTACTGTTGGAATGATGCTGGAAGTAAAAGCAAAGAAGCAAGCTAACGGTGACCTTCTTGCCATAAGAGTCAGGACAGAGGATAATGAACATCATGGAGAAGATTTTGAAATTGCCGGTTATATTGACAGCCTTACAGCAAACAGTATTATACTTGGCGACAAAGAATTTTTTGTAGATAATCAAACAGCGATTGTAGATCATCACAATATGCCGGCATCCTTTAATGATTTGATCAAAGGTGAAAAAATAGAAGTTAAAGCGGTTAAGCAGCCGGACAACACTTACCTTGCGTTAAATATAAAGATAGAAGATGAGAATGAAAACGAAAGTGAAATTAAACTTACTGCACAAATAGAAAAAATTGTTGGAACCGATATCACAATTGGCGGGATTACATTCTCAACTGATGCAAATACTGTATTCCTCAATAACAGTAGAATGCCGGTTACTTTAGCTGATTTGACGGTAGGAATGTGGGTTGAAGTAAAAGGCACTAAAAATTCTGATGGAACATATTACGCTGCCACTATTAAAATTGAAGACTTTGTTAGAACCGAAATTGAAATTAAAGGTTTAATAAGCGAGCTTGCAGATGCTTCATTTACCGTGAACGGAATTACTTTTAGTGTTGACAGCTCAACAAAAATAGTTGACCATTTAAATAACACTGCATTGTTTTCAGACCTTAAAGTAGGTTTGCTTGTTGAAGTTGAGGGTAATAAGACCGGCGAAGCAACAGCAGCCGCAATTAGCATTAAGATTGAAGATAGTGCTGACGTTGAAATATCAGGTAAAATAACTGCTGTTAATTCAGATAATATAGTTTTGAACGGGCTTACATTTTTTGTAAATGAAAAGACAATATATTTAGATCAAGCAAATATGGAAGCAGCTTTTTCCGATTTGAGCGTTGATCTTTTTGTCGAAGTAAAAGCATCTAAAAATCCGGATAGTACACTAACAGCAACACAGATCAAAATTGAAGATGGAATGGATTTCTCAAAAGCTTCAGGTGTTGCTGGAACAGTTAACGGCAATTCAATTATACTTCCTTCAGGCACTTATGCCATCAATAGCTCTACATTAGTGATTGACAATAATTACAATATAATTAATGCTAATCAGCTTGCAGCAGGGCAGCAAGTAGTTGTTTGGGCTTTGTCAAATGCACCTTCAAATAATACTGCATTACAAATTCAATCAAAAACAGTAAACGCTACTTCCGTGAATGAAGTCAGTAATGTAATACGCAGCTTTGTACTCGAACAAAATTATCCCAATCCGTTTAACCCTTCAACCACCATTACATTTTCAATAAATGCAGATCAATTTGTAACATTAAAAGTATTTAATGCTATAGGGGAAGAAGTTAAAACACTCATAAACGGAAAGCTGGCAACCGGTGTACATAAAGTTAATTTTGATGCGCAGGGCCTTAGCTCAGGATTCTATATCTACAGGTTAGAAAGCAGCGGTTCTGTTCAAGCTAAAAAAATGATATTGTTGAAGTAAAAATCTAAATCAAGTTGATAGGCGGTTCTCTTGAGCCGCCTTTTTTTTGCTATCGATTAAAATAAACTGTGCCTGCTTATCAATTGTTCATCATCCAATTCCTGCTATTTGTATAACCTAACATTTTAAGGCTATTTAAAATCAATTAATCCAGGTGGGAACAAATAAAGATTTCATGCCTAGCGGTCATTTCCGATACAATACTCACCAACGAAGGGAATCAGGATGAAGAAGGGAATATATTGTTATGACAAAATGCTACAATAAAAAAACAGAGCAAGAAAAAAGTTTGTATTTTCATTATATTATAAATAAAAATAATTAAATAATTTTTACATCATGCAATTAACCTTATCCCGACCCATAGTCTTTTTTGATCTTGAAACAACCGGTACAGATGTACAAAAAGATAGGATTGTACAAATATCTTTAATCAAGCTTTACCCTGATAAAAAAGAAGAAACACTTTCTTTTTTAGTAAATCCCGAAATGCCAATCCCGGTTGGTGCAACTGCTATTCATGGCATAAGCAATGAAGATGTAAAAAATGAGCCAAATTTTAATTTGCGGTCAAAAGAAATTTATAATTTTATAGAGGGCTGCGACATTGGAGGTTTTAACATTCATAATTTTGATTTGCCCTTATTAAGAAATGAATTTATCCGTGCAGGAATTAATTATGCAATAGAAGGCATTTCAATAATAGATTCAATGGTGATATACAAGAAAAAAGAACGCCGTGATTTAACAGCAGCATATAAGTTTTACTGCAATAAGGATTTGGAAAATGCACACAATGCCGAGGCGGATATTCGCGCAACTATGGAAGTCTTTTTATCACAAGTAGAAATGTATAATGATATGGGCCGCAGCCTGAAGGAAATTGCTTCTTTTTCTTCATTCAGTGACAGCCGCTCCGCAGATATAAACGGCAAGTTTCTTTATGACAAAAACAATGAGCTAATTTTTAATTTTGGGTCACATAAAGGGGAAAGAGTAATTGATAATGCAGATTATGCCCGCTGGATGCTTGGCAGAGATTTTCCGGAAGATACAAAAGCGCTAATTAAAAAATTGTTTGAGCATTCTTAGTTTCATTAATTGTAAATCCTTTTTATATATCATTGTGTCTGTTGTGAAGACATTGTGTTATTAGCTCTATAAAACGTGAACTCTATCCGCATAGCGGCAGGCTTAATCTTTTCTTTGAGAAGAGAAAGACTTGTTGGAGGTTAATCTTTTTGTTAGTTATTCTGACAAAATGATTAATGTAGAGTTGAACATTATAATAAGCCCTTCGCTTTGTAAGAGAAGGGTTGGGATGAGTTCAATTTTTGTATGGTTGTGAACTCTATCCGCATAGCGGCAGGCTTAATCTTTTCTTTGAGAAGGGAAAGACTTGTTGGAGGTTAATCTTTTTGTTAGTTATTCTCGACAAAACGATTAATGAAGAGTTGAACATTATAATAAGCCCTTCGGTTTGTAAGAGAAGGGTTGGGATGAGTTCAATTTTTGTATGGTTGTGAACTCTATCCGCATGGCGGCAGGCTTAATCTTTGCATTGAGAAGGGCAAGACTTGTTAGCAGTTAATCTTTTTATTTTCTATTGTTTTATAATATCATTAAATGGATCATGACAGCCTGGTTAATTCTCACAGTTCAAAAATAGTATTAGTCAATCTCTACAAAAAAGAGAAAATAAATAAAATTATGTAACATTTTTTTGGAATTATGCAACGGCACATATATTGACAATCGTCAACTATTGTTATAAGTTTAACAGCAATTATGATTCGTAAAATTTTAATATCAACAATAGTTTTAGTCTTTTTTGTTTCCACAACAGGGTTGCCGTTGACAATTCATTTCTGTTCAATGAATAAAACTAAAATGGCAACATGCAAGATGCATTCAAAATGCATGCATTGCGAAAATGCAGAGCAGTCAAATATATCCCAGTTGTAAAAATTGAAAATAAAGACTGCTGCAAAATGAATTTAAATACGAAGCTATCGGCGATAAATTTTTACAAATCAATTCTCAGAAAGACATTCAGCTTAAAAATTTAGCTGCTATTGTAACCGTAAATTTTGTTGAATGTTCAAATCAAAACATTTCATTTATAAACAATTTAATCGGCTCTTCTCCTCCGCAAATAACCGGCAATCATATCTATCTGGATAACTCCGTCTTTTTAATTTAGAAGTCCTTCAATACCAACTCGATTGATTTTGGAATGACTATGCTCATTCTAAAAAATCAAATTAAATTCTTCTGTTCGATAACGATCTATCTTATCAAAAATAGAAATTTGATATTGTAAGGATATTCAGATGTTAAAATTAAAAAATTTATTCACAGTTATTTTACTAAGTGTTATTTCTTTATTTGGCCAAGCGCAATCTTTAGATTCGCTGATTTCAAAAGCCATTGATGTAAGCCCAAAATTGAAAATGCTGACTGCAAAACAAAATGCTGCGGAAAGCGTGGTAAATGTAAATTCAAATTTACCTGATCCCATGCTTACTTTGGGTTTGGCAAATCTTCCTACTAATTCTTTTTCATTTACTCAGGAACCAATGACAGGAAAAATTGTCGGACTAAGCCAAGCTGTTCCATTTCCAGGCAAACTTGGTGCAGTTGCTGATGCAGCGAAAAAAGATGTAAACATTATTTCTGAAGAATATAAAGACGCTGAAAATGAAATTATAAAAAATGTATCTCAGAATTATTATGAATTGATATTTGTCAGGAAGGCGATTGAAGTAGTAAAAGAAAATTTAAAATTGCTTCATGAAATAGCTAAGGTAGTGAAAGCAAATTATTCGGTTTCAAAAGCAAGCCAGCAAAATATATTTAAAGTTGAATTGGAAATAACAAACCTAAATGACAAGATAGAAGAATTAAAAAACAAAGAGAACTCAATTACTGCTATGTTAAATGCACAGGTATTGAGATCACAAGATGTTCCTATCATTACAGACAGCTTGCCGGCATTCAATTATTATAATCTTTCACAGCAGCAGCTTGATTCATTAGCTGTTCATAACAGGCCTTTCCTGACAGGAATTGACATGGCAAAGCAAAAAGCTGAACTTCAGGAAAATCTGGCAAAATATGATTACCTGCCTAACTTTAATTTTTCTGTTCAGTATTCACAGCGGGATAAAATAGCAAAGACGAATACACCGCTTGACGATTTCCTAACATTCATGGTTGGAGTTTCTCTCCCGCTTAATTACGGCGGAAAGGTATCATCAAAAGTTGAAGAGACTGAAGCGATGCAGAATATGTATGATGAACAATATAACCTCTCTTTGCAGATGCTCAACAGTAATTTTGGAACATCAATTTCAAAACTAAATTCTCTTCAGAACAGAATCAAATTAATTGAAGAGGCACAGCTTCCACAGGCGCAGCAAACTTTCGCAGCAACTCTATCAAGCTATCAAGTTGGTCAAGTCGATTTTATAAATGTGATTGATGCACAAAATAAGCTTTACCAGGTGGAAACAAATTTATACCGTTTAAAAACAGATTACTTAAAAGAAATAGAAGAATTGAAATTCTTAACCGGAACTAAAAAGTTTAGCAGATAAAATTTTAACAGGAGTAGAAAATTGAAAAAGAAAAATATAATTATAATTATACTTGCTTTAACTGCAATTGCAGTCAGCTTGTTTTTTATAATTAGACCAGCCGATAATAAAACTGATATGGGAGAAAAACAGCTATATACCTGCGGAATGCATCCCCAGATAATCAGAGATGAACCGGGAAACTGTCCCATTTGCGGGATGAAACTCGTACCGATAAAAAACTCCAGCAGCAAATCAGAAAAGAAAATTCTTTTCTGGCGCGCTCCCATGGATGCGAATGAAATTTATGATCATCCTGGAAAATCCAAAATGGGAATGGACCTTGTACCGGTTTATGATGATGCAAGCGGTAGTGAAGGAATTGTTAAAATTGATCCTGCTGTTGAACAAAATATGAATTTAAAAACAGAGATAGTTAAAAAGAGAAATCTTTCCAGCCAGGTTATAACCAACGGTGTTTTAACTACTGATGAACAAAAAGAATATATAGTTACAACAAGAGTAAACGGCTGGATAGAAAAACTGTATGTGAATTATACCGGACAGGTGGTGAGTAAAGGTGAAAAGCTTATGGATATATATTCGCCTGAACTTGTAGCTGCAGAACAGGAACTATTAACAGCTCTTTCTTACCAGGCTTCGGTAAAGAATTCTTCGCTTAATGAAGTTACAAAAAGCGGGGATGAGCTATTAAATAATGCAGTTAGAAAATTGCAGCTTCTGGAAATTCCAGACGAAGAAATTGAACGACTAAAAGAATCGAAAGATGTAAAAACTTACATAACACTTTATGCACAAAAGAGCGGGACGGTAATCGAAAAAAATGTTGTTGAAGGCCAAAAAATTATGTCCGGTATGCCGCTGCTTCACGTATCTGATCTTTCAAACCTTTGGTTAACTGCGGATATTTATGAATATGAATTGAATAAAATTAGTTTGGGCTCCAAAGCAAAGATTAAGTTTAATTATTTACCCGGTAAAACTTTTGAGGGAAAAATATCTTTTATCTACCCAACCATTGATGCAAAATCAAGAACAGCTAAAGTCCGGATTGATATTAATAATCTAAATGGAAATTTAAAAGCCTGAAATGTTTGCAAATGTAGAAATTGAAGGAAAAAATTTGGGTAATTATCCGGTAGTCCCGGAAAATGCAGTTATCAGAAGCGGCACAAAAGATTTAATAGTTATTGCACTTGGCAATGGACGATTCAAACCCCAAACTGTTCAGCTTGGAAATTATTCAGATGGTTATTATCAAGTTTTATCAGGTTTAACTGAAGGAACTGCAATTGTTACTTCAGCTCAATTCTTAATTGATTCTGAAAGTAACCTTCGTGCAGCAGTTGGACAGATGCAGACCACCGATACAACAGACAGCACAAAAAATGACAAAATGCAAAATATGGATATGAAAAAAGAATCAAATCAAAAGTCAAAAGTAAAAAATCAAAACAAAAAAGAAGAATCAGAGATAATCAGAAAAGGAATAATAGACCTTTCAGCAATAGACAAAAATAAAGATGGAAAACTTTATGAGGATATTATGGATTGGAATGTAATTTCCGATGCACCAGGAGAATGTCCTATATGCGGTATGACACTAAAAGAATTTACTAATTAAAGAAGTGAAACAAAATTTAACCGCACATGGATATGAGTACAAGAAATAGAAAGTCAGAAGTCAAAATTCAAATATCAAAATTAAAAAGGAAATTAAAAAAATGTCATACGATGGTCATCCAATGGTAGATTCAATTGTTCATAACAACAAATGACTATCTAATGGCAATGATGTAAAATGATAATAGAATGACAGCTAAGCGAATAATAATCGAACGTACAAATTAAATTTCTTAGGGGGACTTTGTGTGAACTTGGTGCTACTTAGTGAGCTTTTCATTGTTACACTAAGTTACTCAAAGTAGTCACAATGTTGCACAAAGTTGAATAATGAGTTAATAAAATTATGGAGAATTTAAATGACTATCAGGTAATCCAGATAAAGACGGAATAATATGCCAAAATAATTGAGTGGTCGCTTAATAATAAATTTGTAGTGATACTCTTTACTATTGCATTAATACTTGGCGGAATCTGGGCAGTGTATAATACAAAAATAGATGCAATCCCTGATCTCAGTGATGTACAGGTAATTATCTATACGGATTATCCAGGCCAGGGCCCGCAAATAGTTGAGAACCAGGTAACATATCCGCTAACTACAAAAATGTTATCTGTCCCCGGAGCAAAAGATGTACGCGGATATTCGATGTTTGGTTTTTCAATGGTGTATATAATTTTTG
Source organism: uncultured Bacteroidota bacterium (assembly GCA_963777615.1). GTDB lineage: Bacteria > Bacteroidota > Ignavibacteria > Ignavibacteriales > Ignavibacteriaceae > CAVSWT01. Next base: position 5,015 of record CAVZSD010000012.1, on the reverse strand, counting down.
AAGATGGAACTGATATTTATTGGGCTCGAAGCAGAGTACTTGAATACTTGAACGGATTACGGAATGCTCTTCCCGAAGGAGTCAGTCCGCAGCTTGGCCCTGATGCAACCGGTTTAGGCTGGGTTTACGAATATGTCTTGCAATCCGATAAAAGAAATCTTCAGGAATTAAGATCCATCCAGGATTATTTCCTGAAGTTTGAACTCGCTTCAATACCCGGCGTTTCCGAAGTTGCAAGCGTTGGCGGGTTTGTAAAACAATACCAGGTAAATGTTGACCCTACTAAACTTGCTTACTACGGCATCCCTCTGCAGAAAATTAAAATGGCTATAAAACAAAGCAACAATGATGTCGGCGGACGGCTTCTTGAAATGGGCGAAGCAGAGTATATGGTTCGTGGACTCGGATACATAAAAAGCGTTGATGATTTAAAAAAGATTTCAATCGGGCTTTCTCCCAAAACAGGTTCGCCGATTTATTTAAGCGATGTTGCCGATGTAACAATTGGCCCTGAACTGCGAAGAGGAATAGCTGAATGGAACGGAGAAGGTGAAACTGTAGGCGGTATTATTATTATGCGATACGGTGAAAATGCTTTATCCGTGATTGAAAAAGTAAAAGAAAGACTTGCTGAGCTAAAAAAATCACTTCCGCCGGATGTGCAAATAAAAGCAGCGTATGACAGGTCCAACCTTATTGAAAGGGCAATCAACAATTTAAAAGACAAGCTTGTGGAAGAGACAATAATTGTTGCACTTGTCATAATATTATTTCTGCTGCACATTAGAAGTTCGCTGGTTGCAATCTTCACACTTCCCACTGCCGTACTTGCAGCTTTTCTAATTATGAAAATGCAGGGCATAAATGCAAACATTATGTCGCTGGGAGGAATAGCGATAGCTATCGGGGCAATGGTGGATGCCTCAATTATACTGGTGGAGAATGCGCAGACGCACATGGCGCATAACCAGGATCTGGCAGAAGGACAAAGGAAAGCACATTGGCAGGTGATTCTTGAATCGGCAAAAGAAGTAGCGCCTTCAATATTTTATTCACTGCTGGTAATTACAATTTCTTTTCTTCCTGTATTCACACTTGAACAGCAGGAAGGAAGAATGTTCAAACCGCTTGCATTCACAAAAACTTATTCAATGGCTGCGGCTGCAATTTTAACTATAACTATTGTTCCCATTCTTCTTGGTTATTTTGTGCGCGGCAAGATGAAAAAGGAAGATGAAAATCCAATAACAAGATTTTTAGGAAAGATCTATCATCCCGTAGTTGATTTTGTAATGAATAAAAGATGGTGGGTTATTGGTGCGGCTGTGTTAATTGTGCTGGCAACAATAATTCCTTATTCGAAATTAGGTTCTGAATTTATGCCTCCGTTAAATGAAGGTGATCTTACTTTATATGCCGACTACGCTTCCGGGAATTTCTATTACAAAAGCGAAAGAAATTCTTCAGCAAACGGATAAGATCATAAAAACATTTCCTGAAGTTAAATCCGTTTTTGGAAAAATAGGAAGAGCTGATACACCAACTGATCCTGCTCCGCTTTCAATGATAGAGACAACTATACAATTAAAGCCAATGGATCAGTGGCGCCACTGGTATGACTACTGATAAGCTTGTTGAAGAAATGAATTCAGCAATTCAAATACCCGGGTTAACAAATGCCTGGACTATGCCGATTAAAACAAGAATCGACATGCTTTCAACGGGAATAAAAACTCCTGTGGGAATTAAGCTAGCCGGGCCGGATCTGAATGTACTTAATAAACTCGGTAAAGAAATTGAAGAAATTGCAAAAACAATTCCGGGTACAAGATCAGCTTATGCCGAAAGATCTGTTGGCGGAAATTATGTTGACTTTAATATTGATAGAGATGCAATTGCACGTTATGGGCTAACGTGTGGAGATGTTCAAGATGTATTTATGTCTGCTATAGGAGGAATGAACATCAGCAAAACTGTTGAGGGATTGGAGAGGTATCCAATTAATTTAAGGTATCAAAGAGATTATAGGGAAAACATCGAATCATTGAAGCGCGTTCTTGTTCCAACTTCAAATGGCGGAAATATTCCTTTGGAGCAATTAGGGCAAATTGAAATTAAGAAAGGCCCTCCAATGATTAAATCGGAAGATGCCCGCCCCAATACCTGGATTTATATTGATATCCATGATATAGATGTGGGTACTTATGTGAAAAATGCTCAGAAAATAATTAACGAAAAAGTAAAATTGCCTGCCGGATATTCTTTAAAATGGAGCGGACAATTTGAGTATATGGAACGTGCATCAAAACATCTTGCGGTTGTAATTCCACTTAACATTATTAATTGTAATTCTGCTTCTTTATATGAATACAAAGTCTGCAGTAAAAACTGGAATTGTACTTCTTGCACTTCCGTTCTCAATGGTTGGTGCAATCTGGTATTTGTATTTCGCGGGATTTCATTTAAGTGTTGCAGTTTGGGTTGGAATAATTGCACTGCTTGGTATTGATGCAGAAACCGGAGTGGTCATGCTGCTTTATCTTGATATAGCTTATGAAAAATTCAAAAATAATGGAATGCTGAAAAGTGTTGATGACCTTAGACTGGCAATTTTTGACGGTGCTGTTAAAAGAGTAAGGCCGAAAGTCATGACAGTGTTGACAATGTTTTTCGGACTGCTTCCTATCTTAATTGGAATCGGAACCGGCTCCGACGTTATGAAGAGAATTGCAGCTCCAATGGTTGGCGGGATTCTTACAAGCTTAATAATGGAGCTTAACTGTTTACCCTGCAATATTTTTTGCACTGAAGAAAAGAGAAGTTAAAAAGATGTTGTTAAATGAAGATAACCCCGTCTAATTTATAAACGGATATTAGGAACAAAAATAATATAAAAAAAATAAATCATAATTTATTCATAATAAAAAAGGAGTAACAAATGTTTACTAAAAACTTAAAATCAATTTTGACAATTTTGTTTGCGGTTATTGTTTTAGCGTCATTTTCATTAGCATCTAATGGAGTAAAAGATTCAACAAAACAGATGAACAATATGAAGATGCATAATAAAGATATGAAAGAAGCTATGCATAAAATGAAAATGGACTCAACAAAAAAAATGCAAAGTTCAATTATCCGTAAAGGAGTTATTGATGTAAAATCAATTGATAAAAATAAAGACGGAAAAGTTTTTCAGGATATGATGGATTATAATGTTATATCTGATAAACCAGGCAAATGCCCTATTTGCGGAATGAAGCTTAAAGAAGTTTCAGTTAAGCAGGCAAAAGAAATGCTGGTGAAAAGCGGATTTAAAGTTAAGAAGTGAAGACTGAAAACCTTGAAGTTCAGTTTATTTTAAATTAAAAAAAATCAAAAGACAGATTATGGAAATAGCAATAGGAATAGCATTCGTAGCAATTATAGCTTTCGTAGGCTTTAAAAAATTTAAGAAAGCCAGCGAAGGGAAAGATTGCTGTAAATAATTTTCAACAACCTTTTAATGAACATTCTCATTAATTATTAAGTCATTAAAAAGAGTTATGAAATTCTTAAACCAAAAACATAGGAGATACTAAAATGATAATTCAAAAAGATCTTTATCAACCGGTAAAAAAATCTGTTACCCTTTTATTAAGCGTGATAGTATTATTCATCTTCAGTAGTACATTTATATTTGCCCAAAATAATATGGGGAGTATGAACCATATGCAAAACATGAACAACCAGATGAATAACATGCAAAGCATGATGGGCCAGATGAATAAAATGATGGATAAGAGTAACCAGATGATGAATTCAATGAATTCTTCAATGAAAGGGAATATAAAGGGTATGGAAATGGGAAACGGCATGATGGGCATGACTAAGAATATAAATGACATGGGTAAAACAATGCAAACCATGCTTACCCAAATGCAAACATTTATGAAGAATGATGAAATGATGAAAAACAGCGAAATGAAATCACAATTGGATGATATGATGAAAAACATGAAATCAATGATGAAAAATTATGGCACTATGCTGAACAACTCCGAAAAAATGCAAAAAGGTAAATAGTAAATATGAATTTTAAAAGCATTCTTGACTTTTGAGGAAGGGAGTTTTAACTGCCTTCCTTTTAATTATTATTCCATCACCTTTAAACATAAATTTATTTGCACAAGGTGAATTGTCTGACAACCAGGCAAACTGGTATATAAATACAAGTTTGCAGCTTGCAGGCGGTAATTTCATATATGATTCGTTCGATAATGTAATTTCAATTTATGGGGGTGCGGGCTATCAAAGCAGTAATTTCGGAATTTCATTTTCGATTCCGGTTGTAGGAAATAAAAATAATTTTATTAGTCAAGCTGGAAGTATGATGCTTCCAATCGGAAACTCGAACGACAGGTATGGCGGAACTATGGGCAGCGGTTCTGAAGGGGGCGGAATGATGGGCGGCAGTAATTCTATAATCAGCACAAATTCAGTTGGAGGAGTGAACTGGGGCTTAGGCGATATATATCTTTTCTCAAATTATATATTGCTCTCGGAAAACAATTTTTTTTCAGATATTATCTTAAATGCTCAAATAAAATTTCCTACTGCATCAAACAACATTGGAATTGGAACTGGCAAGTATGATTACGGGGCTTCACTTACTTTTAGAAAAAGCTTCGACCTGTCTGAAAATTTCAATTCATTCGTAGCAATTGTCGATCTTGGCTATTTAAATCTTGGTGATCCATCCGGCATCACTTATGAAAATCCTTTTACATATTCTATCGGTATCGGTAAATTTCTTAACGATGGAGAATATTCTTTGTTGCTTTACTACAGTGCTTATACCGAAGTAGTAAAAGGATATGAACCACCCCGTCAAATTGCTTTGGGTATAAATTATAAAATTAATGAAAATCTAACTCTGTCAGGAATTGGTTTAGCAGGCTTAAGTAAATTTTCTCCTGCTTATACATTTTCAGTTGGAGTGAGGTTTGGTATATAATAAACTATAATAAAGGTGAAAG
>CAVZSD010000011.1:0-38160 GCA_963777615.1 uncultured Bacteroidota bacterium | reverse complement strand
ATGTCCTCCTCTTCGAACGATCCATTACGTATTGCTTATAGATAAAACATTAATGCGCGATGCTTTAGCTTACTATATTTACAGAAGTATGGGACGCTGGGCACCGCGAACGTGTTATGTAGAACTGGTTCTCAACGGCAGTTACCAAGGGGTGTACATTCTTGAGGAAAAAATTAAACCGGATAAAAACAGGCTTGATATTGCTAAGATGAGCTCTTCAGATACCAGCGGTGAGGCATTAACAGGAGGTTATATTTGGTGCGTTAATCGCAGATGGGGGGATGAAGAACATAATGATCTTCTCTTTGACACGACCGGGGTATATGGTAATCCGCGGTTTCTTAAATATCCGAAACCTAGTGATGTAATGCCGCAACAACTTGCTTATATAAGTAAGCTTGAACAAGAATTTTGTGAAGTTATGGCTGGCCGCAATTATAATACGCCTTTTGTAGGTTACCAAAAATATATTGATATCTCTTCATTTATCGATGAGATCATTATCCAGGAACTTACTTCCAATTCCGATGCTTACGGTTACAGCGGATTTTTTCACAAAGATCGTGGGGGAAAAATATTTGCTGGGCCGGAATGGGATTTTGACCAGGCCCTTTGTAACTCTTCTTATAATGATGGGGCCCGGACTGATGAATGGATTATTCTTAAACCTAACGAAGCCCGTCCTCCTTTTTGGGATAGATTATTTGCTGACCCAGTTGTTTTTAATTCAATCAAAGAAAGATGGACTGAGCTTCGAAATAATAGCCTGACAAATGAAAATATTTTTTCATATATAGATTCTATGGCAAATTATTTAAACGAAGCTCAGCAGCATAATTTTACTCGCTGGCCTATTTTAGGAGTTTCTATTTGGCGAAGCTTACCCGGTGCTGAAGAAAGAGATACTTATCAAAAAGAAGTTGATTATATGAAGGAGTGGTTAACAGATCATCTTAAATGGATGGATAATCAGTTATACATTGAAACATCCACAAGTGAAAATCAATCCGAGTATATCAATGAATTTAAGTTATATCCGAATTATCCAAATCCATTTAATCCGGCAACAAAAATAAAATACAGTATTCCCAAAAGCAGTTTTGTTACAATAAAAGTTTTCAATCTATTGGGACAGGAAATAACAACTTTGGTAAATGAAGAGCAGAAAGCCGGTGAATATGCAAATGATTTTGATGCTTCAAACCTCCCAAGCGGAATTTATTTTTATAGAATACGTGCTGGAAATTTTTCATCAACAAAAAAAATGATACTGCTACGGTAATATTATTTGTAAGGTTTATAAAAAATAGTGTAAAATGGAAAAAATATTTATATCTCGGTTAGGTCAAATGCGTGTATCAAACTTTTATGCAAAATTTTTAGTGTTTTTGTTGTCAGCTTTCTTGTTTAGCCAGGAAACGAGATCTCAAATCTGGAAAGAAATCGACATGAACTTTCCTGCAAACAACTATCTACTGAGTAATACATCAATTACATTTGCAACAAAGCACACGGGATGGATACTCACCTCGGGTACAGTTGATACTAGTTTGCCACCTGATCACTATGTAACAAAAATATTTAACACTACTGACGGCGGATCAAATTGGGCACTTCAGTATGAAGATAGTACGTATGGAGCAGGATCAATGTTCACTGTTGATTCGCTCCATTGTTGGGCAGGCAGGTTATTAACCACTGATGGAGGTTTGAATTGGGATACGATTTCAAGCCCCGGACCTGGAAGTAAGTTCTATTTTAATTACACTTCCGGAATAGCTCTTACTGAACAACGTCCATGGTTTACATCTAATGGCGGAAGATCCTGGAATGCGGGGGAGAGCAGTTACGTAAAACTATACGCTTTGGATATATATTTTGTTGATAACAAAAAGGGTTGGATTGCCTCAGACATTACACCTTTTGCCTCAGATGCAGGTTATATCGCGCATACAACAAACGGAGGCAATACCTGGTTTTATCAGGATTCAATAACACATAAAATGTTAGCGATCGATTTTATTGACTCCCTTCACGGTTTTGCGGTTGGGACTAACGGGGGGTACAGTACAGGATTTGTTTATGCGACAACAAATTCCGGGAAAAATTGGTCGCATGATCAATTTATTGGTTTAGGATCCTTTAATGATGTTGGATTTCTTAATAACCAGTATGGATGGATTGTTGGAGAAAATAAGATTTTAAGAACAATCGATGGCGGTAAAACCTGGCAAATCCAAAAGGATAATTTTCAATCTTTACTACGCACGTTAATAGTTCTCAAGAAAGACAAAGTTGCATACGCATTTGGTGGGATAGATTTTAATCAACCTCCTTTCACATTAATGTTTGCGGATTTGAGCGAACTCTTGACCCAGGTGCATTTAGAGGGAGGTTTGATTACAGACAATTTCCAATTACTACAAAATTATCCTAATCCTTTTAATCCATCAACAAAAATAAAATACAGTATTCCCAATAGCGGGTATGTAACATTGAAAGTATTCAACTTGTTAGGACAGGAAGTTGCTGCCTTAGTTAATAAAGAGCAAAATGCAGGTGAGTATGCAACAGAATTCAATGCTTCAAACTTAGCTAGCGGAATTTATTTTTATAGAATTCAATCAGGAAATTATTCGCTAACAAGGAAAATGATTTTGTTAAAATGATGATGAGATAACTTATAATAAAAAAGAATATCAACTAAAATTAAAAAGGATAAATTGTGAACATATTATATAAATACGATGCTCCAAAAATTCTAAGAGTCATTAGAAATAAAATATTCTTATCCGCGGCAATACTTTTATTCCAAATTATATTTTGGCAGAATATAAATGCTCAAACAATTTCTATAAATATTGATGCAAGTAAGAAATATCAAACTATCGATAATTTTTCTGCATCCGACTGCTGGTGGGCTCATGTAATCGGAGATAAATGGACTACTGCTAATAAAGATTCTGTAGCAGATTTTTTATTTTCAACTACAAAAGGAATTGGTTTATCAGCTTGGAGATTTAATTTAGGCGCCGGGACGGATGCTACTATTTCCGATTCATGGAGAACTCAGGAAACATTTGAAGTATCACCCGGCAATTATGATTGGACACGCGACACAGGGGGACAATGGTTTCTCAAAGCAGCTAAAGAGAGGGGAGTTAATCAATTTATTGCTTTTGTAAATAGTCCTCCAAGAAGTATGACACGTAACGGACATTCATACTGTACGGATAAACTTGGCTCAACAAATTTGAAAGATGGTTATTACAACATGTTTTCAAAATACCTTGCTGATATTATAAAACATTTTCGCGACAGCCTAGGAATAAATTTCGATTATATAAGTCCAGTTAACGAACCTCAATGGGAGTGGAACGGCCCGGGTCAGGAAGGTAACCGCGCTAGTAATGATGATATTAAAAAAATTGTTGATTCTCTTTATGATGAATTGAACAATCAAAATTTATCTACTCAAATTATAATCCCCGAAAGCGGCAGTTTACCTGACTGGTACTCAGCAGAATCTTCTATTAGCAGCAAGTATGGTAAAACTTACGGCAATTTCTTATCCGGCCTTTTTAACGATGTAAATATTAGTAACAAATCATCTAAAATATTTGCCGGCCATTCATATTGGTCTGATTTATTGAGTTCTAATCTGGTGCAAGCAAGACAATCACTTTATTCTCATCTAAGTCAGTATTTATCTTTAGGCTATAAATACTGGGTAACTGAATATTGTATTTTACAAGGGCCAAATGGAGAAGGCGGCGGCGGACGCGATTTAACAATGACAACTGCACTCAACATTGCGCGTGTAATTCATTTTGATTTATCAACTGCCAATGCAAGCGCCTGGCAATGGTGGCTTGCAGTTTCTAAATATGATTACAAAGATGGGTTACTTTACACCAACTATTCAGTTAATGGGACTTATCAAAGCATTATTCAATCAAAGAATTTATGGGCAATGGGTAATTACAGCCGTTACATTCGTCCCGGTTCTAAAAGAATTGATTGTACGGGTGCTAATGATAAAAACGGATTAATGGCTTCTGCATATACAGATTCTGCTTCTACTAAAATTATTTTAGTATTTGTTAATGTCAGCAGCAGCGAACAAAAAATTCAGTTCCACTTTGCCGGATTAGATACTTTACAGGAGATTAAATACCTAACGCCTTACATCACCAGCGATAAGTCAGGTGATGACCTTAAAGCTTATCAAGCAGTTTCTGTGGATAGCGATTATATAGTGCCTGCAAAGTCAGTTGTAACTATGGTTGGAATGCTTGACGGCAGTGCGATTACAAGCGTGGAGAAAAAAGTTGAAAACAATCCCCAAAAGTTTCAACTTTACCAAAATTATCCTAATCCATTTAACCCATCAACTAAAATAAGATATTCAGTTCCTTTTGTAGAGACGGGGCATGCCCCGTCTGTACAGCTAAAAATTTATGACGTTCTTGGAAATAAAATTGCAACCTTGGTAAATGAAAATGAAAAACCGGGAAATTATGAAGTAACATTCGATGCAGCAAAATATAACTTAAGCAGCGGAATATATTTTTATCAATTGAAGAGTGATAAGTCAACTGTTACAAAGAAGTTAGTTTTGTTGAAGTAAGTGAGGTAGTAAAAAATTCAAAATATAAATAGAGTAATTAATAAAGATGAAAATTATTAAACACAAAAAAATAATTTATGTTATTATGAATCTTGTTATTCTAACGTTTTTATTTTTAAGCTTTACACTCAACAGTAATAAAGATTGTCGGGTTACAAATCCGATTATGCCTGGATATTTTGCCGACCCGACAATTATAAAAGTTGGCGGAGAGTTTTATATTTATGCGACAATTGATCCCTGGGGTGGCGATGAACTTGCTGTATTTGAAACAGAGGATTTTTTAACTTTTAACCGCAAACATATAAAATGGCCTACAAAAAAATTATGCACTAGCCCTACTTCAATGTCATCTATGGTTTGGGCACCGTCTGTGGTGAAAGGGAAAGATGGTAAATTTCATATGTATGTCTCCGTGGGAAGTGAAGTATGGACAGGTATAAGTGAACACCCAATCGGGCCCTGGATAAATGCAAAGAAAGATAACTCTCCATTAATTAACAGCAAATTTTTCCCTGGTTATCACATGATTGATGCAGAATGTTTTATAGATGAAGATGGACAGGCATACCTTTATTGGGGTTCAGGGTTGAATTGGGTAAACGGCAAATGCTTTGTAGTAAAATTAAAAGATGATATGATAACATTTGACGGTGATCCGCTTGATGTTACTCCTCCAAATTATTTTGAAGCCCCATATATGTTAAAGCGGAACGGCATTTATTATCTTATGTATTCACAGGGCAAAGCTATAGACGCAACTTATAAAATTAGATATTCTACAGGCAAAACTCCGTTTGGGCCTTGGACAGAGGGGGTAAATAGTCCCATATTAAAAACGTCCAACGACAGTACAACATACGGGCCTGGCCATCATACTGTTTTCTTTCAGGATGGGCAATATTACATTCTTTATCATAGAATATTTCCTCAGAAGGAAAGCTATGTTTTAAGGCAATTGTGTGTTGATAGTTTAAATTTCGATAAAGATGGGAACATAAAAAAAATAATTCCTAAAGGTATAAAAGGATTTTGTGATTCTTTGACGAATTGATTAAAAAATATATGTCAATTAAAAACTTGAACAAATAAATATCAACAAATAAAAACAAATTAAAAAAGGAATGAAATGAAAAAATTATTTTTTGTTTTATCTATATTTTTATTTATAACGGCAGCATCGATTGCTCAAAATACTCTCGGTGACTTACCCGATTGGGAAAATCCATTAGTAATTGGAATTAATAAAGAACCTGCTCACTTAAGTTTTATGCATTATCCTGATCAGCAGAGCGCTTTGGCGGACAGCGGATGGGAATTTCACACTCCTTATTATAAATCATTAGATGGGAAATGGAAATTCAAATGGTCAAAAAACCCTGCTGAGTGTCCGAAAGATTTCTATAAAACAGATTATGATATAAGTAATTGGGCTAATATAACTGTTCCTGCAAGCTGGCAGACTGAAGGTTTTGGCAAAGCAATTTATTTAAATATAAAATATCCTTGGCATCCAGATTATCCAGCACATCCTCCTCTAATTCCACAAGATTATGATCCGGTAGGTTCTTATCGAACAAATTTTACAGTTCCTGATAACTGGGATGGGCGTGATGTTTATATCCATTTCGGCGGAGTAAAAAGTGCATTTTATATTTGGGTCAATGGTAAGAAAGTTGGATACAGCCAGGGCAGTATGACTCCTGCTGAATTCAATCTAAGTTCTTATCTTAAAAAAGGAGATAACCAATTAGCTGTGGAAGTAATTCGCTGGTCTGATGGATCGTATCTTGAAGATCAGGATATGTGGCGCTTCAGCGGAATTTTCCGAAGTGTTTATTTGTACTCAACTTCCAAAGAACACCTGGAAGATTTTTTTATCAGGGCTAAACTTGATGACCGTTATGAAGACGGACTTCTTCATATCACAACAAAAGTGAGGAACACAACTAACGAGAATTTCCAGCCTGCAACAGTAGAAGCATTTCTTTATGATGAAAGCGGAAAATTAATTGGAAATGGCCCTATAACAAGTTCGAAAACAATTACTGATATTCCTGCCGGGACAGATGGAATTGCCGAGCTTCATGCAAAAATCAAAAATGTTTATCATTGGACTGCGGAAACACCTTATTTATATACAGTTGTTTTAGTTCTGAAAGATGACAAAGGAAAAATTCTGGAAGCTGCAAGGTCAACTACCGGTTTTCGCACAATCGAAATTAAGGATGGAATGCTTTTGGTGAATGGTGTTTCTATAAAATTAAAAGGAACAAATATACATGACCATGATCCCTTTCATGGAAGGGCACTCGATTATAAGTGGATAGAAAAAGATCTGAAATTAATGAAGCAGGATAATATTAATACAGTAAGGTTTTCACACTACCCGCATGATCCAAGATATTATTATTTATTTGATAAATACGGGATGTTTGTTATCGATGAAACCAACCTTGAAGCGCATGGAATGCATGAAAGAGAATTGTTGCCTGGAAGCGATCCACTTTGGACAGATGCCTGTCTTGAACGAATAAAAAGAATGATTGCAAGAGATAAAAATCATCCATGCATAATTATATGGTCTCTTGGAAATGAAGCGGGTTATGGTGAGAACTTTGAAATAATGGCATCTTATGCCAGAGCTGTTGATCCTTCTCGGCCAATACATGATGAGCAAATGAATAGTGTGGCTGATATGATTAGTCACATGTATCCAACTCCACAAGAGCTTGAAAATATGGCAATGATCCTGAAATAACAAAACCCATTTTCATGTGTGAGTATGCACATTCAATGGGTAATTCTACAGGTGATATGGAAGTTTATTGGGATATAATTAATAGGCATAAAAACCTTATAGGAGGATGCATCTGGGATTGGGTAGATCAAGGTTTGTATAAAAAGGACGCTACAGGGAAAATGTTCTGGGCTTATGGCGGAGACTATGGAGATGAACCAAATGATGCAAACTTCTGTATTAACGGATTTGTTTTCCCCGACCGAATTCCTCAGCCAGGATATTATGAAGTTAAACATTCTTATCAATATGTAAATTTTATTCCTGCTGACTTATCAAAAGGTATGCTGTTAATTAAAAACTCATATTATCATTCTATGCTTAGTGATTGTGAGTTTAGATGGGAATTAACACAAAACGGAAAAATGATTCAGTCAGGAGTAATTGATACTCTAACTACTTCTCCACAGAGTTGGACCCGTTTAACTTTGCCGGTTCATCAGCCTGAACTAAACCCCGGAAGTGAGTATATGCTGAATTTAAGTGTTCATCTGAAAAAAGGAAACTACTGGGCAGATAAAGGATTTGTAGTTGCATGGGACCAATTTAAGATGCCCTGGGCAGTGGCTCCTGCACCAACAAAAGATTTGAGTGGAGTAGGATCTGTCAAAGCGGATCAATCAGGTGATGGTATTGTCATAAGCGGGGATGGATTTAAAATAAATATTAGTAAGAAAGACGGTTCTTTGATGAGCTATAACTGGAAAGGGAACGATTTAATCAGCGGGCCATTGAAACCTAATTATTGGCGTGCACCTACAGATAATGATATTGCCGGATTTCGTGGTGCATTAGATGCGTGGAAACAAGCCGCTGTTGGAAGAGTTGTAAGTAATGTAAATGTAACACAGCCAGATCAAAAGACAACCGTTGTTGCAGTAAATGGAACAATACCGGTGGGGAAATCAACTTGGAAGGCGATATACACAATTTATGGAAACGGCACCATAAAAATTAATCAGCAATTAAATCCAGTAGGAGATGTTCCGCTTGATATTCCCAAAATAGGTACTGAACTGAGATTATCAAAAAATTATAGTAAAATGAGCTGGTATGGAAGGGGGCCTTGGTCTAATTATGAAGACAAGAAAAGCGGGGCTGTTATTGGAATGTACTCAGGAGAAATTGACAGCCTTTGGACTGATTATGTACGTCCACAAGAAAATGGTAATAGATGCGATGTAAGATGGGTTGCATTCACTAATAATAACAATGAGGGATTACTTGCTGTAGGAGATCCAACATTAAATATTAGCGCCTGGCCGTATTCGCTGCAAGATTTAGAAAATGCAAAGCACATTAGTGATTTACCAAGGCGCGATTATTTTACTGTGAATCTAGATTATAAACAAATGGGTGTTGGAGGAATTGATACGTGGAGTAGTCATGCAAAGTCGCTGCCGCAGCATCTCTTGCCAACTTCGGATTCATATTATTATGAATTTTATTTAATGCCTTATTCTTCGGATATGGGTTCGTTCGATAGTGTAGCAAAATTTAGTTTACCTGATATTAGTAAATAGCAGGCTAATTGGATAATAATATGAAAATTACTGCAGCTATTAAAATTTTTATTCGGCACATATTTCTAATAAGTGTTTAATTTTAATTTAAGAAAGTAGAAAAAGAAAAGATAATATCTTTTTAACCTCTGCTTTGAGGATAAACAGTTATGAAATTGACATCATTGTTAGGTAAGATTATTTTCATTCTTGGTTTATTGATTATTGTAATGACTCAAACTTATGCTTCCAACTTAGAAAATTATGAAAACCGTATTTTGTTTGATTCTAATTGGAAGTTTCAACTTGGAGATATTAGAAATGCTGAAAAATCAGAAATCAAAGATGAAGATTGGCGAAGCTTAGATTTACCGCATGATTGGAGTATTGAAGGAGAAATTAGCAAGGATGCCCCTGCTGGTGGTAATGGCGGATACTTTCCAACCGGCATTGGCTGGTATAGAAAGCATTTTGAAATTTCTAAAGATGATCTTAATAAAATTGTTTGGATAGAGTTTGATGGTGTCTATATGAATAGCACTGTATGGATCAACGGGAATTTACTTGGGCTGCATCCATATGGTTACACAAGTATTTATTATAATCTCACACCATATTTAAAGGAAGGAGAAAACATTGTTTCAGTTAAAGTTGATAACTCACTGCAGCCTAATTCACGATGGTATACTGGTTCAGGAATTTATAGAAATGTTTGGCTTGTAAAAATTGATCCACTTCATATTTCACATTGGGGTGTTTATGTTACAACTCCAGAAGTTTCAAATGAATCGGCTCTTGTAAAAGTCAGAACGAGAATCGATAACAATTATAAATCTGAAAAAAAAGGAATACTGCGTTCGGTACTTGTTGATGAAAATGGAAACCAAATATCAAAAAACGAAATTCCATTTTCTATAAAACCTGATAAAATTGTCGAACTAAACCAGCAATTGAAAGTAAATTCACCTTCTTTGTGGTCTATTAATTCACCTAAATTATATAAACTTCATCAAACTATAATTGAAGGAAATAATATTACTGATGAATTAATTACTTCAGTCGGTATTCGTAAAATTGAATATGATGTTAATAAAGGTTTTCTGCTTAATGGCGAGCATATTAAGATGAACGGTGTTTGTCTGCATCACGACGGAGGCTCTGTCGGGGCTGCAGTGCCTGTTGCAGTCTGGAAATATCGCCTGGAGAAATTAAAAGAAATGGGATGCAACGCCATACGTACTTCTCATAATCCCCCTGCACCCGAATTTCTGGACCTTTGCGATCAGATGGGATTTTTTGTAATGGATGAATCTTATGATGAATGGAAGATTGGAAAAAGAAAATACGGATATCATATTTATTTTAATGATTGGTGGAAAAAGGATCTTACTTCAATGCTGGAGCGGGATAGAAATCATCCCTCGATCGTTCTCTGGAGCGTAGGAAACGAAGTGCCGGATCAGAAAACTGATGAAGGTGTAAATACATTGCATAAATTAATTGATGTATGTCATCAAGTAGATCCGACCAGGCCGGTAACTCAAGCATGCGATAACATTGCTGCAGACGGTGGAGCAACGAAATTAGGATTTTTAAACGGACTTGATATTGTAGGATATAATTATGTCGATCGCTGGCATGAAAGAAGAGAATTATATTACAGTATTGATAGGCATGATCATCCTAATTGGAAAATGATTGGAACTGAAAGTGAATCAAACAGCGGTGGGATTCGAGGTGATTATTCTTTGGATAAAGATTCATCTTCAATTAATCCTAATTATAATTTTAGAATGATTGATGTAGAACAATTATGGAAATTTGTCAATGTGCACGACTATGTTATTGGTGATTTTATGTGGACGGGAATCGACTACCTCGGCGAATCCTTCTGGCCGTATAAAAATTGGCCATTTGGAGTGCTGGATCTTTGCGGATTTAAAAAGGATGGATATTATTTTTATCAAAGTCAGTGGACAAAGAAACCAATGCTTCATTTATTTCCCCATTGGAATTGGGAAGGAAGGGAGGGACAAATAATCCCGGTTTTGTGTTACACAAATTGTAATGAAGTTGAATTATTCTTAAATGGGAAATCTTATGGGGAAAAGCGAATTGAATTTCCAAGACAAGGGCATTCCGGGGCATGGAATAAATATGCTAATCCTGTTGTAAATCCAACCACTGCCGATCTTCACCTTGAATGGGATATTCCTTATGAACCCGGCACACTGAAAGCAGTTGGTAAAATTGACGGTAAAATTGTATGTACCGAAGAATTACGAACAACCGGCGAACCAACATGGAATTCGTTTAAGCGCAGATCGAGATACAATTAATGCCGATGAACAAGATGTTTCTAATATAAAAGTTGAGATTGTGGATTCAACAGGGAATGTAGTTCCCACAGCAAATAACCTGGTTCAATTTTCAATTGAAGGAGAAGGCAAAATAATAGGAGTAAGCAATGGAAATCCGTTGGATCATGATTCATTTAAAGCATCGCAGCGCAAAGCATTTAATGGATTGTGCCTTGCTGTTATTCAATCTTCACAGACAGAAGGTAATATAAGACTTGTTGCAAAATCAGAAGGATTAAAGGAAGCAGCAATCTCAATAATTACAACAAAAAGAAAATAAGCAATTAATTAAAATGGCAGTTTCGATCAAATGAAAAATTATATAAAACAAAATTATGGTCACTGGATTTTTTCAACCTCACTTTTAACTATAATGTTAATTTTATTTTTAATTAGCAGTACAAGAGCACAGCAAATTGTTTATAAAAATTTTCATCCTGGTGAAGAATGGAAGGATACTAATGGAAAAATTATTAATGCACATGGCGGAGGCATATTATATTTTGATCATACATATTATTGGTTTGGTGAACATAAAATAGCTGGACCGGAAGGCAACAGAGCTATGGTTGGTGTTCATGTTTACTCATCTAAAGATTTATATAATTGGAATGACCGGGGAATAGCTTTACATGTTTCTGATGATCCTAACAGTGAGATAATAAAAGGATGTGTTATCGAAAGGCCAAAAGTAGTTTATAATAAGACAGACAAAAAAATTTATAATGTGGTTTCATCTTGAGTTGAAAGGCCATGGATATTCTGCTGCTCGATGCGGTGTTGCAGTTTCTGATAAAGTAACAGGGCCTTATTCATATCTACGTTCTTACCGACCTAACCAAAACAAGTGGCCGGTAAATGTAACTGAAAAAGATACGCTGCATGCAAAAGGCGGTGATTCAACTTTATTGAAGCTTCCAGGGGAACAAGCGGCTGTTGATGGTTATTTCCTCCGGCGTGATTATCCAATTGGGCAAATGGCGAGAGATATGACAATTTATCAAGAGGATGATAAGGCTTATTTAATTTATGCATCGGAAGAAAATTACACTATGAATATTGCCGAACTATCGAATGACTATACATCATTCACCGGGAAATGGTGCCGTCTTTTAATTGGAGACCACAATGAAGCTCCAGCAATGTTTAAAGTTGATGGAAAATATTATTTGATTACATCAGGATGCACAGGCTGGGCTCCAAATGCTGCAAGGTCTGCAGTTGCAAACTCAATTTGGGGTCCGTGGAAAGAACTTGGTAATCCTTGCGTTGGTGAAGATAGTGCCCTAACTTTTCATTCACAAAGTACGTATGTATTAAAGGTACAAGGAAAGAAAAACGCATTTATTTTTATAGCCGACAAATGGAATCCCAAAAATCCAATAGACGGAAGATACATTTGGCTGCCTATTGAATTTGATGCAGACAAGGTCTTAATTAAATGGCGAAACAAATGGGGTCTAAATAATTTTTAAAACGAATTAAATCATTTATATACGATGAGCAAATTACTTTATTAAGCCAAAGTAGGTATAACGTGAGGAATTCAAATTTATTTTTTGCAAGAAGATTATCATTATTATTTATCTTCATTCTATTAATATTACAGTCGCAGGAATTAAGAGCACAGTTTGCAAATGGTGCCGATATAGGGTGGCTTTCTGAGATGGAGAATAATGGTTATATATTCAAAGATAATTCTGGAATCCAAAAGAACTGCCTGGATATTTTAAAGGGAAAAGGAATTAATGCTCTGCGGTTTAGAGTCTGGGTTAATCCAAGCTGCAGGTTACTGCAATAAAAAAGATGTAGCAAATTTGGCTCATCTGCAGACAGTATGGGTTTTAAAAGTCATGATAGATTTTCATTACAGTGATTATTGGGCTGATCCCGGGAAACAAAATAAACCGGCTGCTTGGGTAGGCCATACTCTTTCTCAGCTTTTAACAGATATTTATAATCATACATATGATATACTTGATACTCTGAAATCATTGGGAGTAATTCCTGTATGGGTGCAAATAGGGAATGAAGTTAATGATGGTATGTTGTGGGAAGATGGAAGAGCTTCTAAAAATATGAATAATTTTGCTGCAATGATTAATAGCGGATATGATGCAGTCAAAGCTGTGGACAGTACAATTCAAGTAATTGTTCACTTGTCAAATGGGCATGATGATGGACTATATAGATGGATGTTTGACGGCCTAAAAAACAATGGTGCCAAATGGGATGTGATTGGAATGTCTGTTTATCCGTATTGGGCAAATTGGCCAAATGGTTTGCCGTGGGCTGTTGATGACAGCCTGGCACTTATAACAATGAAAGATATGATTGCCAGGTATAATACAAAAGTTATGGTGTGTGAAACCGGTTATCTTTATAATCAGCCGGTGGAAGCTAATCATTTTTTACTTGACCTGATAGAAAAAACTAAATCGGTTGGCGGCCTTGGCGTTTTTTATTGGGAACCTGAATGTTACAATTGGCAAAACTATCAACTAGGTGCATGGGATCCCGTTACAAAAGAACCAACTGCTGCTTTAGATGCATTTTTGGGTTTAAAATGCTACTTCCGTAAAACAGGATAAAATTAAATTAAATTATGAGTTTAAAATCTATCCTAATCCTTTTAACCCGAATACTACGATAGAATATTCACTTCAAAAATCTTCTAATACATCAATCGATATTTATAATATACTTGGTGAAGAGATAATTCAATTAGCAGATGGATTTAAGGATGTAGGTGATTATAAAATAAATTGGTCGGCAAGCAATGTTCCAAGCGGAGTATATTTTTGCAGAATAATTTCTGGGAATTTTGTGGAAACGAAAAAAATCATTTTGCTTAGATGAACGAAAATATATTTACGAATTTAAAGTTACATGAATTATCTTTTATAAAGTTCAATTGGGTTTATAAGAAATTTAAATAGATAGAAAATCTAAGATGAACTTTTTAAGTGATGAAAGCTATTTTCTTGAATAAAAGAATTGCCTTCAGTTTGGTAAACTAAATTTAATGATAAGATAAAATGAATTTATTTATAATTGATAAGTCAAGATGTTTTATATTTTTCAATATTATATTCTTAGTCATTGCTATAATTTCTGCTCAAATTAATATTTATGCTCAAAAAAATCTTACAGTTCTTAACAATAGCTTTGAGCAGCCTGATTCAGGAAAAATTATTGGCTTCGATGGAAAATCAAATAATCCTGCAGATGATTATAAATTATTTGATATCCCTGACTGGAATACAACTTCACCAGATTCATCAAATTGGAATTCCGGTATTGAAAAGATTAATACTACAGATGGAAATTATGCGGCATTTCTAGCGGCTCACGATTCATCTATTTATCAAATCTTACCCCGGCGAATATATAAAGGTGATGTTCTTAAAATATCCGTCGACTCCTGGTCAAATCATATAAATGATAGCTTAATGATGGAATTATTTTATGTAGATGGAGATACTACTAATGCTTCATGGATTCCGCTTATCTCAGAAGTAATAAGCACTTCCAATAGCCCATTAACATATTCAACTAATGCACTTAATTATGATGTCCCGGAAGCTATCGGCAATAGGATTGGAATATTA
Source organism: uncultured Bacteroidota bacterium (assembly GCA_963777615.1). Taxonomy (GTDB): domain Bacteria; phylum Bacteroidota; class Ignavibacteria; order Ignavibacteriales; family Ignavibacteriaceae; genus CAVSWT01. The sequence continues at coordinate 23,257 of CAVZSD010000011.1, read as the reverse complement.
TTTGAAAATGTTAGTTCTGATTCCACATCCATGATATACATAGACAATGTAAAATTAGACAATATTGATCATACAATAATTCCACTTGTTAATTTCAGTTTTGAATTGCCGGACTCAGGTAAAATAAATGGCTGGAATGGACCAGGTTCAAGTTCCCAGCTTTCCGAATCCAATTTTGATATACCTGGATGGGCAAGCGATGATAAAGTTAATGATTCCGGTATAGATGCACGTGGTTTCTCAGATCCGCAAGAAGGACAGTATGCCGGTTATTTAACAGGAAGCGATACTTCAGTTTATAATACAACAAATTACATGATTCAAGGCGGAGATGAACTTACACTAAGAGTGCTTGCAAAAAGTGTTTCGGATACTTCGGCAATATTACATTTAGAGTTATATTATATAAATGACGCCGGGGAAAAAGCTACGCTTGATTTTGCTGAACTTGTGCTTACAACAAATTGGCTTGAATATACTTTAATAGGAGAGGCAGGATGGGATCTAAATATTCTTGATCATAAACTCGGTGTGCTTTTGAATAATATAAAACCTTCAGCCTCAAAAATTGATGTTGATGATGTGAGATTGAATGCAAACCATAATGTTGATGTAACTGTAGTTTCAAAAACTATAATGAAAATTAATGCATTTTCACTTGAACAAAATTATCCCAATCCTTTTAATCCAATTACCATAATAAGATATTCTATTCCACAAACAGGATTTGTTAATTTAAAAGTTTTTGATTTGCTTGGAAGCGAAGTTTCTACTTTAGTAGATGAAGAAAAATCGGCAGGTAATTACAAAGTTAAATTTGATGGCAGCAATTTGGCAAGCGGTATATATTTCTATCGAATTGAAGCCGGCAAATATACGAGCGTTAAAAAATTAGTTTTAATAAAATAAGCTAAGTAATCTATAAAAAATAATTGGTTCAAAATCGTGAAAAGCAAAATATTTTTTTTATTAATCTTCATTTTTTTCTTTTCCTCAATAACATATTGTGTTAACAATGAAAGCACCAAAATTTCTCCTGAGCTGCTGCATCAACAATGGCCTGCATACTGGATAGAAGTTCCTGGAGAGTCACATCATTCATTTGGTGTTTATCTCTTTAGAAAAGAGTTTAGTCTAAATCAAATTCCTTCTTCATTTATTATTAATGTTTCTGCTGATAACCGTTACAAGCTTTATGTGAATGGAGAATTAATATCACTTGGCCCGGCAAGAGGCGATGAATTACACTGGCGGTTTGAAACAGTTGATATTTCAAGTTATTTATCTACCGGTAAAAATGTTATTGCTGCAATTGTATGGAACGATGGTGAAATGAGTCCGCTAGCACAGGTTTCTTATAGAACCGGATTTATTTTACAGGGGAACTCATCTGTAGAAGAAGAAATTAATACAAACAGTACCTGGGAATGTATTAAAGATGAGGGTTACAGTCAGTTAAAACCCCAGGTAATAGGTTATTATGCCTCAAGCCCGGGCGAGTGTTTTGATATGAATAAACATAAAACCGGCTGGATGAAAATAAATTACAATGATTCTGATTGGTTAAACGCAGGTCAAATTTGTCACGGCAATCCAAAGGGCATACTTACTTTTGATTTTGGCTGGATGCTAATACCATCTCCGATTCCGCCAATGGAAATGACGAAAGAAAAAGCTCTTAAGTTAAGAGAAGCTACTGAAATCAATGTACCTATTAATTTTCTTTTGGGAGACTCGTTAATAATTCCAGCAAATACTCGTGCAACTTTATTACTCGATCAAACATATCTTACGGATGCTTATCCAACAATTAATTTTAGCTATGGTAATGGTGCAGAAATTTCAATTAAGTATGCTGAAGCTTTGTACACAAAAGGAAGTGAAAAATCGATAAGAGGAACAAATTATTATAAAAGTAATAGAGATGATATAATTGGCAAAGAATTTATTGGCTTGAAAGATAGTATTATTTCTAATGGAAAAGATGAACAATCTTTTACATCACTTTGGTGGAGAACTTACCGTTACATACAAATCATTGTTCAAACTAAGAATGATCCTTTAACTATAAAAAATATTTATGGAACATATACCGGTTATCCTTTTAAATATAATGCAAAGTTCTCAAGTGCTGATTCAACTTTAGAAAAGATATTAAAAATCGGATGGCACACTGCTCGCCTTTGTGCTTTTGAAACTTATATGGACTGTCCTTACTATGAACAGCTTCAATATATAGGAGATACAAGAATACAAGCATTGGTGTCTTATTATAACAGCGGGGATTACCGCCTTGCAAGAAATGCAATTGATTTACTTGATGATTCGAGAATTGCAGCAGGAATTACAACAAGCAGATATCCAAGCCATTCAATACAATTCATTCCTCCATTTTCTTTGTGGTGGATAGGAATCCTTCATGATTATTGGATGTACACACCTGATAGCGAGTTTGTAAAAAGTAAGCTGCCTGGTGAAAGACAAATACTTACATTCTTTCAAAGATACCAGCAAAAAGATGGTTCAATATTAAATCTGCCTTATTGGAATTTTAGTGATTGGGTTGATGAAAAAGGCTGGAGTCACGGCGTTGCTCCCATTGGAAAGGATGGTAATTCTTCAATTTTAGATTTACAGTTGTTGTGGGCTTATGAGCTTGCAAGTCAAATGGAGAATCAGCTTGGTATGAAAGCTTATGCATATCAATATGAAAGTGAAATTTTGAAATTGAAGAATACAATCCAAAGTAAATATTGGGATAACAAAAGAATGGAATTTTCAGATACACCGGAAATGGAGTCCTTCTCTCAACATGCAAATGCATTAGCAATTCTTACCGGAGTAGTAACTGGAAAGAAAGCATCGTTGTTGGGAGAAAAAATACTTTCAGATACAACATTAACAAAAGCCACAATTTATTTTAAATACTATGTAAACCTTGCTCTTGTTAAAGCTGGTTTTGGTAATGATTATCTTGATTGGTTAGGTGATTGGAAAAATAATCTTCATTATGGTATGACAACTTTAGCCGAAATTTCAGATATAAAAAACACAAGATCGGATTGCCATGCCTGGGGTGCTAGTCCTAATATTGAATTTTATAGAACCGTACTTGGCATAGATAGTTACTCTCCGGGTTTTAATAGAATAAAAATTAATCCTCATCTTAGGAAAACTTAAACAGGCAGAAGGAGAAATACCCAATCCTTATGGTAATATCTCAGTTAAATATATTTTAAAACAGGGGACTTGGAATATCAATATAGATTTACCAGAGAAGACTACCGGGTTACTAATCTGGAAAGAAAAAAAATATAACCTGAGGGCAGGGGATAATCATTTTGAAATAGCAGAAAGTAAAAAAGAATAGTTAAATAATGTTCAAATAGAATTCTGTCATTAAAAAATAAAGATATTATTGTACCACTAATAAATAGCTGAATATAATGAAATATATATGCAACAAGATTTTCAAAAGATATTTTTTCCTTTTGATACTTGAACTAGTAATCTATCCAACAGTAAATGTAAACTTATTTGCTGCTGAAGTTAGTCACAAAAATGATTCCAAATTAAATCCCAAAACAATTCTTAATATTATGGAACGGGTAGCAGATTGGCAGCTTGAACATCCCAGTAGTCATCCCTTAACAGACTGGACACAAGGTGCTTACGATAATGGAATGATGGCTCTTGCAGGTATCTCAAATAATACTAAGTATATCGATTCAATGTTAGCCGCAGGTAAAGCAAACCATTGGCAATTAGGCCCAAGATTATACATGGCAGATGATCATTGTGTCGGCCAGATGTATATTGAACTTTATTTCAGGTACAAAGAAAATAAGATGATTAATTCCATTCGTCAGCAGTTTGATTCTATTTTATCTAATCCGCCTAAAGTAACTAGTCTTAGTTTTGATCAGCCCGGAGATGATAAACTTGATTTATGGTCATGGTGTGATGCTCTTTATATGGGCCCTCCAACCTGGATAAGACTTTATGCAGCAACCGGTGACAAACGTTATTTAAATTTTGCTGTAACTAACTGGTGGAAGACAACCGAATATCTTTATGATAATGAAGAACATTTATTCTTCCGTGATAGTCGTTATTTTGATAAACGTGAACAAAATGGTAAGAAAATATTTTGGAGCCGGGGAAATGGATGGGTTATTGCCGGACTAGCTCGTATGCTTCAGTACTTACCAAGTGATCATCCGGATCAAAAGCGTTTTGAAAACTTGTTCAAAGAAATGTCGGAAAAACTTTTAACATTACAGCAGCCTGATAGCCTTTGGCATGCAAGCCTACTCGATGCAGAAGATTATCCGGAGAAAGAAAGCAGCGGTTCCGGATTAATAACATTTGCACTGGCATGGGGTGTAAATCAAGGAATACTTAACCGGGAAAAATTTGAACCGGTAATTCATAAAGCATGGGCCGCACTAGTTAATTGTGTAGATACTGATGGCATGCTGACACATGTTCAACAAATCGGTGGGGATCCGCAAAAATTCGATCCTAACTCAACGGAGATATATGGTACGGGTGCATTTTTACTTGCCGGAAGCGAAATGTACAAAATGGATATCGCGAAGAAAAAGTGACAGATGGTTTTTAGGTGGCAAAAGTAAATGCAAAATTTTAGTAATTAAAAATATTTTTATGGAAATGAATAAGACGATGCTAAGATGATAAAATTACAAATAAAAAAGTTAATAGCTGCAATAAGCCTTCCTCTTTGTAAGAGGAAGGTTGGATGGAGTTCCTTTTGCTGAATAAAAATATAACTTATTTCTTTTATTTGCAGACAATTACCTTCTAGTGTGGTAGTTTTTTAATATTTTAATAGACTAGTTGTTTTACTGTTCATTAAAAAACCCTATCTAAATCTTTCCCTTGAAAAGGGAAAGACTTTATTAATAATGAAGTCTTTTTATTTGTAATCTTATCAGAATAAATTGGCGGAATAAAATTAACAGAAAAAAATAAGTGAGCGTAAATTTACTATTAAAAAAATTGCCACCAAAAAATCCATTGATACAAGAATAAATAATAGAGTTAAAAATATCATGAAGAATAATACAAAGTTGTTCAATATTATTTTATTTTCTTTTTGCATAATTGCTAGCATAAATCAATTTCCTCAAAGCACAAAAAAAGTACAGAATGAAAACGCAGTTGATAATGAGGGTATAAAAGAACGCGAATATTTTGTTAATGAGTTAATTCGTATAGCCGATCCGGTAATTAATGCATTGAGTAAAAACGAATTAAAAAAACTTATGCCGGTTGAAGTCAAACCGGGATTAAAAGAAGAACGTCAGCAATATACTTATCTTGAAGCTTTTGGGCGTTTGTTATCAGGTATGGCTCCCTGGCTTGAATTAGGGCCGGATAAAACACCTGAAGGAAAGGAGCGAGAAAAATATATAAACCTATCTTTAAAATGTATTCATAATGCTACCGATCCATCATCTCCTGACTTCATGAATTTCAATAAAGGCGATCAGCCTTTGGTGGATGCGGCTTTTCTTGCGCAGGCTTTTTTACGGGCTCCTCATCAATTATGGGATAAGCTTGATAAAGAAACAAAATCAAACGTGGTCAATGCGTTGAAATCATCACGTGAAATTAAGCCATATGAGAGCAACTGGTTGTTTTTTAGTGCGATGGTTGAAGCTGCTTTATTAAAGTTCGATGGAACATGTAATATGGAACCGGTTGATAAAGCCGTAAATAAATTTACTGAAACATGGTATAAAGGAGATGGAATATATGGAGATGGCGCTTCTTTCCATTGGGATTATTATAATAGCCTTGTAATACAGCCAATGTTTCTTGAAGTGTTGAAAACATTAATAGAGTGTAAGCAGGATGGTAAAGAAAAATATGGAAAGACTTACGATCTTGTTTTAAAAGAGCTAAACGATATGCATATATATTGGAGTCGCTAATTTCACCGGAAGGAACTTACCCGCCTTTAGGCAGGTCATTAGCATATCGATTTGGTGTATTTCAATTGCTTTCTCAAATTGCTTTAATGCAAAAGCTGCCTGAGGAAATAGCACCTCAAGAAGTTAGGGCGGCTTTATATACAGTAATTAAAAGACAAATAAACATGCCCGGAACTTTTGATAAAAATGGCTGGCTTCAAATAGGAATGGCTGGTCATCAGCCAGAAATAGGAGAAAGGTATATTTCAACCGGAAGTCTTTATTTATGTTCCGAAGCATTTCTTGTTTTGGGTTTACCTGCTGATAATGAGCTTTGGAAAGGGAAAGATGAAGAATGGATTTCAAAAAAAATATGGGAAGGAAAAAATATTCCCATTCAGCATTCGGTTGATAATTAAATAATTTTTAGAAACGTAAATTTATTAGATTAAATCCTTCTGGTAAGTTTAAAGGAAAAATAAAATGAAAATATTTATAACTATAATAACTTTTATCATAACATTAACCACCGCCTATCCTCAACAAACAGATTTAATTACCAATATATTTAATAGAAATAAAATAAGCCTGGACGGCAAGTGGAGAATAATCATTGATCCTTATGAAGTAGGTTATTATGACTACCGTTATCAACCAAGGGGCGATGGATATTTTGAAGACAGGCATCCAAAAGATAAAAGTGATTTAGTGGAATATGATTTTGATAAATCCGAAACACTAGAAGTTCCAGGTGATTGGAATACGCAAAAGAAAGAACTTTTCTTTTATGAAGGGACAGTATGGTATAAAAAATCTTTTGATTACAAAATTAAATCTGGTATAAGAACATTCCTATATTTTGGAGCTGCAAATTACAATGCAATTGTATATCTAAATGGAAAGAAACTGGAGAGCATGTAGGTGGATTTACTCCTTTTAATTTTGAAGCTACAAACTATTTAAAAGACGGAAGCAATTTTGTCATTGTTAAAGTTGATAATAAAAGACTTAAAGATGGAGTTCCAACCTTAGATACTGATTGGTGGAATTACGGCGGGATAACTCGCGATGTATATTTGGTTGAAGAGCCAAATACTTTTATACAAGATTATTTCATACAACTAAAAAAAGGATCTTTAAATGAGATTATAGGGTGGATAAAATTAAATGGGAAAGAGAAAAAACAAAATATAGCAGTTCAAATACCAGCGGCAAACATCAATAATAATTTTAGAACAAATGATGATGGAATTGCAAAAATAAATTTTAAAGGTGATTTCAAATTATGGTCACCGGAAAATCCATTCTTATACAATGTCAAAATAATTTCCGGAACTGATACTCTAAATGACAAAATCGGTTTTAGATCAATTGAAACAAAGGGAACAGAACTTTTACTAAATGGAAAACCAATATTTCTTCGTGGAATTTCGATGCATGAAGAAGCTCCATTTAGATCCGGCCGTGCCTATAGTGAAGCAGATGCTAGGACATTGTTAACCTGGGCAAAAGAATTAGGCTGTAATTTCGTCCGCCTCGCACATTATCCTCATAATGAATATATAATAGATGAAGCAGAGAAAATGGGAATTATGCTTTGGTCTGAAATTCCTGTTTACTGGACTATTCAATGGGAGAATAAAAATACTTTGGATAATGCGTTAAATCAATTAACCGAGATGATAACTAGGGATAAAAATCGTGTATCGGTTATAATTTGGTCAATGGCAAATGAAACTCCGCGTAGCAATGAAAGATTGAAGTTCCTAAAATCATTAGTAGACAGTGCAAGGATTTTAGACTCAACAAGATTAATTACTGCGGCAACTGAAACTCATTATGATAAAAATAAAATAATACTTGACGACTCACTTTCTAATTTTCTTGATGTAATTGGAGTTAACGAATACATTGGCTGGTATTCAGGAAAGCCTGAAGATGCTGCAAATAAAGAATGGATTAGCAACTATAACAAACCATTAATAATTAGTGAATTTGGAGGGGGAGCTTTATTTGGATATCATGGAGATAAGGATGCAAGATGGACGGAAGAGTATCAGGCTAATATTTATAAATATCAAATAGAAATGTTAAAAAAAATATCCTTTGTAAGAGGCGTGAGTCCCTGGGTATTAACGGATTTCAGATCTCCCAGAAGGCCATTACCTTATATTCAAGATTTTTTTAATCGTAAAGGTTTAATTTCGAATCGCGGTGAAAAGAAAGAAGCTTTTTATATTTTACAGCGTTTTTATAACGAACTAAAATTGCATTAAACATTTTTTAAAATTGAGGATAAGATAATAAAGCAATAAATAATTTTGATGCTAAAATTTTTTGCGGATGAAATATTAAAACATCAAGTTAAAGATTCATTAATGTGAATCAAATATTCTTCATAAGCCTTTTATCTTTTATTGTTGAAGGGTGTGAGCGATCCGCAAATTCATTTGCAAATTATAGGAAGTAGGCAGATAGACAATGTTTGAAAGAAAAATCACCACACCCATTCATTTAGTTTTTTATTCTAATAATTTTTTAACCGTTGCATTAACTGTGACGGTTTCTTTATTTTAAATACTATATTTTAACAAAATCAAAAAAGTTGATAATAACAAACCCAATTTCTTTGAGAAATTGGGTTTATAGGAATAAATATTTTAATAATAATGGTTTCATTAGTATGGTAATTACAAAAACTTTATATGTAACAAATAGTAAAGATTGGCGAAACTGGTTAAAAGCAAATTATAAAAAAGAAAAGGAAATCTGGCTGATTTATTATAAGAAAGATTCAGGCAAACCGAGGATACCATATAACGATGCCGTAGAAGAAGCTTTATGTTTTGGTTGGATTGACAGCACAACAAAAAGAATTGATGATAAAAAATTTGCACAAAAGTTTTCTCCAAGAAATCCTAAAAGCAGCTATTCACAAGCAAATAAAGAAAGGCTGCGAATACTTGTAAAAAAGAAAAAAGTAATAAAAAAAGTCTTAGATTCTTTGGGAAATATTCTGGATGAAAAATTTGTAATTCCAAAAGATATTTTAAAAGAATTAAAAGCTAATAAAAAAGCCTGGAAAAATTTTCAAAAATTTCCTGAAGCTTATCAAAGAATTAGAATTGGATTTGTAGATGGTTCCAGGAACAGGCCGGATTTTTTTCGTAAACGGCTGGATTATCTTTTTAAAGATGACTGAAAAAAACAAAAAGTTTGGTTTTGGCATAGACCAATTTATTGAATAACTGTCCAACAATTTTTATCACTTAGTTATAACTCATGTTACGCAAAAACTAGTAGATATAAACCCGATTCCTCAAAGGAATCAGGTTTAACAAAGCATCATACGTAAGCTAAGTTATAATTATTTTTATCTATATTTAAATTATAATTTCAGCTTAAACTATAAAATAAAAAGTATTCATGAAAAACTTATTAAGGACTGCTTTAATTCTTTCAATCATTACTGTGGGCTACAATATTGTAGAAGGAATTGTTTCGGTATCATATGGCTATTCTGATGAAACTTTAGCCTTATTTGGTTTTGGTATTGACAGCTTTGTGGAAGTTGTTTCCGGGTTGGGAATTCTTCACATGGTTTTAAGAATGAAGAACTCGAATGTATATGAAAGAGATAAATTTGAAAAAACCGCTTTACGAATTACAGGTATCAGTTTTTATATTTTAACTGCTGGATTAATTATTGGTTCAATTCTAAATATAGTTTATAATGTAAAACCGGAAACCACATTAGCTGGTATAATCGTTTCAATAATTTCTATTTTTACAATGTACTATTTAATGGATGCAAAACTTAAAGTTGGTAAAGCTCTTAATTCCGATGCAATAATCTCAGACGCTAATTGTACGAAAACATGTTTTTATCTTTCGTTCATCCTTTTAGGTGCAAGCGGGCTATATGAAATTTTTAAGATTGGCTACTTTGATATTTTAGGTTCGCTGGGAATTGCATATTACGCTTTTAAAGAAGGGAAGGAAGCATTTGAAAAAGTTAAGTCTGGCAATTTAGCCTGCACTTGTGAGAGTCATGCTGAGAAGACGAGTTAAAACACCTCTTCATCAAAATAAAGATTTATTTGTTTTATCCCTTCTACTTGACCCAATTCATCTATGAATTCATGATTCAATTTCTTATTCCGAATACTAACGTGATAAGAAATTTCAGAACCATTATTCAAAATTGATTTTATATTAAGAAGATTAATTTGTCTGCAATATTTTTTTAATACATGTGAATAAGGATTATTTTCTGAAATATCATGGCCTGTGAAAGTAAATTGTAAAAGAAATTTTTCTCCTGCCATGGAAAGAGCATTTGTTTTTGAGAGAATAAAAATTACAAAACCGACAAACAATGTTCCTACAATTGCAATAATATGAAGCCCGACACCTGCAGCCATTCCAATAACAAGCGAAAAAAATATATAAACAATGTCCATTGTTTCTTTTATTGCAGTTCGGAAACGAATAATAGACATAGCACCAACTAACCCAAAAGCTCGGGCAAGATTATTCCCAATTACCATTATTACGATTGAAGTAATCATCCCAAGCACTACTAAAGAATTAATAAAAGAAATAGAATAACCTGGCCCGCGATATGTAATTCTATAAAAAGCAGAAATGATTAATGAACAAAGTAAAGCAACTAAAAGATTAGTTAATACGTCACCGATGGTAAGTGAATAATTAATAAAATTATCAAAATCAGAAATCATTATTTAAAAATTTCCCATAATTAATTTTTAATAAAAACTGGTTTAGAGAAAGCTTCTCTAATATTATTATTTAACGGATGCAGCTTTGCATAAGCATCTAAACAAATAACATATTTGGAAACGGGTTGTCTTATTAGTCGATATTTCGTAACTGCATTTTGCAGCCACATTGGAAATCCGCCGTAAAACTTTATTTCTAAAATTACATTATTAAACATTGCTAATTTTAACCGACTTTCTTCAAACAAATCTGAAATTTTAGGAAATGCCAGATATCTTAAATTCTTATCAAATGTAATTCTAATCCTGTCATCAAATTTGCATGTATATGCTTCTCGTTCATATACTACTAAGGTTGCAGGGCGCAGGGATTTATTTATGTAATGATATAAAAATTTTTTCCCATCTTCGAAATATTCATCTTCAAGATTACTGAATAAAACATAGTCTTCAATATTTCCTTTTTCTAAAAGCGTATCTAGATTTTCAAAATATATTGGTGAGCGATTTTTCGAAATAAAGTTTTCATTTTTCCTTTTAATCTCAAGAAAAACTAAATTGCTTCCATTCAGATTATTATATCCTCTAATCCTAATTTTTTTTCTAACTTTTATCCCGTCGATTTTTTCATTATAATAATCAAGCTTGCGATTATCGAAATAAATACTTCTAACTGTGTATTCCTTTTCCTCTCTTTCGAGAGCATATTTATCAAAGTCCATAAATGGAAATATTTCAGAACGAAATTTTTTTAGATATATAATTGGGACAAGATATTTATATTCTAATCGCATACAACTAAAATAAATTGTGATTCATCATTCTTTTAAAATGTTCATATAAAGAAATTGAACCGGTTTCAATTTTACATTTCACAAGCATATCAGGTAACAAATTTTTATCTTTTATTCTTACAACAGCTGTTCCATAAACAACCGGTGAACGCGCTATATAATGAACGGCTTTTCCTATAGTTATCAATTTAGCTTCAGCCTTTCCATCATCAAAAGGAAGTTCAATCTTAATTACATCATTTAATTTTAAAAATGGTTTTTCCTGCAGCTTTATAGGGACTAAAACAACAAACGAACTTGTATCTGAAATAACAAATAAAGTATCTCCAATCGTCATGTGAGTTACCATTCCGGAAATAGGAGTAACTAATTTGTTGGCTGCCAGCCGGCTTTTCCATATTCCAATTTCTTTTTCATAAGCATTTATTTGTTGTTTTGTCAATTCAACCTGCTGATTCTTTGCCCCTGTTTGAGCCGATTTTAATTGTGCTTCTGCTATTGATATATTAATATTATTCAATGCGGCTGTTCCTTCAACAATTTCATATTCTTGCTGGGATATCAAGTTTGCTTTATATAATTCTTTTTCTCTCGCCAGAATTTTTCTCTGCTCTTCTGCTTTTCTCTTTTGATATGATAGATTTTCTTGAGCTTCGGCAACTATTGATTCTTTTTCACCAGCTTGATTTAATTCCATGTTTGCCCTGGCAACTTTTAGTTGTCCTTCTAATAAAGTTATTTGTCTTTCGATTTCATTGGAATAAACATATCCAAGTGTATCATCCTGTTTTACAGAAGAACCAAAACCTAAACCTTTAATAGTGGAAAATGATACATCATCACCACGCTCAAATTCACGGATTGAATAATTTTTAATTATTCCTAACTTTCTGTTATTCAATTGAGTGATTAACTGTCCGTTATTCCCTTTGCAAACAATCCACTCAGAGGAAGCTAAAATTTCCCCCGGCATGCTAATGTTATAAGGTAACTTTATTAAAAGCGACAGGGTTATTAGAACAGCTATCACCCCTATTATTATGAGAAGCTTTGAAATAGTATTTGTGGACATCAATACTTAATCTAAATAATGAAAAGAACCTTGCTGTAAAATTTAACAAAAATTTAATACAGATATTTAATTTATTATATAATCGAATAAATATATTAAAAATTTTAAATTTAATAATTAGACAATTTTTTATTACTTCGGTTTTATTTAGATAATGAAAATAAATCAGCATAATTTGCTGTTTCCCCTATTAAATATTCCCGATAATTTAAAACCTCTAAAAGATTTATCGAATTTATGCATTTATTTCTATTTAGAATCAATCGAGCATATTATATATCATAAACCCTTATTTATTGTAAGATTTTTATTGAAATCAATCCGGCATTCACCTAAATTAGCACCTTAATGAAAAAAATTTATTTCGCAAAAATGAGTGGGGCAGGAAATGATTTCATCGTTATAGATAGAAATCATAATATTGAGTTTGAACTCGATCCTGCAGAAATCAAGAACTTATGCCATCGCAGAAACGGCATAGGAGCGGATGGAGTAATTACTATTTACGATTCAGATAAATATGATTTTGTAATGGAATATTATAACGCGGACGGTTCAACTGGAAGCCTTTGCGGCAATGGAGCCCGCTGCGCAATTAAATTTGCAAATGATACCAACCGGCTAAATACCGGGAAAGCAAAGTTTATTTCTAATGGTGAATATTATCTCGGAGATGTAATTTCTGAAGAACTTGTGCGGTTCTGTTTGAATCCACCAAAGCAGATTAAAACTAATTTTAAGATTAAAGCCGATAACCAATTAATCAATTCTTCTTTTATTGATACTGGTTCGCCGCATGTAGTAATCAAAATTGATGATGTTTTAAATGATATAAAAAATATTTCATCAGGCTATAACGATTTAAATGAATTTCCTGTCTTTAATTTAGGAAGAGAGATAAGGTATAATAAAGATTTTTCCCCCTCCGGCACTAATGTAAATTTTATTAAAATTGAAGATGATAAAATTTATATTAGAACTTATGAAAGAGGTGTGGAGGACGAAACTCTTGCTTGCGGTACCGGTTCGGTTGCAGCAGCATATTTGAGTTATTTAAATTATAATTTAAAACCGCCGATTCAACTGATAACACGAGGCGGCGATGAATTAATTGTTAATTTTAAATTTGTTGAAAATGAAGTAGCTGGAATGTCATTGACAGGCCCGGCAAAAACAATTTATAAAGGAGAATTTTTACTAAACAAGTTTCTATAACTAATGGAGAACAAATGGCTAAAGTAATTTTTTCAATACAATATGAAATAAATGACGAAAAACGAAATGAATATATTTCTACGGCAAGAGAATTAAAAACTCTTTTAAAAGCAGAAGGCCTGGAAAATTATTCTATTTATGAAGTTAAGGGTAAAAAGAACCATTTTCATGAAGTCTACTTATTTATCTCTGAAGAAGCTTATGAAAATTTTGATGATAATCAGAATGAAAGAATAAATATTCTTATCAATAAAATAAGTGAAATGACAATTGATAATTCTTCAAGATATACAACTCTAATTGAAGCTGTAGAATAATTTCGATAAAAATAGTTCATTGAATTACTGATAATAAATATTAGTCAAGATTTTATCTAATGAACAAATCACTTCATCGTATTTATATTATTTTATTTTTTGTAGTAGGAATTGCTGTTACATTATTACTTGGTGTTAACGGATATCAATATTATAATGCCCCTATTGAAGAAAGAGTATTTTTAGCCCAGCATGCAGCATTAAAGCCCAGTGGATTGTGGGGACATGGCTTTGGTATCATAGGTTCCTTAATGATGATTTTCGGCGTAGCTATTTACATGATTAGGAAAAGAACTAAGCTTATGAATTTCGGTTTTCTAAAGCACTGGCTGGAGTTCCATATTTTCCTTTGTACTGTCGGGCCGATTTTAGTTCTTTATCATACGGCTTTTAAATTCGGCGGAATAGTTGCAGTCAGTTTTTGGAGTATGGTCGCAGTGGTTCTCAGCGGTGTTGTGGGAAGATTCCTTTATGTTCAAATACCTCATACAATTCAGGGAAAGTATTAAGTATGAATGAACTAGATGTAATGAGCGAGGATTTGACGAATAAATTAAGAATAGATTATAAGGTTGGTGACAATGTTATTACCAAGATTAACTGAATTGCAATCATTTCACAAATACAAAAATGTTACGCTAACTCAAAGTTTTCTAATTGTATTAAAAGATACTTTTGCTATGCGGTCAGTTTTAAATGTATTGAAAAGTAATATGAAAATTTTAGGTTATTCAAAATCTCAAATGAAAGAGATAATTAAGATATCCAGATCTAAATTAGTATTGAGCAGAAAGATCGGCCAGCTAAGAGTGATGCAAAAACTTTTTAGATACTGGCATATAGTTCATTTGCCATTTGCTATCACCATGTTTATTATTATGATAGTTCATATAGTTGTAACCATAACATTCGGATATAAGTGGATCTTTTAGGAAATATATTTAAATGAAAATTAAGCCTGCATATATTTATATACCTGTTGCTATAGTAGCGATTGTATTTTTAGTTATTGTTTCTCAGCAAAATGATACCACAACTAAATCACTTACAACAACCACATCCGCAGACAGTGGTAAAATGCCTGAAGATGAAATTCATAAAGGGATGCAGGCCCCAGGCTCCGAAACTCCCAGCAAAGAAAATGTAAACAGCGCATTTAAGCATCAAATAGAAATGCTTGATAAGGATGTAAAAAATCATCCAAACGACACTTTAAAATTAAGGGAATTTGCTGACCTTCTAACTGCAGGTCATAAAGGGACAGAGGCCATTCAATATTATAATAAAATTTTAAAAATTGATCCTAACAGAAGAGATATATACTTTGCTTTAACTTTTATTTATTACAGTCAGCAAGATTTTGGTAAAGCAGAAGACCTCACAAAAAAAATTCTAAGTCTGGATCCAAAGGATAGCCAGGCAATTTATAATTTGGGAGCAATCGCCATCGCCAAAGGCGATAGACAAAAGGGTAAAACGATTTGGGAAAAGCTAATTAAAGATTTCCCAAATTCCGAATCAGCCATTCTGGCTAAAACTTCTTTAGAAAAACTGTAAACTATTTCAACAAGGATGTTTATCGGGAGCGAAATTTTTTCGTTTAGTTGCACCATTTTTACTTATTCACATGTTTTAACACGTAAAAATTTTATAAAAATAATATCTTCATCAATGGCTTTATTATTGTTAGATAGCAACAATTAATATTCCTTATCAATTTTAAAAAATTAATTAATAGTGGAAGTTTTTTTAGAAAATATTGTTTCATATATTTTTGTATTAGTGATTGCAGCTTCAATCCTTTTTTTCTATCTAAGTAACAAACGTAAAAATTCAAAAACTGTTTCCAGAAAAATTGAAAAAGCAATTGAGCTTGGCTTTCATGAACCTGTAACATTACACCCAGTTATTGATCCCGAAAAATGTATTGGAAGTGGTGCATGTGTCGCTGCATGCCCTGAAAGAGATATACTCGGAATTGTACAAGGGCACGCAAAAACTATAAATGCTTCCAGATGCGTTGGCCATGGCGCATGCTTTCATGCATGCCCAGTAGAAGCAATTACATTGGTAATTGGTACAGAAAAAAGAGGAGTTGATCTGCCGCATGTAAGCCCTGAATTTGAAACAAATATCCCGGGATTATTTATTGCGGGTGAGTTAGGAGGAATGGGGTTAATTAAAAATGCAGTTGCGCAAGGCAAACAAGCAACTGAATTCATTAATAGGAAAATGAAAAAGACCGGTCAAGCAAAGTATGATTTGATTATTGTTGGTGCAGGCCCTGCCGGTATTTCTGCAACATTAACTGCCGCCAAAAACAATATGAAATTTTTAACTATTGAACAAGAAAGCCTTGGCGGGACAGTATTCAATTTTCCACGAGCAAAAATAGTTATGACTTCTCCAATGGATTTACCTCTTTTTGGGATGGTTAAATTGGAAGAAACATCAAAATCAGAGTTACTAGAATTGTGGGCTGAAGTGCTGGGTAAAAACAACATTACAATTAATGAACAGGAAAAAGTTGAATCAATTGAAAAAATAGATCAACATTTTACAATAAAAACAAACAAAGATATTTACACATCCAACTCAGTTTTGCTTTCAATCGGCAGAAGAGGGTCACCGCGTAAATTAAATGTACCAGGTGAAGAAAAACAAAAAGTATATTATAAATTGTTGGAGCCTGAGCTTATTCATAATTTAAAATTACTTGTTGTTGGCGGCGGAGATTCAGCAATTGAATCTGCACTGCTCCTTGCCGATGAAGATAACGAAGTCTCGATTACTTATCGAAATGAATCATTCTCAAGACTAAAACCAAAAAATTTAGAGCGAATAAATGAAGCGATGAGCTTAAAGAAAATAAAAGTGATTTTTAATTCCAGTGTGAGAGAAATAAAAGATACCGAAGTTGTTCTTTCGAAAAATGACACGAACTCTGAAATAATATTAAAAAATGATTTGGTTTATATTTTTGCCGGCGGAGAATTGCCGACTCAATTCCTCGAAAAGATTGGGATTAAAATAACTAAAAAGTTCGGCGAAGTAGTTTTGAAACATTAACCAAAAATTCATATATGTTAGATTTCAGGGAAGATTAGTTGAGCAGACATTTTTGTATTAAGTCCATCTTGTTTTTTTTGCTTTTGCAGCCGGCTAATCTTTTAGCTCAGATTTCTCCGGGTGATCTTACAACTGCACATGCAAAACTTGAAGGTATGAGCAATTGTACTAAGTGCCATGTTTTAGGCGATAAAGTTCAGGATTCGAAATGCCTGGATTGCCATGAAGAAATTAAAACACTGATCAACCTTCATAGAGGCTATCATTCGAGTGAAGAAGTCCAGAAAAAGGAATGTAAGAACTGCCATAGCGAACATAACGGAAGAAATTTTAGAATAGTAAATTTTGAATCCAAAGGTTTTAATCATTTAAAAGCCAACTTTGAATTAAAAGGAAAGCATGAATCGCTTAAATGCGAAGAATGCCATCAAGAAAAATTTATTAAATATGATACGAAGAAGAAAAGGAAAGGGACTTATTTAGGATTAAATACTATTTGTAAATCATGCCATGAAGATGTTCATCAAAAAACATTGGACGATAAATGTCAATCATGTCATGGAAATGATGCTTTTAGGCCGGCTGTTAATTTTAATCATGACAGTGCAAAATTTAGACTGACAGGTTCTCATAAAAATGTTGATTGCATTAAATGCCATGAAAAGGAAAAAAGAGATGGAAAGGATTTTCAAAAATTTACAGGGCTCGAATTTACAAATTGCACTCCGTGTCACAAAGATGTACATGAAGGTAAGTTTGGAGATAACTGTACGAAGTGTCATAATGATAACTCATTTAAAGTATTAAATAAAAATTCTTCTTTTGATCATGATAAAACAAAATTTCCTCTTAGAGGAGCTCATAAAAACGTTAAGTGTTCTGACTGCCATGGAAATAGTTTGCTTACAAAACCAAAATTTGCAAAATGCACTGACTGCCACAAGGATGCGCACTTTGGAGAGTTTACAGCTAATAAAGTAGTTAAAGATTGTAAGGAATGTCATTCATTGGGGAGTTTTAAAATAACAAGTTTTACTATAGCGGATCATAGTAAATTAAAATTTGAATTAACAGGCGCTCATTTGGCTGTCCCGTGTCAGTCATGTCATTACAAAGAAGATATTAAACAATGGCACTTTAAAAAAATAGGATTAAACTGTATCGATTGTCATAAAAATGTTCATGGTTTTGAAATAAGAGATAAGTTTATGCAAAACAATGATTGTACGTCATGCCACACTACATCCAGTTGGGCAGCAATATCCTTTAATCATGATCTTACAAATTTTAAACTTGAGGGAAAGCACCAAGCAGTTAAATGTAAGGATTGTCATGAAATTAAAGTCAGTGAAGATAAAATTGAATTTAAATTTGTTTCTCTAAAATCTGATTGTAAAACGTGTCATCAAGATATTCATTTTGGGCAATTTAATTCTGAACAGGAGGGAATAAAACCGGTTTGTGAAAATTGTCATAGATATGAAAATTGGAAACCTGTGAATTTTGATCATGAAAGAACTGCATTTCCTTTGAAAGGTGCACATGAAAAATTATTGTGTTCATCTTGCCATAAAAAAGTTTCAGAGAATGGAAATGAATTTATTAATTATAAATTAAGAGATTTTAAATGCGCTTCCTGTCATTCATAGTATTTTTGGTTATAGGAACAATCTATATATTTCCACAATCTCCGCATGGAAAAAATTTAAAAATTGATTGTGCAAACTGTCATGAATCGACAAACTGGAAAACAATTCCCAAAAACATAAAATTTGATCATAACAAAGAAACTTCTTTTAAATTAACAGGGCAGCACATTTCAGTAGATTGTCAATCGTGTCATAAAAGTTTAATTTTTTCTGAAATTAAAAATGAATGTATTTCCTGTCATAAAGATGTACATCAAAATACATTAGGCCCAGAATGTCAAAAATGCCATGTAACAAATACTTGGATAGTTTCTAACATTATCCAAATTCACCAAAATAGCCGCTTCCCTCTTGTTGGAGTACATTTAAATGTTGATTGTAGAAACTGTCATTCAGGCTTTGAAAATTTATTATTTCCTCCTCAAAGCGTTTCGTGTTTCAATTGTCATTCAAAACAATATTATGCAACAACAGCACCTAATCATGTTCAAGCAAATTTTTCAACGAACTGTGAAGATTGCCATAGTATAACAAACATTACTTGGGGAAATACGAACTTTGATCATAGTTTTTTTCCCCTTATTGGCGGGCATAAATTAGCAAACTGCTTTAGTTGTCATACACAAGGGTCAAATTTTAAAGGTTTAAGTACAGATTGTTATTCATGCCATAAACAGCAGTATTTACAAACAACAAATCCTAATCATGCTCAAGCAAAGTTTTCTACAGCATGTCAGGATTGTCATACTATAAACAGCTTTAATGATGCTACTTTTAATCATAGCACCACAGGTTTTCCCCTAACTGGTGCTCATACTTCAGTTTCTTGTCAGTCTTGTCATACATCCGGTTATTCCAATACTTCAACAGATTGTTACTCTTGCCACAATAAAGATTTTGCAAGCACAACAGATCCAAATCATGCAACTCAAGGATTTCCGCATGAATGTAATCAGTGCCATTCCACAACAAATTGGAATGGAGCAACATTTGACCACAGTACAACAGGGTTCGCATTAACAGGCGCTCACAAGACCACCACTTGTCAGTCATGTCATTCGTCAGGTTATACAAATACTCCAACTGATTGTTATTCTTGTCATAGTACTGATTTTGCAGGTACAACGGATCCAAATCATGCAGCACAAGGTTTTTCACATGATTGTTCACAATGCCATTCAACAACCAATTGGGATAATGCAAATTTTGATCATAGTACAACCGGTTTCCCATTAACAGGAACACATGCAACAACTACCTGTCAATCATGTCATTCAGCAGGATATACTAATACACCTAATGACTGTTATTCCTGTCATAGTAAAGATTTTGCAGCTACAACAGATCCAAATCATGCAGCACAAGGTTTTTCACATGATTGTTCACAATGCCATTCAACAACCAATTGGGACAATGCAAATTTTGATCATAGTACAACCGGTTTCCCATTAACTGGAACACATGCAACTACTACCTGTCAATCATGTCATTCAGCAGGTTATACCAATACACCTAATGATTGTTATTCCTGTCATAGTAAAGATTTTGCAGCTACAACAGATCCAAATCATGTTACTCAAGGATTTCCGCATGAATGTTCTCAATGCCATTCCACAACAAATTGGAATGGAGCAACATTTGACCATAGTACAACAGGGTTCGCATTAACAGGCGCTCACAAGACCACCACTTGTCAGTCATGTCATACAGCAGGATATACAAATACCCCAAGTGACTGCTATTCCTGTCATAGTAAAGATTTTGCAGGTACAACGGATCCGAATCATGTCAGCACAAGGATTTCCACATGATTGTTCACAATGCCATTCCACAACCAATTGGGATAATGCAAATTTTGATCATAGTACAACTGGTTTCCCATTAACAGGCCACATCAACTACCACTTGTCAGTCATGTCATTCATCCGGTTATACCAATACATCTAATGATTGTTATTCCTGTCATAATAAAGATTTTGCAGCTACAACAGATCCTAATCATGTTACCCAAGGATTTCCGCATGAATGTTCACAATGCCATTCTACAACAAATTGGAATGGAGCAACGTTTGACCATAATACAACAGGGTTCGCATTAACAGGCGCTCATAAAACTACCACCTGTCAGTCGTGTCATTCTTCAGGCTATTCCGAAACGCCAACTGACTGTTATTCTTGTCATAGTAATGATTATGCAAACACAAATGATCCAAATCATGTTGCAAGAGGATTTTCACATGATTGTTCACAATGCCATTCAACATCTCATTGGGGCGATGCGAACATTGATCATAGTACTACCGGTTTTCCATTAACTGGAACACATGCAACTACTACCTGTGAATCATGTCATCCAACAGGTTATACAACTGCACCAACCACAACTTGTTATAGTTGTCATCAATCTAATTATCAAGGAACAACAAATCCAAGTCATTCAGCTGCAGGTTTATCCCATACCTGTAAGGATTGTCATAGCACCACAACATGGACTCAATCAACATTTAATCATACTACAACGGGATTTAAATTAATAGGTGCGCATATATCATTAGATTGTTCGTCCTGTCATAAGGGTAAAGTAACAGGATTAACTACGGACTGCTATTCGTGCCATAATCTGGATTACACAAACACCACAAATCCGCCACATAGTACCCAAGGATTTCCTCATGATTGTACCCAATGCCATTCAACAACAAATTGGAGTGGAGCTTCATTCGATCACAGCACAACAGGATTCCCATTAACAGGTGCTCATAAAACAGCAACATGTCAATCCTGCCATACATCTGGGTACACAACAGCACCGGCAACAAATTGTTATAGTTGTCATCAAGCTAAATATCAGGCAACAACTAATCCAAATCACCCTGCTGCAGGATTATCTCATACATGCCAGGATTGTCATAATACAACAACATGGACGCAATCATCATTTAATCATACAACTACAGGTTTTGCTTTAGTTGGGGCACATATATCATTAGATTGTTCGTCCTGTCATAAGGGAAAAGTAACCGGATTAAAAACGGATTGTTATTCATGTCATAGTCAAGATTATGCAAGCACAACAGATCCGCCGCATAGCACACAGGGATTCCCGCATGATTGTACCCAATGCCATTCCACAACAAACTGGCTTGGGTCAACATTTGATCACAGCACAACAGGATTCCCATTAACTGGTGCACATAAAACAGCAACTTGTCAATCCTGTCATACATCTGGGTACACAATTGCGCCATCGACAAACTGCTATGATTGTCATACATCTGATTATAATAATACTAACAATCCGCCTCATCAGTCAGCAGGTTATCCAACTGATTGTACTCAATGCCATACTACCACTGCCTGGTCACCGTCAACATTTGATCATTCACAATACTTCCCGCTTACCGGGAGGCATAATGTATCATGTGAGAGTTGTCATCAATCAATTTCTAATTTTGCAGCCCATTCATGTAATGCATCCTGTCATAAAAATGATCATCATCAAAATCAAGATTGTTATTCATGTCATAAGAATGGCCGAGGCGATTAAAATATTTTGGAAATTATGTTTACAAATAAGAAAAATATGAAAATTCTTTTTTTAATCTTGATATTTATTTTTTCATCTTCACAATTATTCGCGAAAAAAAATTTGATTAAACGAGATGGAAAAATATCGTTTATTACTTCACAGAATATTTATGTAAAGTTTGAAAATACGGAAGGTATTTCCGTTGGTGATACTGCCTATGTTAATTATAATGGAAAACTTACGCCGGTAATGTCTATACAATTTTTATCTTCAGGTTCTTGTTCAGGGAAAAAAATTGGTAATACAAATTTGAAAGTTGGGGATATTGTTTATGTTTGGTCTTTAAAAGATGAGCCGAAAGATTTATCAGTATTAAATGCCGGGAACGAAAAGGATTCTAATCTAGTTAATATTACTGCTGAACAAAAAATAGATAAAAGCCAGGTTAAAATCTCCAAAGACAGATCGATTTTTTACGGGAGTTTATCAGCAAATTCATTTTCAGGCTTTGCAAATTTTGCAAACAGTGTGAATACGCAAAGCTGGAGGTATATTTTAAATTTACATGCAGAAAATATTAGCGGAACACCGTTTTACTTTTCAAACTACATGAACTTTTCTTATTTAACTTCAAAATGGAGCGAAGTTAAATCAAACGTTTTTAATAATGTAAAAATTTATGATTTATCATTAGGTTATAAAAAAAATAATGTCAGTGTTTGGTTAGGCAGGCACATGAACAACAATATTTCCAGTTTTGGCCCGGTAGATGGATTACAAGTTGAGAGAAGTTTAGGAAAATATGCAGTTGGTGGAGTTGTCGGTTCCCGCCCAGACTTTTCTCATATGGGGCTTAATTCTAATTTGTTTGAATATGGTGCCTACGTAAATAGATTAGATTCTTCAGGTTATAGACAAATGCAAAATACTC
>CAVZSD010000010.1:0-117415 GCA_963777615.1 uncultured Bacteroidota bacterium | reverse complement strand
ATCGTCGAATGCCGCGCTTGCGCACCTTTCCGTTCATTCCCGCGCATAGCTCGCCGAACGGCGAGCGTTCGCTCGCCTTTGCGGGAATCCAGGAGTTGCGTACCAGCTTTCGCGGGGACGAACCGGGGCCTAAACCGCTGCAAAAATTCTAATCGCTGATGCGCTCGATGGCCGCGCCGCAGGCGGCGAGCTTTTCTTCCAGGCGCTCGAAGCCACGATCGAGATGATAGACGCGGTTGACGGTGGTTTCGCCCTCGGCGGCAAGCCCGGCGATAACCAGCGACACGGAGGCGCGCAGATCGGTCGCCATCACCGGCGCACCTTTCAGCGTCTTGGCGCCATGTCTTTATAAATGCTGTGCTAAAATTTTAACGGATTTTATAGGACTTAATTTTCATTCCCTTGTTCGTTCTTCTTTTTTGTAAGAAGGTATTTTCCCGTTGTCCCTTATTTAGCATCTTAGTTATTCATTTCGTAAAGATTTTTCCAGAATAATGCCAAAATTATTTTAAGTTTAATAGTGTTTTTTAAATGTTGGGTTAAATTTTTTATTGTCAGATGTAATTTTTACAGTGTCAGCACTCATTGCGTAAATGTATAATTAAATTTTGGTCATGTCATATAGAATTGCTTCGATGTAAATTGAAATTTTACTTCCGCTAAATGCATTGCGTAGATGTTAAATTATATTTTGCAAATGTAAAACTTCATTTTGCTTTTGTACGATTAGATATTTGTCATGTTAATTTATTTTTATTGAATGTGCAATTGCATTGCGTTAATGTAATTTAGAAGCGTAACAATGCAAATGTCATGGTGAGAGTGTCAGTCGAGAGCCTGTCGAAACTGAACGATAAGATTGGGAAACGAGTTTTTAGAATTTGTTAAGTAGATTATCTATTTGCTTTGCTGCGAGCTCATTTTTTTTTTGAATTGCCATGAGCTTTAGCTCGTGGATTAAAAATAAAAAAGGCTAGGGTTTTAGCCAAACTAATTGGGCTAAAGCCCTAAGGTATATTAGTTTATATTCCCATCCACGACTTGAAAGTCGTGGCAAGTCCAGTGCGACATGACGAGTGTCATGAGTGAGCCTGTCGAACCATGAAGGATAACATTGACAATAAAACTTCACGCTTCGACTGGGCTCAGTGTGACATAATGAGTGTGACAATGAGAGATGTCAGTCAGAGCCTGTCGAAGACTGAAAGATACGATTGGAAAACAAGTTTTAGAATTTGTAAAGTAGATAATCTATTTGCTTTGCTGCGAGCTTATTTTTTTTTGAATTGCCATGAGCTTTAGCTGCGTGGATTAAAAATAAAAAAAGGCTCATAGCTTTTAGCCAAACTAATTGGGCTAAAGCTACCAGAAGTGAGGTCTATTAGTTTATATTTCCATCCATGACTTGAAAGTTCGTGGCAAGTCAGGCGTGACAATGCAAATGTCATCGTCAGCCTGTCGAACCATCGAAGGATAACATTGACAATAAAACTTCACACTTCGACTGAGCTCAATGTGACATAATCAGTGTGACAATGAGAGTGTCAGTCAGAGAGCCTGTCGAAGACTGAACGATAAGATTGGAAAACGAGTTTTAGAATTTGTTAAGTAGATTATCTATTTGCTTTGCTGCGAGCTCATTTTTTTTGCATTGCCATGAGCTTTAGCTCATGGATTAAAAATAAAAAAGGCTCCCGGCTTTTCAGCCAAACTAATTGGGCTAAAGCCCAAAGAGGAAAATTAATAGTTTATATTTCCATCGGCACGACTTGAAAGTCGTGGCAGGATCAGTGACGTATGCAGTGTGCCAATGACATGTCAATGGTGAGCCTTGTCCGAAGCATGAACGATGACATTGACAATAAAACTTCACACTTCGACTGGGCTCAGTGTGACATAATCAGTGTGACAATGAGAGTGTCAGTCAGAGCTTGTCGTAGACTGAACGATACGATTGGAAAACGAGTTTTAGAATTTGTTAAGTAGATTATCTATTTGCTTTGCTGCGAGCTCATTTTTTTTTGCATTGCCATGAGCTTTAGCTCGTGGATTAAAAATAAAAAAGGCTACCGGCTTTAGCCAAACTAATTGGGCTAAAGCCCGAAGAGAGGGGTCTAGTTTATATTCCCATCCACGACTTGAAAGTCGTGGCAAGTCAGTGCGACATGACGAGTGTCATGGTAAGCCTGCCTGCGCGAAGCTACACTTCACGAAACGTTGCGTGTAGTGAAGCGCTTCGGCATAGGCAGGCTTGTCGAACCATGAACGATGACATAGACAATAAAACTTCACATTTCGAGTACACTCAATGCGACATAGTCAGTGCGACAATGAGAGTGTCAGTCAGAGCTTGTCGAAGACTGAAAGACATTATTTACAATTGACTTTCACACTTCGATGGTCTCAGTGTGACATATTCAATGTGACAATGTAAATGTCATACTGAGTAACTTTTGCGATCCGTTTTTGGTTTCACAAAGTCGTAGAAAGGAAGCATAAGTTATTACAAATAAATTAACTCAAGTCGCCAGCTTTAAATTAAAAACTGTTAAAACAGTTAATATCTAAGTGGCCGGTATTTCATTAACTTTGGGATTAATCCAGAAGTTAATGAGAAAAAAAATTATAGATAACCGTTTCAGCGTCTAACATTTTTATGATATTCTCATTTATAAATCTTCCACAAGGATTTTATATGCAAGATGAATATTTTGTCTTACAATAATTTACCATCTGCAATGGTATTAATTTTAATATTATGCTTCGTTAGCATTTCAAGCTATTTTGTTTTTGCTGTAACAAGTCTTTCCTTACTCAAGGGAATGGTTAAGCTTGCCGCTATGCGGGTTGGGTTCTTTTTGATTAGCAGATTTCTTCTATTTTTAAGCTAATACACTGCGTCCTTCACGTCCCTGTGTTAAAATACTTCTCCAACAAATCAAAGCACTTCCAATCATCGACATATAAAAAAATAAATCCGTGAAGATCATCATTAATCAGTGTCATCAGTGTTCTATTCCTTATTTGCGGGACTACAAAACTCATTAGAAAGTTTACTGAAATCATTTAAAACCATCACAAAGATGTTTTGCCTCTCCGCCTAACTTATTTGAAAAAGAAAAAATGTAATTAAAAAAAGTGAAGCTTTAATTTTCAAGAATCCCCCTATTTTATAAGGATAAAATATTTGTTCAGGAAATAACTTTTGAAAGGTTAAAAATCAATCAGGTTATGTATTAAAGATTTGAATTATCCTGCACCTTTGAGTCCCAAAGATTAAAATTGTATTTAATAAATTGTCATCATTATTTAGCTTGGTAACAAGTTAATATCTAACCGGAGTATGTCAAAGGAATCAAAGTTACGAGTTTTTTATGTTTACGTGTTAATCCCCTTTGCCCTTTAACATTTTATACAACCCATAACCAAGCACAGATAAACCAATTAATCCTCCTGTTGTTTTTAATACTTTGGAATTGGCTATATTTTCAAGACTCATTCCCCCGCCAACTTGCTTCAAATCATTGTCACTATAAATTGAATCCATAAATTCAACTCTGTCTTTATGCGATTTAAAAGTAACTGTGATATTTGAATTATCCCGTATTGGAGTGAATTTCACAGCACATTTTTCCTCATCATGTTCATCCATATTATCTATATTTTCAAATTCCCATTTACCGTTAAAGACAGAATAAGTAACAGTGCTTCTTCTTTCTCTTGAGTACAGCGGGTCTTTAAAAACTAAAACTTCTTTTCCTCTTCATTAATTATAGTTTTATGTTTTTCCTCTTCCGGATTAATATTCGGAGATTCATTTTCAAGTGACTCTTTAAGCTTTTGAACTTCATTTGCTTTCTTACTTAAAATTTCCCTTGTCTTTGACATTTTATTTGCTCCAATTCATTTTCAAAGATGTTATTATATTATATTGATAGCCGAAATATCAGAAAAAATAATCAATTTATTAAATACCCCAATTGCTTGAAATTCAAATCAAGCAGCTCAAAATTTTTCCATCCGTTAAAATCAAAATGCCACCATTCGTATTGGTAATTTGTAAAACCATGCTTTTCCATAACTGTTTTTAATATACTTCTATTTTTTATTACCTCCGCAGGTAAATTATTATAGTTTGAATAAGCCTTTTCTGTAAAATCATCAAATGGAGTCGGCATCTTCAATTCTTTCCCGGTATTCAAGTTAATCAAAGTTAAATCAACTGCACAGCCTCTGTTGTGACGGCTGCCTCTCCATGCCGAAGCTACATATGTTGTATCTTTATAGCTTTCGTAGAACTCTACCGTCACACTGTAAGGACGATAAGCATCAAAGATTTTTAATGCCTAAATCATTCTTCTCAATTCATTTTGAACTTCTAACAAAGCATATGCAGCAGGCAATCTTAAAAAAGCCATTGCAGTATCGTAAACACTTTTACCCAGGAAATTATTATATGTGGCATATCTTATATCCAGTTTAATATCCTGAATTAAATTTTCCAGGTTAATTAATTTTTTACTGCTGTCTTCTTCAATCAATTTATTATATTCATTCAAACTATTGATTACACTTAATCCATATTTATTTTTTTCCGGATTTTGTGAATACAAAATAAGTGGAGATACAATAATAAATACAAATAACCATCTTAAAATGAATTTATAAGTTTTCATGCTTTAACTAATCTTTGGGTAAATTTGTAGGAATAAATATATCAAAATTTAAATAACATACTACTTTGTGAAGCAATTTTGGGTAAATATGTTTGGGCCTGTGAGTAATTAGCATTTAACACATTAACTTTGCTTTCATCAAAAAAAATAATTATTTAACCCATCAAATTTTCAACTTATGTACCTTTATTCTTAAATTGACTTCTAAAATAATTTGTTAAGGAGGAAATTTTGAAATCCAAAATCACCATATTTTATTTATTAACATTTATTATTTGTACAGGAATTAATATGCATGCAAATGATAATAAAATTCTTCCTTATCCAATTGAATCAAACTAAACTGGATAATGGATTAAATGTAGTTTCTGTTAAATTCGACAGCCCCGGCCTTGCAGCTTTTTATATTGTTATGCGTGTTGGTTCACGCAATGAAGTTGAAAAAGGTGTAACAGGATTTGCTCATTTCTTTGAGCACATGATGTTCCGCGGAACCGATAAATACCCGCGTGAAAAATATAACGAAATTTTAAAATCAACCGGCGCAGGTGCAAATGCAAATACTGCAAATGACAGAACAATCTATCACATGACGGGAAACTCAGCCATGCTTGAAACAATGTTTGATATTGAATCCGATAGATTTGAAAATCTGCATTATTCAGAACATGACTTTAAAACCGAAGCCGGTGCTGTTAAAGGAGAATACACAAAAAATTACGCAAGTCCATATCAGCAACTTTTTGAGAGTATTGCCAACACTGCTTTTGATGAACATACATATAAACATACTACAATGGGATTTTTTAAAGATATTGTCGATATGCCAAATCAATATGATTATTCTATAAAATTTTTCAATAGATTTTATCGGCCTGAATATGCAACCATTGTAGTTGTTGGTGATGTTAACACATGATAAAGTAGTTGAACTTGCAAAAAAATATTTTGGAGATTGGAAGAGTGGAAATTATAAAGCAGATATTCCCGCTGAACCGAAACAAAAAGAAACAAGATTTACACATGTTAAGAATTCAAATTTTCCTCCGGTATTAAGTTTAAATTATAAAGGGCCGGCTTTCAGTGATACAAAAATTGATATGCCTGCCATTGATGTAATGAATACCATTTTGTTTTCATCAAATTCTGCTCTTTATAAAAAATTAGTTATTGATGAACAAAAAGCCCGTAACATTAGCGGTGGAGCCAGCGATTCCCGGGATCCGAATTTAATTACCATAATTGGCAGTACTAATTAATAAAGATGATATGCAGTATGTAAAAGATGAAATTGTTAAAGCCATTAATGATGTAAAAGAAAATGGAGTTGATGAAAAAATATTATCTGATACTAAATCTAATCTCAAATATTCTTATGCCATGGGAATTGATAATCCTGATGCAATCGCAAATTCCTTGGCACATTATATTATGCTTACCGGTGATCCCGAATCGTTAAATAGCTTATATGCTTTGTATGATAAAGTAACAGTTGAAGATATTAAAGATAGCAGCGAATAAATATTATATTAATACTGGATTAACAATCGGAACAATTTCAGCAGATGAAAAAGGAGGGGTTAAATAATGAAAACTATTTTATTAACATTTATTAATTTTTACAACAATGTTTGCACAAGATATAGTAAAATTAAATCTTCCTAATTCAAATAAAGTTATAGTAAAATTAATGTTTAGAAACGGTTCTATTTCTGATCCTCTGGGAAAAGAAGGATTAACTTATACAACAGCAAATTTAATTACACAAGGAGGTACCGGAAAACTAACTTTTGCTGATATTCAAGATAAAATTTATCCAATGGCTGCTGACTTTGATGCTTCTGTTGATAAAGAAGTTACAATTTTCACTTTCGAAGTTCATAAGGATTGGTTAGATGAATTTTATCCTATCATGATAGGCTTAATAACTTCTCCTTCTTTTAATGAAGATGATTTTCAAAGAGTTTTATCCAATCAGCAAAATTATGTTGATCAGGTTATTAGAGCTTCTTCGGATGAAGAATACAGCAAAAAAGCATCTTGAAGATTTTATGTTTAGAGGAACTAGTTATCAGCATATGATTCAAGGTAAAAGTCAATCAGTAAAATCAATAACTTTGGATGATGTTAAAAATCATTATAAAAATTATTTTACTAAAAATAATCTAACCATAGGCATTGCCGGAAATTATTCGGAAGATTTTTTAAATAAATTAAAAAATGATTTAGAGAAATTATCCGATGAAAAACCGAAATTCCTGAATGCTCCGAAAATTGAAATGCCAGATGGAATTAAAGTAGAAATAATTTCTAAACCGAATGCATTTGGTTCAGCTATCTTTACAGGATTTCCAATTAATGTAACAAGAGCTAATGATGATTTTGCGGCGTTAATGGTTGCCAATTCTTATCTCGGCGAACATAGAAAATCTTATGGAAGACTTTATCAGCAAATAAGAGAATTGCGTTCAATGAATTATGGAGATTACTCCTATATTGAATGGTACAATAACGGCGGTGGAAATATGCTGCCTCCTTCCGGAGTACCTCGGCACTCTAATTATTTTGCTATGTGGATTAGACCTGTTCAAATTGCAAAACAGCTTAAAAGCACAATATGAGTGAATTGAAAGATATAAAAATTGGTCACGCACATTTTGCTTTGAGAATGGCAATTAGTGAATTAAATAAAATAATTGAAAATGGATTATCAAAAGAAGATTTTGAAGCCACAAGAACTTTCTTAAGAAGTTATATTAAACTTTATGTACAGAACACCGTCTGAACAGCTTGGATATTTAATGGATTCTAAATTTTACGGAAGAAAAAATTATATAAACGAAATCGATAAGCTTTTAGCAAATCTAACTGTTGACGATGTAAATAAAGCAATTAAAAAATATTTGCAAACTGAAAATATGTATATCTCAATTGTTACTGATACAAGTGAAGCTGAACCTTTGGCTGAAAGTATAAGGCAAAATCTGAATCACCAATGAGTTATTCCAATGCTGTTAAAGAAGGTTTGTCAAAAGATGTTTTGGACGAAGATACTAAAGTTGCAGATTTAAATTGAATATTAAATCTGTTGAAATCATTGATTCTAAGGACACTTTTAAATAAATATATTTTTGCTATATTGCAATGAAATTTAAATCCATAGAATTTAACATTTTCGTTTAAATAGTACCGTATAATTCTGTTTATTTAACATGAAACATTTTATAGGTTTACCGAGTCTTAATTGACAATAATTACTCTTAATAAATAAAAGAATGTATGAAAAAAATTATTTTTTTTAGCACCGCTTTTTATGCTAGCAGGATTATTTGTTGCACACACAACTAACATTTCAGTAAAAATAATTTCTAACTAACGATACTCTATCAATTGTTAAACCAGAAAAATATTATTCAACTGTTGACGAATGGATTTCTACAATTTTATCGCGGTATCATTATAGAAAAATCGATTTGAATGATTCTCTTTCTTCTGTAATATTTGATAGATATTTAAAAACTTTAGATTATAACAAAGTTTATTTCTTGCAATCGGATATTGATGAATTTGACAAATACAGATTTAAACTTGATGATGATATTAAAGCCGGAGATTTACAGCCGGCATATGATATTTTTAATAGATTCAAAAAAAGAATTGTCGAAAGAACCGAATATGTCAACAAGCTATTGGATAAAGAATTTGATTTTACTAAAGATGAAAAATATCTTAAATAAAACGAGAAGATGCCCCCTGGCCAAAAAATCGAAGATACATTAAATGAAATTTGGAGAAAGAAAATAAAAAACGATGCATTATCATCTATTCTTACCGGCAAAGATTGGAAGACTACTGCAAGCAATTTGAAAAAACGGTATGAAAATTTTCAGAAGAATGTAATTCAATATAAAAGCGAAGATGTTTTTCAGTTAATGATGAATTCATATACTGAGGCTTTAGATCCGCATACAAATTATTTATCTCCTATTACTTCAGATAATTTTAAAATTGATATGAGCCTTTCTTTAGAAGGAATCGGCGCCCAGCTTCAGCAGGATGATGATTATACAAAAGTATATGAAATTATTCCCCGGCGGGCCGGCATTTAAAAGCAAGCTTCTCCACCGCGATGATAAAATCATTGGAGTTGCACAGGTGATTGATGGTGAAATGGTTGATGTGATTGGATGGCGAATTACTGATGTTGTTCAATTAATTCGCGGACCAAAAGGATCAACTGTTCGTCTTCAAATTTTGGAAGCCGAAGACGGTGCTAATGCATTCCGAAAGAAATAAAAATTGTTAGGGACAAAGTTAAGCTTGAAGAACAATCAGCAAAAAGTGATATAATTGATATTAAAAATAACAATAAAGATTATAAGCTAGGTGTAATTACAATTCCTAAATTTTATGTAGATTTTGATGCAGAACAAAAAGGAGTTAAAGATTATAAAAGCACGACGCGCGATGTTAAAAAATTATTATAGGATTGAAAAAAGATAAAGTTGATGGAATTATAATTGACCTTCGAAATAATGGTGGCGGCGCTTTAAATGAAGCAATTGATTTAACCGGCTTATTTATTAAAGACGGGCCTGTTGTTCAGGTTAAAAATGCTGATGGAAAAGTTGATGTAGGGGATGATCCTGATCCTAGTATTGTCTATGATGGGCCACTTAGCTGTTTTGGTTAATAGATTCAGTGCCTCGGCTTCTGAAATTTTTACAGGCGCAATTCAAGATTATGGAAGAGGAATTATTGTTGGCGAATCAAACTTATGGAAAAGGAACTGTTCAAAATTTAATTGATTTGAATAGAGTTATTCCAGGCAAAAGGAAAAGCTTGGACAATTAAAATTAACCATTGCAAATATTATAGAATAAATGGCGGCAGCACACAAAATAAAGGAGTAATCCCGGATATAGAATTTCCTTCCGCATTTGATTCAAAAGAATTTGGAGAAAGCTCTGAACCAAGTGCCCTACCCTGGGATCAAATACAGTCAACCAACTATAAAAAATTCAGCAATCTTTCCGATGTTACCCAATGTTGTTAAAAAAACATGAATGAAAGATTTAATAAAAGCCCTGAGTATGATTATTTAATGGAAGATATAGAAGAATACAAAGAAGCCCACGACAAAAAATTTGTTTCATTGAATGAAGCATGTTAGGAAAAAAGAAAAGGATGATCTTGAAGAAAAAAGATTTCAAAGAGAAAATGAAAGAAGAAAACTTCAAGGACTAACCCTGTTAAAGAAAGGCGAAAAACCTACTGACGATTCTAAGGATGATCCGATATTGGATGAGACCGGACAAGATTTTAGCCGACCTTATTCAATCAACTGTTGGCTAATAAAAATAATACAAAATAATTAAGGCAGGATATTTCTCCTGCCTTTTTTATTTATATATATAAATGATAAATATTTATAAGCTGCTAATTGAGCCATCAATTTTCTTTTTGCAATAGGGAAAATTGTTTCTGAAAATGGAAAATCAAGATCTGTCTTGCAAATAAAAGTAGCTGGATTCGGCAATATCTCAAATTCTTTTATCAACTCTATTTTTATGGATTCAGGGGAATCTTCAATTAAAGCATTCTCTAACGCTTTTATAAATTTTGTTTTCAATGCTCTGTAATTTTCATTATCAGAAGAAAATAAAGAGCATTCAAATTGATGAATTTGTAAAATTGACTCTATATTATCTGGAATAATAAAGTATCCTTCATTTTTATATATAGGGATAACACCAACTTGTTTAACTTCTAAGTTATTCTCTACAAATTCATGAATAGCCAGGCCTTCTTCAATTACTTCTTTAATTTTAGGAAGCGACCATTCTATTAGCTTAAATAAGAATTCAATATTTGTATTTATCTTTTCAGTTTTATCGAAAATAATCTTTTTATTTTTTAAATCATATTCTTTAATTTTTTTTGGGAAAGATACATCAAGATTATTTTTTTGCTTGAGTATATCTTGAAGCTGATTAACAAGGCTAATAAGGCTTGTGAGCGATGGGTATAATCTCTTCTTATTAAATTCTAAACGATAATCTTTTAACCCGCTAAGCACTCTGTATTGATTAAGTTCTAAATCAATTTCACTTGAAATAAAATTTTCTAATCTTAATCCGTTCATATTTACCTCGTAATATTTTAACAAGTATATCAATTAAAAAATCAACAACAATTATACCAACGAGGATAATAAAATATTTAATTAAAATATAGTGAAAAGTAAAATTATTAATATAAATGGAGGGAAATTTCTTAGAATTTGTAAGTCATAACTACTCCCAACATTAGCCGGGAGTAGTCAAAATGTTTTTATTTAGAAAAAAAGTGATATTAAATTTTTATATCTCAAACTTAATACCCTGAGCAAGGGGAAGTATCCATACCATAGTTTATAGTATTTGTTTGTCTTCGCATATAAGTTTTCCATGCATCGGAACCGGATTCGCGTCCGCCGCCGGTTTCTTTTTCGCCGCCAAAAGCTCCGCCTATTTCAGCACCAGACGTACCTATATTTACATTCGCAATACCGCAATCAGAACCTTCGGCTGATAAAAATTTCTCAGCTTCCCTTAAATTATTTGTGAAGATAGCTGAAGATAGGCCTTGTACAACTCCGTTATGAAGCCGGATTGCGTTGTCAACGTCACCCTTATATTTTATTAAATAAAGAATTGGAGCGAAAGTTTCTTCTTGAACAATTTCATAATGGTTTTCTGCTTCCGCTATTACAGGCTTAACATAAGTTCCCGACTCATAATGCTTTCCTTTTAATACTTCCCCGCCGTGTAAAACCTTACCACCTTCTTTTTCAAGTTTTACTAGAGCATCTTTGAACATCTCCACTGCATCTTTATCAATCAAAGGACCTACGTGATTCTTTTCATCTAATGGATCACCAATTTTTAATCCCTTGTAGGCTTTAATTAAGGATTCTTTAACTTTATTATATATTGATTCGTGAATAATTAATCTACGAGTTGAAGTACATCTTTGCCCGCAAGTACCGACCGCACCAAAAACTATTGCCGGCATAGCCATTTTCAAATCTGCATCAGGAGTTATTATTATGGCATTGTTCCCTCCTAATTCTAATATAGCTTTCCCAAATCTTCTGGCAATCATTTCTCCAGCATGTTTTCCTACTTTAGTTGACCCGGTAACTGAAATCAACTGTATTCTTTTGTCATTTAACATTCGTTCACCGATTGTGGAACCTCTTCCAATCACTAAAGAAAATACTCCTTCCGGTAATTTATTTTCTTTCAACACTTCAGCAATTATATTTTGAGTAGCAATTGCAGAAAGCGGAACTTTTGAAGAAGGTTTCCAAATATTAACATTACCGCAAACCGCTGCAAGCATAGCATTCCATGACCAAACAGCAACAGGAAAATTAAAAGCAGAAATGGTAGCAACAATACCAAGCGGATGATACTGATCATACATTCTATGATTAGGTCTTTCTGAATGCATTGTAAATCCGTATAGCTGTCTGCTTTGTCCAACAGCAAAATCACAGATGTCTATCATTTCCTGAACTTCTCCTAAACCTTCTTGCAGAGATTTACCCATTTCATACGAAACTAATTTTCCTAAATAAGGTTTGTATTCTCTTAGTCTTAAACCAATTTGTCTGACGATCTCTCCTCTTTTGGGAGCAGGCATTTTTCTCCAGACTAAAAATGCTTCTTCTGCTTTATTAATAATTTTCTCATAATCATTTTCTGAAGCTTGATAAACTTTTGCTATTTCCTTACCATCTGTTGGCGAAACAATTTTTAACTCCCCTTGATTTTTTGTTTCATTCCATTTTAATCCTGTGGAAGACCCGAAATTTTCTTTATTTATACCTAATTTTTTTAAGAAATCCATAGACCTAACTCCTTATATATTTTAATTTATTGATGTTTTTTCAATTATAGTTTGAAGATTAATCATGCTCATCTTATTTTCAATATCAATTTGAATATCGGTAAAAAGATCAAGGAAGAAACTATTTAATTTGGTAATATCACTTTCTGCATTTTGATTTTGGTTTACATCTAAATAAAATGCCTTTCTATCTTCAATAGAGCAATAAATTTCCTGAAGATGTAATTGATCTGGTTTCTTCTTTAACGTAAAACCACCTGTGCTCCCGCTTGTACTCAGAACTATATCGTTTTTTACAAGCATTGATAAAATCTTTCTTAGCTTAGAAGCATTTACCCCGATATAATTTGCAATTTCAGAACTATTTTTAGCTTCTGGATAAATCTTGGATAAGTAACAAAGTGCTTTAACTGCTGTAGATAATTTTGTTGATGCTGACATATATTTTTTATTTGTTACGGTAAGTGTAACATATTCTAAATTTAAAATCAAATAGATATTTTTCAATTGAAAATCTTTCCCGAATATCGTATCTTGCAATCAGAAATTATGAACTATAAACAAATGCAAAAATTTATTTCATTTAGAAAAGAAACAGGACTATCAATGCTAAGGAGTTATTTTATCTCCCGCTTTGAAAATGTTTTCTAAACACTATTCCCCTCTTTAAATCTTACTCAAACAATTATATTCAAAAATTTTCAGTTAATTATGGGAGAATTACATGGAAAACAAATTTTATGCTAACGAGGAATTAATGGAAGACTATTCTTTGGTTCAGCCTGATCAAGTTCATACAATATTAAGAAAGCACATGCTGGTAGATGGTTTCGGTATTGTTTTAGATTTAAAAAGAAGTCATGGATCAAGAATCGTTGATGAAATTACTGGCGAAGAATATTTAGATTTATTTACTTTCTTTGCTTCTTCTGCATTAGGAATGAATCATGAAAGATTGAATTCCGATGAAGTTAGAAATGAATTAACCTTAGCTGCAATCAACAAGCCTTCTAATTCAGATATCTATACAACTCTAATGGCAGACTTCGTAGATACATTTGCAAAAATTGCTAAACCAGATTTTATGAAATATTTATTTTTTGTTTCAGGTGGTGCACTCGCTGTGGAAAATGCACTTAAAGTTGCTTTTGATTGGAAGGTTCAAAAGAATTTTCATAAAGGAATTAAAGAAGAAAAAGGCCATAAGATAATCCACTTCAAAGAAGCATTTCACGGACGAACTGGTTATACAATGTCCTTAACAAACACCGACCCAAATAAAGTAAAATATTTCCCAAAATTTGATTGGCCAAGAATTACTAATCCAAAAATAACATTTCCTCTTGATGCAAATATTCAAGCTATACAGGAATTAGAGAAAACTGCCATCGATGAGATTAATCAAGCGATTAAAAATAATCCGGATGATATAGCTGCAATCATTATAGAGCCAATTCAGGGTGAAGGCGGAGACAATTTCTTCCGAAAAGAATTCTTTATGCAGCTTCGTGAAATAGCAGATAAAAATGAAATACTGTTAATATTTGATGAAGTACAAACAGGTTTTTGCCTAACCGGAAAATTCTGGGCATCTGAATATTATGTTGAACCAGACATAATTGCATTTGGGAAAAAAGCTCAAGTATGTGGTATAATGGTTTCGGACAGAATTGATGATGTTCAAGAACATTGCTTCAGAAAATCCAGCAGAATTAATTCAACCTGGGGTGGAAATTTAACTGACATGGTGAGATCAAAACATATCATGAGAATCATTCAAGAAGAAAATTTAGTTAATAATGCTTACGAGATGGGACAATATTTATTGGATGAATTATCAGATATTCAAAATGAATATTTGCAGCTAATTTCAAATGTGAGAGGATTAGGACTGATGTGTTCATTTGATTTACCAAACAAAGAGATCAGAAACAAATTCGCCTCTGAATGTTTAAAAAACAAATTGATAATTTTAGGGTGCGGTCAAAAATCGATTAGATTCAGGCCTGCTTTAAATATAATCCAAAGTGATTTGGATGAAGGCTTGCAAATTATCAAAAATGTTTTAAATTTATTGTCGTCAAATAAATAAAATATTTATTAAACTACTTGCATGATGCGGCTCCTTAACGGAGCCGTAATCATTTTAAAATAATAATTACGTTTTTGAAAAAAACATTATTCATTGTTAGCACCCCAATCGGCAATCTAAAAGATATTACTTTTAGAGCAATCGAGACATTAAAAGAGGTTGATTTTATTGCATGTGAAGACACTCGTGTTACTTCTTTCCTTTTAAATCATTTTGAAATAAAAAAAGAAATGATTTCACTTAATGCCTCTAATGAATCAAAAAAGATCGATTACATAATTGAAAGAATAAATTCAGGAGAAAATTGTGCACTGGTTTCAGATGCAGGAACACCGGGCATTTCAGACCCTGGTGTAAGATTGATTTCTGCTTCAATAAAAGATGGAATTACTATTGTTCCGATTCCAGGTGTAACAGCAGCAGTTACTGCATTATCTGTAAGCGGGCTGCCTACTGATTCATTTGTATTTGAAGGATTTCTTCCTCAAAAAAAAGGAAGACAAAAAATGTTGAAAGAGCTATCAATAGAAAAAAGGACTATTATACTTTATGAATCGACTTATAGAATAGAAAAATTATTGAAGGAACTTTGCGAGTATATGCCCAATAGAACTATTGTGATTGCTCGTGAGTTAACAAAAAAATTCGAAGATGTTTGGCGAGGAACTCCAGTTGTGCTGCTCAATTCTTTAAATGAAAAAACCACAAAGGGTGAATTTGTAGTTATAATTTCACCACTAAATTGGAAAGAAGGTTAATTACTATTTTAGCTTTTGATGATTGGTACAAAAGTATGAAGTTCTGCCTCCAATAGTTTTGTGACTTATCTTACCGTTACATCTGGGACATTTCTCATCATCTTCTCTAAATAACACTAACCAAGACTCAGGATAACTTTCAAAAACAGCTTTTCTTTTAACAGCTTCATTCAATATTTTTTTCATTGACTTGAATACAGCTATAAAATCATTTTCTTTAAAATGTTTTAATATTGACGAAGGATGAATATTAGCTTGAAAAAGTATTTCATCTGAATATAAATTTCCAATTCCAGCAAAAGTTTTTTGATCTAATAATGCTGCTTTAATATTTCCAGTTTTCTTTTTTAAGAGCTCTGTAAATTTATTATAATTCAGATTACTGCTATATGGATCTGTCCCTAATCTTTTCCTTTTTATAAACTCATCGAAATTGCTAATTAGTGAAACTTTCCCAAATTTTCTTTGACAATCATATCCAAGATGAAATCCATTTGAAAAATTGAAGAGCACTCTAATATGATTTGAAGCTTCATTATCATTTTTAAAATAGTTTAAAAACCCCGTCATGCCAAAATGCATTACTACGATTTTGCTTTCACTTATTTCTGCAAATAAATACTTACC
The DNA here is from genome assembly GCA_963777615.1 of uncultured Bacteroidota bacterium. Taxonomy (GTDB): domain Bacteria; phylum Bacteroidota; class Ignavibacteria; order Ignavibacteriales; family Ignavibacteriaceae; genus CAVSWT01. The sequence goes on along the minus strand of CAVZSD010000010.1, from coordinate 101,366 downwards.
ATGTCGAAATGTAGATTTGAATTTCTCTCCTTTTAATTTAGACTCAAAATTTTTACCTGAAATATTTAACAAAATACCTTCATCTAAGACTTTTACATCTTTAATTGTTTTATTCAGTGATGTCGAATCAAAATATCTTTTATAGCTTTCAACTTCCGGTAACTCAGGCATAACTTATCTCAGATTTAATTAGAGTATTTATATAATTAATTATTTATAATCCCACCTGAAGGCTAAATAAGAAATTTCTTTCAGCAGCCGGGAAAAACTCCGCGCCAATTGCATTTGCGGAATATAGATTATCGAATAAATTATTTATCTGAAAAATTATCTTAGAACTTGTTAATGAATTAAAAATATTAAAATTATAACTGCCGCTGAAATTAGTTATAAAATAAGCATCGTTCATATTATTATTGTAACTCACAAATCCAGGATATTGATTCAAATAATTGTCCAATTTATCTGAGTAAATATCTGAATAAAATTCCCCAACATATTTACCTGAAAGTTGTAATATCATCCCGAATTTTTGAAATGAAATTCCAAAGTTTGCCAAAAAATCCGGGAAACCGCTTATTTTACTTCCATTTAAATCCAGTCCCAAGACTTCTGATGAATTATCATTTACAAAATAATCTATAAATGTTTTGCCTTTATTTATTTCATTTTTACTGTATGTTGCATTTGCAAAAATCTCAAGCGAATTTAATATTTCTAAATTTACAGATAATTCAATTCCACTATGAATAGTGCTTTCAACATTTCCGGTAATCGGTTGTCCAAAGCGATCAAGTTTTCCATTTTTTACGATTTCATTATTAAAAATCATATAAAATAAATTGGCAGTTATTGTGAAATTATTTTTGTTAAATGATGACCCAACTTCAATATCATTCATAGTTTCTGGTTTAACCAACGGTTGATCAAAATTATATGTACCATTTGAATTCAATTCAAATTGAGGAGTTGCTCCCCCACTAGATTCGGCAGCATCATAATAATTATTCAGCCTTGGTTCTCTAGAAACTCTTGCAAATGAAATAAATAAATTTTGCAGATTATTAAATTTATAATTAATGCCTATTCTTGGATTAAAAAATAAATTACTAACTTCAAATTCATTCATAATATATTTTTCGTTGTTCAGTTTGTACCTGTGATACGCTAACTGAACTTCTCCAAGAAAATTTAATTTGTCAGAAAAGTTATAAGTTTCATGTATGAATCCATTTAGAATATCATTTCCACCATTGAAAAAATAATATCTATATTCTTTTGTAAGCCCAAGGGGTAGATTCTCTCCAAAGTTTATGCTGCCCCAATGTGTACTTCTGTGTATTCTGAATTCGCCGCCAATTATTAGTTCACCGTTATTTTGTTTAAAACTGACTCTTGGAATCCAGCCATATTGCTTATTTTCAACTTGAGCACGAATTAATACATTGGATGGATTTTGATCCGGAGAAAATCCGAAATCAGAAGTTAATCTTAGATAAGATGTATCTGCCCAACTGCCATCATAATCAAAAAAGCCATTACCTAATACCAGAAATAATGCAGAATTAAAAGTAACATTTTCATTGAGGTTGTATTCATTTAAAAGTTCGAAATGAGGCTGTGAAAAATTCTCTATTTCATCGGTTCTTCTTGGAAGGACATAAGTAAAAGTATTTGATCTTAAATCTGTTTCCCAGTATGAATAATTTTTTCTTCTTAAGTTTTTATCTTTAATTGCAAATTTAGGAAGACCGGTATAAGCCAAACCATCTGAAATTGGCCCGCCATAAAAATTAATCTGTGATGTCAGATTCTTATCATACCTAACAGCAGAAATATGATAAGAATTAAATTTTACCCATGAATTATCTCTATACCCGCTGCTTAGCGTCTGTGAAAGGTTCGCGTAAATAGAATATTTATTATCAATAAGTCCAGAAGAAAATGAAGCAGAATATTTCCTAACATTATAACTTCCCAGTGAAGTTGAAAGATCAAATTTTGGTTTATTTGAAAAAGTTGATGTGATTATATTAATTGAGCCGCCAACCGCAGGGTATCCAAAAACACCCGAACCTGCACCACGCTGTACCTGAATTACCTCAGTACTCGCTAATAGATCGGGAAAATCCAGCCAATAAACATTATGATCTTCTGGATCGTTTTGAGGAATACCATTTATTGAAACAGAAATTCTTCTCTGATCAAATCCACGTATACTTAAGTAATTGTAACCAATACCATTTCCATTTTCAGAATAAAATGTAGTTGAAGGAAGGTGGCTTAAGTATTCTGGAATATCCTGGACAGTATAGTTTTTTTCAATCTCTTCCTTTTTAATTTTGCTGAATGCAAGCGGAGTGACTCCCTCTTTTCCCAAGCTTCCTTTAACCAAAACAGATTGTGAAGGAATAACTTTTGAGTTCAATTCAATAACTAATTCTTTGCCCTTAGAATAATTTAATAATGGAATTACTTTAGTTTCATATCCTACATAAGTAACAACTAAATGGGCAGATAATTCTCCTTTAATATTAAAACTGCCATTTTCATCTGAAGTAGTACCGTTAGCCCGGTTTTCTTGAATAAAAATATTAGCTTTAGGTAATGGAAGTTTTGTTTCGGCATCAATTATTTTTCCACTAATTGATTTTGCCTGAGGTAATGCTATAATAGAAAAAAATAAAAAAAGAATAATTAAGTATTTCATATCACCCTCTTTAAAACAAAAATGCCGTTTGGTAAAACGGCTAAATACTTAATTCTTTTTTAACACGTTTTCCTACGCTGGTATTATCCAGATCAGGTTCAAGGGTATCATCTCAGCTATCCCAAATAAATTGGGATAACACCCCTAACAGCATTCAAAATTTCAAATAAACAATTAAATTTTTAGAACCACTTCAAAAATCAGAAATTATAAACTATTATTCAACTCTTATTTTTTGACCGACAACAATTTTATTATCGTCCAAATTATTTAAGGTTTTTAATCTGCTGACACTCATCCCATATTGATGAGCTATTGAGTATAATGATTCCCCTCTTTCAACTCTATGAATTTGAGCGCCTTTATTTTGAGAAGGAGAACTATTTGATGCTACTTCACCTGGAGAAACTTTCAAACTCTGGCCGGGCATAATTTTATTTCCATCCAGGTTATTTAAGTCTTTTAAATCACTTACACTCATTCTATAATCGTGAGCAATGGAATATAAGGATTCACCGCTTCTAACAGTATGAACATTACTACCATCATTAGAAGATTCAGGAAGATCATTTATTCCTTCATCCGATAATACTTTTAAAGATTGGCCCGCAATAATTTTATTGCTGTTAAGATCATTCCATCTTCTAATGCTTGACGATGACACTTTAAATAATTCCGCAATCTCACCGATAGTATCACCTTTTTTAACCTTATAATAATTTACATTTGCAGAAGTCTTGGTTGTATTGTCTCCAAGAGAAGAAGCATCTGATCCGCCATAAATTTTTAATGTTTTTCCGGCTATAAGAGTACTTCCGTGCATCCCATTCCATCTTCTTAGTTGATTAGTTGAGACTCCAAATTTCTCTGCAAGTTCACCAATTGTATCGCCATTTTTAATTTTGTATCTATAAACGTCACTTGATACGTTGGATACCTTTTCATTTGAAGAAGCATATTCTGAATATCCGTGAGTATATATTTTTAATTTTCTTCCGGCATAAATCCTACTGCTGGAAAGATGATTCCACTGTTTAATTGAACTTGCATAAACATGATATCTTTCTGCAATATTTGAAAGAGTTTCACCTCTTCTTATTCTATGATATACATATGTGTGCTATTTCTTTTTGCAATATTTTTTGCCACGGTTTTTTCTAAAGCGGTTTGATTATCTAAGCTGGAATAAAATTCTTTCTTGTCTTCGGGAACATATATCAACAACTTTTGACCGACATTTATAGTTTGCGTGTATGGAATATTATTCCAATTTCTAATATCACTAACTCTTGAGTTAAATAAATCGGCTATCCCAAGTAAGCTGTCGTTCTTTTTAACATGATAATCAATAGCAACATTTCCTTCAGGAATAATAGCTTCAGATGAATCCACCGTAAGATCTTCTTCCCCGGAAACATCATCTGAATTTTCTGCTACTAAATTCGTCACTATTAGGAACTGTTGAATTTGTATCATCATCAACTGACAGTTTCAAATCCACTTGAATTTTTATCTGGAGTTTCTGTCGTAACCTTTATTCAAGGTTAAATATGGAGAAACGTATCCACCTTCTTCTTCATTAGCAGTTTCCGTATTTGTATTATAGGCATAATTATCATTAGATAAATTGGAAGAAACAGGTATCTTTAATTTAACTCCTGAATATAATCTTGATTTGATTGATATATTATTTGCATCGGCTAAATCATATTTGGAAACACCATATTTAGCAGCGATTTTTGAAAGTGTTTCACCTTTTTTAACAGTATGCACTAAATAATTTCTTCTTGCACTTTCCGGAATATTTTTTACGTTGGCAGAAAACAATTCTAATTTATCTTTAGGGATTTTCAAATCATAACCATTAGGATATGAAGACGGTGTTGATAATTGAGTTAATTCAGGATTTAAATCCATTAATTCTTCTATCGAAATTCCTGCACAGCTAGCAAGAAACCCTAAATCAACAGCATCATTAATTTTATAAATTTCATACTGTATTGGTTTTTCATAAGTAATATTATGGAAATCATATTTTTCAGGATTCATTGCAATTAAACAAACAGCAATAAATTGAGGAACATAGCTTCTGGTTTCTTTTGGCAAATATCTTCTGATCGACCAAAAATCATTATCCCTGACTCTTCTCTCTGCTCTTTTAATTCTTCCTTCACCGGCATTATAAGCAGCCAATGCAAGATACCAATCACCAAGTGAACTATGTAAATCTCTTAAATGTCTTGCAGCAGCTCGTGTTGCTTTTTCAGGATCCCTTCTTTCATCAAAATAAAAATCAGATTGCAGGCCATATAATTTTCCAGTTGATTTTATAAATTGCCACATACCAACTGCACTTGCCCATGACCTTGCTGTAGGATTTAATCCACTTTCCACCATGCTTAAATAAACTAATTGCTGCGGAATACCTTCTTGAGCAAATATTTTTGTCATCATTGGGAAATATTTACCGGAACGTTCCAGCCACAAGGTCATATATTTACGGCCTTTGCCGGTAAAATAATCTGTCCATTGTTCAACAATCGAATTTACTTCTAATGGAACATCAGCAGGTACAATAAATTTTGTTTCTTCTTTTACGTCTTCTGTTAATTGGAATTTCAGGCATATTTTTACTCGTCCACTCTTCATAAGCGGCAAAAGATACATCTGAAGGAAGTTCAGTTAAACCATCAACATATTTACTATAATCTTCTGTGATTGATTTTTCCAATTCAACATAAGCTTCATTTTGATCAATTCCGGGATAATAGCTAAGGTTATTTACTAATTCTTAAAGCAGATTCATAATTTTCAATAGTTTCTTTTGTACTGTTTAGTTCCTGTTTTGCAAGTGCAGCAACATAAAATTGCCTTGCCTGTTCAAGCATTTCGGAAACAATGGAAGTCCCTTTTAGGATTCAACTTTAGGTTGATCTGCATATCTTTTGAAATTTCTTTATTTCCACTGCAGGAAATAAAAAATAGAGAAAATAAAGAAATTGAAAAGATCAGTATTAGACTTTTTAATCATGAAATCTCCACATATTTATAATTTGGTGTTTAAAATAATCTTTATATCATGCATTATCAAGGAAATAATGAGACGAGTTAATTATCTATTGTAAAATAAGGACTTAAATTGGTTTTTAACTTTGTTCATTCATTTAATTAGGAAATTAAAATATTGCTTTTATATAAAACATCAGGAATTCCCTTAAATTAGTTAACAAATAATATACCACAGTTATAATGGAATATTTCCATGTTTCTTTTGGGGATTTTTATCAACTTTTGTTTTTAATAATTTAAATGCATTTACTAATCTTTGTTTTGTTTCCGCAGGTTTAATAACATCATCAATAAAACCTCTTTCAGCAGCAATATAAGGATTAGTAAATTTTTCTATATAGTCACGATAATTTTTTTTCTAATTCTTTTTCCGGATTTTTTGAATTTGCAATTTCTTTTTTAAAAATAATTTCAACTGCACCTTTTGGGCCCATAACAGCTATTTCTGCAGATGGCCAGGCAAAATTAAAATCTCCACGAATATGTTTAGAATTCATCACATCATAAGCTCCGCCATAAGCCTTACGAGTAATAACAGTAACCTTTGGAACTGTAGCTTCACAAAAAGCATAAAGTAATTTTGAACCATGGCTAATAATTCCATTCCATTCTTGTTCTGTACCCGGTAAAAATCCAGGAACATCAACTAAAACTAACAACGGAATATTAAATGCATCGCAAAAGCTAATAAATCTTGCACCTTTAACTGATGCATTTATATCCAAAACTCCAGCTAAAACTTCAGGCTGATTTGCAACTATTCCAACAGCAATTCCACCAATTCTGCAAAACCGGTTAAAATATTTTCTGCAAAGTTTTCATGAACTTCAAAAAAATCATCATCAACAAGCTTTGAAATAATTTCTTTCATATCATAGGGTTTATTAGGATTATCAGGAACAATAGAATTTAAGCTTTCATCGTGAATTATTTTTGAATTATCAAATTCTATATTCAACTGATCTATCCATATAATTCAAAGGAAGAAAACTCATTAGCTTTCTAACATTCATGAGAGTTTCAATTTCATTATCAAATATGAAATGAGCAACTCCGCTTTTACTGGCATGAGTTTCTGCTCCGCCTAAATCTTCAAATGTAACATCTTCATGGGTAACTGTTTTTACTACATTCGGGCCTGTAACAAACATGTAGCTTGATTTTTTAACCATGAAAATAAAATCTGTAATTGCAGGAGAATAAACAGCACCGCCGGCACAAGGCCCAAGCACTACTGAAATTTGCGGCACAACTCCGGAAGCTAAAGTGTTTTGTAAAAAGATATCTGCATATCCACCAAGACTTACAACACCCTCCTGAATTCGAGCGCCGCCGGAATCATTTAAACCGATTATCGGAATTCCCACTTTCATTGCTGTCTTCATTATCTTTACAATTTTTTCTGCATGAGTTTCGGAAAGTGAGCCGCCGAAGACTGTAAAATCCTGGCTGTATAATGCGATTGGTCTTCCTTCAATTTTTGCAAAACCTGTTACTACACCGTCACCTGGATAATTTTTTTTATCCAAACCAAAATCATTCGATCTGTGTTTAACAAAAATATCTATTTCTTCAAAACTTCCTTCATCAACTAAAATATCAATTCTTTCACGAGCTGTTAATTTACCTTTTCATGCTGTGCTTTAATTCTTTCAGAATCCGCCGCCAAGCTCGGCTTCTTTTTTCTTATTCTCTAATTCCTTCAACTTATCTTCCATCCAGATCCTTTAAAATTAAGTTGTAAACTTAGTGAATTAAATCAATAAATTAAATGGAAAAATTTATAACGTCTATTTATTTTTTGATTTGAAATAATTTTCAATTTCATTTCTTACTGATTCATAAATACTAATTTTTGAATCTATCTGATCATCTGGTGATTATTTGGTACATCTATTTCTTTAACAATTTTTCCCGGTTTTCCTTCCATTAAAAATATTTTATCTGATATTGAAATTGCTTCTTTAATATTTGTTGTTGCCAAAAGAAAATTCATATTTAATTCTTTTGAAATATTTTTAATAAGGCCGATTCATTTCATTCCTCATTTCAATTTTCATCTTTTTAAATGAATCATCAATCAAAATTAATTTTGGCTGGCAGGCAATTGCTCTTGCCAAGCGAAATTCTAAATCTAAATCCAAGACTTGATTCATGAGGAAAATGATTTTCATATCCTGTTAAGCCAACTAATTCAATTAACTTTTTTAAATTTTCTTCATCTAATTTTTTTTTATATAATTTTTTCTGCAAATAAAATATTATCTTTTACATTCAACCATGGGAATGAGGAAGGTTCTCTCAGGAATTAAAACTATATCATTCGGTTTTATATTATTGATGTTATTATTTTCTAAGAATCATTTCTCCCGATATTATAACTTATAACTCCTGAAATAATTTTTAATAATGTTGACTTGCCGGCTTCAAATGGAGCAAATATGCTGTTTATATTTCCTGCATCACTATTTTCTTTTATTGAAAAGTTGATATTATCAAGGACATGAATTTTAGAACCATAAAGCCCTTCAAAAAACTTCGTGAGATTATTCACTCTTAAGTAAATTTTTATCCTGATTCAATTTTAATCCCAGAAAAAATGTTTTGTTTTAAAATGCCTTAATTGCAATATTCGCTATACAAATAGTCATTCCTGTAATTATGAATAAAGCAATAAGCGCAGATAAATCTTTAAATTCCAACGCATGCCTATAAATTTGGCCAAGCCCTAATTGTTTCCAGCATATTCAAAAAAGAGAATTAATGTCCAAAAATAAATATGAAAATCAATTATATGTTTCATTAATCCCGGCTGAACTGATTTCCATTTAACTTCTTTCAAAATAATTTTTTCATTTGCACCTAAACCTTTTGCTGCATAATATATTCTTGTTTAACATTTAAATGATTCATTTTGAATTTTAATAGCAAAAGAAATAAATGATAGAAAAATTGCAAATATAAATTCAGAAATTACTGAATTTGGCAGCCAGTAGATTAAAAGAAATGCAAACAAAATTGAAGGAAGAATTTTTGAAATCTGTCCAATTGAAAGAAGAATAATTTTAATTGATATTTTCATTAAGTAAAAAATTTTAATCGAACTTACTAAAAAATACGAAATAAAAATTGAAAAATAGATTACAGCTAATGTTGATAAATAATTAATTACTAAGCCATAATCTTTAAATAAAGCACCGAATGATTCCAATACAATTGACGGCTTTGGTAAAAAATTATTCGAAGGTAAAATGAAATTCGAAGAAAATAACCCAAAGAATAAAAATTGAAGATAAGAGAGTATATTATTTTTTTTTGCACCCGAGGATTATCAAACATTTATAGATAATTTTTTTAATATTTATTTATGTTTCGATGAACGAATATATTCATAAGAAGTCTATATATCAACAATCAATGCTTATATAAACTTTTTAAGAATGGATTATTAATTTTTTCTTCTCCAATTGTAGTGTTTTCACCATGTCCGCTATATACAATCACATCATCCGGAAGAGTTAATAATTTCTCTTTTATCGAATTTAGTAATACATCATAATTGCCTCCCCATAAATCAGTTCTTCCAATATTTTTTTGAAACAAAACATCGCCTGAAACACAAAATTTTTCGTCTTCAAAATATAAACAATATTCACCTGGAGAATGTCCAGGGGTAGAAAGTAATTTGATAGAACTATTCCCTAAAGTCAGTACTTTCCTTTCAGATAAATAATCATCAGGGCCTGGAGGAGTTTTTATTTCAATTCCAAACATTGATGCCTGGGCTTCTGCATTTTGTAATAAAGGGAAATCATTTTCCGGAACAAAATAAACGGGGTTAAATTTTTCCTTTACAAATTGGCATCCTAAAAAATGATCAATATGGCAATGAGTATTTACCATATATTTTATGTTGAGATGTCTTTCTTCAATAAAAGAAGAAAGGGCTAACTCTTCTTCATCATTTGAACAGCCAGGGTCAACAACCATTGCTTCTTTAGTTTCTTCATCCCAAACTACATAAGTATTTTCCATGAATGGATTAAAAACAAATTTTTTTACAATAATCATAATTTAAAATTCTTTATTATTCTTTTATTCAATTTAGAAGTATATGATTTAAAATTATCTTTAGTTTCTTCAATTGAATCGCCGCCGAATTTTAGAAGGAAATATTTTGCTAAGCTCCAGGCAAGCATTGATTCGGCAATTACAGCACATGCCGGAACTGCAACAAAATCACTTCTCTCTCTTCTTGCATCAACTTTTTTCATTGTTGTCAAATCAACACTTTCAATAGGACTCATTAAAGTTGCAATTGGCTTCATTGCTGCCTTAACAATAATCGGAAGCCCTGTTGAAATACCGCCTTCAATTCCGCCGGCTCTGTTTGTTTTTCTAATTATCTGATCTCCTGATTTTATTATTTCATCGTGTGATTCAGAACCAAACTTTTCTGCAGATTCATAGCCAGTTCCAATTGATACAGCTTTTACAGCATTGATTGACATTATTGATTGAGCAATTTCTGCATCAAGTTTTGTATCATAATGAATGAAACTTCCAAGCCCTAAAGGAACTCCTGTTGCAACAGCATAAAAAGTTCCGCCCAGAGTATCACCTTTCTTTTTTGCCTGTTTAATTTTATTAATTATTTTTTCTTCTTGAGCTTTATCCAGAACTCTAACATCACTTTTATCAGCATCTTCTGATAATTTCCATGCTTTAAAATTTTTAGGCAAATCGTTAGAAAAAGCTTGTTCAGCAAAATTTTCTTTAGGATAAATACCTCCAATACTTTCAACAAAGCTTCCGATGGAAATTCCAAACTCTTCTAAAAATCTTCTTGCAATTGAACAAGCTGCAACACGTGCTGCTGTTTCTCTTGCACTTGAACGTTCAATTGAATTTCGTATATCATTGAAATTATATTTTGAAACTCCAACCAAATCTGCATGACCGGGACGCGGAATAGTAATCTTTTCAACTTTAGCTGTTTTTTTATCCGAAGTCATTTTCTCAATCCAATTTTCCCAATCTTTATTTCTTATAAGAAGAGAAATTGGTGAGCCCAAAGTTTTTTGAAATCTTACTCCGGAAAGAATTTCAGCAGTATCAGTTTCAATTTTCATTCTATTCCCTCTTCCGTATCCAGCTTGACTACGTTTCAAATGAAAATTCAATATATTCATTTTCAATTTTTAAGTTGGATGGAAAACCTTCCACGATAGTTGTTAATGCTTTACCGTGAGATTCTCCGGCAGTTAAAAATCTTATCATTTATTCTCCGAGTGATTGAATGTACAAATATAAAAAAAACGCCCGAATTAATTCGGGCGCTATAAAGAAAAGTTGTCGATTTAATTTTCTAATTATTCAGGAATTTCAATTCCAACAAATCTGCTGTTGCCTTTTCCATCCTCAACTTTTAAGAAGAATAGCCGAACCTTTCTTATCCTTAACTATATCTTTGAATTCATTAACATCTTTAATTTTTTTCTTATCAGCCTCTGTAATAACTAAACCTTGATATAATTTCTGATCTTCTGCGCTGCTGAATGGTTTAACATCTTGAAATTAATACACCATTATCAAGCTTCATATCTTCTTTTTGTTTTGATGTTAAATTTTGAACAGACAAACCTATTGACAGATATATCTAACAGTTGCAGTTTTAGATTCACTATCACTATCACTGTTATCCTCGTTCAAAACCGGTTTAACTTTTGTATCTTCATCACGTGCTTTTAAGTGTTACTGTTTTATCTATTTCTTTTCCATCTCTGAAAATGTTAGATCTACTTCAGTGCCTGCTGATTTAGAAGCAATATAGCTTTGAAGTTCATTAGGTTCGTTAACTTCTTTTCCATCTACTTTCAAAATTACATCACCTGCTTTTATACCGGCATTTTTAGCAGCACCGTCATTTAGCACACCTTGAACCATAACACCTTTCGGCCTGTCAAGCCCAATTGATTTTGCCATCGCATCATCCACTTCACCAATACTTACACCAATATAGCCACGGCTTACTTTTCCGTTTGCAATTAAATCTTTTGCAACCGATTTAGCAAGATTTATAGGAATTGCAAAACCATATCCAATATATGTACCTCCATTGGATGAAGCGATTGCAGAATTAACTCCAACAACAGCACCGGAAAAATCAACTAAAGCACCGCCGCTGTTGCCTGGATTTATAGCTGCATCAGTTTGTATAAAACTTTCAACACCATATCTATCTTTAATTAATCCTAAGTCCGCCTCGTCCCATTGCACTAACAATTCCTGCTGTAACAGTAGATGTAAGTGATAATGGATTACCAATTGCCATTACCCATTGGCCGACTTTCAGATTGTCCGAATCACCTAGATAAGCAGTTGGTAAATTTTTTGCATCAATTTTTATAACTGCAAGATCTGTTAGCGGATCGGTTCCAACAACGGTTGCATCGAAAGTTCTTTTATCATGTAAACCAACTTTAACTGATTTTGCATTTTCAACAACGTGATTATTAGTAACTAATATAGCCATCATTTGAAATTATTATTCCGCTGCCCGTGCCTCTTTCATCTTTTGGCAATATCTTTAAACGGGAAAAAGAAAAATCCATCATGCGGATTATCTTTCATTTCTGACACAACAGAAATTTCTACAATGGCAGGAGTAACTTTATTCGCAACTTCAATAAAGGCTTTGCTGAAAGAAGTTGCATCCGCATCAAGATTAACAGGCGGATTGTTTGCACCCAAACTAATGTCTGCAAGGCTTGGCCTAACCAAACCAAAACCTGAAACCAATACTGCCCCTAAAATTATACCCACTACAATTAATGCTATTGCCCCCCACATACTTTTAGATTTCATTTATCGTTCCTCCAATTATTTTCATATTTTAATTAACATGCATTTCTGCATTAGTATCAATAATCTTTATTATACCTCTTTACTTATATATTTGAAATGATTTTATACCTTTAAAATCTGGAACATGATGCTTTAAAAACTTTTCCATAAATATAATTGCACTTTTAAAGTATCTTGTTTTATTTTTGTATCTACTTTTTTATTATGCTTTAGACATAACAAGTAATAAAAAAGTTCCGAATTAAATAAATATGATTCTATAAAGTCTTTCTTTGCAATTGCTCGCATAAAGTACCCATTTCATAATTGTATGACAACTCTTTATTCAATTCGTTTGCTTTACCGCAAGAAGCACAATTGTCTAATTGCACTTCATAGCCAATTTCAGTAAGCATGAAAATAAAAAATCTGCCAAAAATTATTTCGGGTTGTTCATTTGATGTATCAAATAAATAGAAGATTCGATCAATACCTTTATATAATTTATGATATACTTCATGCTCTGCGGTTAAATTTTTAACAAGTTCTAAAATTGCATAGCAGTATTTTAACTTTTCAAAATCTTCTTTTATGTGCGAATAATGATTTATTAAAGAAGCACTGCTTAAAATTTGAATTTCACGCGTATCTTTGCTGTAAAACACAACTTCAATTTGATTTAGCGGGTCAACTATTAAGCTGATTTTTGATTTTGGATTTCTTCCGCCTTTAATAATTGCAGAAAGTTTTCCGAAATCTTTTGTGAATAAAGAAGCAATACTGCTGGTGTCACCGTAATCAAGCTTGCTTAAAACAAAAGCATCTGATTTATTAATCTGGCTCATTTAAAAAATTATATGGGAAAGGAATAAACATCTTTGTCTGTTATTATCCCGGTAATTAAATGAGAAGGAGTAACATCGAATGCCGGGGTAAAAGCATCATAATTTTCCGGAGTAATTTTTACTCCATTTACTTTTAACAATTCTTCTTTATTTCTTATTTCAATTTTTATCTCTTCGCCGGAAATTAATTTTGTATCAATTGTTGTAGTTGGTGCTGCAATGTAAAATGGAACATCATGATGATGACATAAAACTGCCAAATTATATGTTCCGATTTTATTAGCTGTGTCGCCGTTTAATGCAATTCTTCGGCACCGGTAATTACAAAATCAATTTTTTTTTGCTGAAGAAGAACCGCTGCAGATGAATCGCTTTGAATAGCAAACGGAATTCCGCTTCTTTCTAATTCAAAAGCAGTTAATCGTGAGCCTTGAAGCAATGGACGTGTTTCATCTGCATAAACAAAATTAACCAGACCGTTTTCAAACCCGGTTTTAATTACATTGAAAGCCGTTCCATCACCGGCTGTAGCAAGCTTCCCGGTATTGCAATGAGTTAAAACAGTAGATTTTCTTTTGAATATTTTTAACCCGTTCTTCCCCATCTTTCTGCATTTCTCAATGTCTTCCTGATGAATTTCTTTGCCCTGTTTAAGAAGAATCTCATACAAATTTTCTTTTGTTGAATTTAGCATCAAATACTTTTTTCATTTCATCCAGAGCCATAAATAAATTTACGGCAGTCGGACGTGTTCTTTCAATTCTTTTATATGCTTCTTGAAATGTTTGTTCAAATGAAGATGGTTCAATATTCTTTAATGATAGAGCCAAAGCATAAGCAGCACAAACACCGATTAACGGAGCTCCTCTTACTTCCAATTTTTCTATTGCTTCAGCAATGCGATTGTAATCGTCAGTTTCAATATACTCTTCTTCTAAAGGAAGCTTTGTCTGGTCAAGATAGACAAGTGTATTATCTTTAAAAGTCAACCGAGAAGTAATTATTCTTTTTCACCAAACCTCGAAAGATTCATAAATTCTCTAAATCGGTCTTGGACTCTTAAATATTCTAAATCTTCTAAACCTTTTGTACTAAATTTTTCAACGCAAAATGAAGCCATTGCACTTCCGTAAATCACAGCACATTTCATATTTTCCGGACTCAAATCTTGCGTCTTGTGAAGATAACCGATAAACCCCCCGGCAAAAGAATCACCTGCACCGGTAGGATCATAAATCATTTCCATAGGATATGCCGGAGCAGAAAATATAATATCATCCGCAAATAATAATGCCCCATGTTCGCCTTTTTTAATTATTAATATTTCCGGTCCCATTTCACGAATTTTTTTGGAAGCTTTAATTAGATTGGGTTCGTTCGCCAATAGTCTTGCTTCGGAATCGTTTATAATCAATACGTTTGCTTTTTTTAAAACTTTCATCAAATCATCCAGTTTACCTTCAATCCAATAATTCATTGTATCGCAAACTACAAAATGAGGGTTTTCAAGCTGCTCCAAAACTTTTAGCTGCAAAGTAGGATCAATATTACCAAGACAAACAAATTTCGATTTTCTATATTTCTCAGGAATAACCGGATCAAAATCCTGGAATACATTCAGTTCTGTTAAAAGAGTATCACGGACATTTAAATCGTAATGATATTTTCCTGACCACCTAAAAGTTTTTCCGCCTTTAACTATTTGTAAACCATCAAGATCAACATTATGGTTTTCAAGTAAGTCAATATATTTTTGAGGAAAATCTTCACCCACAATGCCAACTAAATATACAGGGCCGCTGAAATAGCTTGATGAAAGTGAGATGTAAGTAGCAGAACCTCCGAGTGCATTTGTAACTTTGTCGAACGGTGTAGCAACATCATCTAAACCGAGTGACCCAACAACGAGTAAACCCAAAATTAACTCCGATTTTTAAATAATTAAATGTGAAACATAAAAATATAAAATTCATATTTTAATACATAATTTTTTTGATACTAAAGCTGTATTTCACATATCTGTCCAAAATAAAAAAAAAAGAATCCCTCAAATAAAGGTGGTAAATTAGTTTTGACAAAAAATAAAAACACCACACAATATAGAGGGACATATGGTAAATGTAACACTTTTCAGTCAGATATTGAATTATGTAGATAGAAATTTGTTAAGAAAAAGCGTGGAGAAATACCAGACAGATAAACATAATAAGGGAATAAATAGCTGGACACATTTAGTGACAATGTTATTTTGTCACTTATCTAAGTCACAAGCAATAAGAGAAATAACCAATGGATTGATGTCAATAACCGGCAATCTAAATCATTTAGGAATCCAAGGGAAAACCCCAAAGAAATCTTCGCTGTCTTATATAAATGCCAATAGAGATTGGCAGATGTTCCGGGAATTTTATTTTAAGTTGTTTGAACATTTACAAAGTCAAGGGCACTTCAGAAGGAAAAAATTTAAGAAGATACAAAGGAAAATATATTTATTAGATAGCACCATAATCAGCCTTTGCTTGAAGATATTTGATTGGGCAAAATACAAGCAAGAAAAAGGGGCAATAAAACTTCACACCATGTTGGATTATGATGGATGTTTACCCAAATATGTATACATGAGCGAAGGGAAACAATCTGATATAAAACATGCCCAATATATGCTGATGCCGCGTAAGTCGGTCATAGTATGTGATAGAGGGTATTTAGATTTCAAAATGCTCAATGGTTGGAACAAAGAAGAAATCATATTTGTGATGATGTTAAAGAAATCGATAAAATATGAGCAAGTAAAAGAATTGGCTTTACCGGAGAATAAAGATCAGCACCTACTGAAAGACGAAATAATAAGACTTACCAAAGAGGATACAAAAGAAGAATACCCGGAAAATTTGAGGCGGGTAGTAATTTATGATAAAGACAAAGACCGAATAATAGAAGTAATAACTAATAATTTTTCTTGGACAGCATCTACCGTTGCAGAGCTATATAAACAGAGATGGATGATAGAGATTTTCTTCAAAGAGCTTAAACAACACTTAAAAATCAAGTCATTCATAGGAACCACACAGAATGCAATGTGGATACAGATTTGGACAGCAATGATTAGTTTATTGATATTGAGATATTTAAAGGAAATAGCAAAATATAATTGGAGTTTATCAAATTTAATATCTTTTTTGAGAATGAATTTGTTTGTGAAGATATTATTAACTGAATGGCTTAATAACCCTTTCAAGCCGCCAGATGATTTTTCTACAACAAAACGACAGATGAGTTTATTCTAACAGAGGGATTGAAATTTTAATAATATATAATCTGTCCAATATATGTTGTTATGAAATCTTTTTGATTATATTGAATTTATTTTGGACAGCAGTGGTATTTCAATGAAGTTAAGAAAATTAATTTCTTTAGTAAAATATTGAATGATTATATCTACTGAGTTTCTTTGCCCCACCCATGCCAATAGCTTTTTTGCATCTTCTTGATTTACCCATTTATAATCACAATGTTCATCTGAGATTTTAACTGAAGAATTATTATCAACCAATGCTGCAAATACCGGCATCATAGATATATAATTATTTTCATGTGAGTAAAAAGAATCCACATTCGGGACAACCCAAAGCTTTGCAGGTTTCAATGAAGTTTCTTCTTTAATTTCCCTAAGAGCAGTTTGAAATGCAGTTTCGCCATCTTTCATTTTTCCTGTTACCATCTGCCACAAACCCGGATAGATTTGATTATCATTTCTTTTAAGAAGCAAAAACTCAATTCCGTTTTTTACTTCTCTGAAGATGTGAGCTTCTATCATATTTGAAATTATTTCCATGATAATCCTTATAAATAAAATTCAAAAATCAATCCGGCAACTGCCGAACAAAAATCGATATTTTAATATTCTTTCCTATAAAATTTATCTTTCACAAATACATTAGGATGACAACCAATCACAAAGAATGTAAATAAATGACCAATTATTAGAAATAAGCTCTAACTTCAGCGCGTGCTGTATGCACCACCGGCAGTTTCCCTTGCGCCCTTCCATCATAGCTTATTGTTGACTGCAAATTAGATGAAATTCTATAATCAAAATTAAACCGCCAGTAAAAATTTTTCCCAATTGAATTAGAACCAACTAATTCAAAAGGTAAAACATTTTCAGTTGTATTTGCCGATAGCTCATCTCTTTCAATTTCTATTCTAAGTCTCCCGGTTCCTGCAAACGATAAATTAAATCTAAGTGTCTGTGAATTTAGGTCGATTACTGTTGGAGTGACAGGAAAATCATCAGTGCTCCTGCCGGTTTGTATTTTAAATCCAACTTCTATATTTCTTTCAGGGCGATAGGAGAAATCCGTATTCAATGTATTGCTTTTAATAGCACGGCTTCTATTTGATGATGAATTTGAAGTAACATTATCATCTCCATTTATAAATTCGGTTTGGTTTGTCATTTCTTTTATCATTCTAAATTTTATTCTCATGCTTTTTTCACGTTTATATCCTCTTTCACTACCGCCGCTGTATTGATCCAGGCTTTTACTTTGATCATAACGAAGGCGGATTGAAAGATCTTGTTATCTTCAAATAAATAAAAATCCTGCTGAATATAATTTGAACCGCGAATTGTTTTATCGGGGTTTTGAAAATGCAGAAAAATGTAAAAGATAAATTTTCTTGTAATCCTCTTCCCTGCTGTTCTCCTCAACCCGCCAGAATGTTTCAGTCGAAACCGGCTTTAATAAATTTGAAATTAAATTACTTTCATCAAATACTTCCTTAAAATTAAAATGCCAGCGTGTGCTTGTTTTCAAATCTATTACAGGGTAAAGCTGATCCGTTGGGACTGTAACTTGTACATAGTCACCATCATAAACTGTGGTGTCAAATTCATCATCGTCAGCAATACCGTTATTATTTAAATCGCCAGATATTTAAAATTGCCGGTTCCTTTTGTAACTCTAACATAAACTTTTTGAAGCTTTGCAGAACGCTGAGTTGATACTTCATAATAAAGATCTCCTCTTAATGGTTTCCATAAATTAAATTTTGATTGCGATCTTATTAAAATTGATTGATTATCCAATTGCCCCTGTTGTTTAAATACTTCTGTGTATTTTTTATTTCTTAAAGTGAAATTAAGTGTTGAGCTGACTGCTTTAATTCCACTGTATCTCAATTCATAATATTGAGTAATGGAATTTGATTCTTTAAACATCACACCGTTTATTGGAAGATAATCATCTCGGTTTGAATATTTTGCTGAAAGACTTAATCCGCCTAAATCAACTAATTCAAGAAACGGATCAACTTCCAAATATCTTCAAGCTTCCATCTAAAAGAGAATCACCGTTGCAAAATGATCTTTTTTATCTTCAGCCAAAAACTCAACACCCGGGTTTTAATTTCCAAATTAAATATGAAGCATCTCCTTTTTGCCTTAACCAATCACTTTTTAGCAAACCATTTTTTGAACTTACATAATCAAAATTATAATTAATATTTATATTATCATTATCCAAGTATCTCAAAGTATTATTATATCGGTTGGAACTGAAACTGCTGCCTTTTTTCTAATAATCCATAAGTGGAATTTATATTTAACCTATCAACTGGAATTAATGTTAAACTTGCTTCTCTTAATGTTTCATCTTCAGATGCATGTCGGAAGATGTTGTATTATAATTTCTATCAAATTCAATTTCATTTATTCTGTCTGCCGAAGTGAATTTACTTTGTGTAAATCTATCTTTATATGAAAATCCAATTTTACCTAGACTAATATTTCCAATTTCAATTTTTTTAGGGTTCATATTTAAAAATATATTTCTTGCATATCCAAAATTATCATTATCGTCTATATTAGAAAATCTATTTTTATCCCATGAGCTTCCTGCAAGTTCAAGTGAAAGCGAAATATCTTTTATAAAATTTAAATCAACTACTAAGATTCCCAACCTGCTTTAATTCCGGAAGAGGCAAATAAATTATGGGGAGATAATTTCCATTTTTAACTCCGACAAATGAATAGTTTCCCAAACTCTCGCGTGTGTAATCTCCCAAACCATCTCCAACATAGCTGAATGAAACATTGTACAGAGCTAATGAATCGCCCGGGGAATAAACATAGTAAGAAAATGCCTGGTTATTAATTAAAGTATCAATCTTTATATAAGCTCCCTTTATATTACCAAGTGAATCTGGTAAAGCCAAACTAACACCACTTTTCGTTGCAGCATTTCTATTATCTCCAGCAGCCGCAAGAATTTTTTTATCATTTTCACTTAAAGAAATATCAATCGGGGCATCCTGGTTGTCCCCTTCCCTTATATATTGAAATTGAATTCCTAATTTTTTATCAAACAATTTGGACTGCACACCGGTTCCCAAAAAATTTCTTGAGTATCTTCTATCTGTATATTCAAAATCTACCGCGATTCTACTTGCTGAAGTAATTAACCTGTTTGGTGTAAAAGTAATTCTTGAATTTGAATATTCAATTATGAAATCGTTTCTCTCGCCACGTTTCATTTCAACACCGTCTACATAGACTTTTTCACTTCCGGCAATAATAATAATATCTTTTTCACTATTAATTCCGGAAAGAAGATAAGGCCCCTGTACACCATCTTGACCGTTAAAATTGTTTGTATTAAACTTGCCGCGCGAACTTGCAATTGCAACATATCCATTTTCATTTTCAAAATTAAATTCCCCCATTAAGCCTTGCAGTTTACGACTGATAAACCCAAACTCTCCTTGTTTTCTGTTCAGTTCATAGTCGCCGAAAGTTCCGGTCGCATTTTTATGTTTTATTTGAATGAAGACTTTATCAAGTTCATCTAATCTTTCCGTATTTCCTTCAGGTTGAATAGGAGTATTTTCGTCTGTCAATGCAGCTACGATTTCAATATCATCTGAAAGCTTGCCGGAAAGCTGAAGCCTCAGCCCGCTATTCAGGCTGAAATCTTTGGCGGTACCAACAGTAAACCCACGGACAATGGTTCCACTCTTTTGCAGATTTGGGCCAAATATTTCATCGGCACTAAAACCTGATGAAGTTTCCTCTACATATTTTAATGTATCTTTTGTATTTTCATCAACTTTTAAGGTGAGTTTTCTTTTTTGATAAACTTTTTTCAAATCAAGGTTAAATGAACGGTAGTTTACAATTAAAGTATCGAATATTGAATACGGAAGTGTATCTGCTAAAGAGAAATATCCTTCTTTATAATTAAAGTTGTAATCGCTTTTTTTTAATAATTTATTTCTTAGCTGGATGGTTTCGGAGTTAGGGATGATTGAGACTTGAGAAATAGAATAATGATTATCAAAATTAATTTGAATAGTATCAGAAGCAATCCTGGACGGAAATTCCTGCTGTGCAAAAATAATTCCCTGTACAGCAAAAAAGATAAAACAAATATTTATAAGTATTAGCTTAAATTTCAAAGAAGAAGCATGTTTTTTGAATTTGAAATCTAAATTTACATACTTCCATTATCAAGTCTATATTGATTCGGATATTTTACACTATCATTCCATTCCGAAGATTCCGGATTGATTCAGAATTTTTAATATTCATAAGGTGCTTAAACAAAATTCAGCATGAAGTATACTAATCAGCCGGAGCAGGAGGAATATTTTCTGCACCATCCAGTTTGCCAATTAATTGATCAGGCTGATGAATCAACAAAGGCATGCAAGTAGAACATATAAATGCCGGATTACCTGAATATGTCAAAGTTACTAAAGGAATATCATCCTCAGATCTATTGCAATTTAAACAATGTTTCTTTTCAGAACCCATATAAGCTTTCTATTTTATATTTGAAAAAATGTTAAAGCAATTTATAATATTAAATTAAAGTTCAAAATCTATGTACGCATACAATTCAACGTTAATTATAATTTAAACTCTTAAAGTGTTTTAAATTAATAAATTTTTATCGACACTTATACTTAATAAAATTACAAATTGTCAATCCAATCTAATTTCATTCAAGCATTTATAATTTGAGTGCGCAGGCATGAATCTTATCAGACTGGATTAATTCAAACTTATCAATTTATAAATTGCTACTTAAAAGTAAGATTATTTTTAAGCAGAGTTAAACACTTTTTTCAACAAGATTATAAGTATGAATTTTATTATACAAAGTTGGTTTTGAAATTCCTAAAACTTTACAAGCTGCCTGTTTATCCCAATTTAAATGATCCAGAATTCTCTGAATATGACTCTTTTCCACATCTGCTAAAGTTAAATTATAAACATCTTCATCCTCTTTAAGATCTATGGAGATAGATTTATTCCTTAAAAGAATATTCTCTTTTTCAAGTACATCACCTTTTGATAGAACAACAGCTTGCAGCAGGATATTTTCAAGTTCCCTAACATTTCCTACCCATTCATTATTCTGAAGCATTTCCATAACTTCATAAGGAATTTTTTTTACGTTTTTATGAAGGTCTTTATTTATTTTTTTCAGGAAATGGATTACTAAGCTTGGGATATCATCTTTTCGTTCCCGTAATGGAGGAACATCAATTGTAAAAACTTTTAATCTGTAAAATAAATCTTCCCTAAATTTACCTTCTTTAACAAGTTCATTCAAAATTCTATTTGTTGCGGCCACAACACGTGCATTCATTGGAATTGTTATCTCGCCTCCAACCTTTTCAAATTCTCTTTCCTGTAAAACTCTAAGCAGCTTAACTTGTAAGTTTGGGGAAATTTCCGATATTTCATCTAAAAATATTGTGCCTTCACCAGCTAATTCAAATTTACCTTTCTTATCTCTTACAGCACCGGTAAAAGATCCTTTAACATGGCCGAATAGTTCACTTTCAAGTAGTGATTCAGAAAGTGCCGTACAATTCACTGCAATAAAGGGATGATTTTTTGTTATACCAGTATAGTGTATGACTTTGGTTATTAATTCTTTACCTGTTCCGCTATCTCCTTCAATCAGAACATTGACACGCGTTGATGAAATTTTTCCTATCTTTTTGAAGATCTCGCGCATTGACTGAGTTTTGCCTATTAAACTATTTACATAATTTGTTTCAGAGTCATCTTCCGAAATAGCAGTTACGAGCCTGTCACTTAAACTTCTGCTCTCTAAAGCTCTTTTAATAATAGCATTGAATCTTGATAGCTCAAGAGGCTTCTCTATATAATCATACGCACCTAGCTGCATTGCTGTTATGGTTGATTGCATATCTTCAAAAGCTGTCATCAATACAACCTGATTTTTGGAATCAAGTTCTTTAGCTTTTTTAAGAACATCAATCCCGGTTAAACCTGCCATCTTTAAATCTGAAAGTATTAAATCAGGTTTATGCTGATCTATTAATCGAATCCCTACTTCCCCGTTGTTGGCAACAATTACTTCATAACCAATTTCAGTTAAATATAATTGTAAAGTTTCACGAATTGAATCATCATCATCAATAACAAGAATTTTTTCCATAATTAATTTTCTAGAGTAAATGTTATTTCAAAAATTGTAGAGCCCGGACTAGAAGAAACCAGGCTAAGCTTGCCGCTATGCTGCTCAATAATTTTTTGTGCAATTGGCAAACCTAATCCTGTTCCCGATGACTTTGTGGTAAAGAATGGCTCAAAAATATTAATACTTTCATCAAAACCAGGGCCATCATCCACTATTAAAATAGATACTGTTTTAGTTTGTTCATCTAAATTTATGGTAATTGTAATACTCCCATCTTCATTAATTGCTTCAATCGCGTTTTCAATTAGATGTAAAAATGCTGATTGTAATTTTTGGTAATCACCCATTATTATACAATCATTCAAATGAGTTATAAATTTTATTTTTCTATCAGCTAATATTGGCTCTAAGAAGTCCTTAATATTTTGAACTAAGTTAGCCAGGTTCACATTAGAATTGATCAATTCAACTTGTCTTGAAAATTGAAGCACATTTCTTAAAAGCTTGTCAAGCCTTTTTACTTCCTTTTGAATAATTGAAAAGGATTTCTTTTTTGATTCCGGTAAATCCAAACTTTTTGAAAGCATATCTATATTCATATTTATTGAAACTAAAGGAGTTTTAATTTCATGAGATAAGAATGCAGTCATCTTTCCGATTGCCGCCAGCTTTTCCGAATTTCTTAAATCCTCTTCTACTTTAATTTGAACTGATATATCTCTAAATATCCCTAGAAGTAGTGATTTCCCAATTTCAAATTGAATAATAGTATAAGATATATCAAGCACTAAAGATTTACCGGAACGTAATTTTCTAGAAGCTTTTTTATTTGCAACGAAACTGTTATTAAAAAAATTCTTCTGATAATCCAACAACATCACCGCTGCTTCTTTATTAGTTTTTTCAGAATAGATTTCATAATAAGCTCTTCCGACTATTTCTTCTTTCACAATCTCGAATATTTTACAAAAAGCTGTATTTACTGCTATAATGATTCCTTTCGAATCAGTTAGTCTCATGCCATCATTTGAATTTTCCCAAATAGACCTAAATTGCATTTCAGAAAAACGCAGAGCTTCTTCTGCAAGCTTTCTACTTGATATATCTCTAACTACACCAACAAAAGCTTTTGGTTTCATTTCACGATCGTAAATTACCGAAGCACTTAACTCAGCAGGAAAAGTTTCATTATTTTTACTGAGTAATGTATATTCTTTATTTCTAATATTCTGATGATTTAGCAGATGAAAAATTTCGGTTTTGAATTTCCATCGGTGATTTGGGGAAACAAAATTAATAACATTAAGACCAATAATCTCATCAGGATGATTCAAAGAAAAAAGAGTAGCTACATGTTTATTGCTCATAATTATTTTGCCATTCAAGTCCATCAGCACAATTCCATCAGGTGAAGTTTCAACTAAACTTCTATACAATTCTACGCTTTGTCTTCTCTCTTCTTCTGCTAGTTTTGTTTCTGTTACATCTTCAGCTATGCCAACAATTTGCGTAACTTTATGCAAATTATTTTTAACAGGAAATCCTCTATCTCTAATCCATTTTAATTGTCCATCATCGCGAATAATTCTATACTCAATAAAATACCCCGCTTCACGCTGGTTTTTTAATGCATCATTCACTTCTGGAATATCTTCAGGATGAATAATTTCCATCCAGGAATTAGGATCATCATATAAGCTTTGGCATGACCTTCCCCAAATATCTTCGTAAGTATGGCTTACATATATTCTCTCTTTTTTATCTCCATTCAGCGTGATAATATGAAATACTTCATTAATATTTTCAATTAAACTGCGAAATCTTTCTTCACTGGTTCTTAATGCTTCTTCAGTTTTTTTTCTTTCAGTAATATCTCTGAATATGGTGAGGAGAAGGGGTTTCTCTAATAACTGAACGTTTTCGTCCTGGTATGAATCAATAAAATTATTTATTACTTCTACAAAGATATTCTTACCATTTATAAGTTTTATACTAGCTTCAAAAACAGGGTTCATTTCTTTCTTATGAAATCTATTTTTATACTTTTTTAAATCTTCTTCTTTACTTGCGCCAGAGCTTTCAGCATATATACAATTAAAATATTTTCCAACTAATTTATTTTCATCTTCATCAACCAGTTTACAATATGCACCATTTACTGCAATAATTTTTCCTTGTTCATCAGTTAACCTCATTCCTTCCAACGAATTTTCCCATACAGAACGAAATCTAAGTTCAGACTTAATAATTTCGTTATGAGCCTGCTGAATTTCCGTTATATTTCTGACGACCATTACAATTTTATTATCTAAATACGGAATTAATCTAGCTTCATAGAAATTAGTTTTATTATCATTTGATATTGAATATTGGATAGTAGAAAGAGTTTTTGTTTTTGTAGAATCAAAAACTGCTTTATGAAATTTTTTACTTATTTCTATCGGTAGAATATCTTCGATTTTTTTACCATTTAAATCCTGCTGGGAAAAATTAAAATCTTGCAGCGATGTTGATTTATAATCAACTATAGTTCCATCATAGCTTAATATTATTAAAACATTCGGAAACACTTTGAAGATTGCATCGAGCTTTGCATTTGCTTTAATAAATTCAGAATCAATATTCGAAATATTATTATTTTGAATTTTTAAATGCGCAATCTTAGAAACATTTTTTGCAGTTTTATTTTGTTGTTTCATTTACCCGGAAAAGTATTTTTTCTTTTTATTTTTTGAGCACGTTAAATCAAATCTGTAAATACCTGGCATCATTTTTTTGAATTTAGATTATTTTTGAATTGGATATAATTTACTAAAAAATAGCCTGTTTGCATAAAATATCATGTTTAATATTTAAGAAAAAATAAAGAATGTTAAAATTTTATAGTTTGTTGAATGGTAAATTGAGGTTATAAAAAGTAAGCGCCAATAACGATTTCTTAAAGTACACTTTCAAGTGGGCGCTATCTAGTGTATACTTCGCGGTAATGAGGGGAATTGAAATCTTTTATGACGCTTACAAAAATGTAGAGTAGCAATATCGATTCATAACACCATTGTGAAAACAAAAAGCATGAAAACAGAAGAAGAGTAAATCAAAAAAAAACTTTTTTGTTCCTTTAACTAAAATTAAAATAATGTTTTAACTTGAATAAATAAAGCGTAAAAATATTTGCTTTATTTATCTTTTTTATTAGCTGTTGGACTCTAGTTAATTGTGTTTTCTATATTATCCAGCCACTGTTTTTGGATAGTAATATCTTTAATTAGTACAACTCTTACGTTTCTTTCAGCTAGAGTTAAAGAATAGCTGGTTATCTGCATCTCACTAAATTTTCCACTCTGATCGTAATGTTTCCAAGAATTAATGTAATCGACATATTGGGTAAGCTTTGGAAGTATTTTAACCATATTATTCTTTTTAGTAATTGTTGAATTTCTACTATTTGTGTTATTCAACAAATCATTCCTTGAAATTCCGTAAAATCTCAGAGCAGAGTTATTTGCACCTAGAATTTCTAAAGTCTCCTCATCATAAATAATCGTAGGAGTATTAATGCTGCCATAGACAATATTAAACTTTCTAATTAAATCTTTTGCTAAGAAAGGATCAAATTTATTTTTGTTACTTAATCTTTGGCCATTCATTAAAATAATTCTCCTAAGCGAATTGTTTATTACAAAGATTGTTTATAAGCGGAACTAATTTTGTACCAAAGTCAGATTTTGGTAAAAAGCCATCTGCCCCAGCAGTTTTAGCAAGATATGAATATTCAGGCGTGTCATATAATGTGACGACAATAATTTTTCCTGATACGTTTTGAGATTTTAACATTCTTGTTACTTGCAAACCGCCTATACCTGGCATCGATAAATCTAAAAGTAAAATATCAGGTTTTAATTCGTAAAATTTTTCAAGCCCCTCTTCTCCTGTTAATGCCATCCCGACAATCTTAAATTGAGTATGAGAATTTAAAAAATTAACAGCTGATTGCAAAAACGCTTTGTTATCATCCACCAATAACAGTGTGGGTTTAATGATACACCTCTCAGTTTCTTTTTTAACATCAATAAATTCAGCATTTATTAAAGAGAAACTATTGGAACTAAGAAGGAATTGCAATCGGGGAATTCCTGAAATAATTTTACAAAACGAGTTTATTATTTTCTGACGTTTTTTAATTTTATTCAGTTGGTAAAATTCAAATGAACGTCTTAAAAATCATCTCTCAGAAGAAACCATTCCCATTCTTATCGCATATCTAACTAAACCAGCTACATCGTGTATTGCAACTCTATTCATCAATTGTATTCTGTGAGTTTCAACAGTTTTAACACTAACATTTAATTTGAGCGCAATTTCTTTTGTTGAATTGCCTTCTGCAATTAGTTGAAGTGTTTCTCTTTGTCTTGGAGTTAATTGAGTATACATATTTGGCTCTTCTTCTGTCTCGAGATCCAAATTATTAACTCTTCTCAAATAATCATGTACAACGTGTTTGGAAATTGCCGGGCTTAAATATGTTTCACCACGGGCAACTGCATGAACTGCTATATCTAATTCTGTTGGAGCTGAATCCTTTAACAAGTACCCTGAAGCTCCGGACTTTAACGCTTGAACAACATATTCTTCATTCGCATGCATAGAAAGAATCATTACATCAACATCTGGCTGGTCTCTTGACAAACGCGCTGCCACTTCAAGCCCATTCAATTCAGGCATAGCAATATCAAGTAAAACCATATCAGGCTTTTTTTCTTCTACAATTTTTAAAGTTTCTCTTCCATTATCTGCTTCAGCAATTACTTCGATATTATTTAGATTCTGAAGCAAGTTTTTTATACCTGCTCTTACTAAAGTATGATCATCTGCTAACACTATTCTTATTGGTTTCATTCTTTCATCCTTTTATTTATTTTTTGCCCAAAGGAAAACAAGCAATCACTTTTGTACCGTTTTCAGGCGTAGAATAAATTGACAGTTCCCCTCCTGCTAATTCAACCCGTTCCTGCATTCCTAATACGCCAATGCTATTTCCGTTTAATGCTCGTTTTCTCATTTCTGTTACATCAAATCCTTTTCCGTCATCAAGTATCTCAAGTCTTAATTGATAATCGATAATATTTAATTCAACTTTAACACTCTTAGCTTCAGAGTGCCTTATTACATTATTTATTGCTTCTTGAACCACTCTATAACAAGTTACTTCCACTTCCGGAGAAATCTTTTTGTCCAGATCTATAGTGTTCATTTTAATCTTAATGCCGGAACGCTGAGCTTGTTTATTAATATACCAGCCAAGTGTAGGCATCAAGCCTAAATCGTCCAGCATAGAAGGCCTAAGATCTAGAGAAAGATTCCTTACAAGCTGTAACGAATGTTCGACTAGTTCGACACTATCCACTAGGTGCGATTTAAGTTTTGACGACCTGGTAACTTTATTTACAGCCTGAAGATTAATTTTTATAGCAGTTAATGTTTGTCCAATTTCATCGTGAAGCTCTCGTGCTATTATTCTTCTTTCACTTTCTTGTGCTTCGATTAATCTTCGTGATAAAATTTTTAATCTATCCTGAGCGACTTGTATCTTATTAAATAATCTTTCCCTCTCCTCTTCTACTTTTTTCCTATTCGTTATATCGCCGCAAATAAACTGCACAGCATTTTCGCCTTTATAATAAAAGGACATTGCAGTTGCTTCAATATATATTAAAGTTCCATCTAATTTGTTTGCTTTAAGCTCTAATAAAGGAGTTTTTTCATTTAGTTCTAATTGTTCCAATTCATCCGAAATATTTTTGTAGTTTTCATGATGAATAAAATCATATATTGATTTCCCAATTACCTGGTTTTGATTTTCAGCTCCAAATAACATAGCTCCGGCAGCATTAATAAATATTATTTTTTCTTCTTTTATAATTCCAATAGTATTCGGTGAAAGTTCAACAAGCTGACGGTATCGTTCTTCACTTTCTTTAATTGCTTCGTGGGCATGCTTTCGCTCTGTTATATCATCAAAAGTCGTATAAACTTGATAAGGTTTTTCTTGTCCGCTTTTAAATAATGGAATTGCATTTACATTTATCCATCTATAATCTTCTTCATAAGGTGTTAAAATACCCATTACAAAATTTTGGACTTCTTTACCCATATTTAAAGCAACCATAGCTGGATGTGCATCATCAATTACTTCCGTTCCATCTTCAAGAATTGATTTGTAACCGGAACTTAATGAAGATTTACCCTGCATTTGTTCTAAAGTCAAACCTAATATTTTTTGAGCAGCTGGATTCGCAGATAAAATCCCCTTCCCGGTTTCTTCGTAAATAACACCTTGTGTCATAGTTTCAAATAAAGTACGATGTTTTTGTTCGGAATATTTTAATGCATCATCATCTTTTTTTCTTTCAGAAATATCCCTGCCTATGGCATAAAAATGATCAAATTCAGGTGAGGGCGAAATGCTCCATTCAGTCCATAGATATTTCCCATTGTTACATCTTAACCTTCCTTCAAATGTTTTAACCTTATCACCGGCTTGCAAATTCATCAATTTAATCTGTGCTGAAGTCTGATCATCAAAATGAAATAGTTCTGCAAATGTAATTGATGAAATTGAAGATGAATCAAAACCGGTTATTATTTAAAGAGATAGGCTTGCATTTTCTATTATTCCCTGGAAATCGGAAACAAGAAGAAGATCTGCCGATAAGTTGAAGAAATTGTTTATATCAGTATCAACTGCAACTAACAAAGAATTAGATTTTTTTATATTTATGTTTTCCTTATAAGTCATCCTATTTTCATTAAATGGAACCAAATATTCAATAAATCCTCTTAGTAAATGGATTTATAGAGTATCCCATCAATTATTAACAAATATCTTACCAATATTTAAAAATACAACAGTAATGATTTTACATGACGCAATGCCTTCAAAATAACTACCTATCACTATTATTTTAATTTTTAGTTTTATGATGTGTATATAATTAAGGTAAGATAAAATAGGACTTCAGGGAAAAATTACATGTTTATTCGATTTCCCTTAGATAAAACTACCGAAAAAAAATTCTGATTTTATATTTTAGTCCGTTCCGGCAGGTTAATTATTGACTAAAAAAACTTAGTTAGCCTTTTTATTCGTTTTTATAATATCGGGCAATTCCAATACTAAAGTTTCATCATGGTATTTCATAAAATTTTTACTCGGCTTAATTCCCTCTCCTAATCTCTCTGCATATACTTGTGTAAACTCAGCTCCAATAAAAAGAATTTGCGCAGAATAATATACCCATAATAATAAAATCACTAGTGAACTTGCAGCACCATAAGTAGAACCTAAAGTACTTTGCCCGATATACAAACCAATCAAATATTTACCCATTACAAAAAGTACAGCAGTAACAATTGAACCAATCCAAACATGCCTCCATTCCAATTCAACATCAGGCAAACCTTTAAATATCATCCCAAATAAAACAAAGATTATTGCAAGCGATATTATGATATCTACCGAATCAAGCAGCAAAACAGGAAGTGAAATTAATTTTTCATTTATGAAACTGCTTAAAGCAGAAATCACTGAGCTAACCATTAGTGAAACCAGGAGTAAAAAACCAGTACCTATAACTATAACAAATGATTTTATTCTATCCTTTAAAAGGCTTTTAAGAAAATTTCCACCGGGTTTTGGTTTTACTTTCCAAATCATATCCAGTGAATCTTGAAGTTCCACAAAAACGACTGTTGAACCAATTATCATGGTTACTAAGCTCATAATAATTGCAATTATATTTGCTGAAGAAAAACTAACCTTTCTAAGTGCGTTTTGAATTAGTACCGCACTTTCATTTCCAACCATATCTTTTATTTCACCTACAATCTGTCCACTGGCAGCTTTTTCACCGAAGATTAATCCAGCAACACTTATAGCAATAATTAATAATGGTGCTAACGAAAATATAGTATAGAAAGACAAGGCTGCCCCAAGTTTTGGGCATTTGTCATCAATAAATTTGTTAATAACATCAACCAGGAACTCCCAAATAAACTTTAGCTTGCTTTTCACTATCCACCTTTATAAAAGTTTTAAAAAGATTAGAACCATTAAATAAAGATAACGCATTAAAACTATTTTTTTGAAATAATATAATCATAAATTATTCTTGAAATCTCTGCCTGTTGTTTTATAACACCTTCTTCATCTTTAACATTTTTAGATAACAAAACCAAAATGTATTTCCTTCCATCCGGTAAATATATAATTCCGGAGTCATGGCCAACACCAGTAATAGATCCGGTTTTGTGTGCAACTTTAACTTCATTAGGCAAATTAGCGGGGATTCTTTCGTTAAATTTTTGTTGAAGCAAAATATTAATCATGTCGTTACAGGATGAATCTATTAAATATTTTATGTTCAGCAATCGTTTTAAATATTAACATCAAATCATAAGCTGTTATAGTATTATTTAATCCTAGGTTGAAAGCTTTGATATCCTCTACTCCTCTCAAAACTTCAATATCTTTTGCTCCAATTTGTTTCATTGTTTTCATTACATTTTTAGCATCAACCAAATCAATTAAAATATTTGTGGCCAGATTGCTGCTAACTGTTATCATATTAAAAACTAAGTCATTGATTGTCTTTTTTTTCCGATAAATTTATAAAGCTCGTCACCGGAATCTTCTCCAATGTCCATAGAATAAGTTGAACTATCAACAATACTTTTAAATTCATTTTTAATTAAGATTGAATCACCAAGATTAAATTTCCCTTCTTCAGCTTGTTTGAACACTTCAATCATTACTGGAGTTTTCATTGTACTGGCAGCGTGGAATTTTTCTTTTTCATTTATAAATATATTTTCTGATTCATTATCAAGATTCAAAAATGCTACCGCAAAATCTCCTTCAAATTTATTGAAGCTATTTGCTATTTCATATTTTAAAGAATCAATTTTAGACTGTGCCATCACAAAGCTCCAACTAAATAAAAAAATAAAAATTATATTTTTCATTTCAACAATATCATTGCTTTTGTTGATGAATACAATTCATTATTTGAAATTGAAACTCTAATTGTATAAAAATAAATTCCGGATGATAAATTATTTCCATTAAAAATTGTTTCATAAGTTCCAGATTTTTTTTCTCCATTTATTAAAGTTTCAACTTCTTTACCGAGTATGTCATATATTTTTAGTTGCACTAAAACCACATCATTGGGGAAGTTTGGAGAGGCTGAAATTGAATATTTTATTTTTGTAGTTGGATTGAAAGGATTAGGATAATTCTGAGATAAATTAAAATTTGATAAAACTTCACTTACATTTTCTATAGCAGTAATTGAATTTTTTACATTTCCAATTAATTTTATTTCCTTATTTCCACCATCGGAAATAATCGTCAACAAGGCGTCATTAATATCTTTTGTTTGTGGATGAAAAAGTATTTGTACAGTATCAAGCCCAAATGGTTTAATGACAGAAATAGAATTTATAATTTCGAATTCTGTCTTTGATACAGTAAAACTTGAAATGTTTAAAGTTCCATTACCAGGGTTATATAATACTAAATTCATTTTTGAAGTGTCTGAAATTGAAGTTGAATCAAAAATTATTTTCCCCGGGACAGCTTCAAACAGAGCTGCTTTGGATCGCTCTTCATTCGTTCTAAAATTAAATATTCTATCAACAA
The DNA here is from genome assembly GCA_963777615.1 of uncultured Bacteroidota bacterium. Lineage (GTDB taxonomy): Bacteria > Bacteroidota > Ignavibacteria > Ignavibacteriales > Ignavibacteriaceae > CAVSWT01. Next base: position 68,735 of record CAVZSD010000010.1, on the reverse strand, counting down.
ACTCCGGATGGTCTATAAAAGGATTTCTATTTTTTTGAAGCTTGGCAATTGCTTCGTTTCTATTTCGTTCTTTTACAGAAACAGTATCAAGCTTATTCCAAATTCGAAAAATGTTTTCCTGTGATTCATCAAGAAAACCACCATAATTCTGAGGATAGCAGGTAATGAAATAAAACATAGAACGGCTGACATCCCCTTTATGAATATCACGCGGTTCATATATTGTTCTACCATTACTATCGGTTCCCAATTTACTTCCACCTTCCTGCCAGGTAATATTAACAACATTTCCAAAAGGATAATTCGCTCTTTTCGAATTTGCATTATTGTCGGTCGGATAAAGATGATATAAATCCGATTTCATTGGTTCATTTTCATTAAAGTTTGACTGCGGCCAGGTATGCTCGGTATTAAAGCTGTAATTAATTTGTGCATCACTTCTGCTGGTGTAACCAACTGCTAATCTTCCGGTGTAAACACATTCCAAAGTATTTTGAGAAGCATTCATTCCATTTGTTTTTTGATTATCAATATTTATAAACATTTCATCTCTTGCCGAATTGTATCCAAGCGATGTATGTCCACTTACAAATTTTGTTAAAGCTGATTTAAGCTGAAAGTCATAAAGATTAAAAGTTAAGCTGTCATATAAGTCATTAAATTTTCCTAAACCATAGACATACATAGCAGCAGCATTTGCACTGTCTTTAGTTTGAAAAATAAAAATATCTTCATCAATTACATTTTGAAATGGTTTGTAGTATGCCGTGATTTTAAGGCTATCATTAGGTCTAATTATAAAAGAAGAATCACTTACAATAAATCTTTCATTATAATTTTTGAAAAAGATAGAATCTGTTTTAAACCGTGAATTATTAATCAAATAAAAACTAACATTACTGATTGAACCGGTTTGCACTTGTAGAAAATTAATATTTCTTTCCGATATAGATAATTGTGCATAGCAAGAAACAAAAAAAATTAAACTTATAAATATGGTTTTAAATATTACTTCCCTCAAAAGGACTCCCTTAAAAAATTAATTCAATAATAATGAATGGGCTATTTCGAAATCAATCATTTTTCTGTATTTTCACGCATCCAAAATTACGAAATGTTTTTTTGACTATAAAAAGTAAATATAATTTTATTAATCAAACTGGAGCTTGTGTGCAATCATTCGAAAACGACTTTGAAAAATATGTTTATGTAAAAGAATCAGGAATACATGGCAAAGGCTTATTTACTTGTGTAAGAATTGAAGAAGGCAAGACGATAATGGTAATTAAAGGCGAAGTAATTTCAGGAGATGAATGTGAGCGCCGCGAAGATGAAGAAGATAATGTTTACATTTTTTGGAATGGTGATGAATGTTATATCGACACCGCAATGACAGAAAAAATAAAATTTATTAATCATAAGTGTGATAACAACTGCGAAGTTGCAGACGGAAATGAAACTTCACTGTTATTGGTTGCAAATAGAGATATTGAGCCGGGAGAAGAACTTACTATCGATTACGGTTATGAAGAAATTTATGAATATTGCAGATGTGACAAATGTGTGCTCAAGGTTGCTGTATAATTTAAAACAAAGATGACATCTTTTTAAAAGATGTCATCTTTACGGGAATAATTAATCTTTTAAAAGCCATAAAACATAATCGTATGAAATAAAATAGTGAAGTAAAGTAACTATTAAAAATGCCCATGCTATAAATACAACGCCAGAATTAAATAATCCCCAAATAGCAAAACCAAAAAATATAATTTCAATAATTAAATCTTGCTGTTCCAGGAATTGGAGTTGGGGCTTTTTTACCGGACACAAAATCTTTAATTGTTCTAAACCTTCCCCAAATAAATGCTGCAAGCAAAGGTGTGCCGAAAGCTAATAAATATCTCAGCACACCACTATCAAAATTCCAGCCCCAATATCCAATTGAAAATATTGCACACAATTCAAGTATAAATCGTAAACCAAGATTAACTGGATTTTTTGCCAGGGCTAATTTCATTTATTTGATTTTCTTAAAATTGAACTACACTTTTTCACTATAAGCAATAAATAATTCAAAAATATTTTTATCGTTTTGCTTTATATCATACATGAGAATAAATAACATTTAATTAACTTGTTATTTAAAATAATTCTGTTTACAATTCTTTATCACTTTTCGGGGTTTTCTATAAATTTAAATTACAGTTAAGATTAAAGTACAAATAATTAGTTTCTTTTTTTAGAGTAATAGTTATCAGGTTCAAAAAAAAGTTAAATAAAACTTAAAGGGAAATGAGAACCAATTTATTACATAATTACGGCATGATTTTTACCCCCCCAATTTACTTTTATTATAATATTCTTTCTTCTTTTCTCTGAAGAAAGATGTACTAAAAATGGATTTCACTTTAAATGGTATTACTGTGGTTTTGTTTGAAGCAAAAATATCAACAATTATTTCTTTCCCAAATTATATTTTTAAGGCAAAATGGAATGATCAAAATATTATTATGCTGCACTATAATTTTCATAAGTACTTTAATAATTGCACAAAGCAAACTAAAAAAAATTGAATTGTTAAAAAGCAGAACCGACTTAAAAGTTGCAGAAGTCTCCAAAGATATACTCAGAATTGAATATCCGGATGGAAAAATTGTTATGAAAAATGTTGCTGATTATAAATCATCTTTATCCAAACAAGCTTATGCACCGACATTTGACAGTACTATAATTGATTTAACCACTATTGATACTTCTCTATATTTTCAGAAGTACAAATTTTGGCAAGAAGTTCCTATTCATAATTGGGAATTTGATCATGTGTTGGTAAACGACATAAATAATAATGGAAAACCTGAATTATATGGAGCCAGAAAATTTTTCCAATCTGAACAAGAGCCGGTTACAGTTTATGAACTTAATAATTCAAATAAATTTGCTTTTGTATACCAATATGATTCTGTCTTTCAAGCAAAAGGAACTTTTGATGTAGATAAAGATGGTAGAGAAGAAATTCATCTATTAGGAATGAAATCTGAACCAATTGATTCTGTTTTTTACAACACATGGGACAGGTATTTATTTTTCCGTCAACCTTCTGAAACAGACTTAGCTAATGAATTATCATTTATCTTTGAACCCTGGCGTAATAATGGTCAGCAAAATGATAATTACTTTGGAGATTGGGATGGTGATTACTTTACTGATCAAATATTTATTCGTCTTTGTTGTCCACCTAGTATATACTTTTACGAATTTAATCCTTTAGAAAATAATTTTGATTCGGTTTATCAATATGATTTTTCCAATATAGATAATTATTATGGTGGTTTTTCAATTGGTGATTTTGATGGAGATGGAAAAACAGAATCCTTAGCCGGAAGTGTACATGGGAAATTATTATGTATTGAGAATAATGGAAATAACAGCTATGAACCGACATGGACCGGGGAGGTTGAAACATATAATGCCTACCTTTGTGCGCAAACAAACGATATAGATGGCAACGGGAAAAAAGAAATTTGGATTGGCGGAGATGCCTTTTATAACGGAAATGGAATTACAAGAATTACGTTGTTCGAAGCAAATGGTGATAATAGTTACCAGATAGTTGGTAGAATTGATTTAATAGGAGTGTTTTCGTTTGATGCCGGTAATATTCAACCAATTGATATTGATAAAGATGGAACAGAAGAAGTTGCAATATGTATTGATGGAAATTTTATAGTACTAAAATTTAACGGAAGTAAAAATCATCAGTCTTATGAAGTTAATTACATAAAGCAAACCGAAGCCTATCCTGAAGGAGAATATCTTTCATATTTTGGGGCAACAATGGCTGATTTGCTTAATAACGGAAGCTACGAAATTTTAATTTCAATGCGCGATATAAAAGAACAGCCCAATTACAATTTATACAAATATATTACGAAGATATACAAACCGGATTCATTAACTTCCGTTATAGACGATAAATTGCTTCCTTCAAAATTTAATTTATATCAAAATTACCCTAATCCTTTTAATCCAAATACAACTATTAAATTTAACACAGGGCATATCGGCAATGTTTCTATAAAAGTTCATGATATTATAGGGAAAGAAATAAAAATATTAATCAATAAAAATCTTCCTGCCGGGGAACATTCGGTTCAATGGAATGGGAAAGATGATAAAGGAAATGCTCTTCCTTCAGGTATTTACTTTATCCGGATGATAGCAGACAATTTTCACAAAACAATAAAAACAATTTTATTAAAATAAAATATCCTCCAAAGTGGGGAAGGAGATTCAAATTGAAAAAATTATTTTTTTTATTGATAATATTTTACTCCTTGTCTTTAGGACAAGGATGGAACAGCATTGTTACCACAAGCATTCATGAACCAAACCTTGATAAGATGGATTTATTTACTAACAAAGATGGAAATCACTTATTAATCAAAAGAACTGACGGCAGCATTATTTATTACAAGCTAAATTCTTCAGGTTCAGTTCAAATAACATCAACCCTTGCTTCAAATAGTGACTTTCCAAATATCACTGGCACAAAGGATAAAGTATTTGCTCTTTACAAATCCGGAAGTAATATATCAGGAAAATATTCCACAAATGGCGGATCAGACTGGCAAACCATTACGAAAATAAGTATTACAAGTTCTAATGAGTGCAATAATGTTGATGCTGTTTACCAGGATGGAATTGGGGTTCATATTGTATATGCAACAAAAGATAATGACCCATATTATGAAACCTATTATTGGTTATTGAATACAAGTAACCAATGGGTTAATTATAAAAATGTTACAGATTATGGAAGCGAAATAGGAGGCTTCCCTTCCGTTTCTTTTTCTACAAATAAAGTTCATGTAAGTTATAATACAGGAACGGAAATAGACCCTTATCAAAATAATGGCATTGCCAAGACAAGAGATAAAAATGGAAGCAACTGGGAAACACCGCAGCAGGTTACATCTGTTTCATCTCGAGAAAAACTGCAAGTTAATAACTCAAACTTATTTGATATTTATTTGGAAGGTTGGTCGGACCTAGGCTCTTTTGGATATCATCTCAAAACTAAATCAAGAACTGTTAATGGAACTACATGGGGCAATGAACAAACAATTGATGATGCTGATCCATTAACTTATGTTGGTTTAGAAAATACATCAGATTCAAAATTACATTTAATTTATAAAACTTGGCAAGGGCTCCAATATCGATATCATAGTGGATCAAGCTGGAGCAGTGCAACTACAATATCTAATAATTACGATGATAATCGTCTTGGTTTTTCAACTGTATCAAATGATTTATATCTGGCCTGGTTTAATACTGTTTATACAAACAACAACCTTCGTTATCGCCAATATGATGCCGCCCCATTAGCTCCTCAAAATCTAACTTTTAGTTTAAACCCCGGAGATAGCCATATTAGATTGCAATGGGATGCTAATACTGAACCTGATATTAGTTTGTATGAAATTTCCAGAAAAGTTAATGAAGGAAGCTGGTCTGTTGTAACAACCACTACAAATACATATTGGGTTGATCCTAATTGGGCATATAATGGTAGCGCCTTTGATGTTAGCTATAGGCTTAGGGTCAAAGATATTAACAATCATTATTCTGTTTATAGTAATACTGTGATTTGTCATCCGTATCCTATGAGTAAAGAAAGTCCTAATCTAGCCTCATCAAATACACCCAAAGAATTTTTGATTCAGCAAAATTTTCCAAATCCTTTTAATCCAACAACAAAAATTCAATACACCGTTCCACAAGATTCTAGGGTTCAATTGAAAGTATATAATATTTTAGGTTCAGAAGTTGCTGAACTGGTTAATGAGTTTAAATCAGCTGGGATATATGAAGCTGACTTTGACGCTTCTAAGTTTAGCAGCGGTGTCTACATATACCGAATCACAGCCATAAGTAATGATAGAGTTCTTTTTAATTCATCAAAACAAATGATATTGATGAAATAATATACTGTTGTAAAAAATAAAATGGGCATCAATATGATGCCCTTAATTCTTTTAAATATGAATCGTCAATTTTTACTTTTGTTCAGCCAGTTCTTTTAAAATCCCTTTTAGCAAATCATAAAACTTTTCTACTGTATCAATATTCACTCTTTCATTTGGCGAATGTGCCCCTTCTATTGTTGGCCCGAAAGAAATCATATCAAGTCCGGGATTTTTATCACCTAAAATTCCGCATTCAAGCCCGGCATGAATAGCTTTAATTTCCGGTTCTTTATTGAAAAGCTCTTTAAAAACTTTTTTAGATGTTTTAAGAATTGCAGAATCCATATTAGGTTTCCATCCTGGGTAACCATCAGTAGAACTAATTTTAGCTCCGGCTAATTCAAACACAGCTTTCACATTATTTGCAATATTTCTCTTAGCACTATCAATAGAGCTTCTCTGACTTGTACCGAAACTTAAATTGTCACCACTAATCTTTACTGTTGCCACGTTGGTCGAAGTCTCAACTAAATCCTTAATATCCTGGCTCATCGTAATAACCCCGTGAGGCAAAGCAAGCAATGTATTAATAATCTTTTTTGTAAATGATTTTGTGAAAGTTTTGTCAGATTTATAACCGGATTTCTTAACTTCAATTTTTAATCCGCCATCGGAGGTTTTAAATTCATTTAATACTTTTTTCTGAAGCTCTGAAATTTTATTTGAAATTTCTTTTTCATCTTTACTATTAATTAATATAACTGCTTCAGCTTCTCTTGGAATTGCGTTTCGCAGACTTCCGCCTTCTAATTTGGAAATTGTTAAATCGTAGTTCTCAATTTCTTTTAATATTCTGCCTAAAATTTTAATAGCGTTTCCTCTTCCGGCTTTAATATCCAGACCTGAATGCCCACCTTTTAATCCGGTCACCATTATTTCGTAAGCTATAAAATCAGCTTTCACTTTTTCCCATTCGATACTAAAATCAGCTAGAGTATCAACTCCTCCTGAACATCCGACATAAAAAGCACCATCTTCTTCGGAATCTAAATTCAATAAAGTCTTACCGGAAATAAAACCTGGTTCAAGGTTAGTTGCGCCGGTTAACCCTGTTTCTTCATCAACTGTTAATAAAACTTCAATCGGCCCATGAACTACATCTTTATCGGTAGCAACTGCTAATCCCGCTGCTACTCCAATTCCATTGTCACTCCCCAGCGTAGTACCATCCGCAGTTATCCATCCGTCTTCTTTAATTACTTTTATAGGGTCATTATCAAAATCATGATTTGTTCCTTTATTTTTTTCACAAACCATGTCCACATGTCCTTGCAAAACAACTGTTGGAGAATTTTCACATCCTTCTGATGCTGGAATATAAAAAACAAGATTCCCAACTTTGTCTTCTTTAAACTTTATATCTAATTCTTTAGCTAAATTTTTCAAATGTTGAAGAATCTTTCCTTCTTTTTTTGAAGGACGTGGAACTTGAGTTATTTCATAAAATCTTTTCCATAATAATTCTGGTTTTAATCCATTTATCACAGTCTCTGACATTTTAATCCTCCATTAACTTTTTATTTATTCTTACTTGCATTTTGGCAAGTTAATAAAAAAGGACGCCTTTTTGAGCGTCCCTTTAATTATTGTTTAGACTTCTTGTTCAACTTTTTGTTTTGCAGCTATGCGTGCATTTTTCCTATCCATCTCTGTCAAATATCTTTTTCTTATTCGAATGCTTCCAGGAGTAACCTCGACAAATTCGTCATCGGTAATCCATTCGATAGCTTGTTCAAGAGTAAGTAAAGTAGCCGGTTCAAGTCGAATTGCTTCATCTGCACCTGATGAACGCATATTTGTAAGCTGTTTGGTTTTTGTAACATTCACACGCATATCGATATCACGTGAGTTTTCACCAACAACCATTCCTTCATAAACCTTTGTACCTGGTTCAATAAAAAAGATTGATCTTTCCTGCAGCTTGAACATTGCGTATGCAGATGAATTACCTGTTTCCATGGCTACTAATGCGCCTTTACTACGATGACTAATTTCACCTTTATGCGGCTCATAACCATTAAAGTTGTGATGAAGAATGCCTGTTCCTTTAGTATCGGTCATAAATTCACCACGATATCCAATTAATCCTCTTGCTGGAATCAAAAATTCCACTCTTGTATTTTGATTAAATGTTACCATGTTTTTCATCTCGCCTTTTCTTTTTCCAAGCTTTTCTATCACTATTCCAATATGTTCCTCAGGCACATCAATAATAACATGCTCAATAGGTTCACATAAAACATCATCAATTCTTTTAGTTATAACTTCCGGCTTGCTTAATTGAATTTCAAATCCTTCACGCCTCATATTTTCAATAAGTATTGCGAGATGAAGCTCTCCTCTTCCGCTTACTTTGAAGCTATCAGGGGAATCAGTCATTTCAACTTTTAAACTTACATTTGATTTTAATTCTTTAGACAATCGCTCGCTAATATTTCTGGTGGTTACATATTTACCTTCAAGTCCGGCAAATGGCGCATTATTAACCATGAAATTCATAGTGATGGTTGGTTCATCAATAGCAGTAAACGGAAGAGCTTCAGGTTTTTTAGGATCAGCAATTGTATCGCCAATATCAACATCTTCTAACCCTGCAATTGCACCAATGTCACCGGCAAACAATTCATCTATTTCAATTCTTTTAATATTTTCAAAAGTATAGAGCTTAGTAATTTTTGAATTTAATTTTTCACCCTCTTTTGTAATATGAACAATATTATCACCTAATTTTATTTTGCCTTTAAGTATTCGGCCAATTCCAATTCTGCCGAGATAATCATTATAATCTATTGCTGAAATAAGCATCTGCAATGGTTCCCCAATTTCTGCGTTAGGAGCTGGAACAGAATTTACAATTGCATCAAACAATGGGATTAAATTATCACTTTCATCTTCAAGATTTGTTTTTGCAATCCCTTGTTTTGCTATAGCGTATATAAAAGGGAAATCTAATTGTTCATCCGTCGCGCCTAAAGAAACGAATAAATCAAAAACCTCATTCAATACCTCATTGGGACGAGCGTCTTTTCTATCAATTTTATTTATTACAACAATAGGTTTTAAGTTCAACTCCAATGATTTTTTAAGAACGAATTTTGTTTGCGGCAATGGCCCTTCAGCTGCGTCAACTAATAGAAGAACTCCGTCAACCATCTTCAAGGTTCGTTCAACTTCGCCACCAAAATCAGCGTGACCTGGGGTATCGACTATATTTATTTTAATTTTTTTATAATTAATGCTGCAATTCTTCGCAAGGATGGTGATTCCTCTTTCTTTTTCAAGAGTATTGGAATCCATTATTCTTTTTTCTACTTGCTGGTTAACTCTCCAGGCACCAGTTTGTTTCAACATGAAGTCAACAAGAGTTGTTTTTCCGTGATCAACATGGGCTATAATTGCAATATTTCTTATATCGTTTCTTAAATTATTCACAGTAATCCTAAATTTTTATTTGAAGATTTTAAATATAAATATAAATATATGCGGCTGTATAAACAATAAAATTAAGGAGCAAAAAATAAGGGAAATAACTATAAAATTATGTAATTACTTGTGTGTTTAAAGCAATCTCTTCAAGTATTGAAGAAACCTTTAGGCATTGGTTTAACTGACCATGGAAAACGATGCTCTTCCCTTTCACATGAACTTCGAATGCAAACGCACGTGCTTGTTCGAAGGTACAATTTATAGCTTTGATTAATTGCAAAATAACTTCATCAAAAGAATGCCAATCATCATTATATAAGATTACTTTACTTACTAAACCGATATCCGAATCTTCTTCCGTAATAACATCTATTTCCGGAAGCAGTTCGGTTTTTTCTAATTCATTTTCCATAAGTTTAATTTAAAAATATATTTTAGATATTAAAATACAGAATGCGTATGATTATTACGAAACCATTTTAAAATTTCGTAGTTTGATTTTAGACAGGTGTATGTTTATATTTTTTGTCAAAATTAAAGAAGTTTAACGGAGGTATAATGAAAATAGCAGTATGCGTCAGTCATGTTCCTGACACTGCTACAAAAGTTAAGGTCGGTGCCGATGAAAAAAACATTGACCCGGCTGGTGTAACATATATAATTAATCCTTATGATGAATTTGCCGTTGAAGAAGCGCTAAAGACAAAAGAAAAATTCGGTGGTGATGTAACTGTGATAAGTGTCGGCAGCGATGCAAATAGAGAGACAATAAAAAAAGCACTTGCAATGGGTGTTGATAATGGGATTTTATTAAAAGATGACAGTCAAAGAGATTCATTTGGAATAGCTCACGCACTTGCAGAAGAAATAAAAAACGGCAGTTATGAAATTGTATTTATGGGAAAGCAATCTGTTGATTATGATAATTCAATTGTTCCCCAATTAACAGCAGAGATTTTAAACTACTCATGTATTTCCGTCGTAGTTGATTTGAAAATTGAAGGCAATATAATTACAGCTGAAAGAGAAATTGAAGGCGGAAGAGAAGTAGTTGAAGCAGAACTGCCTGTAATTATAGGGGCTCAAAAAGGATTGAATGAACCAAGGTATGCTTCTTTAAAAGGAATAATGGCAGCAAAAAAGAAAACGATTGAAGAAAAACCTGCCGCTTCAATTGAAAATTCAGTTGAAGTAATTAGGCTTCACAAACCCCCGGCAAAGCAGCCAGGAAGAATTTTAGGAACCGATTCTTCTGCAGTTCCGGAATTGGTAAAACTGCTTCATGAAGAAGCAAAAGTTATTTAACGAACAAGGAATTTACAGTAATGCCTGAAAAAATTATTGCAGTATTAGAACAGAGAGAAAATAAATTAAAAAAAGCTTCATTCGAAGCTGTATCGGTAGCTGCAAAAATAGCAGCTGATTTAAATCTGGAATCTGAAGTTGTTGTTGCGGGAAGTGAAATTGAAAATTTAAATGAAGCTGCTAAATATGGAATTAATAAAATTGTTCTTTTGAAGAATGAACACTTTAAGAATTATAGCCCATCAGGTTATGCTGATGCAATTTCAAAATATTTAAAAATATCGGAAGCAAGATATATTATTATTCCAAACACAGCATTAGGAAAAGACCTTGCCCCTAGACTTAGCAGTTAAATTAAATGCCGGAATTTTAATGGATTGCATTAAATTAGACATAGAAAATGGCGAGGTAATTGCGACAAGACCTATTTACGCTGGAAAAGCTTTGTTGGATGTAAAACTAAAATCCGATATTAAAATTTTCACAATTCGTCCAAATGTTTTTAAAGCTGAACAATCTTCTCCAGATATGGAAGCAAATATTGAAATAAAAGAAATTGTTGATGCAGATTTAAAAACAAAAGTAGTAGAATTTAAGAAGTCTGATGGAAATATTGATGTTGCCGAAGCTGATATTATAGTTTCCGGTGGAAGAGGATTAAAAAATCCAGAGAGCTTTAAATTGGTTGAAGATTTAGCTGAAGCTTTTGGTGCTGCTGTGGGAGCATCAAGAGCTGTAGTCGACGCTGGTTGGAGGCCACATAGGGAGCAAGTCGGCCAAACCGGTAAAACCGTATCCCCTTCACTTTATGTTGCATGCGGAATTAGTGGTGCGATTCAGCATCTAGCCGGGATGTCAACTTCCAAATATATTGTTGCGATTAATAAAGATAAAGATGCACCTATATTTACAGTTGCTGATTATGGAATTGCCGGTGATGTTTTTGAAATATTACCTAAATTAACTGAAGAGATTATAAAACTTAAAATATAATGAGTTAGGAGTCTTACTTGCATAAAATTCAATGTGATATTCTTGGTCTATCATCCAGCCCTTCTACCGGAGGTGCTTATGCTATTTTATTAAAAGAAGTAAACGGAAATAGAAGACTTCCAATAATTATAGGTGCCTTTGAAGCTCAAGCAATTGCACTTGAATTGGAAGGGATCAAACCACCGCGACCGCTCACTCACGACTTATTTAAACAAGTAATTGACAATTTGGGAGCAGCGATTATTGAAGTTATAATTGATGAGCTTCGTGAAAATACATTTTATGCAAAGATACTATTAGAAATTTCAGGATTAACAAACGAAATTGACGGGAGGCCAAGTGACGCAATTGCATTAGCAGTCAGGGCACAAGCCCCGATTTTTGTTGCGGAAACAGTAATGGAATCTGCAGCATTTGTTCCATCGGAAGAAGGAGATGAAGAAATTTATAGTAGAGAAAAAGAAGAGGAAGTAAGGGAAGAAAAAACTCCCAAAACAAAGGAGGCAAAATTAGCAGCCCTCCAAAATAAACTGCGTGAGGCTATAGAAGCTGAAGAATACGAACGGGCAGCTAAATTAAGAGATGATATTAAAAAACTGACAAGTAACAATTAAATTAAACAAAAACTTTTTTACCAATGGGGCATTCCAGGCATTTTTTCTTAATACAATAATTCCTAAAGATTTCAATCATTCCCTGGTATAGCACTGTTTTTTTCCATGCATCATTTAAATTTAGTGTATCACAAACTTCTTTAACTAAACCATTTTCACTTTGCTGATAATAATTGATATAAGTTTTTGTAACTTTTTTAGCTAGATCTTTCATTCCAAAAAGATCAAAATAAACAGAAATGATAGGCAGTATTACATTAACTATTATTTCATCTGCTCTCGAAACACCTATAAAATAATTGATATTAGATCTTGAAGACTTATCAAAAATAAAATGTTTACTCCAGAACCCATCCCCTTTTACTACAACTAGTGATCTTAATTCGTTAATAATTTTTCCGTAAGAAGAATAATTCTTAAAGAGTTTGATTACGTTATAAATAAAATTGTGATGAAAAATCCTGTCTATTATTCTTACTCCTCCTGCTATTCTAATTGTAGGGAAATTTTGAGGCCTTAATTTATAAAAATGCCATTGTGCGGCATTGTAAATTTTACCGTCATAAATCTGTTTTATGCCGCTCCATAAATCAAATAATTCGCGTGTATAAACTGAGGTCTCACTGTCTGGCAAATTATAAACATCAGGCATTAACCCGGCAATATTAAATAATGCAGATTCAGCAGTTTTGATAAAATCATTTGAGCCTAACATCTTTAAAAATTTTACATCTGCTGATCTTGCAAGTTTTAACATTATCTCTTTATTTTTTGAATAACCTAAGGCCTCAAATATTTGTTCATACATCAACTGATTCCAAATAACCTGGTCCTTAAAATCTTCAACTTCAAACTTTTTATTATGGAATTGTTCATTTAGTTCATAAGTAATTATAGGTTCTTTTAATTTCATTTCCTTTATATAACTTAATTCTTTAAGGCGTTCGAACATTTTTTGACTTTTGTTTTTGAATCTTTCAACACCAAAATCAAAAATTACTTTAATCTTTTCATCTTCAGTTAACATTTCAGAAACCTGGTCGCAAGGCATTTTGTTAATTCTATAGTCTCTTTCATCAAGTATAGCTTTTTGAATTTGAGTTCTAATACTGCTTTCTAATAAATTTTCAAAAGAAATTGAATGAACCTTACGGCCTTCCTGAGTATAAACATGAGTATGATTATCCACACTGAATACAGTGTGTAAAATCACCTTATTATATTTTTTATTCAGATAATGCCCATGATTTTTCCAGTCGGAATATTGAGAATCAATTTCAACATCACCTAGATAAGTTATGTTTCCAATTTTAATTCTCGCATTTTTAAAATCCGGGCCGCCCAATTCGTCATTTTGAATACCGGGATCAAGAACTAAAATTTTTTCGTCTTCAGAAGTTGAAAGATTTTTTGAAAATTTTTGACTCTTCCAAATTTCGTATAAAAATTTCTCGTGTATTTTTGATGCCTTTCCCATAGTCACACCTTTGGTTGGTAATTCACATTAAGAAATATTGAGGTAGATTTTTTTGATTTATGTTTATAAAATATTTCTATTAAATTTTTACCTGAATTTAAATTTATATTTTTAAAAGAATACTTCCTATTAGAAGCTTGGTAAAACATATCATACTTCTTTTCATTTACAAAAAGAAATAGATCAACCGGAAATTCTGTTAGTGGTAACAATAGATTAATATTTATGAATTCTTCTTCAGCTAAGATATGGATCTTCGATATCCATTAATTGAATTAAAGGCAGGCTATAGTCGGTGAGTAAATCTGAAATATTAAAAATCCCGGGATAAAGTTCCCTGCGAAAAAAATCACCGTTAATAATCGGAGTAGATTTTTTTGATTCTATGATTAAAGTATCATGCAATTTATCACCTCTATTTAGAGGGCTTATTTAACCCCGTCAAAACTTACGAAGAAATGAGGAAAGAGTAAATCAATATTAGAAATTATTATAAAGCTCCTAATTAAATTAGTTGAATAATTCAATAATACGGTTGTTATAGCTTAGAATTTCAGCCCTGGCAGCCTCAGCAAAATCATTCCCTTTACTTTTATAAATAATACCGCGACTTACATTAATTAAAAAGTTTAATGGCTTTCTGTGTTTTAAAATTGCAATTATTTCTTCAAGGCTTCCGCCTTGTGCACCAATTCCCGGTAAAAGAATTGGAAGTGATTCTATACGGCCGAGATTCTCACTTAACTCTTCACTCTTTGTGGCACCGAATACTATTCCGCAATTATTGTTTTTATTCCATAGTTTTACATTTTCAATAACTTTTTGATAAAGAAATAAGCCGTCAGATAAGCTTAACTTTTCGATATCATTTGCACCTGAGTTTGAAGTTAATGCCAATATAAAATTCAGCTTATCAGGGAAATCTAAAAATGGTTTGATAGAATCTTCACCAAGGTATGGATTTATCGTTATGGCATCACAATTAAAATGTTCAAAAACAGATTTGGCATACATTTTAGAAGTGTTTCCAATGTCTCCTCGTTTTGCATCCCCAATAATTAAAATATCTTCAGGAACAAGTTTTATTGAATTATGCAAAGTTTGAAAACCTGCAGTGCCATCTTTTTCATAAAAAGCAAAATTAAATTTATATGCAGCGGCAAAATCTTTTGTAGCATTTATTATTTCCCTATTGAATTCAAATACCGGGTGTGAATGTGATTTTAAATGTTCAGGTATTTTTTCAATATCAGTATCCAATCCAACACAGATAAATTTCTTAAAACTATTTTTCTTTTGAAGTTTTTCTAATGCATTCATATTGTTTAGTTATTTTAATAATGTTTAAAATTGCATAATTCGACCGCAGAGTAAATTGGTCTAAGTTAGTTGTAATTTTTTTTAGCTTTATAAATATTCGCTACCACACCAAGCATAAACATATTTACTAATAGCGAACTTCCACCATAACTTACAAACGGTAAAGGAATTCCTATAACCGGCATAACTCCCACAGTCATTCCAACATTTACTAATAAATGAATTACATAAACTGAAAGAACACCAATTGCAATTAAGCTAAGAAATTCATCTTTAGTGCTTGTAGCTATTCTTAAAATTCTGATAAACAAAACTAAAAACAAAACCAAAGTAATAAATGAACCTACAAATCCAAACTCTTCTCCAATAACACAATAAATAAAATCAGTCCATTGTTCGGGAATATATTGAAGCTGGGTTTGATTGCCAGCTAAAAAACCTTTGCCCCAAAAACCTCCTGAACCAATTGCCACTTTAGCTTGTATTGCATTATAACCTGACCCAAGCGGATCAGCCATTGGATTTATAAATGATTGAATTCTTTTTTGCTGATGCGGACTTAAAGCTCTATATACATAGTCTGCAAAAAAACCTGCACCTAGATTTAATGCGAGAATAGACCCATTAAAAAAAATATCTTTCTTAAAAATTATAAGCCCTACAACAACAAGTAGTAATGCAACGGCAAAATAAACCATTCCAAATAAAGAAGAGATTGCTATAAACCCTGGTGATAACACAATGAAAAGTCCAAATAAGCTAATACCTTTCCAAAAAATCATCGTCAACATTAGTCCCATAAAAACAATCGCAGTTCCCATATCCGGCTCTAATAAAATTAACCCAATCGGGATACACCCAACTACAAGTGACAATAAAATATCTTTAAAAGAATCTATGTTAGTATTTTTTCTGCTTAAAAAAGAAGCGAGTGCTAAAATAGTTCCTATCTTGGCAAACTCTGAAGGCTGAAAACCTAATGGCCCAAAATCCAACCAGCTTTTTGCGCCGGAAATTTTTCTACCCAATACTATTACAATTACAAGAAATGATATTGAAATTAGGTAGCTTGGAATTGCAATTAATTTAAATGTATTAGTTGGGATTGAAAAAGTAACTAAAAAAATTATTAAAGCGGCAATTCCCCAAACTATTTGCTTTTGAAAATTTCCACCTGCTGAAGGATTATTTAAAGTTGAACTATAAATAGCAACTAAACCAAACCCGATTAATAGTACAACTGTAAAAAATAAAATAAAATCGAACTTATCCTGTAACTTATAATCAATACGCAAGAGCAGCTCCAAGTACTTTAGTATTAATTTTGGGAATTAAATCCTTTTCATCTTTCTTTATTTCATCTTTTTTCAAATAAGCTTCAATCATTTTTTTAGCAATGGGAGCCGCATAAGTTGCACCAAAGCCAGCATTCTCTACAACCACTGCAATTGCAATTTTAGGATCTTGATATGGAGCAAAACAAATAAATACCGCATGATCTTTCCCGTGAGGATTTTGAGCAGTTCCGGTTTTGCCTGCGATTTCAATATCTTTCATTTTAATTCCAGTTGCTGTTCCGTTGCCCTGAACAACAAGGTACATTCCTCTTTTAACTATGTCAATTGCACTTTTACTTACTTTAAGATCTATTTTAGGAAAAGTAATTGGAATTATTTTTTTCGATTTGATATCTATATATCCTTTGACAATATGAGGTTCATAAGAGTTGCCGTTATTAGCAATTAAAGAAACATACTTTGCAAGCTGTATCGGTGTAACACTAACTTCTCCCTGTCCAATTCCCAGGCTCGCCATTATGCTTTTCGGCCAATTTTCCCCATATCTTTTTACGTAGTAATTATTATTCGGGATTAAACCGGCAGATTCATCTCCTATATCTATGCCCGTTTTTTCTGCAAATCCAAATCTGTGAGCATATTCAGACCATCTATCCAAGCCAATTTTATAAATTAAATTATAGAAAAAAGTGTTACACGATTTTTCAATCGCATGTGTCACAGTTAAGGCACCATGCGGCCCGCCATGGCATTTAAAAAATCTCCCGAAAGTAAATCCCCCATTACAAAAGATTATTGTATTCTCATTTATCACACCTAAGTCAAGAGCAGCAATTGCTTCCATCGGTTTAAAAGTAGAACCAGGTGGCTTAATAGACATTGTTGCTCTATTGAATGAAGGTTTTTGAGGATTGTTATAAAGTTTTTGTAAATAATCCCTTGATGTTACATAAGAAAATTCATTTAAATCATAATCAGGTTTGCTTACCAATGCAAGCACTTCACCAGTTAAGGGATCCATTGCCACTGCTGCTCCTGAAAAATTACCAAAAGATTGCTCAGCTGCCCTTTGAACATCGGCATCGATTGATAAAACAAGATCCTTTCCTTTTATTGATGGTTTATCATCTTTCCCATCTTTATATCGACCAATCTCTTTTCTTTTGGAATCAACTAAAACATATCTATAGCCTTTTTCACCTCTCAATAATTTTTCATAAGTCTTTTCAATCCCGGTATAACCGACATAATCACCCGGGCTGTAATAATCTTTATCCTTTTCAAGTAAAGTTGGCGATATTTCTTTTGTGTAGCCAAATGCATGAGAACCTACAATATTATCAGGGTATCCTCTCTGCATTTCAACGACATAATCAACTCCAGGTAAGTTTTCAGAGTTTTCTTCATACCATGAAATAACTTTGAAGTCCACTCCGCGTTTAATTCTTACCGGAAGAAATTTAGAAAATATTTTATTACTGTATAAAATTTTTGAAACATATCCTGAATCCACATCCAGCACTGCTTCTAAAATTGGATTAAGCTTTTTATCATAATAAGCAGGAGTTATTCGAAGAGTGTAAGCAGGAATATTATTTACAAGCACTTCTCCATTTCTGTCATAGAAAATTCCGCGTAAGGGAGTTTGTTCAATTGCTTTAATGCTGTTGTTAGCTGACTTCTCATCATAAGCTTGCTGCTCAATTATTTGCATCTGAAATAACCGGAATACAAGCAGAGAAAATATTCCTACTATAATAAAATATAAAATTGATTTTCTTTGGGGAGATGCAAAATTCTCTGTCTTCAATTAAACTTGCTCCTTGGGAAAAATACTACCACAATCAAGCTTAACACTGCTGTATAAAATCCAGGCAGCATTCCTTGCTCAAAAATTAAAAGCAAGAAATTAGAATTAAAATCTATTGTAGAGAAAAATGAGTAGACGACTGAATCAATAACACCGCACAATAAAACTATCAAACAAAAAAACAAAGACTTAATATATTGTTCTTGCTTATTCTCATTATAAAAATATCCGGCTACAAATCCTGCTAAAGTTTTAGCCAGCATTGTACTGCCGATTAAACTACCCGTTATGAGATCAAAAAGAAATCCATAAACAAATCCCAACGTAGTCCCGTAAATTTGTCCGTACCTCATTGCATAGAATACAAGGAGTATTAAAATCAAATCGGGGATCACCCCGTTAATAGCAATTAAGGGGACAATCGTAGTTTGAATTAGAAGCAAAGGGAAAAAAAGTAAAATTGAAACAATGATTTGAATTCGCATTCTACTTCCGGTTATAAAAATTTAATTCAAGATTCAACTTTTCCCTGCTCTCTACTTTTTGCAAAACAAAAACATTTTCGATTGTGGTGAAATCAACATACGGAATTATTTTTACCTCGTTAAAAATTCCGGTTTCAACTTTAGTTAATTCTTTTACTACACCAACTGAAATCGGTGTTGAAATTAAAGTGCTTATTTCCGATGTGACGACTCTATCACCCGGTTCTACATCATAGGTTTTAGGAACGTCAATCATTACTAAATCTTCCCCGGTCCATTTCATGATTGCATCTACTCTGCTTCGCTCATCTTTAACAGTTAACTTCAAATCTCTATTCTTTAACGTTCTTGCTATCGAATAGTCTTCTGAAACAACCTGTATAATTCCAATCAAGCCGTGATCATTAAGAACAGGCATACCAGGTTTAACACTGTCTCTTATGCCAACGTTTAATGTAATTGAACTTTGTGATTTGGATAATGATTTAGAAACCACTTCCGCCGGCATTAATGGAAGCTTTGTTGAGTCTTTAAAATTCAGCATTCTTTTTAATTCATTATTTTCAACACCATCTTTTCTCAGCATGTTAACTTTCAACATCAATTCGGCATTTGTTTTTCGAAGCCTTTCATTTTCATTTTTAAAACTGGAGGAGCTCGTTATATCTGAGACAACAGAAGTAACGGCAGCAAAAGTGCCGAAAGCAACCGCACGAACTTTTTTTATTTCTGTTTTTTGATTTAGAGGTAATAAGAGAAGGCTGATGACTAAAAGAACAACTAAAATTAAATACTCTTTAAAGTTATCCCATAAGCGGGTTAAAAATCTTAGCATTAATATCTTCTGTTACGAATTAATACTTTTGAATAGTGATTCAAATTATCAATTACTTTTCCAGTGCCTCTTACTACTGCTGTAAGCG
Organism: uncultured Bacteroidota bacterium; assembly: GCA_963777615.1. Classification (GTDB taxonomy): domain Bacteria; phylum Bacteroidota; class Ignavibacteria; order Ignavibacteriales; family Ignavibacteriaceae; genus CAVSWT01. Next base: position 49,055 of record CAVZSD010000010.1, on the reverse strand, counting down.
GGTCATCGGCAACGTGAACAGGAAGATTAGTTTCCATCCTAATTCTTTCATCAAGGCCTTTAAGAAGAGCACCGCCGCCGGTAAGCATAACACCACGGTCTAATATATCTGCAGAAAGTTCAGGAGGAGTTCGTTCAAGTGATTGTCTAACAGCATCAACAATTTGCGCAACAGCTTCACTTAAAGCTTCTCTTATTTCTACAGAGCTTACTTCAGTTGTTTTAGGAATACCTCCAACTAAATCACGCCCCTTAACTTGAATAGTAATTTCTTCTTTTAACGGAACTGCTGAACCAACTTCACACTTAATTGCTTCTGCTGTTCTTTCACCAATTAAAATGTTGTGATTTTTTTTGAAGAACTGCATAATTGCATAATTCATTTCATCGCCAGCTATCCTGATTGATTCTTCATTTACAATTCCTGATAATGCAATTACAGCAATCTCGGTAGTACCACCACCAATATCAATTATCATATTACCAACTGCAGCTTCAACATCAATCCCGATTCCAATTGCAGCGGCCATCGGTTCTGCAATCAAATGAACTTCTTTTGCTCCAGCGTGTTCTGCACTATCTCTCACTGCTCTTTTTTCGACTTCTGTTACACCGCTTGGAACAGCAACTACGACTCTTCTGCTAGATAAAGCTCCGGCACGGACTTTTTTAATGAATGCCCTTATCATCCCTTCCGCAATTTCAAAGTCAGCAATTACACCATCACGCATGGGTCGAGTAACTCTAATTTCTTTATGTTCCCTGCCCTGCATTTCTTTGGCTTTATTACCGAGAGCAATAATTCTTTTAGTGTTCTTATCGAAAGCAACAATGGAAGGTTCATTTAGAACTATCCCCTTGCCTTTAACATAAATTAGCGTATTTGCAGTGCCAAGGTCAATGGCAATGTCTGCAGAGAAAAAATCAAAAAGTCCCATATTACCTCTCAGTGTTTAAAGTGTCTAACACCAGTAAAAATCATTGAAATATTTTTTTTATTTGCTGCTTCAATTACTTCATTATCTCTAATTGAACCACCCGGCTGAATTACAGAAACGGCACCATACTCAATTATTTTTAACAGAGTATCCGGGAATGGAAAAAAAGCATCGGATGCTGCTACAGAATCTCTCAAATCTATTCCATGTTCTTCTGCTTTCATATTTGCTATCTTTGCTGAATCTAATCTAGACATTTGTCCGGCTCCAACTCCTAAAGTTACTTTATCTTTAGCAAAAACAATAGAGTTGGATTTAGTATGTTTTGCAACAATCCAGGCAAAATACAAATCCTCTAATTCAGCCTCTGTCGGTTTTTTATCGGTTGCGTTTTTTAAAGAACTCTTATCTAAAAATTCTCTATCAGAATCTTGAACAATTGCACCACCTGGAATATTTTTATAATAAACTTTATCATCAAGAACAGATTTCAATTGTTTTAGTAAACGACGGTCTCTTTTTTTGTTTAAAATCTTTAATGCGCCTTCAGTATAATCTGGAGCTGAAATTACTTCCAGAAAAATTTCATTCATTTTTTCAGCTACTTTCTCATCAACTGTAGAAGTGAAAGCAACAATTCCACCAAAGGAAGAAACCGGATCGCATTTTAATGCCTTAGTATAAGCATCAAATGAATCAACTCCAATTGCCGCGCCTGCAGGATTTTGATGCTTTATTATTGCACAGCAGCCTTTGCCTTCAGCCGTCATATTTTTATTTATGTCTTCAACTAACTCAACCGCTGCAACCAAATCAAGAATATTGTTGTATGATAATTCCTTTCCATGAAAAACTTCAAAATAAGATTTAAAGTTTCCGTAAAGTGCAGCTTGCTGATGTGGATTTTCTCCATAACGAAGCGTATGTTCTTTTTGATAATTTATTCTAAAATCTATTTTTGGAAGTTCAAATTTATCTTCTAAAAAATTAGCAATATATGTATCGTAATTTGCTGTGTGTGAAAAAGCTTCAACTGCTAACTTTCTTCTTGTTGCTAAACTGACTTCCCCGTTTTTTAATTCTTCTATGAAATAATCATACTGTTTTGGATTTGTAAGAACTGAAGTGTACTGAAAATTTTTCGCTGTTGCACGAATTAAACTTGGACCGCCAATATCAATATTTTCAATTATATCTTCCAAAGATGAATTTTTATTTTCTGCAGTTTTTACGAAAGGATAGAGATTAACACAAACAACATCAATTGGAATTATTTTGTTTTCATCAGCTTGCTTAATATCTGATTGATTATCTCTTCTAAAAAGTATTCCACCGAAAATTTTTGGATGAAGAGTTTTCACTCGTCCATCAAATATTTCGGGGAAGCCGGTGATGTCACTTATCTCTGTTACTTTTAAATCCGATTGAGAAATCATTTTAGCTGTGTTACCGGTAGCTATTATTTCATAATTTAATTCTATTAAAGATCTGGCTAATTCTACTATTTTGGTTTTGTCGGATACGCTGAGAAGAGCAAGTTTTTTCAATTCAATCTTTCCATAAATTTTATTAGAAATTAATTTTCAACTATAATCCTGTTATCAATTCTTTTAACTTTATCTTCAGCAAATTTTTTTATAACAAAAGGAAGAAGCTGATGCTCAATCTCTAGTACCGTAGAAGCAATCTCTTCCGGGGACTTAGCAGTAGAAATATCCACACATTTTTGAGCAATTATCTTGCCAGTGTCATAAGTTTCATCTACAAAATGAATTGTTGCTCCGGATACTTTTGCCGAAGAATCAAAAACAGCTTTATGCACAATCATACCATACATGCCTTTCCCCCCAAATGAAGGAAGCAAAGCCGGGTGAATATTTATTATTTTGCTTTCAAATTTCCTTAAAAGATTTACAGGGATCATCTTTAAAAAGCCAGCTAATACAATTAAATCAATTTGATTTTTAACAAAATATTCAACTAATTCATCATACTGGATGCAGCCCGGTTTATTACCGACACTAAATGTTGGAATGGAAAACTTATTAGCAACTTCAAATGCTTTACACTCTAACTTATCACTGCAAACAGCTTTTACTTCAATAAAATTTTCCGGGAAATTAATCCCAACTTTGTCAGGGTAAGGCTGGGACTCAATAATAGCTTGTAGATTAGAACCTCGACCAGATACAAATACAGCTATTTTCACACAAACTCTTGTAAAAAAAGTGGTTAAAATTACCTAAATAGAAAAAAATAATCAATTAAACCAGTCTGTCGAGTATGTTACAGGAGACTTAATTTGTTCCGGCTGTCTGGATCGAAGACTGACATTTCAAAAACAAATTCACTATTCTACAAGCATTATGTCACAGTAAATTTTAGTTCTAAAACAGGCTCTGTCGGCAGGCAGAGCTAATTGATTGTAACATTTGAAACGAGAAGTTTCTTGGTCTTAAATGCGCTTACTAAACTTTTTAATTTATTCTTATAATCAAAATCAGAATAACTCTCCGCCTCATCAAGATACTCTTCAGATTTCTGATTATTTTTTAAAGCGAAATAAGCACGGGCTAAATAAAAATTTGCAAATGGTTTAATCCAATTTTCATCTGAAACATCTAAATTCAATAAAGTATCTGCATAAGAAATTGATGAATCCAAATCATTCAGATAATATGAAACATCACACAAATACAAGTATGCTTCGGCTTTTAGCTTCTCAGATTTTATTTTTGTTAGAACCGTATCGAGAATCATTTTTGATTTTTTGTAATTACCTGCTTCGATAAAATTAGATGCTTTTAATAATGCGATTTCATTTTCAGATAAACTTCGTTTTATATAAATATTACTTTTGCGTTTAGCAAAAATATCATCATCCAAATCCATGTTTCCAAAACCGGCGAGATTAAAATATTTGATTGCATCTTTTCTTTCATGAGTAACTTCGTAACATAGAGCAAGCCTGTAAGAGCCAATACCGGTGTAATCTTTATCAACTGCTGATTTTAAAAATTCATCATAGTAAACTTTGGCAGAATCAAATTCATTTCTACGGAAAAAAATATCGCCGGTTAAAAAGTTTGAGAATGAAATAATTTGTTTAAATTTTTTCTCCCTTTTGTTTATAATCTTCTTTAGATATTTCTCCGACTCTTTTAGATTACGCTGCTTCAATTCAAGCACTGCCAGAGAATAATTAAAAAGCAAATTGTCAGGATACTTTTTAATTAATGTTCTGATATACTTCTTTGAACCATCATAATCAAACAATACTTCGGATAATATTTGAGAAAGATAATATTCCGCTTCAACTTTGCCTCTTTTACCTTTTTCGGCAGCTATTTTTATGTACTTTAGCCCGGTTTCTTTATCTCCATCAAATCCTACCAGGCTTAGCGCCCAATTGAAAGCTGAAGGAATGTGACCTACAGCGAAATTATATAAACCTAATCCGAGGTAAGCATCATATTGAAGTGAATCCAAAACCAGCAAATGTGATAAATATGATTCAGATTTTTTTGTTGCCCAGGCTGCATCTAAAAAATTTCCGGCATTTGTAAAAACAATCGCCCTGTAATTATAATTCGCCCCAATTGTATAAAGTGTTTTTTCATCTTCAGGTTTTTCATCTAAAATTTTTTCAGCCTTATCGATAGCTGAATCAGAATAATCTACAAACAAATCAAAATCTGTTTTATCTTTACTCCCTAAATAATACCATAAATAAATCCCTGATATATAATGATATCCTCTGGGATCATCAGGATATTTTTCAATTAATTTATTTAAAGTTCCTTCAGCATCGTCCCATTTAAAATTATAAGATTGCTCTAATGCTTTGGAAATATTTCTTTCAATATCAGGCTGAGCAACATTTAGGGAAGAAAATAAAAATATGAATGTCGAAACAGCAATAGCAATTTTGATTGTTATATTTTTCAAGTTTATTAGTATTTGAAATGCTTTGTAAATTAAAGTATAAATATAGTTACATTTTATTAAACATCTTTTGATGCAGACCTAATTTCCTCAGAATATTTTAATGAAGCTTTTACAAATTCTCTGAATAACGGATGTGCTTTTGTTGCTCTCGATTTTAATTCAGGATGAAATTGGCAACCGAGAAACCATGGATGGGAAGGTATTTCAATAATTTCAACTAATTCTCTATCAGGTGATAAACCGCTGAACAGCATTCCTCTTTCACTTAATATATTTCTAAATTTATTATTAACTTCAAATCGGTGGCGGTGCCTTTCGGAAATGTAATCAGTCTTGTAGGCTTTCATTGCGGCACTATTATCTTGAAGAATACATGGGTAAGCGCCAAGTCTCATTGTTGCACCCATATTTTTAATATTTTTTTGGTCCGGCATTAAATCAATTATACTGAACCTGTTCTTCTTAAATTCGGAACTATTTGCTTTTGAAATACCGCAAACATTTCTTGCATATTCAATAACTGCACATTGAAGTCCAAGACAAATTCCGAAAAATGGGATATTATTTTCGCGGGCATATCTTACAGCAGCAATTTTTCCTTCAATTCCTCTTTCTCCAAATCCGCCAGGCACAAGCAAGCCGCTAACACCGTTTAACAATTTGTTGGGTTCTTCTTTTTCATATTGCTCTGCACTAATGGAACGGACAATTACCTTCGCATTGTTTTCTGCTCCGGCATGGACAAACGATTCCATAATGCTTTTATAAGCATCCATGTGCTCAACATATTTACCGACTATTGCTATTTCAACAGTTTTCGTTGGGCTTTTAATCTTTGAAACTAAATTTTCCCAATCATCAAGTTTTATTTTTCGATCATTTAAATGAAGTTTGTTCATTACAATCTGATCTAATTTTTCTTTATAAAGAACAATTGGAACTTCATAAATGGATGAACAGTCATAAGCAGAAATAACAGCTTTAGAATCCATGTTACAAAAGAGTGCAATTTTATCTCTAATATCTTTCGCAATTCTTTTTTCGGAACGGCAAATTAAAACATCAGGCTGAATTCCAAGCTCAAGCAAATTTTTAACACTATGTTGTGTAGGTTTTGTTTTAACCTCTCCTGCAGATGCAATATAGGGAACTAAAGTAACATGAATATTCATGGTATTCTTCTTACCATAAATAAGCATCAGTTGACGCATAGCTTCAATAAAAGGAAGACTTTCAATATCACCAACTGTCCCGCCAATCTCGGTTATTATAACATCATATTCTCCAAGTTCAGCAAGTTTTATCATTCGCTGTTTTATTTCATCGGTAATATGCGGAATAACTTGAACAGTAGCGCCCAGGTAATCCCCTCTTCTTTCTTTTGTGATTACCTCGTAATAAACCTGCCCGGTGGTGGTATTATTTGCCTTGGTCATATTAACATCTAAAAATCTTTCATAATGGCCAAGATCAAGATCGGTTTCTGCACCGTCATCGGTTACATAAACTTCACCATGCTGAAACGGATTCATCGTCCCAGGGTCAACATTTATGTAAGGATCAAATTTTTGGATAGTGACTTTATAACCGCGCTGTTTTAGAAGAAGTCCTAATGATGAGGCTGTAATCCCCTTTCCTAATGAAGAAACAACGCCGCCGGTAACGAAGATGAATTTAACTTTTTTGCGAGATGCCATAAATTTTTTTTTGCTCCCAAATATAGATTAAGGATTTAAGAAAAACAATTTATAACAAGACTTTATGAATTTTTTTTTCTTATCATTTGAAATAATTTAATTTCAGAATAAAAGAGTACAAATTTTTAGGTGATTTTGAAAATTTAAATTGCATTTTTAAAAAACATAATTTAATTTGATATAAGAAAATCTAAGGGGAGATGTAATCATCTCAGGTTTACATTTAATTTGAGCATCCCCGGTATTAAAATTGTTGGTAAAGGCTCAATATGAAGTTACTTTTTATTTCATTACTATTTTTGTTTCAAGCTTTTAGTTACCCTTTTGAATCAATTGATTCAACACAGAATGAAGTGCGGAACCCTTATCCATCAAACGCAATTACTGCTGATGCATTATACCTGGTCTTCGGTACTTTCAATTTTGGATATGAAGCAACAATAATCAATAAACTTTCAGCTTATGGAAACATTGGTTTTGGCCAATTCTGGTTTACTGAATTAAATTCCATGTACGAAGTAGGGTTTAAATATATGCTTGATCAAATTTTTCATAATTCATTTTATGCCAGCATTTCATATCAAAGAATGGCAATAGAATACAATAAAAAATCTGCCGATGTAAAATCATTTGGTATTTTAGGCGGATATAAATTTTATCAATTTAATCCTTTCTATATTGATGTTAGCGGCGGTTTATATTTTAGCAGCCAAAACCAAATTACTTTTGAAGAAAAAAGCGGCAGCTTAACCAAATCTATTTCTGTGGGAGGAGTTAATTATGGTGCCAACGTTAGAGTTGGTTTTGCATTTTAAACTAATTTTATAATTAATCGATTATAATTTTATTCAATAAAAAAAGTGGGAGATTCCATGAAAAAAATCATCTTAATATTTTCTATCCTTTCATTATTTCTATTTTATAGCTGTGGAACAATTATCAACGGTTCTAATCAATCTATAAATGTTTCTAGTACACCTATTAGTGCTTCTGTTGTTGTAGATGGAGTTGAAGTCGGACAAACTCCAATGACAGTAAAATTAGCAAGAGATAATAACCATACTCTAAAATTAGAATTGGACGGTTATGAGCCAAAGGTAATTATGGTAACTAGAAAAACAAGCGGATGGTTTATCGGGAATTGCTTATTCGGCGGTTTAATAGGAATGGGAATCGATGCTTTGAGCGGCGGTATGTATAAACTTGAACCGGAAGAGGTAAATTCGGAACTACAGAAAAGTGTTGAAACATCAAGCGGTGGTGATTTAATTTTAATAAAAGTTGTAATGACTCCAAATGCTAATTGGAAAAAGATAGGCCAATTAAAAAAAATGTAAAAAAACTTTTTATAAAAGCCTGATTTATTCAGGCTTTTTTTTATAATTCTACTTACCAAAAAATATTTTTCAGTTTAACCCATAATTGCACGAATGATGCACATCATTTTTAGTGCTTAAAATATAATTATTGAGTTTCGAGGCAATATTTATGTTATGTTGAGTTAGTCCTTAATTTTTGCTATTATAATCGCTGATTACTTACAATTCAATTTATTACCATTGGGAATCATATGAAAAAGATCGATTTAAAAACTCTTGAAAAGAAAATTAAAATTAGGCCTTTGGAAATAAAAGATTTTGATGCTCTAATTGAACTTCAAAAATTGTGTTTTCCAGGTATGCATACCTGGAAGAAAGAACAAATTGAAAGTCAATTGGAAATTTTTCCTGAAGGACAAATTTGTATCGAGATCAGCAAAAAAATTGTAGCTTCTTCAAGCAGCCTTATAATTGATTTTGATTTATATGAAGAAGGTGACAATTGGCAGACTTTGAGTGATAATGGATTTATAACAAATCACGATCCTGATGCCGAAACTTTATATGGAATTGAAATTATGGTACATCCGGATTTTCGTTCGATGAAACTCGCACGAAGATTATATGAAGCAAGAAAAGAAATAGCGACAAAATATAATTTAAAAAATATAGTTATTGGTGGAAGAATTCCAAATTATATCAAATATCAAAATAAATTAACTGCCAGAGAGTATGTAGAAAAAGTCATGAATAAAGAGCTTTATGACCCCGTACTTACTTTTCAATTAGCAAATGGATTTGTATTAAAAAGAATTATTCCTGCTTACTTAACTGGTGATCAGGAATCTGCCGGTTTTGCTACTCTGCTTGAATGGTCAAACATTGATTATGTTCCGCCAATTGGAAAAAAAACCGTTACATCAAAAAAAGTACGCATTTGTGCAGTGCAATATATGCTTCGAGAAATAGATAGTTTTGATGAATTTGCCAAACAATGTAAATACTTTACTGATGTCGCATCTGGATATAAAAGTGATTTTGTGTTATTTCCCGAAATTTTTACTTTACAACTATTATCCTTTCTTCCCAAATGAAAGGCCTGGAACTGCAGTTAGGCATCTTGCTGAATTTACACCTCAGTATCTAGAATTATTTAACAAGTTATCAATGAATTATAATATTAATATTATTGGCGGTTCACATTTTACAAAAGAAGATGATGATCTATTTAATATTGCTTATTTGTTCAGAAGAGATGGAACTATGGAAAAACAATACAAGCTTCATATTACTCCTAATGAAAGAAGATGGTGGGGAATAAAACCAGGACATAAAGTAGAAGTATTTGATACTGACAGAGGCAAAATAAATATTCAAATTTGTTATGATGTTGAATTTCCGGAGTTAAGCAGAATTGCAGTTTCACAAGGCGCAGAAATAATTTTTGTTCCATTTTGCACTGATGAACGATACGGCTATTTGAGAGTTAGGCAATGCGTGCAAGCCAGATGTATAGAAAATGGCGTTTATGCAGTGATGGCAGGTAATGTGGGGAATCTTCCTTTTGTAGAAAACATGGATATTCAGTACGCTCAGTCAGGAATTTATACTCCTTCAGATTTTATGTTTTCTAGGGATGCAATTGCTGCAGAATGTACTCCTAATGTAGAAACGGTTGTTATTCATGATATAGATTTAGAATTGTTGAAAAGACATCGCTCACAAGGAAGTACTTTAAACTGGTTTGATAGAAGACAAGACCTTTATGAAGTTATTATAAAAAAACAAGAAAATAATTCTACAAAGAAATAAATAATAATTAATGCAAAAAATACTACAAACTTATTTTGGTTTATCGCCTGAAGTACAAACAAAACTTTTGGAATCTATTTTTGCAATACTGATTATTCTTATAATTCAGCGTATTATTAGAAGATTTATAATTACCAGATTGCATGATTTAAAAATCCGTTATCAATGGCAGAAAATTTCTTTATATGTCGCAGTATTTTTAATTGTTGTTTTTCTACTTAATACCTGGCTTCAGATTTTTGGTTCTGTTGCAACCTTTTTAGGACTTATTTCCGCCGGTATTGCAATTGCGTTAAAAGACCCATTGGTTAATATGGTTGGATGGGCATTTATTCTAATCAGACAGCCATTTAAAGTTGGCGATAGAATACAAATAGGGAAAAACGCGGGGGATGTTATTGATATAAGACTTTTTCAATTTTCCATCAACGAAGTAGGAAATTGGGTGGATGCTGAGCAAAGTACCGGGCGCATTGTTCACATCCCAAATGGAATAGTTTTTCTTGAACCGCAGGCAAATTATACTGCCGGTTTTCAATACATCTGGAATGAAATAGGGGTTCTAATAACTTTTGAAAGTGATTGGCAAAAAACTAAAATAATACTTATTGATATTGTTAATCATCATGGAGTACATTTGAGCGGTGAAGCAGAAAAGCAAATTAAAGAAGCAGCTAAAAAGTTTTTAATATTTTATACTAAGTTGACGCCAATTGTTTACACTTCAGTAAGAGACAGCGGCGTTATGTTAACCATGAGATATTTATGCAGTCCGCGTGAGAGGAGAATTACAGAAGAGAAAATTTGGGAAAATGTTTTAATCGAATTTGCAAAACATAAAGATATTGATTTTGCTTATCCCACACAGAGATTTTATAATAATTTGAATGAAGGAAAAGATAAAAAATAAGCTCTTAGTAAAGTGCACTTTAAACTTTTATAAAAGCACAAATCATTGTAACACTATAAAGATATTTTAGGTTTAAATTTATTTATAACAATCCCAACGACTTGGATACATTAACAAAGAATTAATTGCTATTCAAAGAATTATTGCTTACCCTAATCATGAAATTTTTGGTTAATAATTAAAACATAGGTAAATGAATATAAAGAATAATAATTAATGAAGGGATAAATGCGTTTGCTATACTAACTCTATTTCAAAGGAATAGCCCATATACTGGTGAGGATAATGATTTTAGCCTAAAAACAAAAACGAAAATACAATGAAACTAATTTTTTTTACAGCTATTATTACAATTTTCTTAATAACAGCGTTTAATTGCAAAGATACAATTGTAAACCCGCAAATGGAACCTGGCAGAAGAGATTATACCTGGGAGTTGGATACACTCAATATGCCGATGAATTATTTAGGTGCCGTTTGGGGTGCAGTGCCAAATGATTTATGGGCTGTTGGTGCAGGCGGCACTTCTTTGGATAGGCTGCAGCATTATGATGGTAATAATTGGAATGCTTATACTAAAGAGCCAATAAATTGCACTGGTAATACTCTTTATGGTTTTAGCGAAAGCAATATATGGATGGGTGGCGGTGATGTATTTAGTAATGGGGCTGCAATATGGCACTATGATGGAAATACCTCCGACAAAGAATTATGTTTATCATGCAAGCGGTGAATACAGTACAGATGTAAATAATATTTGGGGATTAGCACCAAATAACATTTTTGCTTGCGGAACAATTGGTTATCCTGGTTCTTATCCTGGGGGTTTATCAGATTCTCTACAAGGCTTTGTACTTCATTATGACGGAACTAGCTGGGCTGAGGTTGCAAAAGGTGATATTAATTATCAATTCCTTTCTATCAGAAGTGAATATAACAATCAAAATAATTTTCTAAACAACAATTATAAAAGTAATATATTGGCGTACAAACTAAGTAATGTAAGCAGTGATAGTGCAATTTTTGCATTTTATCAATCAGAGAACAGCAATCTTAAAAAGATATATTCAAATACCAGAGGAAATATTCATTATATAAGTCTAAGTTCAATAAATGAACTTTGTTATTTTTTATTAAACATAGATGTCTTTACCTAGCGAAAACAAATTATTTATTAAATAATTTGGTATTGACTATAATAATATTTTTCCATTATTTCTGGAAGGAATTCAAATGATATATTTTTTGCAATGAGAGATGGTATTGTACATTATAATGGGAGCAATTCTGAATATATATATAGCTTCCCAATTAATCGAAGCATTATAGGATACCCTTTAATTTTCAATAATGACATTTTTTTCTGTATTTGGGATACTGGGGGTTCTCAAATAATATAACGAGCTATTACATGGACGCTTGAACCAATTAAGAAGGTAATAAGCCAAGAGAACTTTCAAAAATCGATGTATAGCGATTGCGCCGCAACCGGTCTAGAATGAATTGCTTTTAGGTCGGCAACCTAATTTGTTTTATTCCAGGTTAAACCTGGATGCGCAGCTAAACTTAAACTCAAATAAATTTCTATAATTTTTTTTGAAAATAATAAATTTCAAAAATTATACTTATATAAAATATTGCCTTAACTTTAGACGATTGGAAATAGATAAAAGAGAAATAAGGTGAAAAATTTTATAATAATTTTAATTATTTCTTCATTTGCATTAAACTGTACAAAACACAGTGACCCAATTTCATCAAATGGAGAAACTTGTGAAGAAGGAAATGGTACAGTTTCATCAAGTGGAAAATGGCAAGAGTTTAATACATCAAATTCATGCTTACCGTCAAATACAATCCGATGCCTGGAAGTTGACCATAATAAAAATTTATGGATTGGAACTGACAATGGATTGGTATTCTATGACGGAACAAAATGGATTATCTATAACACTAGTAATAGCAGTATACCAGCAAATGAGTTTGGTCTATTGATTTAAATAAGATACAGTTTGGATTGGTTTTAGTAATAACGGCGGTTTAGTAAAATTTGATGGAAGCAGATTAATTTTTAATAATTCAATAAATTCACCGCTGGGTAAGATAATTTCTTCACAAAAAACTTCATTATTAAAACTTTACATTACAGCCATTAAAATAGATTCCAAACATAATATCTGGATTGGAACAAATATTAATGGATTATACAAATTCGATAAATCTAATTGGACTATATATTACCCTTCCTTTGAAACGCCAATAAGTTCATCAGCTATCCAATCCATTGATATTGATAGACAAGGTGTTGTCTGGATTTCTTTTGGTGATCTTTTTGGAGTTGAGAAATCCAATGGTACTAGTTGGATAAATTATAGACCGGATAGCTCACCATTACGTGCCTGGCACGTGGAAGAAATTTATATTGATAACTCGAATAACAAATGGTTCGCTACAGATTTTGGTTTGGCTAAATTCGATAATATAAACTGGACCGTTTATGATACGACTAATTCCAACATAAAGGATGAAGTCATATCTTCAATTACATCAGACAATAAAAATAATCTTTGGGTAGGAACTTTTTCTGGCGCACTACTGACCAGTAACAATAACGAATGGATAGCCTATTATATAAACGATGCAATAGAACCCTCTAAACCATACAACACTACTAACTCTGTAAAAGTTGATCAGTATGATAATAAATGGTTAGGAACATATAATGGTCTGTATAAATTCAATGAAAATGGAATAAAATATTAAACAAATAAAAAAGAGGAAGGCTTTCAATGAAAAACAGACTAGCCTAGTTATTTTTGATGACCGTTTCAAAGCTATTTGGCATACAATAATTAATAATAAAATAGGAGGTATCAAATGTTACAGTTTTACTTACGTTTAAAAGTATACTTAAGCATTGCTGCTATAAGTATAGTAGTCCTGAGCTCTGTATCAAATAGTCAAACCAACGTCGGACACATGGTTTCTATTTCTTTGGATAGCTCGCTTTCACTTGTCCAAACTGCCAAACAGAAAAATATTCTTGCAAAAATCAAACAGAGGAAAACAACTGCAAATGTAAAAATATTTAAAGTGAATGATATTAATGAAATGAAAAATAGTACTTCATTACGCTTTGACAACAATGAAATCATTTATTCAGTAATCAACAAAGAAAGCAAATCGTTAAATGGAAATAACAATATTTGGCAAGGCAAGCCTAATGAAAAAGAAGCAAACAATATGACCACTTTAGTCTTTAGTGAAGATGATGTAACAGGCAGCGTTTGGCTTAATGGAAAATTGTACAATATTGAACCTTTAGGAAATGGCGTCCATACTTTTATTAAAATCGATCAGTCTAAGGCTCTTAAATGTGCACCGTCTTTTGAAGATAACAATGAAGAAGAATCCCTTAACAAAAGTGAAGCAATTGAAAGTGGAACTTCAGCAATTGATGTTTTGGTTGCTTATACTACTGCTGCAAAAAACGCCAGCGGAAATATTAATAGTTTAATTCAATTAGCTGTGGCTGAAGCAAATCAATCATATCAAAACAGTAATGTAAATGTTCGAATGAATCTCGTTTATACTTATGAGGTAAATTATACAGAGTCAGGGCATACATTTACAGATAAGATTAGATTTAAGGGTACAACTGATGGATATATGGATGAGGTTCATAATTTGCGGAATCAATATGGTGCTGACGTTTGCGTTTTAATTATCAGTAATGCCGATTATGCCGGAGAAGCCTATACTATAGGTGCGAGTTCTTCAACTGCTTTTTGCGTAGTTGAATATGATTATGCTGCCGGAGAATATACACTTGCACACGAAATAGGTCATCTCCAAAATTGCAGGCATAATTTATGTTCTGACCATGGCGTTCATATACCATGGTCACATCTATTGTTCTGATAATTGGAGTACAATAATGTCGTATGATACATGCAGTACAAATAACTTTCAATATTAAATATTGGTCAAATCTAGATGTAACCCATAATGGTGTTGCCATGGGCACGACACAATACGAAGATAACGCCAGGATGTTAGATTATTATTCGCCAACTGTAGAATTTTTTACAACATCTTAACTTCTCCTCAATTGGTAAATCAAAATTGGAATTAAATTCTTTATCTGGTGATGTATACAGTTCCGTCAGGCATTACACTCACAATCGGTATTGGAGCTACTATAAATCTAAATGGCCATTCAATCATCTCCACTGGCGGTACAATAGTTGATAACGGCGCAACCATAAATGGTTTAAGAGCAAAGTTAACGGCTAGCCCTACTTTAAGAGGCCTCTGCGGCACAATTCAAGCTGCAATTAATTATGCTGGCGGTACTAACGAAATTTATTTGCAGAGTGGAAACTTTAACGAAAATGTCACCATATCTAATAATGGATATAATCTTGCCATTTTTGGAAATCAAAACTATAACCCTTTTGGAAGCTTAACAGTTACAGGCTGCACTGCATTTGAGTCTTTTGATTTTGGGGAAAAAAATGTTTACATTAAATAATTGTAATTATGTTGTACTATCTATCTAAATACGGATGGAACTAATCAGAGTACCATTGGCATTTATCTAATTATAACAGTGATACTTATGATGTGTCTTACCTAACTTCAGAAAATTCACAACTCGGAATATCTTGCTGGAATGGAACTGAGGCTGATATAGAAGAATCTGGTTTATATGATAATCTTGTGGGAGTTGAATCTTTTAACGGCTCTAATGTAACGATTAACAATTCTTTTTTTTGCGGTACAGCTTTAGACTTAAGAGCTTACAACTCATCTTCAATACATGCTTACTCATGTTATTTTGATGGAGGAATCCCTTCTATCTACACTATCTCCGGCTCTTATGTTTATCATTTCGGAGACCATAGCTGCTCCTTATCAAAAGCTTCTTCCAGTCAACTAACACAAAACAATATGGAAGATATTGAAGATTCTGAATTTGAAAAAATAAATTCAGCTTATTTTTCTCTGAATAAAAAATTACCAAATGCATTTAATGAAAAAACTGATTTTGATAAAGAAACCTTTTGTATTGATTACGGTAAAGTCATTAAGGATTTTAAAGAATTTATTGATAAAAATACCGAATCTCTCTTTAGCTACAACTGCTCTTGTAGCTGCTGCCAAAGGCTACCGTAGAATTGATGACCTGCACGGAAAAAATGATTTTACTGATATGAAGAACTTTCTTTCAGGTATTATAGAAAAAAGTGAATATGCAGCATTAAAACCTCAGGCAGAAAGATTTAATGTTAGAGTACTACAGGTTGACAAAAGATTTTACAAGGGCAATAGAAACAGCAGATAACTTAATTAAAAATTATAAAGAGGATGCTGATTATCTATCTGGTGTATTATATGCAAAAGGATTGATAGAAGCTTATGATTTAAACCAGCCGGATAAAGCAGCAGAAAGTTTTTCTTATATTTTACAACTATACCCGGAGAATAGTTTAGCAGTTTTAGCTGAAAACGAATTAAGAATATTAGGAAAAGAAGTTCAAGAACCAAAAGCAATTGAAGGTGAAATTACAAGTAATAAAATAGAATTGAGCAACTATCCAAACCCCTTCAACCCAACTACAACAATTAATTATACTTTACCCAAAGATGCTAAAGTTTTAATTAAAGTTTATGATATTCTTGGCCGTGAGATTGAAACTTTAGTTAATGATTTTAAAACGGCAGGAAAATATTCTGTTAATTTTAATGCAGGCAATTTAGCAAGCGGTTTATATTTTTATTCAATAACTGCCGGTAATTTTCATCAAACAAAAAAGATGATTTTAACCAAATAATGGTTTTATTAAAAAGTGAGGTTCTACCTTTAAGGTGAGCCTCACGTTGATTTAAAGAGCCTCAATTTGGATAAAGACTAATTAAGGTGTTGTCACATCCTCTGTTGTAATTCTCGGTCCTTTTTTCCCGCCCGTCTTATATGGTTCCAACCCAAAATCTGCAATAACCTGGTTTTTCTTTCCATAAAAACCATAAAGCTGGGTTGCAAAATTTGAATATTTTGAATTTGTATTTTTAATAACTTCCTCATAGGTATCAAATTTAATTCGGGCTGCGTTTTCTGCCTGTTCGTATGCTTCACGGGCATCTTCAACAGCAGTTTTATCTTCCTTTAACCCTGCTTCGGTTATTGTAGACGGAAAACCTGTTTCAGCAGAATGCAACTTTGTTCCATCTGCCATCTTTTCAAGTTTTTCTACTGTTGAATTAAATTCTTTATTATTGAGAGTTGCCATAAATACCTCAAAAAATTAAATGATTATTATGTGAGTTAATCTCTTGTTGCAGGTAAATAAGACACGAACAAACGTATTTTTTGTCTTACTCTAAACTAAAATCGCCATATTTAACTTAAATATCAAGAATTTTGAAAAAAAACATATAAAATAGAATTAGAAATTCTCAGATTGATACCAAAACTTCTTAAGTTGGATTTCCAAATTTAAAAAATGGAATTACAAATCTTCATATTGGAATTACAAATTTAAAAGTTTGACTTCCAATTCGTCAAGTTGGATTTCCAAATTTAAACATTGGAATTACAAATCTTCGTATTGGAATTACAAATTTAAAAGTTTGATTTCCAATTCGTCAAGTTTGATTTCCAAATTTAAACTTGGAATTACAAATCTTCATATTGGAATTACAAATCAATGTGTTGTATTTCAAACGCCGAAGGCAAGGATACCAATTTGTAACTTTAAATTTCCAAAATCTACCCCATTAATAATTAGGGCAGCCGCAAGATTAATTGTGCGGCGGCATTGTATATAAAATAAAAAAATCCCAAACAAAACAAACCTCCGAGATTTTCTGGCACGGCCACCGCTATAGATAAATCTCGGAGTTTTTTAAGTAAAAGAATAATTTTTAACGAAGTTGCAATAATTAAAGGCAATTTTGTCATGGGACGCCTTCTGCCACCGGCTTCCTTTGGAAGGATAACTGTTACAATCTGTCAGTTGGTTATAGATACCATCCGATCGAGTGTAACTATTTACTTTTCTATCAAATCCCTCAAATACTGAGTTGTAACAGATTTCGGCCTTATAATCGGATGCATTAAAGCTCTATTAACAACTGCTTGTGCTGTTAACCCCAAGCTTCTTGAAACTGCAAACAAAACTGTATAATAAGAAAATTCTTTTACTCCATAATGATAGAGTAATGAACCTGAAGCAGCATCAACATTTGGCCAGGGATTTTTAATTTTTGGCTTCTTCTT
The DNA here is from genome assembly GCA_963777615.1 of uncultured Bacteroidota bacterium. Classification (GTDB taxonomy): domain Bacteria; phylum Bacteroidota; class Ignavibacteria; order Ignavibacteriales; family Ignavibacteriaceae; genus CAVSWT01. The sequence continues at coordinate 31,150 of CAVZSD010000010.1, read as the reverse complement.
TAGTTCTTCGGGAACAACTTCAAATAATCTAGTTACAGTTAAAAATACAGGATCATTGGGAAAATGTTTTTTACCGAATTCAACAAAGCCTTCAAACCTTGGATCTGTTACTCTTAATACTGCATGTCCATAACCAGGAACAACTTTACCTGAATCTAACGTTTCCCAAACGTATTCTTTAACTTGCTCTTTAGATGGAGTTCCTCCAAACTTTTCCATCATTTCCAAAATCCAGCCCAGGCTTTCCTGGTTTGCCAAACCATGTAATGGGCCTGCTAAACCATTGAAGCCGCCTGACAAAGAATAATATAAATCAGACAAAGCAGAATTAATTGTTTGAGTTGTCATTGCACTAACATTACCACCTTCATGATCACAATGTGCAACAAGATATAATCTCATCAAATCTTTAAACTCGTCACTATTCGAATCAATGCCAAGCATGTGCACATAATCTGCAGCCAAACTCATATTTTTATCGGCTGGAATTATTTCTCCCTTATTAAATCTTATTCTATAAACAGCAGCAGCAATGGCAGGCAGCTTTGCTACAATGTTAAGAGCATCTTCAACAGTGGGTTTCCAGTATTCATCCTTGTGCAATCCTTCATCATATTTTTTTGCAAACACAGATTCTTTCTGCATTACTAAAATTGCAGTATCAAGCATTGTCATAGGGTGAGAATCAGCAGGCATACTTTTTAACACATCCCAAACATAACCTGGAACATCTTTTCTATTTTTTAATTCTTCCTTTAAATTTTCTAATTCAGATTCATTTGGTAAATCGCCGGTTAATAAAAGATAAAAAATTTCTTCGGGAGTTTTGTCCAATAATTCTTTTAGATGAATGCCCCGTATAATCAATCCTTCTTCTTGTGGAACCCTAGAAGTATCACAGATCAAAGCCCTTGCACCGCGCATCCCGCCATAAGCTTGCTGTATAGTGATCTCAGACAAAACTTTATCACCGCCTTTTTCAAGAATTTGTTTTGCTTCTTCACGCCATAGATCAACTTTTTGAGATAATTTTTCAAAAATATCGGACATGTATTTTCAACCTCTCTGGATATATTTAACCGGATAATTTTAATAATTCGAATGCTGAAATTAGCTTATTTTTGCTTTGAATTCAACAAAGAGTAAAAAAGTCAAATATCAAAAAACAAAATTCAAAATGTTTTGAATCAAATTATAGTTTCTCGTTATTACCTCTTAATTCTTTTCTCTTGCTTCTTGTTTCTTAACAATCCTCTGTTTTTAATTCTTCAATTTCTAATATATATTTAGCACAAAGTTTTTTAATGACACTTAACACAATCATATTAAACTTTTTCACTTTATTAATTGTCAAAACGAAAATTATTTTTTAAATATTTAGAATAGTTAATTTGAGAGTAATCATTAAAAATTTCCAATTATTTACGGTTCTTATATTAATTTTAGTTTTATTCAATGAAGGGTTCACACAGGATACAACCAGCAGCTTAGCATTTAAAAAAAATCGTCCTCGAACTGTTAGAGGAGGATTTTTCTACCAACCCGATCTAGCTTATCAAATGTGGCAGCAATTCAATTTAATGAGAGAAGCAAATTCCGGCAATGTACTAGCCCAACATGAGCTTGGGTTAAGATATTTACTTGGAGAAGGAATTGCAGCTGATACTATTAAAGGAGCTTACTGGATTCATAAAGCTGCAGAAAAAGGATTAACAGCAGCTTCTTTCAATTACGGCATTTTATTGATTAACGGGTGGGGAGTCAATTGGGATCCATTTAACGCATATAAATATTTTCTGGATGCAGCAAATGACGGCATGCCGCAAGCAGAATATATTGTCGGGATTTTGTTCACAGATAACTTGATAATAAAAAAAGATTTGAATAAAGCATATTACTGGATCAAAAAATCTGTTAATGGAAATTATGAACCCGCAAAAGAAGTGTTAGCGGAAATTTCAAGTAAGGTTGATACATCAAAAATTAAATTGGATGATAAATTAACAAGTAGTAAAAATAAAAAAGACACAGTTGATCAGAAAAGCAATCAATCTCTACCTAGTTCACTTGGGTTAGTTTTTGTTGATTTTACTGCCGATCAAGATACCACTACTCATATTTCTGATTCAACTTTGGTTGACGATATTTTACTTATAGGATCAGATGATTTGAACAAAGAGCTTGGCTTAAAAGAAAAAGATAACTCGATTGATTCAATTAAGACCACCGGAATTTCATCTCTTTTAAAATATGCTGATTCCGGAAGCCCGGAAGCTTTAACATTTTTAGGAAAATTATATGAAGATGGAATATACTATCCTAAGGATATTGTAGCAGCCTCAGCTTATTATGTTAGAGCCATAAAATTAGACTCTCCCCGCTCCCCTTTTCTTCTTTATGAATTAATAAAAGCAAAAGACTATTTTGTAAATTTAAAAAATGATATTGACCAAAATATTCCCGATGCAATGTATGTATGGTACGGTTTGCATACCTTAGGTTTTGATAATCAAATAACTGATTACGATGCAAATAAACTTTTACAACAAGCCGCATCTAAGTTTTACATTCCCGCAATTGTTGAATTAGGATTAAATTATTACACTGGCAAGTACGTAAAAAAGGATAAACAAAACGGACTTTCAATGTGGCAAAGTGCGGTAAAGTTTGGAAGTGTTGAAGCAAAAGTTAGAGTTAAAACTGCCGAAGTTTATGGTGAGATTCAAAGCCGGAGTTATGATGATGCTGTAAAAGATTTAAAAGAAGCTGAAAAAAACGGATCAGTTTTGGCACAAGTTACATTGGGGTATTGTTATGAAAATGGAATAGGATTAAATCAAGATAAAGGAGAAGCTGCAAAAGAATACCGCTTTGCAGCACGAAGAGGAAACCGTTATGCTTGTGACCAATTAAAAAGATTGTATGATGAAATCCGCCCGCCTGATTCTATGTTTCAAGTGAATTAATTTTTTTCTCTGTGGTTCTCGGTGTCCTCTGTGGTAATTCTTCTATGGCAACCTGATAAAGTAAATGCAAATCCAATTTGTTAATAAACTTAAATTTTTAATTAGTATTTTTCACTCATGAAAAATTCTAATCAATTCAGTAATTCAAAATTAAAAAACATTCAAACCAGCATCTTCTCCACAATGACAAAGATGGCAATTGAATATAATGCTCTAAATTTGTCGCAAGGCTTTCCTGATTTCAATCCCCCTGATGAATTATTAAAATTAGTTTCATATTATCAAAACAAGGGATATAATCAATATGCGCCGATGCCCGGAGTAAAAGCGTTAAGAGAAAATATCTGTAAAAAAATTTCAAACCTTTATGGAAAGGACTATAATTCAGAGACAGAAATTACCATCACAAGTGGTGCTACGCAAGCAATTTATACTGCTATAACAACAGTTGTAAATAAAGGTGATGAAGTAATAATTTTTGAACCCGCTTATGATTCTTATGTACCTTCTTTGATTGCCAGCGGAGGCAATCCGGTTTTTGTACCTCTAATCTTACCTGATTATAAAATTGATATGCAGCAATTAGAAAAATCTATTACTAATAAAACCAAACTCATAATCATCAATTCACCACATAATCCTACCGGTTGTGTAATAAATAATGCCGATCTTAAAAAATTAGAAGATATTCTCTACGATAAAAATATTTTTATTCTAAGCGATGAAGTTTACGAGCATATTGTTTTTGATGGAAAGCAGCATACTCAGTATTTCACAGTCTCAAAAATTATCGAAAAAAGCTTTTGTAATTTCATCATTTGGAAAAACTTATCACACTACCGGATGGAAGGTCGGCTATTGCACTGCGCCTGAAAATATGATGAATGAATTTAGAAAACTTCACCAATTTATTGTGTTCGCTGTTAATACTCCAATTCAGTATGCTTATGCGGATATTTTGAATGATGATTCTTTTTATTCTAGTTTGAGTAATTTCTATCAACAGAAAAGAGATTTTTTTGCTAAAAATATTTCAAAGTCAAAATTTAAATTCAAACCGGCTGAAGGAACATATTTTCAGTTGTTGGATTATTCGGATATTTCAGATATGGATGACTTAAAGTTTACAGAATATTTAACTAAAGAAATTGGAATTGCAACTATTCCGCTATCACCATTTTATAATAGTAATTCACAAGAAAATTTAAATACGGCTGCCGGACAAAAAACGATAAGAATTTGTTTTGCAAAGAATGAAGATGTTTTAACTAAGGCAGCGGAAAAATTAAATTCATTATAAAAGTTATTTTTATTTTTCATTTAAGAAATGTAAAACGAAAATGAATGGAACCAATACAAATACCAATCAAAGATTCCATAGAGTTTTAAGAGACGACATTAAAAATGTTAGATTTCAAAAAGACGTTAAACGTGAATTCAAAGAGCTAAAAAATTTCTATCTAACTGAAGAACAGAACGAACGGTTAAAGGGAATGAGCACCATTCGTAAAGGATGGCACATTGTAGTCTGGATTTTTAAAAGCTTATTTTTTCACTTAACACCTTTAAGAAGAATATTAACAGTAATTGGTTTATTTGTAATTTTAATTGGAAGTAACATTATTATACATGACACCAGTGTTCAGGTAAATAATTCAGGACTTTTGGGAGGCGCTATCATTTTTATTGTTCTTATGCTCGAACTAAAAGACAAGCTTTTAGCAAAAGATGAGCTTGAAGCTGGCAGAAAAGTTCAAAAAGCTTTAATGCCTGAACAAAGCCCTAAAGTTGATGGCTGGTCGCTTTGGCTTTATACTCGTCCGGCAAATGAAGTCGGTGGAGATTTGGTTGATTATTTAAAAATTGATGAAAACCGTATTGGGCTTGTTATCGGAGATGTAGCCGGCAAAGGACTTCATGCAGCGTTAATAAATGCAAAACTTCAATCCACTATTAGAGCATTAGCCGGTGATTACAATTCTCTTTCAAAGCTTTGTTCAAAAATTAATTCTATATTTTTCCGCGACAGCCTTTCAAGTATTTTTGCTTCTATGTTGTACATGGAAATTAAGCCAGGTGAATCTCAACTCCGTTTAGTGAATGCCGGACATTTACCTCCCTATTTAATTACACAAAATGAAATAAAAGAAATTACAAAAAGTAATCCGGCGATAGGATTGATGAAAGATTTTTCATTCACTGAAGATGTTTTAGAAATGCATAAAGGCGAAATGATAATTGGATACTCGGATGGTGTTACAGAAGCAAGAAATGAATATGGACAGTTCTTTGAGAAAGATAGATTTGTAAACCTGTTATCAAGAATAAAAAATTACAGTTTTGAAAATCTTAGGTGAATACATAGTTGAAGCAGTGGATGATTTCGTCGGAGACAGTCCAGTAACTGATGATTTGTCTTTATTGATTATTAGGAAGGATTGAAACTAACTATCTTAGATTAAATTCTCTATTAGATAAACATTTATCTTTATTTTTACCAATATATAGTAACTGTAGCATACCTAATATTTTCAATATATATTTTATTTAATATTCCTTCCATATCTCCCCAAAACATATTATGAATAATACTCATTTCTATTTATAATTTTTTTTGACTAAACTAAAAACAACACTTATAAAGCGAAAAATAAAAATTTAATTTGATTTTAATATAACATTTATACAAGTTGGTAATGTTCTTTTTAAGAATGCTGTATTAACTTTTTAAGAATGCACTGCTAAACAGGAGAGAAACATGTTCAAGAATTTATCTTTCAACTTCACTAAAATCCAAATTTTTACAATTCTATTAATAATTTTAAGCAGTATTATATTATTCCCCCAAAACATGCCTGAGTTTATTATTTCCGATTCCGCAACAGTAGATGATATATCATTGGATGATGATAATAATTTGTATGTGTTACTGTCCAGACAAGATGAAATTTTCTACCGTAAGTATGATTCACTTTTTAACCCACTCTCTGAATTTAAATATTTTAGTAATACGACAAACACTTCAATTCCAAAGTTCGCAATAAGAAATAATTATATGGTAACAGTTTGGAGAGATTTTAAAGATGCGATGTTTTATAATTCTTATATTGTTGGAAATATTTCCAATCTTGATGCCGAGATTAATCAAAACAACTTTTTTGTTAATGAAGGTTTTTATGATTCAAACAGGTCTTCACCTAAAGTTTGTTTTATAAGTGATACTACTTTTTTTGTTATTTGGTATGGTGATGGCCCACTTGCGCCCAATCGACAAATATATGGCAGATTGTTCTCTGTTTTCGGTAATGCCTTAACGTCTGATATTTTAATTAACGATAAGTATGATGACACTTCAAATTCGCACTTACCTAATATTACTTATCACTACTGTCCGGTTATAAGTCGAATAAATTCAATTGGTTAGAAGTACCATATATTTTGGTTTTGTAATCAACATCGTTTATAAGCTGTAAAATCGGGCTTTTTTCAAAAATTGATATACTTAAAATCTGTAGAAAAGTGTAAAGCGACAGATTTATATTTAATCTTTTTTTCACAATAGCTACAAGTAAATAAACAGAGACAGCGATCCATATTTGTGTTTTAACTGCATTAGGAGTAGTACCATAAAAAGATTTAATTCTTAAATGTTGCTTAATCCATTTAAAGAATAATTCTATTTGCCATCGTTGTTTGAAAATCTTAGCAATCAATAATGTATTTAGCCGAAAATTATTTGTAAGAAAGACTAGATGTTTATTTGTAAGTTTATCATAATATTTAATTCGCCTAAGATTATCAGGGTAATCTCTTGATGTATAGAAGCCGCTGAGGTTAATTGTCTGATCACAAATTACACCAGTAGCTCTATTAACATTATGTGAATAAATTCTATTAAACTTAAAATTGGATTTGGCACGTGTAACAAAAAAAGAATTATTCAAGTGCAATGAATATAGTCGGGCAAAATCAAGATAGCCTCTATCCATAACATAAAAAGCTCCGGCTTCAGGAATAAGCATATCAAGAATATTTACATCGTGAACCATTGCCGGAGTCATATAAATAAAGGTTGGAATGCTTGTCTGTACGTCTAACAATGTATGTAATTTTATTCCACCTTTATGCTTTCTGAATTTAGCCCAAGGAAATAAAGATAAGCATAAATCTATTGTGGTAGAATCAAAAGCATAAATGGTTTCGTCAAGTTCCTTTTCAAATTCTTCCGTTACATATAACTCTCTTGCTATTGTTATGAGTATTTGAGCAAAATCTTCGTAGATACGATAGTCTCTGTTTTCGTTCGCATCAGCTAATGTGCTTTTTGATATTTTACTATTTATTCCCATATGGTAAAGTTTATTTTGCATTGCTCTTAAACAAGTTTCAATATCTCTTAGAGATTCACGATAAGTAAGTTGTGCAAAGCTCATAGTTAGAAATTGATTCCAACAACTAAAAGTTCTTATTTTATAGTTGCCCTTATATCGTTCTACACATTGACGAAATTTATGTTGAGGTAAATGTTCCATTAACTGACTAAAGACTATTTGTCCTAAATTCATATACCGCTCCAGATTGATTTTTCAAACAGAGCGGAAATTAGTAGCTTTTTATTTCAAATCGATTATGGCATTTTATTCTTATAATTATTTATTTTGTATAATGTTACCGGTTTTTAATTTATCCTAAACCGGACAGTAGTGATTACTTATATAAAAAAAAGTAATAAGATGATTGCTACCTGGGTTAGTGATATTGATCAGAATTATAAATTATGGGGCCGTTTATTTAATGAGGATGGGTCGGCTTTGGATTCAAGTTTTATAATAAGCAATGACCCCTTAATGACAGAGATGTATTTTTACAATATTGGTATTGACTTAAGTGGAAATTTTGTTGCAGTTTGGGAAGCTAAAAAAGATAGCATTTGGGAAATTCAATGGCGATGGTATGACTCAAAAGGAAATCCTTCCGGTTCATTTGTCACAATTTCTTCCCCAGAGGACAGCATATCCGAATACAGTTTTTCTAATATTGCGGTTGGTGATGATGGAAAATCTATATTGGATTGGAATATCGGGAATGGCACTGTTTCAAAAATACATGGAAAACGATTCTCGTCAGATAGAGTTCAACTTGGCTCGAATTTTAAAATATCAATGAATGACTCGACTTATGATTATGAAACTGTATCAAAATTGAGTAATAATAAGATATATTCAATCTGGAGAGCTAGAATTGAGCATAGGCATGGTTCATTTGGAAGAATTCTGGATTACAATAATCCATATGTAGGAGTTGAAGATGAAAATAATCATATGTATCCAAGCACATTTTCTCTGTTACAAAATTATCCTAATCCATTTAATAGTACAACTAAAATAAGATATTCGGTTCCTTCAAACATCAACCATGAAAGTTCAAATATAACACTTAAAATTTATGACGTCCTAGGTACAGAGATAACTACTCTTATAAATAAAAAACAAACACCCGGAGAATATGAAGTTGGATTCAATACAGACCATTACAATTTATCAAGTTGAATATATTTTTATTCTATCACTTCAGGTAATTTTCATCAAACAAAGAAAATGATTTTAATGAAATGATTATTTTGTAAAAGTAAAAAGTGAAGTTCACCTTAAAGGTGAGCCTCACTTGAATTATTTGATAACTCAGTAGATAAAACATTTTTCTTTTTAATCTCCGGCACCACAACTTTCTGTAAAATTATTAATCCGGCAACAAAAAATAATCCAATCGCAAAGCAGCAAATCTTTCATTTGAAATATCAGAAATAATTCCGTAAAAAAGCGGGCCGACTACAGCAGAAGATTTTCCAAATAGTCCATCATAAAATCCAAAAAATTCTGCTTCCTGTTCTTTGGGAGTTAATAATGCCATTAAGCTTCTGCTGCAAGATTGAGATGAACCAATTGATAATCCGGCTACTAAACCGACAATATAAAATTCAAAAACAGTCTGCACAACAAAAGCCCCTACGATAACTCCAATCCAGATAAACAATGTAATTGTAATTGTTTTTTTTGGCCCAATATGATCAGAAATAATTCCAAATATAAATGAACCTATAACAGCAGTACTTTGAACTATCACAAAAAAATAAATTACTTCTGAGTCGGACATCTTTAAGATGTTTGAAGCAAAGATTGAGGCAAACGCAATGATTGTTATTATTGCATCGTTATAAAGAAAGAAAGCAATTAAAAATCTTTTTATTGATGGATACTTCCCTTGAATAAAAATTGCTTTTAAAGTTTGATAACTTTTATGAATTCCAATTTTTATTACATCGGTTTTTATTTTATCCTTTACTTTTGGTTCACTTATGAATAAAAATAATCGGGAGCGAAAAAATAAAAAAGAATGCTGCCGCAACAATGAATGATAATCTTATATAAAAATAATAATCAGGTGAAGATTGATCGGGAAGTAAAAACATTATAATAACTAATACAGCAAGCGCGCCAACATATCCCATCGCAAATCCGTAACCGGAAACTCTGCCAAAATTTTTCTTTTCAGTAAGGTTGGGAAGAAACGCATCATAGAAAACTAATCCAGCTTCAAAACCAATATTTGCAATCACAAATAAAATTAATCCTAAAAGAATATCGCCCTTCTGCACAAAAAACATTAACGCTGTAGCAGTAACTGAAAGTAGAGTTAAGAAAAGTAAAAATCTTTTTCTGTTCCGGGAAGCATCAGCAATAGCTCCCATAGGAGGACTTAAAATTGCAGCTATAACCATTGAAATGCTTACAGCAAGTCCCCATAACCATTTTTGTCCGCCTGTTACATAATTGGAAAAATACTTGGAATAAATAACTGTAACAATAATTACTGAAAAAGCAGTGTTGGCAAAATCGAACAGTGTCCAGATAAAAATTTTGCCTTTATTCTTCATCAAAATTATTTTTTCTGGGATGGACGGTTAATAGTTTCTTGAAGTAATCCCCTTCCAGCTTTGTCAAGTTTGTTTGATTCTTTTAGTTCGGAAAGTACTGCATCTAAAATACCATTTATAAATTTTCCGCTGCCTGCTGTGCTGTATTCTTTTGCAATTTCAATTGATTCATTAATGGAAACTTTTGGAGGAATGTCGGGAAAGTAAAATAATTCGCAAAGCCCATTCGCAATAAAATTTTATCAATCAATGCAATTCGGTTCATTTCCCAGTTATCAACTCTCTTTTTTATTTCTTCATCCAAGTCTTTTTCATGAATTAAAACACGGTTTATTAAATTGTTTGCAAACTCTTTATCGCTTGCTTCGGGAACATCTACTCAATACTTCATTAATTAACTTTGAAAGAGACTCTCTATTCATCTCATAGGCATATAAAATTTGCAAGTACTCTTTCTCTAACCAGGCGTCTTTTAAATGTGTGGGACATATATTTGTGTCAAATTATATTAGAACAAATTGGACATGAACATTAGCTTATTTTTTAATTTTAATCAACGATTGTCTATTAAAAAATTATTATTAAATATCATAAAGCAAAAAGCCAAAAAATAACAAGGGCAACACTCTCACTCATCTTATAATAAATTTGTTTTGAAAATTTAATTTTAAATTTGATGGTGCGAAAGATGACTTTATTTTATAAAAATTACAAATTTCATTTACTCTGGTTAGATGATAAGAATCGGAAATTATCACAATACTTCCAACATTATTTTGGCTGATTAAATTATCTTTAATAAACCTTACCTGTTCTGTGGTTGATGTTGTATTCTCTTCCAGCCAGATATCATCCATGTTTATTAATCTTTTGTACAAATAAAACAATGCCACTTTAGCTTCGCTTAATTCACCGGGGGCATTACTTCCTGTTAACTGGATTTTATCAATTATTTTTTTATTATATAAGTCAATCGCTTCGTCAACTCTTGCAGAAAGGCTTGGACTTGGTTTATTGTTAGACCATACTGCTGCACCTAATACAACACCGACAACTAATTTATTATCGGCTCTATCTGATTTATAATTCTCCTGGTTTTGATTTAAATAAAAAAAAGAAAAAATCAACAGCAATGCTGTCAGAATGACTGAATATAAGATTCCTTTTACATAAATTAGTTTATTTCTGCCCAATAAATTTAACCATAATATTACTAATAAAATAAATTGTAAAAATTGAAATAGTGAGAATACAAATCCCTTTAGTACTTCGGAAACAGGATGACTAAATAAATAATGTTTATGATTTGAATAATTCGTAAATACCAAAATACCAGCTATTATCAATACAATGCTTTGTAAAATTAAAAATCTAAGCAGTGATGATGGGTTAAAAGAATTTTGTTTTTTGTATAGAGATCAATTCTGATAAAATAATTGAAAATTAACCCGACAAAAATAAATAGAGTAAAGATAAGATTGAGAACATTTCCTAAGTAATTTAAAGTAAATTCTGAAAAGCGGAAGCTCCTGGTTCTTATATTTCAAATAATAAAGAAAGACAATATCAAACGCTAAAATCGCAATTGATATTAAAAATTTGGAAAGTTTGCTTTTATTATTTGAAAGAGACATTCTACAGGATTAATTAAGATAATTCGAAATTGTAAATCATAAGATAATAAATTCAAATAAATAAAAAATTTCTTCCAAAACATATTTTATCTCAAGGGACATTGACTTAGTTAACGACGTTTCTAAATTAAATTAGTGTAAAGAAATCGGATATAGTGAAAATCGAGAAGTGGATTCTTGTAGTGATGGAATTGTGGAAAATTATATTAAGGTGTTACTTTAATTCAAAAATCCTTTTATCTAATATTCCCAAAACCACCCAAAATAAAATTTCGTCATAGGTTCAGAATTAAAAATATAATCACTTATTGATCTGTATTTTTATACCCTTATCCGCAATATCTTTTCTGAAATACATACCTTCAAAATTAATTTTTGATAAAGCATTATACGCTTTTTCTTTGGCGAGTTTTAACTCATTTGTTTGATTTAATGAAACTACTGATAAAACTCTTCCGCCGGAAGTAACAATTCTATCATCTTGATTTTTTGTACCGGCATGAAAAACTAAAATGTTGTTATTATCAATTTTATCTAGCCCGTTTATTTCCTTCCCTTTTTCATAATTACCTGGATAACCACTTGATGAAGCAACTACACATACGGCAGATCCACCATTATAAGTCACTGAATTCTTATTAACCTTTTCATCTGCTGCTGAGTACAGCAACTCTAAAAAATCACCTTTGAGTAAAGGAAGAACTGCTTGCGTTTCCGGATCACCAAAGCGGCAATTGAATTCCACTACTTTTGGACCTTCATTTGTAATCATTAAACCGGCATAAAGACAACCAATAAATTTTTTATTTTCTTTTTTTAATCCTTCAATTACCGGCTTTATAATTTTAATTTTAATCTCGTTCAACAATTCATCCGTAATCAAAGGTGCAGGTGAATATGCGCCCATTCCACCCGTATTTTTGCCGGTATCATTTTCTCCTATTCTTTTATGGTCTTGCGCCGATGGAAGAATTACAAAATCTTCTCCATCTGTAATAGCAAAAATTGAAGCTTCTTCCCCTCTCATAAATTCTTCGATAATTATTTTTTCGCTTGAAACACCAAATATTTTATCCTTTAATAATTCATTTAATGCAGTTTGTGCCTCATTAAAATTATCACAAATCAAAACACCTTTTCCCGCAGCCAATCCATCAGCTTTTATCACTAAAGGAAATACATTTTCTTTACAATAATTAATTGCTTCCTCATATTGGAATGAATTGAATTCCACATAAAAAGAAGTTGGGACATTGTATTTAGTCATTATGTTTTTAGCGAAAGACTTCGAAGCTTCAATCTGAGCAGATTCGGCATTTGGGCCAAATACCTTATACCTTTTTTCACGAAGTAAATCAGCAGTTCCATCAACAAGTGGTTGTTCAGGGCCAATAACAATTAAATTTATTTTATTTTGTGAACAGAATTCTAATAGCTCATTTCTATTTGATAAATCAATGCTTACATTTATTCCAAGTAACTCAGTACCTGGATTGCCAGGAGAAATAAAAAATTTATTTAATTGCGGGCTTTCTTTAATTTTAAACGCTAGAGCATGTTCTCTTCCACCAGAACCAATTAAAAGAACATTCATACAACTTCTTCCTTGATATAGAATTGAAATTGTTTTGATAAAAGTTCTGTTAAATAATTCCTCTGATGCTGCTTGACAAATTCTTCATTTGGTGTTGGGAATTCGTTCTTCAAATAAAGCTCATAAACATGAATTATAGTTTGCTTGATTACATCTATATCATCAGGCTGAGTGATAAACGCTGCACCATAACCTTCAGCAGCCGTTTTTAAGGCCCCTTCCGGCAAAGAAGCAATAATGGGTTTTCTTGTACCAAAATATTCGTATAATTTTCCGCTGGAAATTGTTTCCGAGTTTTTGCTTTTTCCTACCATCATCCAGAGTACATCGCTTGCCATGGTTTTTGAAAGCGCTTCTTTATGTGGAAGATAGCCATGTTCAAAAACGCAATCATCTAAATTTAATTTACGGACTAATTTTTTATTTTCATTTTTCAGAAGGCCAATAAAATGGAGTTCAATATTTGAAGAAATATCAGGCCTTTCAATAGATATTCTTTTAAATGCTTTCAATAAATATTTTGGAGTAATAAACTCATAAAAAATTCCTGAATAAGTAATTCTCATTTTGCTATTTGATTTTTTTTCAACAATCAAATTTTCAAAATCTGCATCATCATAGCCATGAGGAATTATAAAAATATCTTCGAAAGTTAAAAACTGATAATAGTTAATAAGTTTTTCTTTAATCCTTCTATTAGTTGCAATTATTTTATCAGCAGCTCTTAATGCCTTGTACTCCATCCTTTTATGTATATAGCTGTGCAAAGGAGTCGGATAAAAAGCAAATTGATTTCCAAACCACAAATCACGATAATCAGCAAACAAAGGTACGTTAAATTTTTTCTTCAATTTAGCTGCGATATTAAATGCAGAGAAAGGAGGAATTGTTACAAAGATTATATCAAATGTCTCTTTGGTAAGTAACTCGGCGGCAACTTGATAAGCTTTATTTGACCATGAAACTTTGTTATCAGGGATAAAAAAAGTTTGACTAATTCGATTAAGAATTTTTCTCATGAGTTCCGGCATTCTTATAGTTCCAAATTTACCTAGAAGTGCATTTGGATCAGATGCGCTTGTTCTAATAACTCTAATTTCTAGCGTTTTCAATTTCTTTTTGAAGCGATTCATCATGAGCAAAGTAAGCCACATTTCCCGTAGTAATAACTGTTGGTTCCCAATTATAATCTTTTAAGTATTTCGTAAACTTTACAGTTCTCTGTACACCGCTTAAACCTAATGGAGGATAATAATATGCTATTACTAATACTTTAAACATAGTTTGATTATTGTAGATTTAATTAAACAACAAAACTTAAAATAACTTTCCTAAATACATATTTTTAGGAGTGATAATTTGGAGCTTCTTTTGTAATTATTACATCATGGGGATGACTTTCCCTTAAACCTGATAATGTAATCTTTATAAATTTTGATCTTGTCTTTAAGCTCTTGAATATTCTTAACTCCGCAATAACCCATTGCCGCCCTTAAGCCGCCAATTAATTGATAAGTTGTATCAGATAAAGGTCCTTTATAATGGAACTCTTCCTTCAACTCCTTCAGGCACAAGTTTGGCAATATCGTCTTCTGCATCTTGAAAATATCTATCTTTACTTCCTTCTTTCATTGCTTCAAGTGAACCCATTCCTCTATACATTTTAAAACTTCTTCCTTCGTAAAGAACTTTTTCTCCAGGGCTTTCCTCAACTCCAGCAAACAATCCGCCTATCATTACAGAGTCTGCTCCTGCTGAAATTGCTTTTGGAACATCACCGGTTTGCTTTATGCCACCGTCTGCTATTATCGGAATTCTCTTTAGATTTAAGTGCTCTATAAACTTCTGAAACAGCAGTAATTTGCGGAATACCTACTCCTGCAACAATCCTTGTCGTACAAATTGAACCAGGACCAATACCTACTTTAACTGCATCAACTCTTACAATCCGATAAATCAAGTGCAGCCTCATAAGTCCCTATATTTCCAGCAATTAGTTGCTCATACTTAAATTTTTTCCTCACCTCTTTAATCATCTTGATTACTCCCATCGAATGCCCATGAGCAGTATCAATCACTATAACATCAACACCTGCTTTTGACAAGAGCAGCAATTCTCTCCATGGTGTCGTACGTGATCCCAACTGCTGCTCCAACTCTCAATCTTCCGTTTTCATCTTTACATGCATTTGGATGTTTCTTTTTCTTTTGAATATCTTTGAAAGTAATCAAGCCTTTCAATATTCCATTTTTATCTACAACCGGTAATTTTTCTATTTTATATTTCTGTAGAATCTTTTCAGCTTTTTCAAAATCAGTCCCAAGAGAAGCAGTAATTAAATTCTCTCTGGTCATTAGATCTTTTACTTTTAACTTTATATTTGGTTCAAATCTTAAATCTCGATTTGTGAGTATCCCCACAAGTTTTTCTTTTGAGTCGACAATTGGAATTCCAGAGACACTATATTTTCTCATTAGTTCAAGAGCATCTCCAATAGTTTTTTCTGCAGTTAAAGTAACAGGATTGCGAATCATTCCGCTTTCCGACCTTTTAACTTTATCAACTTCATCACATTGTTTTTCAATACTCATATTTTTATGAAGGATACCAATCCCACCTTCCCTAGCAATTGCAATTGCCATTGCAGATTCAGTGACAGTATCCATTGCCGCAGAAATAATAGGAATATTTAATTTTATATCAGGAGTTAATTTTGTACTTATATCAACTTCTCTTGGAAGCACATTTGATTTTCCAGGTTCCAAAAGTATATCATCAAAAGTTAAACCTTCACGAATTGTTAATTTATCAATCATAAATTTTTTCAGTGTTAATATTAAATATAAAAAAAGACCACAAGTGGCCTTTACATTATTTAATCATAAGCCGGGAATCCCGTTATATCTTCTCCAATAATTAAAGTATGCATTTCATGCGTACCTTCATAAGTTTTTACGGATTCCAAATTAGCTGAATGACGCATTACCGGATATTCATCTAAGAATTCCATTTGCTCCCAAAATCTCTCTTGATATTCTTGCAACTTCCAAAGCTTTTTCACAATTATTTCTTTTTGCCATGGAAACATGTGTATGCTTAAGCTTAGCCATTATCTTTCATTCTACCCAATTGAATATTAAGTAATTGCGCTTTAGTTATCTCTGTCAAAATATAGACAAGTTTTTCCTGGGTCATTTGATAAGCAGCTATTGGTTTACTGAATTGAATTCTCGATTTAGCATAGTTCAAAGCCGAATCATAACATGCCATCATTGCTCCAACAACTCCCCATGCAATTCCATATCGCGCTTGATTTAAACACATCAAAGCATTTTTTAATCCTTCAGTTTTAGGTAATAAATTTTCTTCCGGAATAAAAACATTATCAAAAATTAATTCAGAAGTCACAGATGCTCGCAGAGAATGTTTGCCTTTCATTTCCGGCGCAGTAAAACCTTTAAATCCTTTTTCAACAAGAAATCCTTTCACCACACCATCTAATTTTGCCCACACAACAGCAATATCAGCAATGGTTCCGTTTGTTATCCACATTTTTGCCCCATTCAATAAATAACCGCCATCAACTTTTTCAGCTTTTGTAATCATTCCGCCTGGATTGGAACCAAAATCAGGCTCAGTTAAACCAAAGCAGCCAATCTTATTTCCAGCAGCTAACTGAGGAAGCCACTTATCTTTTTGTGCTTCACTTCCAAAAGTAAAAATTGGATACATCACAAGTGCACTTTGAACAGAAACAAAACTTCTTATTCCGCTATCCCCTCTTTCCAATTCCTGCATCACTAAACCATAAGCAACATTATTTAATTCTGCACATCCATACTTTTGGGGAAGAGTTGTTCCGAATAAACTTAAGCTCAGCCATTTTCGGTATAAGATCAATAGGAAATTTACCTTCGCGGTTATGCTTTTCAATTATAGGAATTATTTCAGCGGAAACAAATTCTCTCACAGAGTCTCTAACCATTATTTCTTCTTCTGATAATAAAGACTCAATATTAAAATAATCCACACCCTCGAACTTCTGCATAGCTACCTTTGAATTGAAAAAATTTGATTGTCAAAGTTAAATCATTAGCCTCTTACAATCAATAATTTCACAAATATCGAAATTCATTAAGATTAAAATTGAAAGATTCAGTATATGAAAAGGTTAATTGAGTGATCAAATAATCTAACTTGAATAGATATTGAATGTAATGGATAATTTATTGAATGAATGTATTGAGGAAAATTGATTTTTCGAATTGATAAAAAACTTCAAAAGTTATTTTAATATTTAATAGTTATTGCTATCTTTGTGCAAATATTTTTGAAAAGAATTTCAGCTAACGGAGAGGTGGGTGAGTGGCTGAAACCAACGGTTTGCTAAACCGTCGTAGGGGTTAAACTCTACCGCGGGTTCGAATCCCGCCCTCTCCGCCAAATCAGTTAAATAATAAACTTCCTATTACTAATTATAATATTCTAATAATCATTGAATGAATCTAAACATTCATTCTTGTGCCTGTTGATCCATTAAGTTGCACCAAAATATAAAGTATCCAATTCACTTAGATGTTCGAGTTTAAGTGCGACAGAATTTTAAATCAATTAAAGGAGATGTGATTTAAAAGTTAGCTAATGTTTATTTGCGAAGGTATATTATCTTATAATTTTTTTTCACATAATCCCTTGTTTTACATCATATTTTTTTCTTCTTTAAAATTATTCCTTTTGTTTAATTGATTATTAGATATTCAATCAGCTTCGTAGTTTTTAATTGGATACTGTCACTGACCGTTTTAAGCACGGATATGGAATTGGATTCCGAAAGAAAAATTGAATTATAAATAGAATGAAAATACTACTTGCTTCATCATTATGCTTTTATTTTGATAAATAAAAAATGCAAAGACTGATTCATATGAAATATTTAATCATACTATCACTTCTCTTTATTGCCTCTACAATCAACAATGATTCCGGGGAAAAATTAAAACTTAAATTCAATCATCCTCAGATTATTAGATATGACAATAATACATTTTATGTAAATGGTAAAGAAACTTTTATCTTCAGCGGAAGTTTTCATTACTTTCGCTGCGATCCGAATCAATGGATGGATATACTTCAGAAAATAAAAGCTGCAGGATTCAATACTGTTGATACATATGTTCCTTGGAATTTTCATGAACTAGAGAAAGGTAAGGTTGATCTTTCTATGCTAGATGACTTTCTTAAGATGTGCAAACATATGGGCTTCTATGTTATAATTCGACCCGGTCCATATATTTGCGCAGAATGGGATGGAGGTGGTTTCCCACGCTGGTTGGCTGGGAAAGGTGTTGGATTCAGAACAGCATCACTACAAGATATCTACTGGTCAAAGTATTGGTTCAATGAAGTTTTACCGGTAATCAAGAAACACTTAATTACTAATGGCGGCGCCGTAATTCTCTTACAAATTGAAAACGAATATGATTTCTACAGTGTGCCTGATTCACAAAAAGTAGAGTATATTAAATCTCTGTATCAGGATGTTATGCAAAACGATATTGATGTACCTGTAATAACATGCTGGACAAAACAAGTGCGAAACAATAAAGATTCAGTGTTCTCTCAAATAATGGATGCAGTAAATGGTTATCCCGGTTGGAATCTGGAAGGAGTTTATCCAAGAATAAAATCGCTTGAAGAACAGCAACAGGATGCACCACCGATATTTACCGAATTACAAGGCGGGTGGTTTACTGGTATAGGCGATAGTATGGTTAGACAAGTAAATAGATTAAGTGCAGATCAGATTAATGCTTTAACTAAATATGTTATTGCACAAGGCATTAAAGGATTGAATTACTACATGATTTACGGAGGTACAAATTTCGATTATTGGGCAGGAAAAGAAAAAATAACAAGCTATGATTACACCGCACCAATTACCGAATGCGGAGGCTTATGGGAAAAATATTATGCGGTAAAATTAATTGGTGATTTCCTAAAATATTCAAATCCTTATTTAGCAAAGAGTCATGAAATTTCTGACGGTGCAATATCTGATAATCATGCACTTGAAACAATACTTCTCTCGGATGGAAATGTTGGCTTTTTGTTTGTACGAAATAAAACAGATGAACTACAAAATGCAAATATCGAAATCAAAATGCCTGCTAAAAATACCAGCAATGTTTCTGTTTCAATTGATTCTCTAGACGCTTACTTTTTACCAATTGATCTACCAATTCCTGGAAACGGAATTCTTCAATACAGCAATATTCAATTATCGGCAGTAACTGAATATAATGGTAAACCACTTTTAATTGCCTACGATACACCAGGTAAAAAAGCAATAATGGAAATAGGCTCAAAAGTCTTTTCTGAAACGATACTTTCTCACGACAGTCTATACCTATGGAACGGCACTTATGCATTATTAACCTCACATGATCGAGCTGAACGTTCAGTTCAATTCAATACCAAAAAGAGTCCGGCGGTTTTATTGTCTGATTCTTATTTAACATTACCCGATGCTGAAAACAGTAATAATATTGAATTGCAAACTAAGCCAGGCAATAATAAATTTTCTTTAGTCACAACTGGAGATGTAAATAAAATTCTTTTAGACGGTATATCTATTGATTACTATGTAACACCAAAGGATAACATAATTAATTTTACTTTGGATATTCCGGAATTTCCCCCGCCTGATGTAAAATACGGACAACTCCGTTTTAAATATGATGATGAGGCTGAAAAAAAATCCAATTTTAAAAATCTATCATACAACAGCGGTATTTTTCCATCACTTGATAGCTTAGGCGATTATCAAAACGGTTTTTCCATTTATGAAGGCAAATTTGAGATAGATGGGAAGAAGACATTTAAAGCAAGTTACTATTCTAATGATTGGCATTCGATTTATATAGATGGAAAACTTGTAAAGAATTTAACGGGAAATACTTTTAACGACTATTCAGAAATAAATCTTTCAAAGGGGATACATGATATTAAGATAGTATTTGAAAATAAGGGAAGGCCGAATATCGGATTTATGGAAGAGAAAAAAGGGATTAAATCTCTTAATCTAATATCACATAACCAGTATCAGTATTTAATGAAATGGAAATTTTCAGTTCAACTTAATGGACAGCCAAGCACAAATCCGACTGAAGTAAATACAGAATACAATGATTCGGGATGGAAAAATTTTGAAGCGGGTAACAAATTACTTGAAACTCCAAATGATAAGCAAGTAGGTTCATGGTACAGAAAAGTTATTAATCTAACTCCCAAAGAAGCAAAGGATAATCCCAGATTGATTTTTGAAGGGATTAGTCGTAGCGCTGTTATTTTTTTGAATGGTAAACAGATATATAAATTCAGTCATCGTGGTTGGGATGGTCCGTTTAATGTTTCATTAAATGGACTTGTAAAATATGGAAAAAATTTGATCGCTTTATATATTGAAAATGGGAGAGGCAGAGGCGGTATTGTCGGTCCGATTGAGTTTGAGTATGGTAATGAAGCACCTTTAAAGCTTATTCAATTTACTTATCATGCTTCGTTGGATGGAGAATTAGCGGGATGGCAAAAATCTAATTTTAATGATTCAGATTGGAGCGTTGTGCAAAAATCAGATGATCCAAGATCGGATTTCGATATTAAATGGTACCGTACCTGGTTTAAAGTACAGCAAATTAAAGACTGGTTAACACCGTTATTTATTCATGTAGAATCAACTGGAAATATGCAAATTTGGCTGAATGGAAAGTTAATAGGCCTTTATTTTATAGAAGGGCCTCAGAATGATTTTTATATTCCTCAAGGATGGCTTAAAGAGAAAAACTCACTTGTTTTTGTGATGCGTCCCGGTGGTAATGTAAAAACTATTCCTATATTGAAAGGTTTTTCAATACAATATTACAACAATTATGTCGTTCAAAAGCATACCCTCAAAATCGAATAATAAAAGTTTCAATAAAGGGACAAAAGAAATTATATAATTAGAACAAAACCTTACTGAATTTGACTTCCTGCTCGTTTTAATTTGATCACTTCAACACCTGCATCTATAACAGCACCTAGGCCGTGTTTTTCTTCCAAGCGAGCAGGACGGTCATAATAGAAAACTAAGTTATCTTCAATACCGGTACCGACACAAGTATTCTTTACCTGTCCATCGAGTTGTATTTCATGTTCTTTTAATCCTTCCCAACCCCTAATAGCAATGGAGCCATATCGTTTATCAATCCATCCTTGGTTTACAGCCCGGGCAATAGCATAAATAAACATAGCTGAACAAGAAGATTCAAGATAAGAATCGGTTTTATCAAGCAGCTGGTGCCACAATCCATTTGCACTTTGATATTTTGCTATCCCAATAATTTGTCTCTTTAGATCATTGATTACATCTTCTCTTCCTGGATAATCTTTGGGTAAATAGTTTAATAGATTTACCTTTGCCATTATTATCCAGCCGTTGCACCTGCCCCAATGTGCTACACCATTTTGTTTTAGATCGGTGTAGTAACAATGGTAATAAATATCTTCTTTTTCATCCCAGAGATATTTAGAAAAATTTTTTATCTGCAGAATTGCATCATCCCAATATTTTTTATCACCGGTTAATTTACCTACTCTTGCCAGAAAAGGAACACTCATATATAAATCATCAGCCCATAATGTCATTTCATGAGGAAATTTTCTAACCAAAGTCCCATCGTCAAGACGAGAACGTTCTTCCGTGATATGCTTTGCAGCTTTTTCAATATATTCCTTATAATCATCACGTTTGACTGTATTGGTAAACATCAATCATGCTTGCGCCCATAGCACCGAAATCATCTAACTCATCCATTGTCCATAGCTGCCCGAAGGGAAAAAGATAATGCGGACCGTCTTTTTCCGGGTTGTAACGCTTCTGAAAATATTTGTAATTATCCATTCCAAAAGCAATTTGAGCAGCGGCATAATCAAAGTATTTTTTATCTCCCAGGAAATTCGACAAATCAACTAATGCCATATTTAATACACCATCAGTGTAATGCCATTCTCCGAAAGGCGTGGTAAATTTAACTTTTGCTCCCTCCGGGATATCTTTTGTAGATTTATAAATTTTTCCGGTATTAACATCAGTAAAACTAAGTTCGCCATGTTCAAGAATATAATCGGCAACTCTTCTTACAACCATTTCATCAACATTGCTGTTTTGTGCGAATGTAATTGCAGTTAAAAAAAAGACTAATATAAAAATTATTGTTTGTTTCACCGCTCTATACTCCTTTATATTTTAATTATTTTTAAATCATTTATACTTTCTGTTCAGCCACTCTTTTGGAATAGGGATGATACAAATATTCATAGATCTTCCGTCTTCAGAAAGCATTGCTGATTGAATTTCAATTTCAGTTCCGTCAGGTTTAAAAGTCGGGTGAGTATGATCCTGAGCAGTTTGTTTATGTCCCGCAGAAAGCAGCATCATTTCATGTGTATGCCGATCGATTAAATAAATTTCCCTTTTAAAATTATCTCCTGCAACAAATCGTCCGTCTGGAGAACCTGTTACATGCCAGAAACCGCTGCCGTATGGTATTTGTCCGGCAATGGTCATTTCTCTGGTTTTAATATTAACAATTGCAAGTCCGGTTGGTTTTTCGCGGGTACCGGATGGCCCCCATTCTGCTTCCTGACCGGGATTAGCTCCGTGTACATCTGTACCCGCCGGAACATTTTCAGTTGTTCCGGGAATTTTTCGATGCCCCATAATAGCAAATGCAACTTCATCGGGAGTTATTACAACTTCGTGGGTTACCCATTCATAAGGAGATTCAGGATAAAGCGGCCTTAAACCGGTGCCATCTGAATTTACTATCCAGGTACGCTGCGGAGATTTGCCGCCGGTTTCCCAGCAAAAAACAATTTGGCCAGGCACCCAAGGGTTGCTTTGAATATGGCCTACTTGGAACCCAACAGAAACTACATATTTTATTTTCCCGGTTTGAATATTCATTCCGGCAATACCTCCTGGCCCGGCACCCATATTACGCGGCCCGAAGTCATCTTCAATTTTAGTACCTTCCTTAAGGTGCTTAGTTGCTTCATCTTTTCCAACACGAAACCAAATCCATTGTTCATCTGCATCCAATGCCATATCTGCGTTTGCCTCATACTCGGCAGGAATTGTTCCGCAAATTCTTTGATATTCTGATTCATCCTTTAAAGTACCTGCTTTACTATCAGTAAATAATTTTGCCAAATTGACTTCTACAATTTCCCGTGGACCTTTCCTTTCCGTAGGCTTTTTCATATAATATAATTTCATAGATTTCCGGGCAACACAAAGAGTTCCTATATAACCTCCTTCAGTAACCTGAACTATCTCACCGGATTTTTCATTTACAGCCATTGCTTCATCTTTAACCCGGTTCGATCTGAAAACAACCCAATTACCATCTGATGTCCATTGATTATGCGTCGGATATATTTTGGAATCACCAACTGGTTTGCTTGTTAAAAATATTAATTTAACTCCGGTTACCGGATCGGTTACAACCTTTCGTTCTGATGGAAAGCGGGTACCGATTTGAGCCATTATAGGAGAACACCTCAAAAGAAGCATTAATTCCAACAATCAACAGCAACATACTTTTTGTTTTCATTTTATTCCTATCCTAATTTTTTTGATATTAAACAATGACATCTTTTGGGAATTGAAAAGATCTAAAAAAAATTTTTGTTTTCAGCAATCCTTTTCTAAGCTGAGAGTTCCATTATTTTTTGCCATACTCTCTCGTTTACAGGAATTCCCTCTTTTAAATTCTTAGCTCTTGTAAGTGAACTTTGTTCACCGGGATAAAAGACTTTATCTCCAGAGTGCATAGGTTCTACATCATGAGTATAATTAATAATCTCGTTAATAAGATCTTGCTGCAATTTTTCATCTTTAAAAATCTTCGGATATATGCATAGAAAGACCTGGGAGATTCCGGTTTCAAATTCTTTTAAACTGATTTTATAAGTAGAATTTCCTGCAGCTAATAATGCGGCTAACATATCCAAAACCATAGAAAGCGCAGAACCTTTCCAATACCCTATTGGTAATCCTCGTTCTTTGAACAATATTTTTTCAGGATCATCACTAAGTTGATTGTTTTCATCCCAACCGCCAAAGAAAGGTAACTTTTGACCACGAAGTTTATAGTCGTTAATCTTTCCGAATGCAAATTGAGAAAGCGCCATATCCAAAACGATATTCCCTTGCTCTCTCGGTATTGATATTACAAGAGGGTTATTACCAATCCTGCTGTCTTTACCACCCCATGGCGGCATATTTGGATTTGTATTTGTAAAAAGTATAGAGATACAACCGGCATTTGCCGCCTGACTTCCGTAAGTTCCACCCCGCATCCAGTGATTTGTATTTCGTAATGCAACTAATCCCATTCCATGTGTTTTTGCCAACTCTACAGCACGATTTGTACATATTGTTGCATTGATAATACCTGGACCAAGATTACCATCCCATCTTTCAATGCTGCCAAAAGTTTCTACTCTTTCTGCATTAGCATTAATATTAACCAAACCCTTTTCTACATATTCAATAAATAAAGGAACACGATTTATTCCATGAGAGCTCACTCCTACTAATGTGCTCTCGGTAAATGTATTAGCCATTAATAATGCATTGTTTTCATTGAAGTTGTTCTTCACAAACAGTTTAAAAAGTACATCATGCATTTGATCGAATGAAATTCGCGTAACTTGTTCTTTCATTTATTTACATTACTAAATCAGATGTATAAAAACAATTTTTCATTTCAGCTTAAACACTTTAAAATTATCTATTTCAGAGCCACATCCCAAACTTTGGAACGGCGCGATTTTCCTGCCGGGCCTTCAACCCAAAGTACGACCACATATTTTCCGGCTTCTTTGTATTTATGAATCGGATTTTGTTCTTCTGAATTAGTTCCGTCACCAAAATCCCATTTCCATGAATTTATTTTTCCTTCAGATTGATCGATAAAAGCTACCAGGCGACGGTTCATATCAACCACTTTAAATGACCAATTAGCTTCGATTGGTTTCTTAAACCGGCCATCCAACGGCATCAATTTAAATGGTAAAAGGTATGAAGCATTTCCATACATAGTGTGCTCTTTCGAAAGATTCCAAAAGCCATTGTCATTTTTATTATTTACCTCGTCATAATCAATAATTGCCCAACACAATCCAACATTTTTGTTTTCAGTTAAGATGGACTTTACTGCACGTGAAGGATCATTGCCTGCATAATCAAAGGGTGTAATCCAAAACTCCAATATTAATTTCCCGGATTCACCCGGTTTGAAATTATATTTACAAGCTGAATTGGCATATGGTAATTCTTTTATCCATGGCTGGCTGCCCCATACCAATGTCCAATCCTTTCCTTCTTCAGGAGTGAATATATGATAATTCTGTGCTTGCACACCATGAAAAGAAAAGTATGCATCCATAATGCTCAAATTCTTATTGGGATGAAAACGATCGATAAACGGTCCGCCTGATTGGTCGCCGTCAACCACAAGTTCGAAAGTATCGTTATGCAAACCGGGCAATGAGAAATCCCAGTAGTCATCATAGGCTTCATATAGAAAATACAAACGACTCATTCCTTTTACCCAGCCCACTTTTACCTTTACATCAAGATTTTTGGGATCAGCTTTCTCGTGTTTGCCGCTGTCATCCCACAATTGATCCATCCCAACTGTAAAACTATCGGGAACTATATTCCAATCATCGCCATTTCCGTCAATACGTGGAATTTGATTGGAGGGGAACTGAAATATTTTGTAACTGCGTTTTTCCTGCGCCCAAGAATTCCGAATTATAAAGAGTAAAAAAATAACATAAAAAACTTGCTTAACTTTCATTTAATTTGTCCGTTCTCTTTTACGACGATAGCTTCATCACGATCCGGATGTGCAGCCTCACCTTTGAAACCTTCTATTTTCATATCAGTGACATCATGCGCTTGAATGGCATTTGTAAAATAATCAGGTAAGTTATCGCCCCAATTTACGCTGCAATTCTTAAGTATTACTTGATCGCTGAAGCAAATATAAATACCGGGATTGTCATGCGGCTCAATATCTTCATATACTTTTGTAGGACGATTATCAAAAAGATTGCCGGAATAGTTTGTCCATCGGTTCAGTGTAACATTTACATTTTCAAATCGAACATTACTAATGCGACTTTCTTTGGTGCCGTTAATCCGCATGCTGTTTTCAGATGTCCCGGTAACATTTTCAACAAGAATATTGTGAATGTTTCCAATTTTTGTCTCCGACGTTCTTGGAATAGCTGTTAAGGAAATTGCTTCCCCGCGTCCCCACCATGGTGCGGAATGGTAACGGGACTTAAACGTAATATCACGAAATACAATATTATAAACATTGCCTTCATCGCGAAGCTGGATTGTTAAACCCCGACAACTTGTTTTGATTTTACAACGTTCGAATACTACATTGTAAATATCCTGCATGGTTTCCGTACCAATCTTCACTCCAGAATCCTGTGTTTCCAATACGCAGTCGTGTACATTGATGTTTGCCGATGGGCCATAATCTTCTGTCTGCCTGGTTGCTTTTACAACTATAGCATCATCACCGCAGCTGATTTCGCAATTTCGTATTTCTACATTCCGGCAATGATCCGGATCAATGCCATCGCAATTGGGTACATCCAGGTTGTTATGAATCTTGATCCCGTCTATCAAAACATTCTCACAGCCCAACAAGTGCAAACTCCACAGAGGCGCCTTGTTAATGGTTATATTCAATACTTTCAAATCAGTGCATTTGGTCAGTATAAATAGTTTGGGACGCCATTTTTTAGGTATCCACCACTCGTTGGGTTTGTCGTAATGCGACATAAACTCCAGTGCCCTGCCATTGATACTCCCTGTCCCGGAAATAGTCAGTTCATTAGCTCCGTTGGCAATAACAGCAGCATTTCCTGAATAATCTTCCTGATTGGTGCTGACCAATAATTCAGCATCACCCTGCAAATGAAAATCAATGCCGCTTTTGAGTTCTAATGTTCCAATTAAATATTTATGCCCGGCAGGAACCAATACCTGTGCCCCATTACCTGTTTTTGCAGCTTCATCAATTGCTTTTTGAATAGCATCGGTATCCGATGTTTTACCGTCACCAATAGCTCCATATTTCAACACATTAAAAACAGGAACGGAGGATTGGCTGTTTTGTCCCATCAAAAAGAATGGTTTAAGCAGAAGAAGGACAGATAAGAAAATCATTGTATGTTTGATTCCCACAGTATTGGATACTTTTGTTGATCTGCGCATATTTTATTCTTCTCTGAAAGTTTTCAATTCTTGATAATACAATTGAATTCTCGTTCATTTCCTGAAGTTCAGCATCACTTCCATGTCGTCAACCACTACCTATTCTTTTGAAACTTCCCTTTCATTTTAATCGATACACTTTTAAATCTTCTATTTCTTGATGCGACTTCACAGTTCGAAAACCAAAATAACCTTCAGTTAAAGGCTCATCATCCGTATATGAAAAATATTGTTCGCCATCTACAAAAACTTTAGTTGTTCCATTGTAGACAACTATTTGAATCAAATAATTTTTGTTTGGTTGAAGTAAGTGTTCTTTATCCTGCAAATCAAATAGCAAAGTACGTTCTCCATTTCCTTGATATTTTCTGAAACGTGTTGTAGTGTTTGTATTGCCGCCAATACCTGCATAATAAAGTTGAAGTGAATCATATTCTGAAAAGGTTCCGCTTCGTGTAAACAAGTTTTCATTGTCTTGGATCGTTTGCCATCCAGAATTGATTGAGGTCAGATAATCGGTCGTTGTGCCCATTGTTCATTATAACTTTTCGATTGTACTCAATCAAAATATTTCCGTATAGTTTTTTGTTAAACCAAACAGTTACACCATGATCAACATCAATAATTAATTTTCCATTTTCAGTTTCAACTTTTGAATTAGGTGAATCGGGGGTTTCAACTATCCAGTTCTTCATATCATGATCAAAATTATCCTGATAAAGTAATTCACCTTTTTGATACCGTTCTATTGAACTTTCATTATCATTATTTTTCTTTTGTGTGGATTCCTGAAATACTGGGTTGTCTTCGGGAATTTGATCTCCAACCAACTGCAGCAATTCAATTGCATTCAGACACCACTGGGCTGTATTGTTAGTTGAAACTCCTCCCACTTCATTTATTGGCTGAAGACTTTGAATGCCGTTAAATTTTTTCATTGTGAAATCAGTATGATAATATCTGGGCTTTGAATTAAGGAACTCATCCCATGCTCTTTTTGCATAAGTTGTATCACCAGTTACTTTTGCATAATAGGCTGGAAGACGTGCATACCATGAACCGGGCTCACCTAATTTAACGTCCTTGCCAAATTCTTTTTCAACTTCTTCTTTAGGACCTCCATATAATTTACAGAACTGCAGCCAGAGTTTGTCCCATTTTTTATTATGGAGAAGATGGGTCAATTCGAAAGCTATTTCTGGGCCTCCCATTAAAACAGACAAATGAATCCAGCCAATATCATTTTCATCCAAACGATACAACTTATAAGTTTTTGGATCGTACCCAAAAGCACCGTCTTTTCCGGAGAAGAAACCGTAAGGCATATTATAAAAGCAATTAACACCGACCATAATCCGGTCGCGGTATTTAATGTTACCGGTACGTTCCCATTCAGTCATCCAGTCGCCAACAAGCGCAAACCAATCCGGGCCTACACGAATGTGTGTAGGGTATTTACTTTTTTTCAAGATCTCACGCAGCGGATCAATTTTACCAATTGCTTCATTAGAAGCATCCGCAACAGCATGCATTAAATCTCCCGTTCGTTCATCTGTAGTTAAATAATAATAAAACCTGCCAAGTGCGGCTTGTGAAATTCGAACTTCTTTTGCCCCTCCTCCCCAATGAACAACATTATGGCGAGAACCAAGTCCTTTAAAACGACCAAGATGATAAACATCTACTTCACCTGAATGCCGCGTAAGCGCTTCAGCCATTCGGAAGATATCCTCACGGCCTGATCTTAAATAACTATACCATATCCACATGTTCGGCATCAGCTCAGTATTGTCCCAGGCAAAACCGCCCATATCATATTTCCAGGTATGCCTATCATGATCGTAACTATGCCGTATATCTCCATAATTCCAGAAACCATACCAATGCCGTTGTTCTACTTCCAGATTATAGTATTTAAAAGCTTTATCGAGTTGATCTTCTAACCATAGTTTTCCTTTTGTACTAGTAGTCAGGTAAACTCCAGGCTCCAAAAACCGGAATGCTATGAATGTATTCAGGAGAAACAGTTAGTAATGCTGGCCGATTCCCTTGATTTACAATCTTATCCAGAGTTTCATAGGAAGGAACATTCGCGGAGGCATACAACATTATTTCAGTTGTTCGTCCAACACCGGTGGCTAAACTAAATCCTGGTTGAACATCTTCATAACTTGCTTCTAGACCATGTCCCCATGCAAGAGTATCGTAATGCCGCATGTCCATTTCTTCAGCTTCAGGCGGCCAAAGCCATGCTTTAATATGTGCAGTATCTGATTTTACATTGTTAATTTCCAGTTCTGAAGGAAATGATTGCCAGAAATTCTGAACACAAACCGTTAAGCCACCTGACACATCACCCACAAATGCCATTCCTTCGGAACGTTTCCCATAACCGGCATCAATCCATGTACTTTGATTGTTGGTTCTTTTTTGTACTCTAAATCCATCGGCGTTTAATTGCTCCAATTTGAAATCGTTCCATGCGGCCCAATTATCAATTAGGAATTGCTGCTGTTCAGAGAAGGTTTTGCGCTCGGCAATACTCTCTCCAGAAAGCTGTTTCGCATACAGATCATTTCTAAAATCCAGCGGCCTTCTTCCGTTGAGAGGTTCGCATGGTTCATCCCATAAGCCGCCGTTCTCTCCTGAAAAACGAATGTGACGGTTGTATAACTGCTCATCCAAAGGAACATCAAAAACCAACCCCAAACCGCGGATAAAATCCTTTTGCTGATCACCGTCATAAATTATTGTATGCACCATTCGAATTGATCGTTGTCCTGCGTAAAAATATAGTCTAACAATAAATGGCAGCCAACTTCGGCTACCCGATTCAGAAACATGCTTGCCTTCAATTTTAATCACTGCTCTGACCGGGCCATTTTGTTCAATTGTTACTTTTTCAATATTACCAATAAACTTTTCTTTAGAAGGCTGAGAACCCAATTCTTTGCTTGGGCCATTTTGGAGAATACATACCAATCTTCCGCCTGAGGAAATTTCTTTTCCATCCATTTTGATGACATGAATGAGTTGTTCACCGCGCTTGGGAATATCGCATTGCAAAACTCCGGTATTCACGGATACATAATCACCGGTTTCAGTCACATTAACTTTTATCTTTAACTTATTATCGCCGGCTGTTTTTACCGGCTCAAGTTGAAAGGTAGTTCCGGAATTAGTATCGACAACTGTACTTAAGCCCACCCATTTTAATGATCCATCGGGCCAAAAAGCCAATGGCCATGATTGCACAGGCATGGTTTGTCCCTGAACATTTTTCAACGAAAAACTAGTTGAGGGATTAATCTTCCCTTCCGGTAATGGCACACCCCAACTCACACCTGAAGACAGTGTTGGTGAATTACCTCCTAACCATGATAGCTTAATTGGACTAATGTCCTGGGCAAAAACTGAATTCTGCACAATGCCAAAAATGATCAGAATCCGTGCGGAAGCAATCAGCCAATTTCTTTTTTCATAAAGAAAATGATGTATTGTTTTTCTCTTCATAAGTTTTTGTTCCAACTATTTTAAAAAGATGCAAATGAAAGTGGGTTAATCCGAAGTATATTTGTTTTTACATTTATAGATTTAACAACCCTGATTCACCCTGAACTTGACATTAATCATTTCAATTTAGGTTGTAAATCATCCGTACTTTGTTTAGT